>DESZ01000009.1 GCA_002361485.1 Cyanobacteria bacterium UBA3301 | reverse complement strand
ACTAAATATACTAAATATTATAGCAATGCTAAAATCTTTGATTACAACATCATGTTCAATATTATTACCCTTTTTATGGAAGTCACTCGGATATTCAAAATTTCAAATCGGTTTGGCACTATTTTCGTTTATTGCATTAGGCGCATTGGCTTCAATATTAAGCCCGAAATTTGAACATAAAATAGGCACTGCAAATGTATTTTATTTTTCTATGATAACAACATTTCCTCTAATGATATTGTTTATGCTTACTTATAAGACAATACCTTCATTATCATTTTTCATTTTTGCGCTTAGCGGTTTTGTAACAACCTTTGCGACGCCAATAACCATGAGCTTTGCACAAAATGTTTTACCGCAATATAAAAGTATAATAGGCGGATTTATTAACGGTTTTTCGTGGGGAATAGTTGCAATTGCAATGTCAATTATCGGGTATATTGCTCAAGCAACAAGTATTGTGCCGGTTCTTGTCGTAATATCAGCAATACCTGCGGTTTGCTCAATTATTGTAAAGTATCTTTTTCAAACACAAAATAATTAAGCTAGTAAATTCAAATTAGAATTGCTTTGTGTTTGTTTAAGTTGTAACAAGCTTTTTATATAATCTATAAAATTGTTTGAATCAGGAATCGAAGTTTGCTTATAAGTCCCAAAGCCCTGATTATTTGCGATTTTAGATACAGAATTATTATATTCACTCTCTCTTATTGCTCTGTTATTCAAATAGCCGATTGCTGAAACCAACATATATTATTTACCCCAAACTATTCTTCTATCCAATGGTACTATAAAATTTAATTAAAATCAATATTTTTATTATGAAAAAAATGTAAAGATTTTGCTTAAAAATACTTTATATTTAATAATATTTATAGCAAAATTTATTTTTAGGTGTTTAATTATTTGAAACAGAAATCGGAGGTTAATATGTACTCATCCTTAAATTTATTAAAACCAATTACCCGCGCTCAAAGAGTAATAGAAGAAAAATGCGGAAGAATAAAAAAAGATGAAGTTGTTCCAATGTATCAAAACATACTCGACGGCGCAAGATTAAATAAACGTACGGCTGTTGTAGATAATACGATGACCATAAGTACAGCATTATCCCCTAATAATGCAGTAATGATGGAAAAAATATTAGGTAATAACTTGCTTTATACAAGTAAGTATGTGCGTAACAATTTGACTGAAATATTAGAAATGGCATCAAGCGAAGAAGGCTTAAAAACCTTGGATACCATTTTGAATCCGGAAACATTGAATAAAATCGAAACTCAAAGACGTTTGGTAAAAAATAATCCGCGCATGTACGTACACGACAGAGATGTTGTTCAATATGCAAATACACCTGCAGGATTAAGTTCTATGTTTAGAGATATTAATATTTTGAAAGCAGCATATGCACTTGAACCTAAAGCTTTGGATTCTTTGTTCAGAATGGATATAACTTCAGAAGTCGGAAGTGATTTCTTACGTTATATAGGAAAAATGAATTTGGATGAATTAAATAGGATGAAAAGTATATATAAAGGTGTTACTGAAGTATAATTTCATATAATATAAACAAATTAAAAAAATCTGCTATAATATATTTATTAGCAGATTTTTTTTATGAGGAATTACGAAGATGAAAAGAATATTAGCTCTACTGTTAGTTATCGGAATTATTGCAGTTTTACCATCATACGGTAAAAAGCATCAAACCGAAGAAATAATAACTACAATGACTCAATTACAAAAACGCCAATTTCAGACAAGAACGTATAAGTCTACCGATAAAGTTATTGTTATGAAAGGCATATTAAATACATTACAAGATGAAGGATATATTGTATACAACGTAAATTCATTATTAGGGTTCATATATGGTGTGAAGGATTTTGATACGACAGACCCTAATGTAGATATTTCAAAAGAATTCGGATTAACAAAATCTCGTTTAAACTACAACGGAGTAACAGTTGCGACCTTGGAAGTAACAATTAATGTAACTGATTACGGAGAAGATTTAAAAGTCAGAACAAACTTTAAACGCAAATTATTAAATCAATACGGAAATGCTCAATTCATAGACGATATAGACGAAGAAGAATTTTATACCGAATTTTACGAAAAAGCAGATAAGGCAATACAGCTTCAGAAACAAACAAAAGCGAAAATACAACCTGTAAGAAGAGAAATTATTCCTGTACCTGTCCCTGTAAAACCGCGCTTGGAAGTAAAAAAAGAAACTCCTATTGCCGTCCCTCAGGAAGCCCGCCAAGACGCAGGTAATAAATTGAAACCTGTTGTTGACGAATCAACCGTGAAAAGAACAGAGCTAAAAGAGATAAAAATAAAGGAAGAAACACCTGCAACGACGAAAGAAGATATAAAAAAAGTTGTCGAACAACAAACAGAACAAGAAGAACTTTCGGAAAAAGAGCAGGCTAAAAAAGAGGCGCGTGAAGAAAAAGAACGAATAAAAAAAGAGCGCGAACAGGCTAAAATTGAAGCCAAACTGCTAAAAGAGCAAGAAAAAGAAGCTAAAAGAGCTGCAAAAGAATTAATGAAAGAAGAATAATGAAAAAATTATATGCATTAGTTTTATCTTTATTTGTTTTATTTTTATCTTGCGATAGCGTAAGCGCAGTCAAGATGAAAAAAGTTTCCCCTGAAAATTTATTACAAATGCAGTCATACACCTATGAGACGAATAATGTCGGTCTTGTGACAAAGTCTGTTATTGCAACATTGCAAGATAGTGATTTTATTATTGAAGATATGGATATATTTCTTGGTTATATAAGAGCAAGAAAGACATTCAAGGCAAGATATACCAATAAAAAACGTGTTTTAGGCTGGTCTGCAGTGTTGGTTGCGGCAGGAGCTTATACAGCATTCTCGTATGGTGCGGCCGCATATTCAATGTATAGTCCTTCTCGCAGAGTTATGGCAGAGATGAAGGATAAAACCATTGTTGTTGATGCAAATGTTTTTATTGACAGAATTGATAAAAACAAAGTTCAGGTAAGATTTTTACCGGTTGAAAAAATATTACAAAACGCAGACGGTTTTTCGTTTGTAACTTCAGCCCCTGTAAGGGTTATAAGAATATATGATTCCAAAGTATACAACGAATTTTTTGCTCAGGTTGAACAAAACATGAGGATTTAAGGATTATGCAATATATAACAATTAAAGAAGAAACAAATCCAAAAGGTGAAGTTCGTTATATTATAAGTGCAATACCTTTAAAAAATAAACATAAAACGGTTGTTCAAAAAATTCCTCATCCGACCGGCACAGATACATTAATCTACAAAACCTTGGAACAGGCACAAGAGGCAATAGAAAGGGCCGGTTTTGCCCCGATAAATCCGGATGGCAAAAAGGTAGTTTTTAATAAACAATCATCAAATCAAATAAAGAATAATGATAAAAATTACGAGGATTTGATTTTAAATTTAGTACATAACAAAATAAATTCTTCAAATCCGAATATTTGCCAAGCGTCGATTTCAGTATTATCAGAATTCCCGACAGAAGAAAATTTTAATATTTTATTTGAAAAACTCGGAGAAGAAAACGAACTTATAAGAAAGAATGCTATATCAGCAATTTGCAAATACGGCAATTTATTGTCTGATAAAATAATTGAAGCTCTGTCAAATGATAATTGGGTAACCAGAAATTCTGCAATAAATTGCATAAAAGCATTAGCCGAAGATAAAAATATTGATATTGAGCAATATATATTACCGCTTATAAAAACGGCAGATGATTCAAACCCTATTATTCAGGCCAACGCAATATCTGTTTTGGGAACTGTATATCAAAACTATAAAAAGTACAATAAATAAAGGATATACAGTTTTATAATTTGCGTTATTATTGTAATATGGAATATTACGCATCAATAGACAATGAAGATAAAGAATTAAAAGCAGTAGGTTTAGAGCTGATGTTTCTTACTCCTGAAAAATGTACCTCTGAACACGGCATAACCGCTGTCGAATTGTCAAAGCGCACAAATATTCCGCTTGAAATTGTAAAAAAGAAACTAAATATCCTTAAAGATAAAAAAATCGCAATTGTGAAAGGTATAAATCCGAAATATTGGACATTTGATCAATATAATTTCCAAAGATTACCTGATGATGATGATATTTTCTTGCTGCTTTGCAGTTTTGATGATGTAGATTTTGATAAATTTTTTGCTTATTAATAAATAATAAAAAATATTCTAAAACTTACAATGGTATGATAATATAAAATAAAAGGAGTCTGAATGAGCACAAGCACAAACCAATTCCAAAAACCAATAACCGCAAAAGTAAATTCCAACGGCAACATAGAAGTCGGCGGTTGTGATTTAGTCGAATTGGCTGACAAATTTGGAACACCTTTATATATAATTGATGAAAAGACAGTTCGCTCGATTTGTAATGATTATAAAACAGCTTTTGAAAAATACCCTAAAACTAACATCATGTATGCATCAAAAGCATTATGTACAAGTGCATTATCCGCAGTTCTCGATAGTGAAGGTATAGGCTTTGATACGGTATCTTCAGGTGAAATCTATACGGTATACAAAGCCGGTGTTAATATGCAAAAAGTTTTGTTTAACGGGAATAATAAATCCTTTGACGAGCTTAGTTTGGCTCTTGACTTGGGTGTTGGCAGAATTTCGGTTGATAATTTCTATGAACTTGCTCTTTTAAACACACTTGCGCAAAGTAAAAATAAAACAGCTGACATTTTATTAAGAATCACACCGGGTATTGAATGCCACACTCACGAATACATTCAAACAGGGCATTTGGATTCAAAATTCGGGTTTGATTTATCTCAAATTGATGAAGCTGTTGATTTAATATTGAATGAATACACAAACCTTAAACTACATGGACTTCATGCTCATATAGGTTCCCAAATATTTGAAACAAGCATTTATGCAGATGAAATTGATATTTTATGTAAAGAAATTGCCCGTTTGGATGAAAAATTTAATTTAAAGCTTGATGAAATAAATATCGGCGGGGGTTTAGGGGTAAAATATACAGATGATGATGCTCCGCCTTCGACCTATGATATAGGGGAATTGATTATAAACAAATTGAATGATTCTATAAAAAAATATAATATTGACAAGCCGGCATTGTTTTTAGAACCCGGACGCAGTATAATATCAATGGCAGGGGTTACGATATATACAATCGGCAGTTCAAAACAAGTTCCAAAAGGTCGAAAATATGTTTCAATAGACGGCGGGATGGCAGACAATCCGCGCCCGAGTTTATATCAGGCGAAATATTATGCACAAATAGCCAACAAAAAAGAAACAAACGAATCTGAAAAAGTGACAATAGGCGGAAGATATTGCGAATCAGGCGACATTCTGATTGATGAAATTGAATTACCCGCATTGGATGAGGGGGATATTCTTTGTGTTTACAATACAGGGGCATACAATTATTCAATGTCTTCAAATTATAACAGAGTACCAAAGCCCGCAATGGTACTTGTAAACGATGGCGGAGCTGAAATTATTGTAAAAAGAGAAACTTTAGATGATATAGTCAGAAATGATATAATCCCTGACAGATTGGCGGTAAAATGATAGATAATATATTAGTGACAATTCAAAATTTAATTATAGACTGGCACTCTTATATAAAAGGGGCTTTTGGATGGAAAAATATATTTGAAGTTTTGATAATAGTGTCATTACTGCTATTTTGTTATCAGAAATTTATAAAAAATACAACATCGGAAAAGTTTGTAAAAGGTGCATTTGTGCTTGTATTTTTATGGATTTTCAGTGAAATCCTGATTGCCGTTGATTTAAAAATATTAGGGGTATTTATCCGATCCGGAGTTTTGTTGATTGCATTAAGTTTAATTGTAATATTCCAACCTGAATTAAGAAAATTGTTAGGATATCTGGGACAAATCGGATTTATTAACAGATGGTTTATCAGCGATAAAAAACATTCTTCAAACAAATCAATCGATGTCATAAAAGAAGTTGTTGAAGCGGTTAAATACTTATCAAAAACCCATACGGGAGCGTTGATGGTATTCCAAAACGATTTGAGTAACACATATCAAGATGTCGGAACAATCTTGAATGCAAATTTATCAACAGAACTATTATTAACAATATTCCACGTAAATACTCCGCTCCATGATGGTGCTGTTGTAATAAGCGGAGACAAAATAATTTCTGCAGGTGTTTTATTACCTTTAACCGATGATCCTAAATTGAGTTGGAAATACGGAACCCGCCACAGAGCAGCAATAGGGATGACAGAAACAAGTAATGCTGCTTGCTTGGTCGTTTCGGAGGAAACAGGTGATGTGTCTATTACATTAGACGGGGCATTAAAGAAATATGATGATATTCCTACATTAAAGGCTGATTTGGAAAATATTCTGGGTTATAAAAATTCCGAATCCGGCGGGAAAGACCATATTTTTAATATTGATAAAATAATTCCTCAATCAAATAAAAATGAAAAATAAAATTATAATACATTAAATTGAGGATGTAACAAACATATGTATATCGTAAGATATGTTGTATAAGAGGATTTATGGCAAAAAATATTGTTGCAAAAACTATTAAAAGCATATTTTTTATAACAATTGGTGCAGTAATAACCGCATTTGCATTGGCTTCGTTTTTGTCGCCAAACAATATGATTGATGGCGGTGTTATCGGTGTTTCAATGATATTAAGCAAGGTAGCAAATTGGAATTTAGGTTTGCTCATTGTTATATTAAACCTTCCTTTCATAATGCTTGCATGGAAAAAAATGGGTTCACGGTTTGTTGCATTAACCTTGTACGGTAACTTGATACTTGCAATTGCCTTAAACTTTTTCCATAACATAGTTGCAACGAAAGATTTGTTGTTAGCGACAGTTTTTGGCGGGATAATTTTGGGAGTCGGCGTCGGCACTATATTAAAAAGTGAAGCTTCATTAGATGGAACAGAAATGCTCTCATTAATTGTTTCAAAAAAATTCGGATTCTCGGTCGGAGAATTTATATTATTCATAAATGTTTTTATTTATGCCGCCGCAGGATTGGTCTTTGGTTGGGAAAGCGCTATGTACTCTGTTTTGACATACTTTATCGGTTCAAAAGTAATAGATAGCGTAATGGAAGGATTTAACAGTTCAAAATCTGTCAGAATAATAAGTGATAATGCCTCAACAATCGGAGATGCATTAATAGAAAGACTTGATATCAGTATTACATATTTGCAAGGAATTGGCGGATATACAGGACAAGACAAAGACCTTATTTATTGTGTTCTGTCAAGACTGGAATTACCAAAACTTTTGGATATTGTGCAAGAAATTGATTCCAAAGCTTTTGTATCAGTCGTCGATGTTCACGAAGTATACGGCGGTCGTTTCCGTAAAAAATAATTATTTTTTCTATAATTCGTTGAATTATTAGAACAATCTATATCGGTTACCCCTATTCATTGTATCGCTGCTATTTTTAAGAAAGATACAAATATAAAATACCGGCTTATTGAATTAATAATAAATGTAGCATTCCGATTTTCTTTACATATACTTACACTCTTTATTACAAGGGTCAAAGGAAGTATGAACAAATTTATCTGCAAATTAGCACACTAATACATATATTACGAAATGTAACATAGAAATTTAAAATTAAGCAATTATTTCTAAAAAAATAACTTTATATATATGTATATAGGAAAGAGGATACTCGGTTATTATGAAAGAACAAGAATTAAATGCTTTAATGTCAGTAGTTACAGACCCTATTGAAAACGTTTATAAATTGGATACATATAAAGATGTTGCTGAAATTCAAAGAATTATAAGAATTTTCGACATTTCACAAGAGCAACACAACCACCACGTTATGTTTTCTATCGAAAGTTTAGCAACATTACGTTTAGTTTTAAGCAATAACTAATAATTTTACAATATTAAAAAGTTTATAGCCTTCGCTTTACCTCTCACAAGCGGAGGCTAAATGTTTATTTAGGATAAAAACAAATTAAAAAACGGCGGGACAAACAATAATACCCCGACCATGATAGCAGCAATAGTGACCACCATAACAGCCCCGGCTGCAATATCTTTTGCCATCCCTACCATCTTGGAATATCGATTATGATATATTGAATCTAATGTAAATTCAATTGCTGCATTGAGCATCTCAGCAGAAATCACCGAAGCAATTACCATAAACAATATACAAAACTTTGCTATTGAAAAATGAAAGCAAAATCCCGTAATAATTGCTAATGTTCCCGCAAGTAAATGGACTCTGATATTACGTTCACTTTTTAAAGATAAACGCATACCCTTGCGCGCATTTCTGAATGTGTTTCTGAAGCTTTGTGTTTTATATTTTGTCATAATGAATATTTATACTTTCCAGTGCTTTTTTTTGATTTTCCACAACAAAATTATAATCAAGTTCCGATTGATGGTCAAATCCTAAAAGATGCATTATTCCATGACTTATAAAAAATGCCAATTCATCCTCTTTTGTAATATTTTTTTCTTTTGCACCGTCAATCATTTTGTCCAATGCTATTATTATTTCACCTAAATTTATATCGTCATCTAAAACAAATCTTTCTGATTGTTCACTATCAGCAAATACTGCAAAGGTTATTATATCGGCAGGATAATCTTTCGCACGATACTGTTTATTTATTTGATGTGTTTTTTTACTGTCACAAAACAAAAAATCAAATGATAAAGAGTTAAAATTATAACCTTTTAAGCATGATTTTTCATAAATATATTCTTGGGCTAAATAATACTCCAACACAGACTTTGCCACCTCTGTTACACTGACAAAGTCTATTATCCAATCCTTATACTCGTTTTCGCATTCAATGTTTATTATCATAATAATTATAAATTGTTAAAATCATCTTTTTTATCTTTAATTATAGACGGTTTTGATTCTTCCAGTTTCTTAATTTTCTTTTCCAAATCTGCATCCAATGTTTGAGAAGGAATTTCTATTTTATTCTTTTTAAATTCTGCCGCAATATCTTCTTGGTATTTAATTCTGTCATGCTGCATTCCCCTTAGTATTCTTGCAAATGTCGATGCAATTGTTTTTAAATCCTTTAAAGTAAGAGGACTGTCTTCTAATTGCCCGTCATTTAAACGTTCTACAATGATTTTATTTATAATTTGTTCTATTTCTTCTGATGTTGCCCCCTTCATTGAACGAACCGCAGATTCGACAGCATCCGCAATCATCAATATTGCAGTTTCTTTAGAGTTTGGCTTAGGTCCGGAATATCTGAATTGTTCTTCCTTCACATTTTCAGACCCCTCTTCAGCTACCGCCTGATTATAAAAATACTTTGCAATCCCTTCGCCATGGTGTTGTAATATAAAATCATTTATTACAGCAGGCAGTCTGTACTCTTTTGCCAAATCTATACCGTCTTTTGGATGAGCGGTTATAACCATTTTACTTAAACGAGGAGTCAAATTATTGTGAGGATTTTCTATGCTGAAATATGACTGATTTTCAACAAAGAACAGGGGTCTTTTCAATTTTCCTATATCGTGATAAAAAGCTCCGACTCTTGCCAATATCGGATTTGCACCAATAGCTTCGGCAGCACCTTCACACAGGGTCGAAACCATCAGGCTGTGATGATATGTTCCGGGCGCTTCCATCTGTAAGCGTTTTAATAACGGCTGATTATGGTCGCCCAATTCTGCCAAGCCGTATGATGTTATGATTTGGAATGTACTTTCTAATAATGGCGACAATCCCAATGCCAAAATCGAACTTATCAAAGCATTAAAAAATATAAACGCACAATTTTTCATAAACCAAGCATTAGTTGTATCTATTAAACATTTATCAATAAGATACAAACTCAGCATTACGAGTATTCCTGCTAAGCCCAAATAAAATCCGACTTTTATTAAATCAAACCTGCGGGTATACTTTAATTTTGATATTGTAATCATACCCATCAAAGCCAATAACATAAAGACTATAATATATTGCGCATTGTATTGCATTCCTATCGTCATTACAATAAGAATTAACGACGTCAAAATAAATGCAATGCGAGGATTTAAAAATATAGATGCAACAATTATAACCGCAGGTATTGGAATTACATACGGACTGAATCCCGTAGGCAATACAACTCCTATAGCACAAGCTAAAATCGACAAAGCTGAAGCTAAAGATAAATACCTTGGCTCAAAATACGATTTTTCAAAAAATTTGATATACGACAAAAATATTGAAGATACAATCAATACAAGAATAAACACGGACAAAACACCCTGCCAATTAAGTTCATATATATTATATCCGTCTTCTCTTAAAGCATCGCGTTTTAGCTTTGTTACAGGTTCCCCTTCAAATACAATTTTCTCACCTTTTTGGAAGGTAACCATATACGGTTTTACCGATTCTTGAGCATTTACTTTTGCAATCTCTGTTGCAGCATCGTTAACAACAAGATTCGGAACAATTACCTGCTCTAACATAGCCGTAATTACTGATATTTGACGTTTTGAAACATTATTAACCAAATTATCCTGAATAAAATGCTTTATATTACCTTTTTGATAATCATTTTCACTGATACCTACATGCAATATATTTACAAGTGATATTGATGCTTTGTCAAAAGCCTCCCTTAAGCTCGGTTCATCTACATGTAATAAAAAGTTTATTATAAAATCTTTTTTGTTATTATCGGACAAATCGAATAACACGTTTAATTCTTTTTCTTTTTCTTCGTTTGAAGTAGATTTTTTACGTATTTGTATTATGGAATTTTGTAAAATTTCAAGATTGGTTTTTATAAAATCATCTTCTGCCGGCACCAAAATAGGTTCTACTTTTTGTACAATCTCGCGCCGGTGCATTTCCGTTCTTTTTGTATCCTCAACAGAAAATGTGCGCTTTGCATATATATCCTTCTTGCTGATACCATTGTCTATAATATTTTGAAAAAAGAAATTCTGAGATGCTATTATTGCAGTTACTATCAATGTAAAACATAACAAATAAACCAACTTCATAAATCTTGAAGATGTAAATATTTCTTTTATCCTATCTGCATAATTAAATTTTATCATATTATTTTCCTTTACGGGCATATATTTTCCCAATCGGGTTCATCATTTTCTTCTCCCGGTTCTGTTATATGCTCATTATTTTCTAACATAACCATTAACGATAATTTTAGCTGTTTTTTATAATTCTCTTTTGCCCTTGCTAAAGTTTTTGCACAAAACGTAAAGCTCGGAATTTCTTTAATTTCTATATAATAATACGGGTTACCTTCAAAATCCAAATCTTGACCTTCTATAAGCGTCCAATTAAGATTCATATAATATTCTAAATCTTTTTCCATTTTCTACCTAATTTTCAAGCGAGGAATTACTCAACGGTTGAGACAACATAATTCCTTCACCACCGATAACATCCGCTCTTTGTCCGTTTATATACAAATATACAGGAACAGAAGAATTTAATTTTGCCGTTTTTATCAATTGATATAATCTCTTATACAAACTGTCTGCTCCACCTTCATTCACAAATGAAGAATTCAAATTAACAATAATTTTTTCAGATGATTCTTGAATATTTATAACCTGTGAAGAGGCGGGTATTTCCGTATAAACTCCTTTTTGTCTTTCGTTTGGTTTAGGTCCGTTTATAAGAGAATATATTGCAAATTTTATTTTTGAACCGTCAACATCTTTGTTATAAACACGTTTTACGGCTTTATAGACTTCTTCATCATGTTCATTTCTGCCGATAAAAAATACATTTATATACTCTTTTGAAGTTTCTTCAGGTTTTGTATCCGCCTGCTCTTCTTCTTGAGTGCGCTGAGATATTTCAATATCATTTGGTTTTACTTCAGGTTTTGGCATAAAAATATTAAATGCTACAAGCGCAATTACTGCCAACATACAAAAGCCGATAAAAACTAAAAGTAATTTTTGATTTCTGTTCATTATATAATACCTTCTAATCTTTTGGAACAACCACAGTTCCGTCTGTTACGATAATATTATTTTTTATTGCAATATTTTTTATGTAAATTTTGGCATCCTTATCATTGAAAATATTAACAGAGAAATCAAGCGGATTCAGATAATCCATCAAAAAATCAAAACGTTTTAAATCCAAATTAAATGAATTTGAAGCTAATCTCGTATTATCAAAGTCAATTTTTCCGTTCTTTACGTTGATATCTGCCGATATTTCAACTTTTTGTTCTCTTTTTATGAAAGGAATTTCTATATTTAATGCATAATAAAACTTGTTCCCCCTGATGGAAGCGGTCGTTGACGCAACTTTTATTCCGCCCAAACCCAGTTTATTTACATCATTGACAACCTTCTTATACTTTTCTGATTTCATTGTGTTATTTATATCATCAGAATTCATTTTTATATTAAAAGTCATTGGGAAATCTTCTTTAAATTTTAAATTTCCTTTTTTATCATATTGAACATAGTTAAAATCACAAATAGATTTTAATTCTAAAGATGATAAATAAATATCTTCAATAACGACATTCTCACCGCTTACGGACAATGATTTAAAAATGCCGTTTTTCAAATCTTTCGCGCTATATGATTCTATATCAACTTTTAAATTTTTGTCCCCTTTAACCGTTTTGAGTATTGATTTTTTCAATACTGCTTCGGAAATTTTAGTTTGCGCAAAATTTAAACCTGTAATATTACTTATAAATGTTGTAAACTTACCGTTTGTATCATAAGGCTCGACACAAGAATATTCGCAATTCGATGCCATTACAGACGTTGATGTTAATAAACATAATCCCAATAATATAATAATCTTTTTCATAATACCTCAAACACTTTCTTTACTTTTATAATATCATTCTGTATAATTCCTACTCCATACATTTTATCACCATAAATAAAAAACACAACAGGGCTGTAATCCTCTTGTGATAAAGATTTTGCAAATTTCGATTTTAATGCATCATGTCTTATGTTTATTTGCATGCCGCAAGAAACTGATTTTTTTTCTAATTCATTCATATAATAAAAATTACCTGAGATAACTTCTACAGGCTCTATAAGAATCTTTGACGCATCTTCAACTGATTTTATATCTTCTAATTTTACGGAATTTTCAATACGAAACATTCCTGCTTTAGTTCGTTCAAGCGCGGTTAAATAACCGCCGCAATTTAATTTTTGACCTATATCACGAGCTATTGAACGTATATATGTGCCTTTAGAACATCCTATTACAATTTTTGCACTTTGGGAATGTTCATCAAAAGAAATTAAATCCGAGTTATAAATAATAACTTTTCGGGGCTTTATATCTACATTTTCCCCGTTGCGCGCATATTCATATAATTTTTTCCCGTTAACTTTTATCGCGGAATATTTCGGCGGAACCTGTTCTATTTCTCCTGAAAAATCTTTTAAAACGGAGGACAATTCTTCCTTTGTAATCTTTTTTTCATAAGTTTTTATAACCTGACCGTCTTTATCGCAAGTATCAGTTTGTGCACCAAATTGAACCGTTGCCAAATATTCTTTATCGTCATCCAAATACTCAATTAATCTTGTGGATTTGCCTATACACACCGGCAACACACCAACAGCAAAAGGATCTAACGTTCCTGTATGCCCAATTTGTTTTATGTGCAAGACTTTTCGCAGCTTTGCAATAACATCAAACGAAGTTATTCCTTCGGGTTTGTATATGTTCAAAAAGCCGAACAATTACTTAATTTCCCCTTTTGAAAGTTTATTTATAATTTCCATGACCTTAGAAGATTCTTCAAGACCGTTTGTATAAACAAAACGCAGCTCAGGCGTTAATCTTAATCTCAATTGTTTGCCTACATTATATCTTATTTTCGGAGTAGATTTTTCTATAACCTCTTTTGTTGTTTCTATATCCTCAGGCGAACCCAGAACACTATAAACAACTTTTGCAAAAGAATTATCATGAGAAACTTCGACATCAACTATTGATACAACACCTTTCAAACCTCGGATTTCTTTTCTCAAAATTTCTGATATGTCACGCATCAATTCTTTTCTTACACGTTCGTTTCTTAATGTCATAGCATTTACTCCTTGGTTCATAAATATTATATCACAAATAATATATTTACCAAAGTGCATATTTTTTGGTATAATTTTTATATGATAAGCTTAGCACAATATATAAAAAAATCTGCTACATATAAAATATTTTCAAACATTTTTGAAGAATGCATAAAATTTTTGAACACAATAGGACAGATTGCGCAAATCGGTTTTCATTTGATTAAATGCATACTTCGGGACGGGATATCATTTAAAGAATTAGCTTACCAATGTGAAAGATTTGGTATAAGTTCGTTACCTATTACCTTGTCTATTGTCGGAATGACATCTATTATTGTATCTTCACAGGTTGCAAATGAAATGGTAAAGCAAGGCGGAGCAGATTTTATCGGTTTATTGATGACAATATTGATTGTCAGAGAAGTCGGAGCGGTCATGTCGGGTTTTGCAATCACATCAATGATTGGCTCATCATTAGCCTCAGAACTTGCCACAATGCGTGTTACAGAACAAGTTGATGCTATTGACGTATTAAGTGTAGATTCTGTCGGATATTTATTTATTCCAAGAGTTTTATCAGGAATCATAATGATGCCATTAATTGTTATTGTAGCATCCGCAATCGGAATAGTTTTGGGCGGAATAACCTCAAATCTATTCTCAGGATTAACCTACAGAGCATATTTTACCTCAGTTTGGCTGGGATTATATATGAAAGATTTATTTGTCAGCATAATAAAATCCGCCGTATTTGGAGGCGCAATTGCTTTAATAAGCTGTACTTGCGGGTACTACGCTTCAGGCGGAGCTAAAGGTGTTGGTATAGCGACAACAAAAGCCGTAGTTTGGTCATTTATCGCAATTGTAGTTTGGGACATGGTATTTGCAATGTTATTTTTCTTTTAGTTTTGTTTATGGTAGGTTATAGCGTATGAGTATAGAAGTCAGAAATTTAGTAAAAAAATTTGATGATAAAGTTGTAATCAATGATATTTCATTTAAGGTATCAGACGGCGAAGTCCTAGCAATTGTCGGGTTCTCAGGTTCGGGTAAAAGTACGGTACTAAAACTTATCTCAGGGCTCATACCTTATGACAGCGGAGAAATACTCACATCTTCAGGTGATATTGCAATGGTTTTTCAATACTCTGCTTTATTTGATTCTTTAAACGTATTTGATAACATCTCATTTGCTTTAAGAGAAAGAAAAGATTTAAGAAAAAAATATTCAAAAAACGATTTACAAAAAATTGTGGCTCAAAAGCTTGAACTTGTTGGGCTAAAGGGAATTGAAAACAAATTTCCGTCGGAATTGTCAGGCGGGATGCAAAAACGTGTAAGTTTTGCACGCGCTATTGTAACAAATCCGAACACTATTCTCTATGATGAACCGACAGCAGGATTAGATCCGATGTCATCAACATTGATTGAAGATTATATTGTAAGTTTAAAACATGAAATAAATGCCGCATCCATTGTAGTTACTCACCAAATGTCTACAATATTAAGAACAGCAGACAGAGTAATTATGCTATATGACGGTAAAATTGTTTTTGAAGGAACCCCGACTGATTTACTAAAACAGGATACCCCTTACACTAAACAATTCGTAACCGCTTCATTGGAAGGTCCGATGAAGATGAAAGCTTAACAGAATAAAACGAGGAAGAATATATGAAAATGGAAAATTTATTTAATGACGATGTAATGTCTATTGATACTTATATTATGGTGAAATTAAAGGAAAAAACCGCTCAATTAAGAGATAAATTGGTTCAAAAAAACAGAGCACCGATAATGTTATCTATGGGCGCACCCACATCAAATCCTCCGGAAATTTTAATCGAAAAATTAAAAGAATTTTTAACAGAGGACAATATTCACACATATTCTGTTACAAGAGGAGAAAGTTATTTCCGTGAAGCATGTTCTCAAAGGATGAAAGACAGATTTGGTGTTGATATTGACCCAAATACAGAAGTTTGTTCTATATTAGGTTCAAAAGACGGACTTGCAAATTTAATAAGATTTATTATTAATCCGAAATCTGACGATAAAGAAAAAGATATTATTTTAATTCCGGATCCGGGATATGCATCTTATACTCAAATGATAAAATGCTCAGGCGGAAAAGCTTATCCTATGCCTTTGTTACCTGAAAATAATTATCAGCCTGATTTAGATAAAGTTTTAGAAAATCTTAAAAACGAAGGATATGATGAGAATAAAATAAAAGCAGTTATTATAAATTATCCTAACAATCCTTTGGGTGTCGGCGCAACAAGAGAATACGTCCAAAGTGTTTTGGATTTTTGCAAAAAACATGATTTATTATTGGTTTCTGATGCTGCATATTGTGATATGTATTATGATGAAAGCGAAAAGCCTTTCAGTATATTTGAATTTAAAGGAGCAAAAGACCATGCCGTCGAAATGTTTACGCTATCAAAACCTTATGCTGTTACAGGCTGGCGTTTAGGCTGGGTTTGCGGGAATAAAGAAGTCGTAGGACGTTTTGCAAAAGGCAAATCTACAATTGATAACGGAATATTTAAGGCATTACAAAAAGCTTGCGCATATATTATGACAAGCTCCGAAGGGGATGATTATATTAAACAGGCTAATGCTTCATACAAACGCAAACAGTCAATTTTAGTAAAAGGGTTAAAAGAACTGGGATGGGAACTTAACGAATCAAATGTTCCTACAACAACATTCTATTTATGGCTTCCTATTCCGAGAAAGTATGATTCTTGTGTAAAATTCTGCGAAGATATGCTTGAAAAATCAGGTATTGTAGTAGTTCCCGGAAATGCCTTCGGAGATAACGGAGAAGGATATTTCAGAATTTCTTATGTATGCTCTGATGAAAAATTGCAAGAAGTTATTGACAGAATGAAAGCTGACGGTTTCAGATACTAATAAAACCTGCTTTTTATTGTATAATAATTCTATGAAGAAATTTGCTTTATACTTATCCGGGATGCTATTGTTCTGCTCAAACCAAGCAAATGCAGCGGAAATAGTATACCCCAAGACCGATAACTGTATTATTGATTCGCCGATAACTGCATTCATCGGCAACGAAAAAAATACCAAAAATTTAACAATAAACGGTCAAAACGTAAAATTGCATTCGACAGGGGCATTCAAACATCCGGTAAAACTTAGTTACGGGAAAAATACATTTACAATAGATAACGGTATTGAAAAAAAAATTTATACAATAACAAGAAATCAGTATCTTCAGGCAAATTATTCACTAAACGACAAACCGCTATTTTATGATATTCCAAAGATTATCATTACCGAAAATAATAAAACAGTATTGCGTTCTACACCTGTTGATAAAGGGTTAAACAGACTCCAGCATCTTCAACGCGGAATAGAACTGAAAGCTATCGGCGAATACAAAAATTTTTATAAAGTTATTTTGGGACGAGACAACATCGCTTGGGTTGATAAATCCCAAACAAAATTATCCGATAAAAAGTATTTGTCCAAAAGCGAAATTATAAACCTTAAAACAAATAGAAACGAAAACGGAGAAGAACTTGTTTTTAACACACAAGGACTTAGACTTCCGTACATATTAACTGAAACAACAAACGGATTAGACTTAGTCATATACAATATGAATACTGAAAAATACCCTTACGGGATATATGAATATTCAATAGAGCATAAAGGGAAATTATCGGGCTATTCAAGTGATTACAACGAAAAAAATGAATTAGTAATAAAGGTAAACAAATCATACCAAAACTTAAAAGACCTGACAATTACTGTTGACCCAGGACACGGAGGAAGAGAATACGGAGCAATAGGATGTCTGGGCGAAAAAGAAAAAGATATTAATTTAAAAATAGCGTTAAAACTGAGAGATAAATTACAAGCCCGCGGTGCACAAGTAATAATGACAAGAACAGATGACAAAGATGTTTCATTAAATGACAGAGTAAAAACGGCTAACGATAATAATTCCGAAATATTTATCAGTATTCATGCCAACGCACTGCCTGATTCATTACTTGATAAAGAAATAAGAGGTACTGAAGTTTATTATTTCTACCCGCAGGCAAAAAAACTTGCTAAAAATATTTTAAAATCAATCGTAAAAGAAACAGGCACAAAAGATAACGGAGTAAAAGGAGAAAGCTTTGCCGTTGTAAGAAACACAAATGCCGTATCCGTTTTGATTGAAACAGGATATATTATAGACCCTGAAGATAATGAACTACTGATAAATAATGAATTTCAGGATAATATGGCAAAAGCTATAGTAACAGGATTGGAGAACTATTTAAATGAGTTATAACAGTGAAAAACTAGGAGCATTTATTGTACCGACAGGAGTAGGGGCATCAATTGGCGGATACGCAGGTGATGCGTCAGTATATGCAAGAAAATTTTCAAAAAAGAGCAATCTGATAGTCAATCCGAACGTTGTTAATGCAGGAGGATTTTCAGGAATAACTGAAAATATGTTATACACAGAAGGTTATACTCTGGATAGTTTTTTTAAAGGGGAAATAAACCTAATACCATCTGATAATAATAAAATCGGAATAATTTATGATAAAGCAATTCCGCAGGATGTTTTAAATATTCACTTGAATACCCAAAACGCCGTAAAAACTGTTTACGGGACAAATATAAAATCATACACTACAACAGAAGAAGAAGTCGGAGTTGAGTTTTATATAACAGAGGAAGGAATATCAACAGGCAGCATAAAAAACATTTCTACATTGGGAAAGGCCTGTCAAAAATTATTATCCGAAGGATGTGATGCCATCGCGATAGTTTGTTTGTTTGATGATGCGGAAGAAGATAATCTTGAATACTCACAAGGCTCCGGTGTTGACCCTGTTGGCGGTGTTGAAGCAATAATTTCACATTATATTTCTATGAAATTCAAAGTTCCTTGCGCACATTCACCTGCTTTTGAAGATTATTCAATATATCCTTCGCTTGTTAATCCGAAATCCGCATCAGAATATATTACTCCGACATTTTTGCCTTGCATTCTGCTGGGGTTATCCCAAGCTCCCAAAATTACAACCGATTTAACCAAAGGAATAAATATATCAGATGTTGATTATTTGGTTATGCCTTACAATTCTCTGGGCTCAACTCCTGTTTTTGAGGCAGAAAAGCGAGGTATTAAAACTTATGCTGTGGTCGAAAACAAGACTGCGCTTGACGTAACTAAAGACAAATTGTACAAAAAATCTTCCATAATAGAAATTGCAACTTACGATGAAATTTTAGCCAAACTCTGATTTGTTTTGTCTATACCGTATCCAAAGATTGCAAAATCGTATTTTACAGGATCATTTGAGTCAAATTCTTTTAATTTTTCGGTTAATTCAACAACGGATTTAAAATCATTTGCTTTTCTTGTTAATAATCCCATTTGCCTTGAGACTCTTGCAACGTGAACGTCTAGCGGAATATATAAATCTCTTGAAGGCATAAAATTCCAAATTCCTGCATCAACCGGACCTTTGCGAACCATCCATCGCAAATACATACACATACGCTTCATAGCTCCGCCGTTTTTAGGGTTTGGTATCATATGATAAAAGCCTTGTCCGACATTTTTGCCTGCCCTTGCATAAAAATAATCAACTACCGCTTCAAACAAGCGGTTATTTGAATATCCGTACTCGAATAATTCTTCGAGACTGTCGTGCGCATACAATTCTTTCAATATATTGAATATTGCTATAAAATCAATCGGTTTCCCGAATCTGTAATTAAAATCGCCAATAATTTCGGGTTCAAAATTCCGAATAAAATTCAGAGGTTCATTCTGTGCGATATTATTAAACAAAAAATCAAGCTTCTTTATAAATTGAACTCGACTGCCGTATGCAACAAGCGACGAGATAAACCCTGCTATTTCAATATCTTTTTTATCTGTATATCTGTGGATAAATTGAACAGGATCATCTTTTATAAAATCAAAAGTTTCATACTGTTCAACCAGTTTATCCAGTTTTTCCTTTGCTATCATATTAATATTATAACAGTAACTATACAAGATAAAATAATTTCGTAAATTTATTTAATATTAATGCGCAATTATATACCCTTATGCTAATATATAAATTAAGGGATATTTGATGAAAAAAGATGTAAACAAGGGAATAAAAAATCCCAGAATTAAACGTTGCAATAAGGTTTCGGGATGGCTGGATATTTTGTATATAATTGCAGTAGTGATATTGCTTATACATCTTTTTGTCCTGCAAATTTTTGACATACACAGATATCGTGAACGAGGCAAAATGCAACGTGCAAGCCACGATTTTGAATTGCGCGGAGACATTTTTGACAGAAACGGTATAAAACTTGCAACCGACAGAATTTATTATAATATTTATGCCCGCCCTGTTGACTACACAAAACGAGAAACCCCGAGAAAAATAGCAAAACTTTTTTCGCCGATATTGTCTATCCCTGAAGAAACACTTTTTAAGAAATTGTCTGATAAAAATATAAAAGTAATCGCAGTAAAGAAAAATGTTGACAGAGATACCGCAAAAAAAATAATGAAAATTATTGCACATAATAATTTCCGTTCAATTTCTCTGGATAAAAAAGATGAAAGAGAATATCCTCAAGGGATTTTCGCATCTCACGTTTTGGGATTCTATAATGCTGATGCGGAGGTTTCAAACGGAGTAGAATTATCTGCCAAAGATAAATTAGAACACGTAGTAAAAGCAACGGGATATCAACAAACTCGCGACGGAAAAATTATTTATCAATTTTCAACAGATCCGGTTGCTCCGACAATAACTCCGAAAGGCCAAGATATAACTTTAACCATTGATGCGGCAATTCAACACGTATGTGAAAAAGAATTGTTTAAAATGATGGCTGAAAAAGCTGCTCTGCGCGGAGCAGTAATAGTTATGAATCCGAAAAACGGTGAAATTTTAGCTTATGCTGTAGCTCCGACTTATGACCCGAATCACTTCCAAAAGGCTTCTAATGCGCAAATTAAAAATTGGACATTAACAGATGTTTATCCTCCGGGGTCAACGTTTAAAATAATTACGGTTACAAGCGCAATGGAACTTGGGAAAATCAACGAAAATTCTATTATAAATGACCAGGGCCGTATGAAATTTGGTGATTATACAATAGAAAATTATGATTACAAACAAAGAGGGGCTCCGGGACCGATAAATTTAGTTTACCTGTTTGAACATTCAAGTAATATTGGCTCTGTAAACGTCGGATTTTTAATGAGTCATAATGAATTTTACAAGATGCTTCGCAAATTCGGCTTTGGAGAAAAATCAGGTATTGACTTACCGGGTGAATCTTCAGGATTATTAGCTTCTCCTAAATATTGGGATAAAGGTATTCATATGACAATGGCATACGGGTATGGAACGTCAGTTTCTATAATGCAAATGGTTTCTGCTGTTTCAGCTTTAGCAAATAACGGAGTCCGAGTTACTCCGCACATAATCAAATACTCACCGGAAGAAGAGGAAGAAAAAATTAAACATATTCCGACAATATCACCGCAAACAGCACGCACAATTACAAAACTTTTGGTAAAAAGCGTTAATAACGGTAAGTCAAGTATAAAATCTGATAAATACAATATTGCTGCCAAAACAGGTACATCAAGAAAACCTTTAGAAAACGGCAGAGGATACTCAGGCACAATGTACACATCAACAATAGGATATTTCCCTGCAGATGACCCGCAAGTATTGATTTATGTTGTTATTGACAGCGCGAAAAAAGGTGCAATTTGGGGAAACACAGTAGCCGGCCCCGTATTTCACGAAGTATCAGAGCAAGTCGCAAGAATACTCGATATAAAACCTGATAAAGTTCAAAATAAAAATACAAAAATATAAGAGGAGAAATATAAATGAAATTAGATGAATTGATTGAATATTTAAAATATAAAGACCTGATTAATTTTAAAAATGTAGAAGTTTCAGGGATTTCTTACAATTCAAACACAACCAAAAAAGGCGATATATTTGTCTGTTTAGTCGGAGAACACACAGACGGACACGAATATGCTCAAATGGCAATAGATAGCGGCGCGGTTGCACTGCTTGTCGAAAGAAAAGTTGAAGGAGTAAATGTACCGCAAATTCAGGTTCAATCAACGAGACATCAAATTGCGGATATTGCAGACAGATTTTATTCACGCCCTTCTATGGGGATAAATTTAATCGGTGTTACTGGAACAAACGGTAAAACAACCGTTACCCACTTAATACAAAAGATATTGGAACAAGACCACAAAAAATGTGCGTTAATAGGAACTTTAGGATATAAATTATCATCCACAAGCGAATACCGAAACGCAAAACACACAACCCCTCAAGCTCCTGAATTACAAGCTACATTAAGAATGATAAAAGATATTGAAAAAATTGATAATGTTGTAATGGAAGTCAGCTCACACGCACTTGAACAAAACAGAGTCGGAGGATGCAGATTTAACGGAGCTATTTTTACAAATCTGACCCAAGACCATTTGGACTATCACATAACAATGGAAAATTATTTCAAAGCTAAAGCATTATTATTTCAAAGATTAAAAGAAGGAAACTTTGCAGTTATCAACATAGATGATGAATACGGCGAAAGATTTTTATCGGAAGTACCGGCAGAGGCGATAAAATATACTTACGGTGTAAAAAAACAAGCTGACGTAATGGCTAAAGATATCAATTTTTCGACAAATGGGGCAGAATTTACACTCGTGACCAAAGATAAAGAATATAATGTAAGTTTACACATGAACGGAATGTTCAGCGTTTATAATGTATTAGCAGCAGTTACTTCAGCAATCGCGATGGGAATTGATATTCAAACGGCTTTAAATGCATTGCAAAATGTTCACGGGGTAGCAGGCAGATTTGAGGTTGTGAATAAAAAACCGCTTGTAATTGTTGATTATGCACATACTCCTGATGGTTTGGAAAACGTTTTGAAAACAGCAAGAGAAATTACTCCTGCAAACGGGAAATTAATTTGCTTATTCGGATGCGGCGGCGACAGAGATGCTACAAAACGTCCGAAGATGGGGGCAATAGCACAAAAACTTGCAGACAAAATTGTAATAACAAGTGACAATCCACGCACAGAGGATCCTCAACAAATAATAACAGATATTATTGCAGGTTTACAATCCGTAAACCCTGACATTGTAACAGTTGAACCCGATAGAGGCGAAGCTATCGCAATGTTGAAAGATATCGCAAACAATAATGATGTCGTTCTTATTGCAGGTAAAGGGCACGAGGATTATCAAATATTAAAAGACAAAACAATACATTTTGATGACAGAGAACAAGCAAGAAAAGTTTTCGCAGGAAGCGTAATATAGAAGCGTAATATAATAAAACGGATAAACGAGGTCTGATAATGAATATCAGCAAAATATTACCTATTGATACGAAAGGTATAGTTATGAAAACAAAATTACTTGTAGAACAACATTTTCACGGCTGCTACGGTGTTGATTTTAACAAAGCAACATCTGAGGACATATTGGATTTGTCATACAAAATGCGCAAAGAAGGTTTTGGTGCAATATTTCCTACGCTGGTTACAGATACAATAGAAAATATAAAAAAACAAATAGGCGTAATAAAAAATGCTGCTTCAAAACAAACATCCGAAATGGCTCGAATTTGCGGAATTCATCTGGAAGGTATATTCCTAAACCCACAAAAAAAGGGGATCCATAATCAATTTCAATTTTTGCCGCCCACAATAGACAATTTTAAACTTATAGAAGATGATTTTATTAAAATAGTTACACTGGCTCCTGAATTGGCTCAAAAAGATTTATTGGAATATTTACATAAAAAAGGGATAAAAATACAGGCCGGCCATTGCATGGGGGGGGATCTAACAAATTGCGACGGGGTTACGCATATATTTAATGCAATGAGCGGTGTAACCCACAAACAAGAGCCATCAACCGCACTAAGCGCCCTAACTGACCCGAATATTTATACGGAAATAATCGCCGACGGCGTCCACGTAAACGACAAAGCTCTAAAATTGTTATTTATATCAAAACCTGAAAATAAAATTATATTGGTTTCAGATTGTCTTCCTTGCACTCATAGCAACATAAAACAATTTATGTTTGCAGATAAACCTATTACTTTTGACGGAGAAAAAGCAACATCATCTGATGGCACACTTGCAGGGAGCTCAAAACTTTTGCCTGATATAATCAAAATATTAGCTAAAAAGAACTTGATGAAACCACAATATATAGAAAACCCCTACAACTATCATAAACTCAATATTTCTGGTGAAATCGAATGGGACGAAAATTATAATATGATAAATATTACAAAATAATTGTAAAGTTTTGTAAATATATATAATTATTTATAGCAATTTTTAACTTTGAGAGAACTTTATATAAATATATAAAGCTCTCTCTTCTTATTTAAACGGATAGGCCTTGAAAATTAAAACAAGGTCTTTTTTTTATGCAATTAAGAAAGTTGGAAATATTATTAAGCTAATCGTATAAATCTTCTATTATAATATTTATATGACTTGGAGGAAATATTATGAATGAAAAATTAACGGATAGGGAACAAGAAATTCTGTCATACATTGCAAAAGGTATGACAAACAAAGAAATTGCATCGGAACTTTGCATATCAAGACACACAGTAAAAGCACACATTTCAGAAATTTTACGAAAACTTAAGTTGAACAATAGAATTAATGCTGCAATATTTTTCTATGCTCAAAATCAAGGTATGTAAAATAAAACATATATTTACTTTACAACATAGGGCGTCTGTTTTATCATGCATACAAAAAGGGAGTAATGTATTATGACAGTATTAAAAATTGAAAAATTAGCACACAACAAAGTTTTGCCTGAATATAAAACAGAAGGTGCTGCAGGAATGGATTTATATGCAGCAATTGAAGAGCCGATAACATTAAAGCCGTTGGAAAGAACACTAATTCCGACAGGGTTAAAAATTGAATTAGAACACGGATATGAAGCTCAAATTCGTCCTCGTTCAGGATTATCCATCAAACATGGGATAACACTTATTAATTGTGTAGGTACTGTTGATGAGGATTACAGAGGAGAAGTTTGTGTAGGAGTTGTAAACCTATCAAATGACGAATACACAATCGAACCGCAGGAACGGGTAGCACAAATGGTTATTGCACGAGTTGAACAAGCAAAACTTGAAGTTGTAACGGAATTAACAACAACAGCTCGCGGAGCAGGCGGTTTTGGCTCAACCGGAAAACAATAATCCTATTTTATAGTATCCATATATCCTTTAACAAAAGCGTTATGTTCTTTTATATCAGCTTTTATAAAGAGATATGCAGATTTTATATCAAACAAAGTTTGAGCTATAAACTTTGGCAGTTTTGCTGTTTTTCCCGCAAACACAACACCCTTTTCAAAATATATATTAGCTTTTTCTCTTGTTCGAAGCTCGCTATATTGGTTATTAAATGCTTGCTTTAACATATCTTTTGTTTCTGCAAAAGTTTTTAAATCTTCACTTTTTTCGAGTTTAGAGTTTAATTTTGTTACATTTGAATTTATTTTTGGTCCTATTTTTTGAAATACCATTACTGTCACCTCATTACATTTTATTATTATATAATACAAATTACATCATTTTATCAAGTCCCGGCGGAGTACCCCAACCAAAGAAGTTTTTAAGGAACTGATATGCACCATATACTCCCAAACCACCTGCACATACTTTGCTTATTGTTTTAGGAGCAAGCAACGCACCGACACCTAATGCAAACGGTATTGCATGATTTACAAGCATCGAGGTAAACCCTTTTATATAACCGATAGGCTCATTTAAAAAGCGTTTCCACATTTGGTCAAGTTCTGTTGTGAACGAAAGCGTGCGTACACGTTCCTGAACTTTACTCATTGAATCTGAATACATTGAGTTATTCAGGTAATACCCTGTTGAAGACGCATCTTTTTCACTTGCATAAAGGTCTGATTTAACCTTTCCAAGATAATGCGCATCATATGCCACCATACCTAGGGCTGCTAGCCCTATGCCTCTGGATATTATTCCCATTTCACACTTCCTTTTTTAATTTATTATTTTTTGACTTCCTTTTTTTCTTCTTTCTTTTCAGTTTTCACTGTTGTTCTTTTATTCGGGTCAATCGGCACTTCTTTTTCAACCGTCTTGCCTGCCATTCGCAGCAATATCTTGTTCGCATCAACCGCATCCATTCCATAGCCTGCACCTGTTGTTTGAATTTGCTGTAACAATTGTGCGGTCACTTCATCTCCGTTGCATATTCCGCCATCAAGTGCTGAGAATGCTAACAATCTGATTTCTTGGGACGGGTCTTGAAGCATTTTATTTATTAATGCCGTTAAAGCCTTATCGTCTTTCCTTGAAGGATCTTCATCAAGTCGGTCAAACACAGCTTTTGCGCCATTTAGTCTGATATTTTTATCTTGACTGTTGAGTTCGTTTTCTAAACTCATTATATATTGATCGGTTAATTGTACAACAGTTTTCTTTTCTGTTTTTTTATTTTCTTCAGTCGTAGTATTTGTTATATTTGTATTTGTTCCGTTATTTCCGTTATTGTCATTATTATAACCTAAATTATTATACGGACTGTTCGGACTTGCAGGATTTAATAAGCCGCCTGCACCGTATGGATTATTCGGATTATTTGGGTCATAAGGTCCTCCAGGTCTGTACGGATTGTTTGGATTAGTCGGATCTGCGCCATAAGGATTATTTGGATTTGCAGGATCTAATGGTCCCCCGGGTCTGTACGGATTAGCAGGACTTGTCATATTCTCGGGGCTTGTCGGATTTATCGGTCCGCCCGGTCTATACGGATTATTCGGATTTGTCGGGTCATAAGGTCCGCCTGGTCTGTACGGATTGTTCGGATTATTTACATCTGCGCCATACGGATTGTTTGGATTGGTAGGATCTAATGCTCCTCCAGGTCTGTATGGATTTGCAGGATTATTATAATCGTTTGGATTTACACCGGTTGCATTTTTATACGGGTTATCAGGATTTGTCGGGTCAAAAGCTCCGCCCGGTCTGTACGGATTGTTTGGATTGGTAGGGTCTGCGCCATACGGATTGTTTGGATTTGCAGGATCTAATGCTCCACCGGATCTGTATGGATTTGCAGGATTAGTCATATCGTTCGGATTAGTTGAACCTACTTTATAAGGATTGTTCGGATTTGTCGGGTCAAAGGCTCCGCCCGGTCTGTACGGATTGTTTGGATTGTTAGGATCTGCACCGTACGGATTGTTCGGATTTGACGGGTCTAACGCCCCTCCCGCGCGATAAGGATTGTTCGGATGATTAGGATCGGCAGGATTGTTAGGATTAAATAATCCGTTTGGACCGTTTACCAATCCGTTATTACCGTTTTGTACGTTATTATTTAAGCCTTGCCCATACTGTCCCGTATAATAATTTGCAGGATAGCAAGGCGAATTAACATTATAAGTCGGAGCGGCAGCACCCGGTGCCGTAACAGACGGATTAAATATCTGAATATTTACACCCGAAGCGCTTGGGGGAACTTGATATGTCGTTTGCGGAGTTTGTATTTGCGGTTGTGCATACTGCTGAGGATATGCATATTGCTGTGGAATTTGAGCAGAATATGCATTTTGAGGCTGAGCACAACATTGCATTTGAGAAACAGGAACAAAATTTGCGCAATTATAACCTGAGTTATATTGCGGAGGTATTTGATTCGGATTTGTTCCCAGTGGTTGCATAATAGTTTTACCCCTACTAATTACATTTATATAAAGTATTTAATTAAGAAAAAATTGCTAATTATATTAAGTTTAAGTTACAAAAGTAAACATAAAAGCGTTTATCTATTGTTCTCTTTACGAAATGTAAAATTATATGTAGTAAAGATTAATTTTTTGTCAAAAAATATTTTATTTAATATTTTATTTGATATAGTAGATAAAAATGAAAACATGCGAATAGCAAAGTAAGGGAAAAAGATGCTTAAAATTGGGAATAAAAAAGCAGAAACAGCATTAAACAAAAAAATGTATGTTTCTTCTCCAATTAATCGCAATGAAAACATACAAATCCGTTTAAATAAGGTATTTGAAGAAGAATTAAAATCAGAAGGTTCCATACTTGTCAGCTATACACAAGATGCAATATTAAGACTTGCACAGTACATATCAGGAAATATAAATCGCCCTGCATCTATTGGTATAGCAGGTGAAACCGCTAGCGGGAAGTCAACAATTACATTAGATATAATAGATACGATAAAATCTTTTTCTGATGAATTTGAATTAGATAATATTATTACAAGGGTTAACACCGATGATTATTATTACGACCGTTCGGAAATGGTAAAAGAAGCCGGAAGTTTTGCGGAATTTGCAAAACATTATGATTTAGACGTTCCTCAAGCATTGGAATTGGAATTGATGAGCAAGCATATCAAAGAATTATTAAACGGGAACAGCGTATATTTACCGAAATACGACATGTCAGGAACAGCAAAAAGATATGATAATTACACCTTGGCTACTCCGTCAAAAATAATAATATCTGAGGGGTTATTTACATTAACCGAAAAAATCAGAGGAGCTTTTGATTTTAAAATATATGTAGATGTAAGGCATAGTGTTCAGAAAGAAAGATTTTATATAAGAGCAGCCGAAAGAGACTTGGGAGACGGTGCAGACACAGTTTATAAAAACGCATCCGACAGAGCAGAGGTTTATATAAGACCTTGCAAAGAGATTGCAGATATTGTATTGTCCGGCGAAGCAGACAGAGCCAGATATAAAGCATTTTTAAATAAGATTATTTCCATTATACAAGAGCATCATGCACTTGTTTGATAAAGCTATTTTAAGCCGTACAAAAGCTTAAATATTATAATACAGTTCAATTTTTTTAAATTGCGCGGTAAATTTTGTTGTGGTATATTATTTATACAAAAGAAAACTTTGCGGGTGTAGTTCAGTGGTAGAATGTCTGCTTCCCAAGCAGAAGATCGCCGGTTCGAGCCCGGTCACCCGCTATTTTTTAAGTTGTCAAAAGACAACTTTTTTTGTTAAGGGTGATTAGGGCGAGAACCGAAGTTTACGGTTCGGCGCAAGCGAGCCAAGTGCGAGCCTTGAACCTTATTAACAAGCTGTCCGCAGGACATATAAGGTTCAAGCGAAGCCACGTCGACGGCGAGCGCAGCAAGACAAGCCCGGTCACCCGCTATTTTTTTTAAGTTGTCAAAAGACAACTTTTTTTGTTAAGGGTGATTAGGGCGAGAACCGAAGTTTACGGTTCGGCGCAAGCGAGCCAAGTGCGAGTCTTGAACCTTATTAACAAGCTGTATGTTGGACATATAAGCTGTATGTTGGACATATAAAAAACAGGCTGGGTGCAAATCGACAAAATACTGATATTTAGCACAATACAAAAATATACTACAATACAGATTTTATCGCTTCTGCCATACCTGAAGGGTCTGCAATATTTCTCCCTGCGATATCAAATGCAGTGCCATGCCCCGGAGAAGTTCTTATTATATCTAGTCCGATAGTAGTGTTTACGGTTTTCATGCCGGCAACTGTTTTTATAGGTATCAAACCTTGATCATGATAATTTGCTATATAACAATCATACTCATCTTTTTCATTATTAAAATAATGTTTTGCCGCATCCACAAAAAGGGTGTCTGAAGGCTGCGGATAAGAAATATCAATTCCCATAAGCCTTAATTCTTCTACCGCAGGTATAAGAATATCCTTTTCCTCATTACCTAAAATACCATCTTCGCCTGCATGCGGATTATAACCGCAAAGCGCAAATTTTGGCGCAACAATTCCATATAATTTTTGAAAAGTATTTTTCAAATTTTTAACTTTTTCAATAACAGTTTCTTTTGAAAGTTTAATATCTTTCAATGCGCAATGCCGTGTCAAAAGCAGAACTCTGAAGCTGCCGGCAACAAAAAGCATTTCTGCCGATTGATTATCATGAGCCAAAAATTTTTGCAAGACTTCGGTTTGACCGTTATAAATATGACCGGCAAGATGAAGTGCATTTTTTGCAACAGGGGCTGTAACAATTGCGGTCGGTTTTATTTCACAAACTTTCTTTAAAGATTGAAAAGAAAATTCGCCTGCTTTAGAGGTTATTTCACCCGGAGTAATATCTTCATCCCTGTATGGGATTTCAATAATTTCATAATTATTATTTAATTGTCCGTAAAAATCCAATACTCTGCGATTTGAGACCAAAACAACCTTATCTTGAGGTAAATCAAGATAATTCAATGCTTTTATTGTAATCTCCGCGCCGATACCATTCGGGTCACCTGTTGTAATTGCTATTTTATTCATAATATTTTTCGTGTTGCTCAAAATATTTCAAAATTTTTACTAATGTATCAGTATCACCCAAATTTCCGGATTTTGTCACAATCAACTGGTTATGGTGAATATTTTTACTAATCGCAATCGCAGGCAAAACTTCATCCATAAGCTTTAATTGATCCGCACCGATAGAATGACAGCATTTATAAGAAGTTTCTCCGCCCAGAGTAACCAATATTGCTTTAGTACAGTTCAATACCTTTGCCGTTAAATCCGCCAAAAAATCGGTAATTTTATTGGCCATTGTGGCTTTTGTTAAATCCGCATTTGCAACATCATCAGCAAATCCGTCAAAATTTTTAAACAAATTGGAAGTATGCACCAAAACGTTTATCCCGTCTGACAAATATGCTTCTATCTTATCAACCAGACTATCTTCGACACCATTCAATATAGTATTTATATCTAGTTCTATAATATGACATTTATCCTGATATTCGTCTGTATTTTGCAAAAATTCAATTTGATTAGCCGTTATCTGAGTTGCACTGCCTGACACGATAAATTTAGGTAACTTTGGCAGACTAACTTCACTTTGTTCTTCAAATTTTTCTTCCTGCGGGAACCATTCATTGGCCAAAATTTTTGCAGCTGCAGCATTACCGACAGGGAGGATTTTGTAATCAGATTTTTTCATAGCAAGAACAATCTGCGCAACATCTGTTTGCGAAATCGAATCTGCTACTATTATTTTTTTTCCTGCTTCAATAAGCTCATTTGTTTTTATTAAAATTTCGCGAGCACCGTCCAATACAGTCTTTAATTCTATTTGCCCGATTAAGTTATCATATTTATCGCCAAGCTGCTGTTTTAATAACGTTGGTATATGAGATTCTGTTATTGGAGAATGAGGATCACATGCCATTTCTGTCATTTCAATAGGAACACAATTTAATAAATGGTATCCACCAACAGTTATTCTTCCTTCTTGAGGGAACGCAGGCATTATTACTGCACAATCCCAACCCAAAACTTCCAGCATAGCAAGAATTTCTACCGCAATATTTCCGCGCAGCGTTGAATCAATTTTTTTATAATAATAATCAGGACATAGTGTATTATTTAAAAATTCAACTGTCCGCTTAACTTTTTCGTAAGCTTCATCCATAGGCACATTGCGAGATTCGGTTGAAATAGCCCAAGCTTGAGAAATTTCACCTTGCGTTTTTTCAATATTTTCACTCAATAAAATGTTTGTATCTGCGCCGTTCAATCTAAACTGAAGCGCAGTATCATTTGCGCCTGTTAAATCATCAGCAACAATACAAACTATATTAGAACCGCTTATCATAATGCAACTTCTGTTTCTGCATCCCTTTTTGAACCTAATAATCTTATATTATTAGCTATTATATAAAACGTCTCGCGCTCATTACCCGTAGTTTTATCTGTCCAGCGGCGATTGGCGATTTTGCCATCTATCGCAACAAGTCTGCCTTTTTTGATATATTCAGCCGCGAATTCAGCCTGTTTATCCCAAACATCAATATTAAACCAATCGGTAACTTCCGCTTTTGTTTTTGCATCCCATCTGTTTACCGCAACAGAAAATGATGCTTTTGTTTTACCGGATTCAAACGATGTAAAATTTTCGGATGCGTCTCTTCCTACTCTGCCTACTACTGTAACTGTATTCATATATTAAACCTCTTACTAAATTACATTCTATATTATATAACAAAATAGCAAACTGCTTCATTTAGGGTAAAATTTTGTAAAGTTTAAGCAATATAGAATAATAAATTGATTAAAAAATCCGCTACGAGCATATATATTGTAGACAAGATAGCAGCCTGAGTAGTTGATATGCCGACTTCTTTTGCACCACCCATGGTTTCATAACCTTTTGAAGCACATACAAGAGCTATCAAAGCTCCAAATATAGAACCTTTTAAAAGGCTTATATAAATATCCTTTGCACTTATCCATGCCCATACGGAATTTTGATAAATTGCAGGATGCAGCGATATCGTTGCATTTGATACAACCATACCGCCCAAAATTCCTATATACTCCGCTATCAAAACAACCATCGGAACAGTAATGGCTGAAGCTATTATTCTTGGCGTAAAATAATAACCGATAGGATTAATTTTTAACGTTTTAATCGCATCCACCTGTGAAGTAACCTGCATATTAGCAATTTCGGCAGAAATTGCTGTTCCCGCCCTTGCACCTATCGCCAAAGCCACAAACCCCGGAGCAATTTCCCTTACCATGATAACTGCAATTGTTCCGCCTATGTATGCTTCAGCACCTGTCATAAGGAATTCTTTTGACACTTGTATTGCAATAACAGCAGCCGCAATAAACGCTATTACAAGCGAAATCGACAGAGAGTCATAACTTATTGATGCTGCTTGCGATATTATTCTTTTTATACGCAAATTCCCGCTAAAAATATATTTTATACATTCTATTAAATTTTCTACACAAAAACCGAGAAATTTTATCAAAGTCGCCTCTTATTTTTTAACTTTTATTTTAATATACCATAAATCAGATATTTTTTAATAATTAATTTTCAAAAGGTGTTGTAGTAGCAAAACATATAATATCAAATATATTTTCTTTATTCAAAGCTTTTATCATTTCTTCAAATGTCGAACCTGTTGTACATATATCATCAATTATAAGTATCTTTTTATCATTAATATATTTTGATTTATCAACCTCAAACGCATTCTCAAGATTCATCATTCGTTGAACTTTATTCAATTTATATTGCGGTTTTGTATCTTTTATTCGCTTTATAAGTTCAAAATTCACACTATACCCCGATATGCGGGAAAACTCCAAAGCAACAAGCTCCATATGGTTGTATTTTCTTTGTTTTTTACGCTTAGGGAAAATCGGAACAGGCACAATTTGAAAATCACCTTCAATTCCTAAATTTTGCCAATATTGAAACATAAATTTTGCCTGATAGTACGCTAAATCACGTTGATTGTGATATTTTAAACCGCGTATCATTTTTTGCAGGTTTTTTGAGTACACGCCCGCGCAATAAATTTTTACTCCGTTATATGCTCTGTTTAATTGTACAGGTAAAAAATCCAGTTCATCATAACATTTTGAACACATACGAACAGATTCTTTTGAACTTTTACAAAAGTAACAGCGTTTTTTGTATATCCAATCCAACAAACCTGATAAAAAATCTTTCATACTCAAAATATATCATAAATATTGACTTATAAAAAAACATCATTATTAAAAAAAGTATGATATGGAGTCAAATATTTAATTTCACAAAAAAATGCACCCACGATAAAGTCCCGATTGAACAGGATTATTACTACTGCCCCGATTGCGGAGAACTGATAGAAAATCAATGGTATTTAGTAAGATGCGCATCTTGCGGACTAAAAGAAGTTGCAACTGTTATTAATGGCGAAATTGTACCCGTTGAGTCATTTTGTCATAATTGCGGAAGCAAAGGTTACACCGTCGAAAGGTTGGAAAAAATCGATTGCATAAATATCAATTATGCAGTTTTAAAACGAGAAATTATTCGCAATGATTTCAATGAATACTCACAAAGCTGGACAGAAACTAACCAAACATTAAATGAGCAACCCAAACTGCTGCAATAATCCCTATTATGTCTGCTAAAATTCCTACAAGCAAAGCATATCTCATTTTTGAAATTTTAACGGAGCCGAAATATACAGCCAATACATAAAAAGTCGTTTCACTGCTTCCTACCATTATTGCGGCAAGCTTAACCGCATAAGAATTCGGGTCAAGCGAATTTGCAATATCCGAAAATACCCCTAACGCAGCCGAACCCGACAACGAGCGAACAATCATTAATGGCAGAGTCTGAGCTGGAACGTGAAATAAATTTAACACCGGAGCAAAAGCCTTTGCGCACATATCAATTGCACCGCTTGCTCTTAACATGGATATGCCGACAATAATAGCCACCAAATATGGAATTATATTTATTGCAACTTTAAAACCTTCTTTTGCCCCATCCGTAAATTCTTCATATACAGGAACTTTTTTTATTAAACCGATTGTTAAAATTAGTATCAAAAGAACAGGTAAAGCCCATAATGAAATCAAGTTAAGGAAGTTACTCATTTTCACCTCCTTTTATTTCCTCAGTTTGAGGTTTCCAAAGTTTTTGGAATATTTTTGATAATATTATTGCACTAATAAACGCAATTAAAGTAACAAGTAATGTAGGCGCAATTATTTCTGTCGGATTTTCATAACCGACTCCGACTAAAACCGCAAGAACCGTTGTCGGAATAAGTTGAAACCCTGCCGTATTCATTCCTAAAAGCATACACATAGCGTTTGATGCCGAAGTTTTATCTTTATTTACCTTTTGAAGTTCTTCCATTGCTTTTATACCGAACGGAGTCGCTGCATTTGACAGTCCAAAAGCATTTGCGCTGAAATTCATTGCTATATCACCTGTTGCAGGAGAATCAGACGGAATTTCATTAAATAAAAACTTTGCAATTGGTTTTAACACTTTTGATATCCAATCAATAATTCCTGCTTTTTGAGCAATCTTCATCATCCCAAGCCAAAACGCCATTATTCCTATAAGAGAAAAGGCTACTTTGACTGATAATTCCGCACCCGACATAACCGCATTTACAACATCCTGTAATTTGCCGTTTATTGCTCCTATTATTATTGAACCAACTATTAATATAAAAAAGATGTAATTCATATAATCATTAAATCATTAAATTACAAAAAATACGAATTATTAATATTTTTTCAAAATTGTGGCAAAAATTTTTTTTCTCGGTTATTATTACATGCATATCCTATATCATTTGGAAAAAGAATATGCTATCTTTAGAAGAAAAAGAAACCGATAAAATATATAAACCCGATTTAACTTCAAAGTCAGGACGTGAATTACTTGCATTTTATCTTCAAACAAAATTTAAGCAAATATTTTTATACGACAAAAAGCAAGAAACCCCGATAATAAACGGTATCAACCCGAATTTTATTTCAAGATTTACCCGCAGAATTATTTCTAATCCTTCAAAGCGTATGCTAATAGGAGTTACAGGAGAATCTGCATCGGGTAAATCCACAATTTGCAAAGAAATTAAAAATGTAATAGAAAGATTATCCATGCCTGTAACCGTATTGAGTACTGATAATTATTTCAATGACATTTCGCATCTTATCAATAAATACGGTTCATTTGATAATGTTAGGGACAGCGGATACGACTTGGATGCGCCGTCTAATTTTCAATTACAAACATTAAAATCCGATTTGGAAATTTTAGCTTCAGGGCAAGACATTAAAGCTCCTATGTATTTACCAAACGGAACGGGGGTATCAGTTCCGAAAGCGCTTGATGTATCTTCGCAAAAAATTATAGTGGTTGAAGGGATTGCTACAATGTACGAAGACGTAAAAGACGTGTTTGATATAAAAATATACGTTGAAACAGAAAATGAATTACGAAAGAGCAGATTTATTTCAAGAGCCGTTGAAGAACGCAATCAAGACAAAGAAAATGCCATAAAACATTGGAACTACATTGCAGATGCCGGTGAAAAATACGTAAAACCTTTCAGAAAAGAAGCTGATTTGGTATTAAACGGCAATTCAAATTTGGGTTACTTTGCAGAAGTTCTGGAATATATTTATTCCATCACCAACAATTTCCAATAACGTAAATATTACTTTTGAAAGAAAATAATTATACTTCATGATATAATATAGTTATCAGAAGGGTTAAAATATATGGGTGATGAAGACAAGCAATTTGATGCCACCCCCAGAAAATTGGAACAGGCAAGAAAAGAAGGGCAGGTTGTAAAATCAAAGGATTTTTCGACAGCAGTATCGTTACTTGTTTTATTTTCGGTAATTTTTGGACTTGCGCCTTTCATTTGGAATCAAATATTGCAGGTTTTTACCCTTTTATATGAGCAAATACCCAATGCACAACTTGATAAAATCGGTTACATGTATATCCTTTTAATTGCAATAAAAGGAACAGCACTTATAATCGGGCCAATATTAGCTATTGCTTGGCTTGTCGCGGTTTTAGCGGATTTTATCCAGGTTGGGCCTTTGGTTGCCGTTGCTCCTTTGATGCCAAAATTAGATAAATTAAATCCTACAAAATATTTTAAAAATATTATGTCTATAAAAACCCTGTTTGAATTGTTTAAAAATATTGTAAAAGTTATTATTTTGGGTTATATCGGATGGTCTGTTTATAGTGAACACATTGAAAGTATCTTGATGCTTGCCGCAATTGATAACAATTTTTCCGTTATGATAGAATTCGGTAAGCTTATAACAGAATTCATATTCAAAGCTTGTATTGCTTTTTTGGTGATTGCAGCTGCCGATTACGGGGTTACAAAATGGAAATTTTTACAAGACCAAAAGATGTCTTTTAAAGAAATAAAAGATGAATACAAAAACTCAGAAGGCGACCCTAACGTAAAAGCGGCACTACGTCAGCGCCGTATGCAAATGCTTCAGCAAGGGGCAATGGATTCTGTACCGACGGCAGATTTTGTCGTTACAAATCCGACACATGTTGCTTGCGCACTAAAATATGTAGCGGTTGAAATGGATTCACCTATGCTGATTGCTAAAGGTACAGAGCTTATTGCTAAAAAAATTATAGATATCGCTAAAGAACATAACGTTCCGGTTATTGAAAATCCGCCGGTTGCAAGAGCACTTTTTAGAATGTGCGATATTAATCAACCGATTCCGCCGGAATTGTATAAAGCAGTTGCAGAAATTCTGATGTTTGTTTACAAAATGAAGAAAAATAAAAATCCGCACTAATTAATACTGATTATATCAATCTAAAGATACTCCAAATATATGACAACGAATTGATTATCTTATTGTATTATTGATGTGTAAAATTATGACTAATGACGATAAAAAAACATTACAGAACTATATAGACATAGTTCAAAAGGTAGCAAGAATCGAGCATAGACGTATTCCGTCCCACATGGTCGAATACGAAGAATTGCTATCAATCGGGATTATTGCAATCCAAGTCATGATTAAAAACAAAACCCCCGAACAACTTGCCAAATATAATGCTGCCTATATAGCAACCGCTGTTCGTTGGGCTATTAGAAACGAATTAAGAATTAGATATAAATGGTACTCTATTAAACATAAAGCCGAGGATGAATACGACGAAGAAGAAGCAGTAGACGGAATGGATATGAAACAGGCAAAGGTTCGTGAAGCGATTTACGAAACTGTTTTGTCAATAGACGGACTTGCATCAGATGCTTCAGACAACGATTCTCCGTTTGATTTCTTAAAAGATAATCACGCAACACCTGATGAAAGCGCAGAAATTTCAGAAATGGGTAAAATGATAAGAGCAGCGATTTCAAAACTTCCGCCAAAAGAAAGAACGGTAGTTGAATACAGATTTTATCGTAATATGCAGGTAAAAGATATAGCTACCCAAATTGGCTTGTCACCATCGCGTGTAACCCGTATAGTCCAATCTTCTTTGAATACGGTTAGGGAATATTTAAACGCACACGAACAATACGGATATTAATAGGGGCGTAGGCTACTATTAAGGAAGTTCGGAGGGCTTGAAGGCAGGAGTACAGGAGAGGGTTTTACTGAGCAACCCTGTCATTGCTTGGGGGGTAAATGCACCAAACATGTCATTGCGAGCGAACGTTAGTGAGCGTGGCAATCCCATTGATATAATATGTCAATTTATAATTTGCCCAATTGTATCAATGAGATTACTACACATTCTTAGAATGTTCGTAATGACATGAAGTTGCGTTGGTCAGACATTTTATTAAATTGAAAATTGAAAGTGGAAAATGGAAAATTGTTTCGTTTTATCAAACTAAGCTCCCTTAATCATCTTCTTCCGCCCAAATAACGGTTACTTCATGATGCTTATAAAACGGATTATACCAATGGCTTTCGTCGGTAAAATCCACTATCGCATTATAGTATCTTATGCGTTCGGCTATTTGTTTTGTATAATATAATAAATCTGCCATAATTTTCCTAACTATCATAGTTTTATTATGAGGCTTTTAATATCGATTAAAATCCCCAAAAAGGATTGTTTTAATATATTCCCCAAACGGACAGGCTTTTGGGGTAATTGCTATTTCAATACGCAGATTTTATTTTATATATTAAAGGGAGAATATTATATGAACGTAAAATTTCGAGGCTCTAAAACAGAACAATTATTGATAAACGCTTTTGCAGGAGAATCACAAGCCAGAAACAGATATACACTTTTTTCCAAGACTGCGAAAAAAGAAGGATACGAACAAATTGCGGAGATTTTCTCAATTACGGCTGATAATGAATATGAACACGCTTTACTTTTTTATAAGCACATTGGATTAAATCCGAATGCACATGTTGATTCCTTTTACCCCTTTGAATTCGGCTCAACCGAAGAAAATTTATTAAGCGCAATTAAAGGGGAAGAAGAAGAATGTAGTGTCCTTTATCCAAACGCACAGCGTATTGCGCTCGAGGAAGGTTTTGATGCAATCGCTTCAACGTTTAAAAACGTTATAGATGCCGAAAAACACCACGCACAAAGATTTAAACAACTGTACGAAGAAGTAAAAAATAATACCGTATTTGAAAAAGAGTCCGAACAATATTGGTTATGTCGAGAATGCGGATATGTTCACTACGGCAAGTCTGCACCCGAATACTGCCCGAATTGCTATCATAAAAGAGCATATTTCCAAATATTATGCGAAAAATATTAAAAAAGCTTTATAAATTGCGCATATTAGCAAAGTTATAATATAATAATTATGATATGAATAGAGAATGGAAAATTGTCACAACATTAGGAATTGCTGCCGCATTATGCGGAGGGTATTTTTGGGGAATTCCTGCGGTTGTTTCTTTGCCTAAACACAAAGCTGAAATTCAACAAAAAATATATGAAGAAACAAAAATTAACGTCGATTTAGGAAACCCGAATTTATCCATGGGCAGTTTTCCGTCCGTATGGGTCAAAAGTGACAGCATCTCTGTTATCAACAAAGACAATTCAAAAGCTTTATATTTAAAAAATCCTAAAGTTAAATTAAAACTTTTTCCGCTGTTATTTAAAAAGATTGAAGTCGCAAGGGTTTACGCGGACAAAGAAGATGCCCATTTAATATTGTCTAAAGACAAAAAGTTTTACCTTGGGGATTATCCGTTAGAAATCGAAAAAAAAGATTCTAAATTCAAATTGGCGAAAGTTAATATGGATTTAGGGAACTACAATATTACTCTTGATGACAGATACACCGATAAAAGCATTCTAATAAACGGAGAATATTTAAAAAATGCAACATACCGCAGTGATGATAAGGTTTCACTTGCAACAAAAGGTGTTTTTACGGTTGACGGAAATTCTACACCATATTATTCGGATATTGAAATCGATTTACCTCTGACAAATTTTACGGATGATAAATTAAAGCTCAATGCACAATTAAACAATTTTGATTTATCCCAAATCGCACCATACGTTGAAATTCTGTCCAAAGGTTATGTTAAAGATTTAAAAGGTCAGTTATCCGTAAATGCTCAAACTAAAAAGAATAAAAAACATCACAAAAACGTAACTGCCGATATTAATACCAAGAATCTTGAAATAATAGGAAAAGATAAACCCTCCTCCATTATTTTTAAAGAAGACCTTGATATAAAAACTAAATTTGAAACAATCGCCGGCGGAATAAAAATAAAAACTGCCACAATAGAAGGGAACGGCGTTCATATCGCAGCGGATGGCAAACTTTCATCTTCAGGGAAAAAAATCCCTGCAATGGATTTACGGATAAAAGTTGCTCCTTCAAAGCTTGAACAAGTTCAAAAAATAATACCCGGAATTGCAGATTTATTACCTGATATGGATTTATACAAGCTTAAATCATACGACTGTTTCGGCGAAGGTGAAACAGATTTACATATAGTAGGAAACGGCGCAAGACCGGAAGTCTTTGGTTCTGCAAAAATACGCGGCATATATATTATCAGAAAAGGTTTAATCGCAGACGAAGGTGCTTCGGTTGATTTAAAATTCCGCGGAAAAGTAATGGATATAAGCGTTTTTGTCCCGACAGAACCTAAGCAACACGTAACGGTTGACGGCTGGATTATGATTGACGGTTCAAAATATTCCGAACTCGACATAAAAACCACAGATTCCGTACAAATGGAACCTGCTCAGATTGTATTAAATCCGCTGCACGAAATATTCAAATTTAAACTCGGTCCTGTTCCTATTATGAAAATAAAAGGGATTGCACGATTGGATGTTCAATCCAGAGGCAAAAAAGTTGATCCCCATCTATTTGGCAAGATGTTTTTCAGGAATGCAACTGCAGAATTCAATAATATTAAAAATCTCACGTTGCATAACGGAGCAGGCGAAATTGATTTTAATAATACAGAAATACCGTTTAAAACAACTTCCGCAACTATAAACGGACAAAATGCCCAAATTTATGGGAAATGTAATGTAAAAGGCGGATTAGACGTTATTGCGCAAACCCAAAATCAAAACATTCCGGCAATTTTGAAAGTTATAAATTCTTCAAATGATATGGTTGATGTTCAAAAAGTTATTAAACCTTTCACGCATCCTGACGGAATTGCAGATTTAAAATTAAATATATACGGTAATGCAAAAGATGTCGAGCATATTGAGTTTAATAAAGATCTGTTTGCAAAAGGAACAATTACATTACATAATGCAACAACCATTTTGCAAAACACTTATTTGCCGCTGCATAACATAAACGGAGCGGTCAATTTTGACAAAAAAGATGCCGATTACGATTTGACCGGATTTATTAGAAATTCAAAGCTAAAAGTTAAAGGAACGGCACATGACAAACTTATAGATTTGGTTGCAACTTCGGATAAAGTGCCGATTAGAGATATAACCGATGCATTTCAACCTAATTCAAATATTCCGTTTAAAGATGAAACTGGGGGAATTTATACCTCTATAATAGGAAAATACAAAGGACTCGCCGAATCAGGCAATTTGGATTATGACAAAATTGTTGTAGACGGGAAAATATTGCCTAATACGAATTCTACAAACCCGATAAAAGTAAACGGCGGAGACTTTAATATCAGACAAGGAATATTAAAAACATCTCAATTAAGCGGTTATTTTTATAATAACCCTTACACTCTGTCATTTACGGGTTCGGATATATATAAAAAAATGAAAATTAAAGATGCGAAATTTGAAATGAACAATTTCAATGTTGCATCATTGAGTGATATAACCAATCATATAGCACTACCCGCAGATATTCAAAAAAATATTGAATATATCTCCGATTTGAATGGTTTTGTGGATATAAAAGGTTATATGAAAAACGGCGGCATATATTCCGATACAAAACTTGATAATGTAAATTTTATATTCAAACCGCTTAATGCCAAAGTTGAAATACTCAACGGGAAAGCAAATATGCGCGGAGATACACTCTATCTCGGACAAATAAATTCCACAATAAGTTCAATGCCGCTATATTTAAACGGAAGTATATCAAACGTTTTAAAAAATCCATATTTAAACCTATATACACACGCAAAATTGACTCAAAAGTTTTTGGACAGAGTATATAATGATAACTCTGTATATCCGATAAAAATCAAAGGTGATGTAAAATTCGGCGCATCTATTAAAGGAAATCCGGACAGATTGCATACGACTTCAAAGCTTAACATAGAAGAAGACTCTTCTATATACTATATGGGAGCAACTCTTGCAGGTGCTTCATCAGCCGCAGGCAATTCCGAAGGAATATCGTCTAATCCTGTTGAAATTATAACAAATGCAATATTAACCCCGAACAGCGCCAATATAAAATCTCTAAAATACAATCAAATAATTACCTCACAAAACAAAAAAACTTCAATACAAAATTTATTAAACGCTTCAGGAACAATAAAACTCTTAAAAGACAACATTTTAGGATTTAACAACTTTAAAATAAAGACTTCCGAACCGACAAACGCAAGAATATTTAACATTGTATTGAAAAAACCGACAATCAAACAAGGTTTGTTTACCTCAGATTTAACAATTAATGGAACATCTCTTGCTCCATACATTCTAGGAGATTTAAATATTACAAGCGTAGATATACCGTTTTGGGACACAACCATAAGAGATATTGGTTTGAAATTTAATGAAGATTACATTGAACTGAATTCCCGCGGTTCTATTCTTACAAACGATATCTCAATGCTTGCGCAAATTGTTAACAACCCTAATCCGCCATATATTATTGAAAATGTTTTAATAAATGCCGATGAACTTAATTTAAACAATATTCTGGAAAAAATTGATGATATAAATACAGACAAATTGAGAGCAAAACAAGTTCAAGACGAAAATACAATTACAGTTACTCCGGAACAAATTATTATTAAAGACGGACAGATAAAAGCAGATAAAATTATTATTAAAAAAGCCGAAGCTACAGATTTTGTTTCTACATTAAGCTTAGGCGAAGACAAAATATTAAAAGACAATTTCAAATTCAATATAGCAAACGGAACCGTAGACGGCAAAATATCTTCCAATTTATCCGACATGGAAATGAACAGTTCAATGAATATTAACGGTACCGATGCTCAAATTATAAGTGAAAACTTTTTTGATATGCCCGGACAAATGTACGGACTTGTTACAGGAAACTTAGATATTGCCTGCAAAGGTTCGACAAGCATGGATTGCGTAAAAACACTCTCAGGCAACGGACATTTTGATGTTACTGACGGCAGAATGCCAAAACTCGGTTCTTTGGAATATTTATTAAAAGCTGCAAATCTCGTTACGGGCGGAATTACCGGATTATCAATAAACGGTATAATAGATTTAATAACTCCGTTAAAAACAGGAAACTTTGATAAGATTTCAGGTGATGTTAAGCTAAAGAACGGAGTAGCGACAGATATTGATGTATATTCTAGCGGAAAAGAATTAAATATGTACTTAACAGGCAAATATGATATTCCTTCACTTGTTGCAGATATGGAAGTATACGGCAGTTTATCAAAAGATTTTTCAACCGTCCTTGGCAAAATTAGCAATATGTCATTAAACAGATTATTCAACAAAATTCCCGGTATTAATATCAATGAAATAAATCCGCAATCTTCAAGTAAAATAAATAAAATCCCGAACTTTGATAAAGACAGCACTCTTAGAGTATTTAAAGCCGAAATTTTCGGAGATATTAACGGCAGTAATTATGTAAAAAGCTTTAAATGGATAAAACATTAATTTAGCAAAAAAAAGTAAGGTCAAAAACCTTACTTTTTTAAGAAGTGTTGATTTGTCATTTGGTTTAAAATTCGAAGCTTGAAACCGAAATAAAGCTCAAACATTCATCAAACAGTTCTTGCAAAGGTTGTTCCAAACTGATTTTTTGCGTTTCCATTTTAGTTTCCGCAATCTCCATGACCTTTGATTTGTTGTCCATGTGTACTCCTTACTTAATTTTTACCGTGTTTTAATCTATCAACAATATATATATCGGATATATCCATTCGAAACTTTAAACTTTTGGATGTTTTTTTAAAAATAATTTACAAAATAGCACAGCAAAGGCTTTTGGATGCTTTACAATTCTTAATATTATATATTAATATCGGAATGGATATATTCTATATATGGTAAAATAGACCATGTTAAATTTTAATTTTTAGGAGATAAAATCATGGAATTATATGAAAATAACAAAATATTCGGCATAAACGGGGTAATTAATCGCAGAAATTTTATAGCTAACATACTTACAATCGTAATAATTATTGAAGTTATATTTTCTACGCCTATGCTTTGTTATATGCTTACTCATCCCCAAACATTATCATCTATTGTTTCTAACGGTACACTGCCGCAAAACTTAGCATTATTAATGATCATTTCGGGCATTGCAAAGAGTTTAATGTATATCCCCTCTATAATCAAACGCATACGCGATATTGCCGGCGAACAAAACAAAACAGTTCTTACTTCAAGTATTATTGTTATATTAATAATGTTATCATCAACACTATTCACAAATAATACACCTGAAATTACATATATCTTAAAGTGGCTCGTACTATTTATTTTGGTATTTTTGATGAGTGCAAAAGGACGTATTACGGGCTCAAAACCTTCTGATAACTTGCAAAAATTCAATTGGGGCGCATTTATAGGGACTTGGATTTGGGGACTGTTCAATAAATCATATAAAACATTATTTATGATACCTTTATGCTTCACAACAGCAAGTTTTCCTTTCATGTTGATTTGCGGTTTGAAAGGTAATAAATGGGCGTATAAAAATAAAAATTATGACAATTTAGAGCAATTTCATAAAGAGCAATCTAAACAGACTTTAATATGGTGTTTGTTATCTCCGATTTTGGCGTTTGTTATGTTTATTGTTACCATTTTTACGTTTGGTATATTTATAACAAATTATTCTAAAACGCATCCGAATTATATGACTGAAATAAGAAATTTTGCACAAACACAACAATTACAAACTGCCCAAACAACATTTTCAAAAATAGAGTTAGCAGAGGATGAATACAAGTTTTATATTAATCCAAAAATATGGGGGAAATCGTCTTCTTCGCGCAAAAAAGCACTGATGAATCTAGCAGATGTTTATGTTTACAGCAAAAATCCTGATAAAGGTTTTATTGAATATTATGGAATACACCCTGAAATTTTATTAAAAACAAAAATATACAGTGATTTCAATAATGAGCTGTTAGGGGAATATTCCGTTGATGATAAATGGATAGATTATATTAAATCAAAAGATACAAAAAATAATTCATTTGAGGCAAAACAGCAAATTTTAAACGGTTATAAGTTAAATTATCATCCGTCGTTACCTTAATTCGGGCGACACAACTTTTTTGAAACTTCATAAACCGCCGTGCCTTCCACTATCGGTTGAAAGGTCGCATATTTGTTGTAATCGCCAGATATAAAATCGCCGTCATCATCATAAGAATCCATAAAACCGATTTTGTATGTGCGTTTTGCACAATTAATCTCATATTGATTAAGCGTATATAGAATTTGTCTGCCGTTTATAGGTTCATATTGGCCTTTATTAAATGATTTCAACAAAAAAGAAAATCCGTACATATTGGTTGTTCCCATTATTCCGTCTTCATAGATATAGTTATTCGGTGCAACACGCTTCCATATTGAATCTTCATCATTGGAAGCAAAGACAATCGAGCCTGAGAATATTAAAATTAATACTAAGAATTTTTTCATATTATATATTATACTGATTTTCAAAAAAAAGACTACCTCATCAGCTATTTAAATTTGCTCTTATCTCTTCTTCAGTACGAGATTGAAAATTTATTTTTGAAGAAATTATAGGCTTTTTATATTCAACTTTTTCAGATATGTCTGAGTCAACATTAATCGAAGGCGGTAATATTGACCATTTATAAAGCGCAACATTCATTCGTTTATAAAATTTATCAAGCCACAAAATCTTTTGCTCTTTGGATATTTTATGAGCGCGCTCATACATAAATTCCGAACTCAGCATATCTTCGTAACACTCTTTTTTATTTTCAATTCGCCAAATCACTTCGTCCATAAATTCATAAGGCATAAGAGCATCTTCTGCGCACAAAGGTTTTCCGGTATTAGGATCTATTGCAAGCTCTGCTCCCGGACGTTTTAATATAATACTTTCAGGAATTGCATTTTTCACTTCTCTATTTTTATTTAACCAGCGTGCAAGCGCAAAAAGCTTTGTTTTTGTAATATCTGCGATAGGTGCAAAACCGCCCGACATATCACCGTTTATCGTAGCATAACCCATATAAGCTTCTGATTTATCAGATGTTGCAATAGGTAAACAACTGTCAAATTCATTGCTGACTCCCCATAAAATTACCGCCCTTGAGCGAGCTTGAATATTATCCATTGTATATGATTCTTTGTATCGCCCGCTCCATCTAGATTCTATATTACTAAACAATCCTTGCAGACTCGTATTTGCTGATTCAACAATATCTTTTATCGGCAACGTCGCAAAATTTATACCTAAATTTTGCGCAAGCTGCTGCGCATCAGTTTTGCTCTCATTTGAAGTAATTTTCGACGGCATACTTATTCCAAAAACGTTTTCGGCACCTAAAGCATCCGCTAACAACACCGCACACACAGTAGAATCAAGCCCGCCTGACAGACCTAAAACTGCACGTTTAAAACCGTTCTTACAAAAATAATCTTTTATTCCCTGAATAACAGTTTTATAAGTTCTTTCCAAATCCTTTTCATAATCAAGCGAAAAAGCTTCATCCTTTTGATGGCACTGATTATACATTTCAGTTGATTGATATATTTTACCTAAATTATTATCAGGGTTAACAATAAAAAATTGTTCTTCAAAAGTTTTTGCAAAAGCTTGAACTTCTCCATTCTTATCAAATACAACACTCGCTCCGTCAAAAGAAAAATTATCAATTGCGCCGACCTGATTTACGCGAACAATCGGAGTGGAATATTTTTTTGATAACAATGATAATATTTGGAATTGATTATAATTTTCACTTGCAATTGAAGCGCAACAGTTTATAATGACATCACAATTACGATCAATGTTTTCTAAACCATTATCACCTGAAACAATCAGATATTTTTTGTTGTTTATAACGACTGATGCATTTTTGTCAGATTTTTTAATAATTTTTTGTATTACGCCGTTTTGTAAAATCGCAATTGAACTGCAAATTTTATCTTTATTTTCTGTGTCAAAATCAACAAATCCGACAAATGCGGCCGTTTTCTCTGTCATTTTGGCAATTTGATTCAACCATTTAATATTTTCATCTGCAAAATTCGGATACCTGTTAAGTATATCCCCGAAAGGATAGCCGACTAATGCCAACTCAGGGAAAACAACCAGATCCAACCCTATATTTTGTGCATGCTTTATATACTTTAGTATTTTCTTTGCATTGTATTCCAAATTCCCAACAATCGGATTTAGCTGAGCAATACCTATAGCCCCTTCTTTATAGGGGGCTAAAAGTTCCTTTAACTCTTTTTCATTTTCAAAATTATAATCATGTTCACAAAGCGAATATATCTTTTTAATAGAATCGTTCTTGTTCATACTAATCTCTCTTTCAAGAAAATTATATCTTAAACAAAAATATTTTTGTGATATTATATAAATACAAAGCGGTATCGTCTAGTGGTTAGGACGGCAGATTCTCATTCTGCAAACACGGGTTCAATTCCCGTTACCGCCGCCATAAAAAAAGAGTCTTTATGACTCTTTTTTTTATGGCTAATTGTATCGTGGCAATTTGAGAACCCGCACAAGCCGATAGGCTTGTATTATGGGTTCAGCGAGGAGCGAGCAGAGGCTGAAGCAGATTTTGGCTGTGCCTTATGGCACGAAAGCCAAAATGCAAAATGCCGTTTATTGCGAGCGACTCAAGACAATTCCCGTTACCGCCGGGGGTAAATGTAAACAAACTTTGGCATTAACCCTGAAAACAACTAAAAAAGGCTGAAGTAATAAACTCCAACCTTTTTAGTATTTATTTACGGATAAACCATCTTAGTCTTTATCACCACCGCGATATGCATCTATTATTGAATGTATTTTATTTGCAGCAAATGCGACAGTTGCACCTGTTGATACAACCATGGCTAACGGTAATTTACCTTTTGCACTCAACATTACCGAGCCAAAATATCCGCCCAAGGATATTGCTGCTGATAACAAATTCTGCTTTATACCATCACCAAATCGGCCATCTAGTATTTGTCCGCCCCCTGTTATAAATAAGGAAGCTAAAGCTTTGAAGAAATGTCGTTCTTTTTTATTTTTGGCAGATTTTTCATTGGCAGTAAACATCATCTGCTGCGATTCTGGCGTTTTCTCAAAAGTATCACTTTTATGAATAGGACAATAATTCATCTCGCGGCTATATTTTTGAGCTGCATATCTACTATTAAATCTGTTGACTGAGCTTCTTTCTGTTTCACAATTATTACATATCGCTTGTGTTGTGACCATAAATAACCTCCACACACTTCATCACTATATTTTAATAAAAAACATTTATGTAAAATTTTTGACAGTTTATAAAGATTTATTAAGCAGCTACTCAACATTTACAGGAGAATTAGAATTTTCAAGATGCAAAATGTCTATTAAAGAATTTAACTTTGAAAACACTTCTTTAAATTGCGGAATTGATAAACTCTGTTTTCCATCAGACAACGCTTTTGCAGGGTTATTGTGCACTTCAACCATAACACCGTCCGCCCCGGCTACAAGGCCAGCCTTTGCCATAGGCTCTATTAAATATCTTTGACCGGTGCCATGACTCGGGTCAACAATTATCGGTAAATGGGAATACTTTTTAATTACAGGAATTGCCGAAATATCCAAAACATTTCTTGTAAAGGAACTGTCAAAACCTTTGACCCCGCGTTCACATAATATAACACGTTCGTTTCCGTTATACATAATATGTTCGGCAGCAAGCAAAAATTCCTGAATAGTTGCAGCAGGTCCGCGCTTGAGAATTATCGGTTTATTACATTTTCCGACAGCTTTTAATAACCTGAAATTTTGCATATTTCTTGCACCGATTTGAATTAAATCTGCATATTTACAAACCAAATCCAAATCCGTAGCATCCATCAATTCTGTTACAACAAGCAATCCCGTTTCTTCTTTAGCTTTTGCAAGATATTGAAGAGCCTTTTCACCTAATCCGTCAAAATCATAAGGCGAGGTTCTCGGTTTGAAAGCTCCGCCCCTTAAGAATTGGCAACCCATCTCTTTTGCTGCAATAGCAACATTTAGCAAGCCTTCGTAATCATCTTCAACGGAGCAAGGCCCAACCATAAATACAGGACGATTATTACCGCCGACTTTTACACCGTTTTCAAACTCTATTACCGTGTCTTCCGGTTTTCTGTCACGCGAAGCCATTCGGTAAGGTTGTCTTATTAATTTTACCTGACTTACACCTTCCATTGCTTCCAATCTGTCAGGAGAAAGAGTTGTTTTATCACCTAAAGCGTCTATAACCGTATGAACTGCACCTTCGTGTAATATTGCACGAAATCCGTGTTCTTTTAATATATTTATTACGCCTTGTATATTTTCGGCCGTAGCCGTTTTTTCCATAATTATAATCATATTTATTTATCCTCGTTATGGTCTTACAAATACGATTATAAAAAATAGAAAAAAAATAATCAATAATTACATATTTTTTAGGATATCAAAAATTTCATAAGGTGCACGAACAATTATTTTAGCACCGTTTTTGAGTAAAAAGTCATAATTTTTAAACCCCCACGCCACGCTAATACAAGGGATTTTTGCATTCTGCGCAGTTTGTATATCAACTTCCGAATCACCGACATAAACAGTATCCGCAATATTTGCGCCAAATTCCTTCATCACACTCAGGACTGTATCAGGTGCAGGTTTACGCTTTATTCCGAAATATTCATTCTCTCCTGCTGCAAAATCAATTAATCCGCCAAAATATTTTTCGCATAATGCCCGAACGGCAGAATCAAACTTGTTTGATACAACTGCAGTTTTATAACCTGCAGATTTTAAATCATTCAAGAGAGGAATTATGCCCCCATAAGGAGATGTTTTATTACACATGTTTTCCTTATAATTTCGTTTGAAAGTGTCAACTATCTCGCCAAATAACGGATTATCCGCACCTGACGGAATAATCCTTTCACACAATTTATAAACCCCGTCACCTACGGCTTCTTTAACCTGTTCAGATGTTTTTAACGGGAAATTGTACTCTTTTAATGCGAAATTTACACTATCCGTTAAATCCTCTAATGTATTTAATAATGTTCCGTCCAAATCAAAAATAATATTTTTTATCATAAAAATCCCTCAAAAATATTATACAATAATATTCAATTTATGATAGATTATAATTAAGAATTTAGGTAAATTAAATGGACGAAATTTCATACGAAGAATTTAATAAAGGTAAAAACAATCTTGTAGGATTACTGGTTGCAGGCTTGATAATAATCGGACTTGCTCTGGGTATGTTTACAACTTTTAAGCAAGAAACACTTGTTTGCGATGCCCAAAAAGATAAATGTTACGTACAAAAAACAAATTTTGCCGGACTTAAATATAAAAAGAAACTAATTAACATGTCAGACATAAAAGACGTAACATACATTCCGCAAAGCGTAAAAGGAAACCGTTATGCAAAAGGTTATACCTCATACTTTTTAACTTTTATCGATAAAAATAATAATCGAATAATAGTATTTTCAACATACTATTATGAAAAAGATGAAGTTGACTATGCCATTAAAAATTTAAAAAAACAACTTGCTAAAAAAAATAACACAATTATATTAAAAAGAAATTAAAATTTATTTATTTTTTAAGATTTTCGAGATGATACAATTATAAAGAGATATACAACCTATATCCCAGATACTGTAAGGATTTTAATTTTAAATTATACGAAATTTCACCCCCGTTTTCAGCATAAATTATAATCAAAAAATTTCAATAATTTTAAATTTTATAAAATTTTCGAAAAAATCACCCATTTTGATGAATTTTTTTATTTTTTAGTAAATATTATAATAAATAGTTTAGAAATATTAAGTCGCAAAACTCACTATTTGCAAGGCTTTATAGAAAAATTTAAATTAAATATTGATTAATATTTAAATTGTAGTAAGATAAAATTATAGAAAAAAGGAGGCTTAAACATGTTTACATCCAGCAAAAGAGAATCAAAAGAAATGCAACAACAAATTATTGAATCAGCAGGTAAAATTTACAATTACCTTTCAAGCAGAGGCGAAGTTACTATCAATAAATTGAGAAAAGATATGGATTTAGATGATAACTTTACTTATATGGGCTTAGGCTGGTTATCAAGAGAAGATAAAATTACTTATACTCAAAAACCAAAATCAGTTACGGTTCAATTAAGCTAGTTTAAAAAACCAATTATAAAAAAATACCTCACACGTTGTGCGAGGTATTTTTTTATATAGAAAACATCTCTGCTTTTATATTTTTTATATCATTTTTGGAAGATGACACAGTATATATATAATCATTTTCCAACTTGCCGGATTGCAAAAAATTGATTTTACCGCTTTGTTTTATACTGCACTCATACTGCGTCCAATAAATAAAAAACTCATCTAAAGTTTTGAAATTTTTATTATATCGCAAAGACATTTTTTCAAGATTCACCGGTCTTATTTTTTCCAAATCTATTGCGCAATAATCATCATCAAATACCGCCATAACATAGCCGTTCGAATGAGTTATACTTAAACAGATTTCATTATTTTCAAGTTTTGGTTTTTTATTTATTGTAATAATTTTTGGATTTTCAATATTATAAAAATTTTTGCAGACATTAATCACTAAAAAACGTCCCGCACAATGTTCTATAAATCTGTTTTTAGACTTATATTGAATATTTTGCGCATATTCTTTTAATTTTTCAATCCCGACTTCGGATAATAATTTTTCTATTTTTGCATAAAAAATCTTCATATATTTATTCTGAAATACTGTCACTTAACAACGGAAATTCCAATGCTTCAACAGGCTTAACCGCGCTGCCTGCAATTCCTTGTATTGAGCCGTACATATCTGTTGTCGCGGATAGAACATTTTGAATTTCTTTTTCACGTTTTTTCCAAATTTTATTCATTGCACGCTTTTCCGATTCCAAGTCTGTTTGCATACTTACAAATGCATTTACAATAGTCTCTATTTGAAATCTGAATTCTGTACCCGTTAAATAATTGTACAAAATTGCGCTTTTTTCATGTTTGTTTTCTTGTAATGTTTTAGTATCACTTATTTTTATTATAAGATCCCTTAATATACCAGATAAAGCTTTAAATTCTTCATAAGAACATATATAAATTCCGTCCTTAAAGCCCATTCTTGTCATATCTTTCGGATACACCGCAGTAACAAGAACGCCAATATCCGCTCCGCGCGATTGAATGTCATCACGGAATTTTGAAATCCAATTTTCTGAAAAAGTTTTGGTGCGTTTACTTTCATAATAAATTGAACCGCAATTCTGCTTATATGGAGTGTTTACTATTTGGATTGAGTCCGCACCCATATCACCCTTTTTTATTTCAAGAATTTCATCATACTTAAAATTCTCTTTTAAGTACTTTTCAATAGCTAATTCTTGGATTTCGCCTTGCAACTGCATCGAGCCTTGTTCTTGTTTTTTGCGCATTTCTTCTGTCAAAGCAATCTGATCCGTTAATTTTTTATTTAACTCTGCTATTTGGAGTTCAAATTTTTCTTCAGCACTTTTCTGAATTTTTTGTTTTTCTTCAACCAGTCGTTGGTTAAATTCTTTTTCATTTTCTGCCTGCAAAGCATCCTTCAATTCAAGCTTTTCGCGCTCCAGACGTGATTTTTCAACTTTTAATCTGTTTAGTTCTTTTACTTGTTCTGATTTTTCTTTTAATTCTTTTTCAAGCTCCTTATATGCATCTTCCGCTTCTTCAAGAATTTTTTTTCGCAAATCTTCTTCTTTTTTTTGAGCTTTTTGTTTTTGTTCTTTTAAAATCGATTCGATTTCTTCCTGTTTTTCTTTTTCAAATTTTTCCTGCAAAACAGCTTGCTGAGCTTTCATTTTTTCAAGCTCTTTATTGACAGCGTCTTTTGTACCTGCCTGAATTAAATTTTCTATATCAATTTGGTGCCCGCAATTTGGACAAGTTATATTATTTGGCATTCTTGCTTTGCCCTTTCTTGTGATTCTTTTCTGAAAATTATTGCACCCGGCACTATCACGGCCATATCTATAGATTTTTCAATTTCTTGGATATGCGGCGGTAATTGGTCGAAATATGGCCTTTTCTCCTCAGGATGTCTTCTGCGAGAAACTCTCAAATATCTTGCCCTGTCAATTGCATAATCCCAAAACGGCTGAGCGTCTAAGACTTTCGGCGGGTAATCAGGATATGCACCCATTGAACCGCACTCTAAATCTTCTATTATATAATACCCGCCATCTGCCAACATCGGGAAAAGCATTTCAAAAGTTCTGCGCTGATCGCCCCAAGCATGCGAACAATCATCTATAATGCATTCTATATGCTGACCATAATGAACTATTTTCTCAGGCAAATCTGAAGATGTTGCATCACAACAAATGAAAGATATTCTGTCTTCTTCCAGCTTCTTTAAGCTTTCATCCAAATCTACACCCACAATATTCGCATGTGGAAAATATTCTTTCCACATTTTTAACGAGGCTCCGGTATAACACCCCAATTCAACCAATGTAAATTTATGTTCCCTTAGGGACTGCAAAAATAATTCATAATATTTTAAATAATTATGGCCATAGACTTTTACTCCTTTTTTATTAATTCGAGACCAAGCTTTATCTGTATTGTATTTTATCCCTATTTCATGCAACGATTCCATATTCTCACCCTCATATATCAAAAATTTTATCATAATATTCCGTCATTATCAACCTGAACGGTTTTTATGATAGAATTATTTTATGCATATACTATCAGGTTTAAATTTAAGCGAAATAGAAAATATTGTTCTCCCTATGGGAGCTTCAAAATTTCGAGCAAGACAAATTCATAATTGGGTTTATCTAAAATCAGTTAAAGAAATTGATGAAATGACTGATTTGTCAAAGAAATTCCGTGATGAATTAAAAGAAATTGCGACTGTATCCGATACAAAAATCAAAGTGAAACAAGTCAGTTCTGACGGAACGATAAAATATTTGCTTGAATATCCCGATGGAGAATGTGTTGAAACAGTTCTTATGCGTTTTGACAATCGCGCAAATTTAACGGCCTGTGTAAGTTCGCAAGTCGGTTGTGCCGTAAATTGCAGCTTTTGTGCAACGGGCAAACGCGGATTTATAAGGAACTTAACTTATAAAGAAATAATTGAACAAGTCTTGATGATTCAGCGCGATACCGGATTAAAGGTTACTAACGTTGTATTTATGGGACAAGGCGAACCTTTATTGAATTTAGATAACGTATTAAAAGCAATGCAAATTTTTAACGAAGATTTTCAAATCGGCGCAAGGCGATTAACCATTTCAACTTCAGGTATTATTCCGCAAATAAACAAATTAGCACAGCTTGATATGCAATCAACACTTGCTCTGTCTTTGCATGCACCTAATCACGAAATACGCGCAAAACTTATGCAGATTGAAAATAAATATCCTATGGAAGAATTACATAAAGCTTTAAAAAATTACACTGACAAAACAGGAAGAAGAATTACCATTGAATATTTGCTTATTAAAGATTTGAATGACACGCTAGAAAGCGCAAAAGAACTTGCGCATTATTTAAAAGATATTAAATGTAATATAAATTTAATCCCCTACAATCCGACTGCTCAAAACGATTATCAACGCCCATCAAACAATTCAATTATGAAATTTAAGTATTTGATGGAGCATTCGGGCAAAAAAGTTACGGTCAGATTGGAACGAGGTGCGGATATTGATGCCGCCTGCGGTCAATTAAAAGGAAAAGTTGAATAATAGCCTGCCCTCTTATTCTCTAACCTTCCAATCATCTTAATTCTATCTTTGTGAGTAATAGTAATTGAAACTTTTTATTATATAATCGTTATAGATGAGGGTGAATTATATGAAAAAAATACTTATTATAGCGGTAATATTATTCTGCGGGAATTTAGTCTGGGCAGCAAATGCTCAATTATTCAAATTGAATAACGGACAAACCGTTATTATACAAGAAGTAAAAAATAATCCTATTGTAACAATCGATACTTGGATTAAAACAGGTTCTATTGATGAAGATGATTCAAACAACGGAGTTGCGCATTTTTTGGAACATTTATTCTTCAAAGGAACTAAAAATCACGCTCCCGGAGAATTTGATAAAATACTTGAAACAAAAGGAGCAATAACAAATGCCGCAACCAGCAAAGATTTTACTCATTATTATATAACTATCCCTTCAAAAGATTTTGATTTGGCTATGGAATTGCACGCTGATATGCTGCAAAATCCTATGATTCCGCGAAATGAAATGGAAAAAGAACGACGTGTTGTCTTGGAAGAAATCGGAAAAGATATGAATTCACCCGAAAAAATATTGATGGAAAATCTTGATGCAATGATGTATACTTCCCATCCGTATAAAAGAAGAGTTATCGGTAAAAAAGATATCATTGAAACCATCACCAGAGAAAAAGTTTTAGAATTTTATAACGTTCATTACTCACCTTCCAATATGGTAACACTTGTAATAGGTGATGTAGATACCAATCATGCGCTCGACAAAATCAGTCAAAGCTTTAATTGTGATGCAAAAAAATCCGAAAAAAATATTTATCCTAAAGAAGCGCAACTTACGGAACAAAAAAGAAAAACAGAATATAGCGCGGATACACAATCGGGGTATATGCTAATCGGTTTTCGAGCGGTTCCGATATCTAATAAAGAATCCTACGCACTTGATGTATTGGCGACAATTTTAGGAGAAGGCCGTTCATCTGTTTTAAACCAATCATTAAAAGAAAAGAAACGCGTCGCATTTTCTGTTTCTGCAGGTAATATGACCTATAAAGACGACGGCATTTTTTACATAAAAGCAAATTTTGAACCTGAAAAAATCAAATCGGTTGAAACCGCAATTTTTGAAGAAATTGCAAAAATCCAAAAAGACGGAGTAACTGACGAACAAATTAACCTAGCTAAGAATATTATTGAACGCGATACATATTATTCAAGAGAATCAGTCTCAAATATTTCAAACGAAATCGGATATACCACAATTCTTACGGGTGATATAAAATTTTATGAAAGCTATTTGGCAAATATTAAATCGGTTACAAAAGAAGAAGTAAAAAAAGCCGCAGAAAAATATTTGGGAACAAATCGAAGCGCAATTTCAATTGTTCTTCCTGAAAGTGCCAAAAATATTCCTGTTTCAATTTTTAGAAAGAAAACAGAAGGTAGTGCCGAATTAATAAGCCAAAATTCTCAAACTCAAGAATACAAATTGTCTAACGGTTCGACATTATTATATACCCCAAACACTTCTAATGATATTATTGCAATAAGTATTTTCGCACGTGGCGGAAAGCTTGTCGAAAACATTTCAGGTGTTGCAAATATTGCGGCACTTGGCATGATGAAAGGTACTAAAAATTATTCGCCGATTGAATTGTCGCAATTTCTTGAAGACAACGGTATAAAAATTTCACCTGCTGTTAGTGCAGATACTTTTTCTATTTCAATATTAACAACTAAAGAAGAATATGATAAAACACTTGCAATATTAGATGAAATAATCAATAACGCAAATTTCGATGAAATAGAATTGGGAAAAATAAAAGCTGATAAATTAAGCCAAATAAAAAGTAATAAGGATAATGCTATACAAAGAGCTTTGGAAAAATACAGAGAATTAATTTTCCCGAACAGTAACTATTCAATATCCTCAAATATATTAGAAAAAAATATTCCAAATATTACAAGAGAAGATGTTATAAACTATTATAATCGTATTTTTGAACCGCAAAATCTGGTTATATCAATAAACGGAAACGTCGATAAAGAAAAGACAATAAATGAATTAAATAATATTTTTAATAACGAAAACAGTAACAATGGATTTGAATACGGCAGATATAACTCAAAAGTTCCTTCAATATCAGCACCAACTACCATTGTTCAAAATATGCCTTCGACCGAAACTGCATGGATAATTTTAGGCTGGCAAACTGCGGGAACGGATAATAAAAAAGATTTTGCCACATTACAGGTGATAGATTCTTTACTCGGAAGCGGTATGAGTTCTCGTTTGTTCAAAGATTTGAGAGAAAAACAAGGACTTGCGTATCAATTGGGTTCAGGCTACAGCGCACACGCACTGCGCGGAAGCTTTATGCTATATATCGGGACAAACCCGTCTACACTTGAACAGGCAAAAGAAGGTTTGTTTGCAGAAATAAAGCGTTTAAAAACGGAATACGTCGGAGATAAAGAATTAAAAGATGCAAAAGAAAAACTTATAGGAAACTACATAATCGGACTTGAAACAAATCTTGATAAAGCCTCGACTCTCGGCGGATACGAAGCTTTAGGCGTCGGATATGAATTTGACACACAATACCAAGAGCTTATAAACAGCATAAAAGATACAGACATTTTAGAGGTTGCAAATAAGTATTTTAACAATAATTATGTACTCTCAATTGTATCAAAATAGAGGCGTAGAGAAATAGATGCATAGAGACTAGTCTTTTTCAATTAAATAAAAAGCCAATCCTCCGAACATCTAAACATCCGACCTTCCGTTATAATTCTTTATCCGTTTCGTGAATAGGTGCTCCGATTACACGTTCAATCTCGGCAGCATTTACATTATATTGTAACAATGTTGAATAATAATCCAATTGTGCATTAAGGTACGTATTTTCCGAATCTTTAAATTCAATTGCATCCCCTAATCCGACTTGATATCTTCTAAAAGCTTGATATTGTTGTTCTTTTGCTTGTTGCAGCGCCAATTTTGCAACCCTTATACTGTCAAAGGAATTCAACAAATTTATATAAGCACTTTTTACATCAAGATAAACATTTTGCTTTTCCTGTTCATAATCGGCAACAGCCTTTTTATATGTTGCTGTCGCTTCATCTACTTGTTTTTTTAATAGCATAAGGTTTACTCCGGCATATTGCATTTGCACGCCTGCTTGATAACCGTAATCGCTGTTTACTTCACGTCCGCCATACTGATAAGAACCAAATGCACTGATATTTGGAGTATAAGCACGCTTTGATGCTCTTATAGCGACTTCTGCCGCATCCATTCTTTTCTTGGCTGACAACAATGACGGACGAGAACTTTGCGCCGTGTCAATTAAATCGGCAAAATTCACATCATATTCTTTTGAATTTAGTTCATCTGTTAAAACAACACCTGCGAGTTCAGGAATCCCTACTGCGTTTGCCAATTCAACCGCGGCAAGTTCTAATGTATTTTTTGCTTTTATTTCATTTAATTGAGCTTTACCTAAATTATATTCGGCATAAGTAACATCGATTTTTGCTTTTTTACCTATATCAAAATATGCTCTTGCCTGCTTTAATTGTAACTCATAATCCTTGACGGTTTCTGCATATACTTCTTTTTGAGCCTTGGCAAAAAGCAAATTATAATATGCGACTTTTACATTATAGATAACATTTTCGATACTTGTTTCGGCATCATATCTTGAAGATTCATAACTCTTTTGGGCAGAATCCGCCATAGCCTTTGTTTTTCCGAAATCAAACAGCAACATATCTGCAGAAATATTCGGAACATAAAACATATTGTATTTTTGCGGAATCATTCTTGCCATAGCTCCGCCCATGGTCATAAACATATCATTTCTTGAATAGCTGACACCTGCTGTTAATGTCGGGAAATAATTACTCCAAGCCTGCCCTACACGAGATTTATATATTTCGGAACTGCTTATTGCTGCCATAATAGTCGGATGATGTGTTATTGCAAGTTTGATACAATCTTTTAAAGAGACTTCTTTCGGAATATTTGTTACAGTTTCTGTATAATCAATCTTACTGTCAATTACAGGGAATTTTGTTTCATACATTCCTTCAGCTTCTTTAGAAGATTTCGCTTTACTTTTTGATTTAAAGTTTAATTTTTTTATCTCAGTTTTCTTATTTACTTTAGTATTCTTTTCGGGTTTAACTATCTGAATAGGCTCATCCTTTGAGCTTTTTGCAAGTTTTGTTTCATCAACAGCTTGAGCTTGAGATTGTTTTTGAATCTTTTTTGTCTTTGCAAAAGTCGGGGTTGTACCTGCTACCGTAATTGCCAATATTAATGCTATATTTAAAAATTTTTTCATACTTTTTCCGTTTCTATATTTTTTATTCGTCATATGTTAAATCTTTTTGTGTAATTTCGCGTTTCGGGAATTTATCTACAAATTCCTGAACGATTACATAAAATGCCGGAGTCAAGACTGCACCGACAGTTGCGGCAGCCACCATACCGCCAAATACGGTTGATCCGACAGATATTCTTGAATTTGCACCTGCACCTGAAGCAAATATCATCGGTAATACCCCGATAATAAATGCCAATTCCGTCATCATAATTGCTCTAAATCTTAATTTCGCAGCTTTCAAAGCTGCATCACGAATTGATAAACCATTATCTTCGTGTTCGGTTTTAGCAAATTCAACAATCAAAATAGATTGTTTTGCGGCTAAACCGATAAGGGTTATCATCCCGACCTGTGAATATATATCAAATGCCTGATTTATCATCAATTGGAAAATCAAAGCTCCTAATGCCGCAACAGGAGAAATCAATAAAACAGCAAGCGGGATTGTATAACTTTCGTACAACGCAACCAAGAATAAATATACAAATACAAGCGCGAATGCAACAATCATTATTGTTTGCCCCGAAGCTTCACGTTCTTGAGCTGATGTACCTGACCAATCAAATGTCATATCAGACGGCAAAACACGTTTTGAGACTTGTTCCATTGCATTCATTGCATCTCCGGAACTCTTGCCCGGAGTCTGCTGCCCCTGAATTTGTACCGATTTATACAAATTATATCTTGAAATAGATGCCGTACCGATTGTTTGACGTAATTTTATTAAAGACAATACAGGAACTTGCACCCCGTTTCTGTTTGTAACATAAATTCCGTCCAAATCAGTCGCTTTATCTCTGAATCTGCTTTCTGCCTGTAATTCTACTTTAAATACACGACCGTATTTATTGAAATCGTTTACATAATATGTTCCGAGCATTGATGCCAATGTCGCGTATAATTCCTGCAAATCAACATTTTGCGCTAAAGCTTTTGCATAATCAATATCCAAAATATATTGCGGTACATTCGCCTGGAAAGTCGTATTTACGTTTGATAAAGTTTTATCCTGATTTGCCTCTGTTATCAATTTATTTGCCCAGGTTTCCATTTGCTGAGGAGTATATTCGCCTTGCGAAAGCATTTGAAATTCAAAACCACCCATCATACTCATCCCCATAATTGCAGGCGGAGAGAATGATATAATAGAAGCTTCCTTTGTATTTGATGCGATTGCGCGAATTTTATTTAAAATAGCAGTATGCGCCAAATTTGTTTCTTTACCTGTTAATTTGCGCTTTATCCATCTTAACGGTCCTATTTTTCTGTATTCATAATCTTTTAAAAGTATAATCGCCGTTGCCGAATTTGATGCTCCGTTACCGCCAAAAACCGTAACCTTTTCCTTATCAACACCGTCAATCTCACTTATTTGAGAAACAAATCTTCGCGCAACTTCTTCGGTTCTCGGTAAAGAAGCTCCGTCTGGAAGCGTTATAGTTGCTAACAATACTTTTTGGTCTTCGTCAGGAATAAAACCTGTTGAAGTTATTTTAAACGCAAACATTGTTAACAGAATAATGCCTATATAGAATATTATTGTCAATTTCTTATCATAAACAAATTTTTCAACGTATTCCATATAAAAATCTTCTATTTTATCAAACATTTGATTAAATTTGACAACATATCGCATTGTTCTGCGTCCGACACGTTTTTGGATACGCTTGAAATGCCAATTCAAATCACGCTTTTCAGGATTATCCAAATCATCTGCATCATTTCCGCCTCTGCCTAAAAAGTGGGAGCACATCGCAGGAGATAATGACAATGCACAGATAGCGGATATTGCAATAGAAACGGCAATACAAACAGCAAATTGTTTATACATAACGCCAGTCATTCCGCCCATAAATATAATCGGAACAAATACCGCCATCAAAACCATAGCCATAGCGACTAATGACGGGCCCACTTCTTCCATTGTTAACTGAGTCGCAACAATTGCTGATTTACCTTCGTCAATATGACGTTTTACGTTTTCTATAACAACAATAGCATCGTCAACGACAACTCCGACTGCCAAAACCAATGCAAATAATGACAACAGGTTAATAGACATCCCCAATGCTTGCAATGCGACAAATGTACCGATTAATGATACAGGAATTGTCGCACAAGGAACCAATGTCGCCATTCCGTCCCCTAAAAACAGGAATATTATCAATACAACAATTATACCTGTTAATAAAATCGTAAACTCAACTTCTTGCATTGATTCGTGAATATAATCCGCATCGTCTTTAATTGTAATAATTTTTAAGCCGTTATTCATTCTTGAATTAAGTTCATCAACTTTTTTATGAACGGCTTTAGACATATTTATAACGTTAGCATCAGGCAATTGAGAGATAACAATAACTGCCGAAGGTTTACCGTTTACAAGACCTAAATTTTGATAAGTTTGAGCCCCCAATTCTACACGCGCAATATCTTTAATTTTTACATTTGACCCGTCAATATTAGAACGAATTATAATATTTTCAAATTCTTTTACATCCTGCAATCTGCCGTTTGTTTTCAGGGTAATTTGGAGAGCTTGTTCATCATCTGTCGGTCTTTGCCCTAAAGCGCCTGCGGTTACCTGTGTATTTTGTGCGGCAATAGCAGCCCTGACTTCGCTTGTTGAAACATTTAACCCTGCCATTTTTTGCGGATCAAGCCATATACGCATTGCATAATCACCTGAACCGTATACATCAACATCCGCGACCCCGTCAACACGCTTTAATTCATCTTTTATATATATAGAACCATAGTTAGTCAAATCTAATTGCGACCAATTGCCATGTTCAGGCAATAATGTCAAAATAACCGCACCTGAACCTGACGAGCGACTTATTGCAGTCACACCTGTCCTTTGAACATCTTCCGGTAATTGCGATTGAACCTGTTGAATACGGTTTTGAACATTCATTAGGTTAACGTTTTTATCGGAACCGACTTTAAAATACATTCTTAACTGGTACATCCCATCGTAAGAAGTAGAAGTCATATAGGTCAAATTTTCAACACCGTTTAATTTTTGTTCCAAAACAGTTGCAACAGAAGATTCAACGACTTCTGCACTTGCCCCCATGTAATTTGCACTGACCATGATTTGAGGCGGAGTAACATCAGGATAACTTTCCTGTTTCAACCCTGCCATCGAAATTAAGCCCATTATCACAATACAGATTGATATTACAAGCGCAAATCTCGGCTTTTGTATAAAAAAGTATAATTTAGCTTTATCTATTATTCGTTTCATATTTTTCTTTCTTATCTTGCATCATCTGATTTTCGTTTTTTAGCATATTCTTCTGCCGTTAAAATTTTCACCTTCTGTCCTTCGGCTGTTATATTTTGAACTCCTGCTACGACAACTTTATCATCTTTATTCAAACCGCTTTCAACAATCCAATTATTGTCTATTTCGTCCGAGACCTTAATATCTTTACGTTTTACAGTATTATCTTTATCTATAACCCATACATAATAACCGCTCATAGCATCCCCTTTTGTACATGCCTGCGGTACGGTCATAAAATTAACTTTTTCCGGAGCAATTAAAGTTACTTTCATATAATCTCCGGGAACGAGCCAACCTTTTGGGTTTTCAAAAGTTGCACGCATTTGAATAGCACCTGACGCCTTATCAATTTGGTTATCCACAAAATCTATAACGCCGTATTTGTCATACCAATTACCGCCCTCAAATTGAACTTTTACCTGAACGCCTTTGAACTTATCGCTTGCTTTCAATAATTTTACAAAATCGGAACTGCGCAAACTGAATGACACATATACAGGATCAATACTCGAGACATTAGCTAAAACTCCTGAATTAAGAGTTACATAATTTCCCTCTGTTATTTGAACTTTACCGATTCTCCCGTCAATAGGTGATTTTATAGAGGTGTACCCTAAATTAACTTTTGCAAGCTGTAATTTTTGTCTTGCCGCATCTAACAATGCTTGGTTTTGGTTTCTTGTTGCCAAACTCTGGTCAACATAAGAATGGCTCACCAAATCTTCCTGTATCAAAGCATTTGCCCTGTTAAGTTCCTGTTGAGAATTTAATAGTAACGCATTGTATTGATTAACCGTTGCTTGGGAATTCTTAACCTCTAATTGATATTCCTGCGGATCAATCTGGAATAATAATTGTCCTTTTTTTACAAAATCTCCTTCATTAAAGTATTTCTTCTGCAAAAATCCGGAAACCCTTGCAGTCAAATCTACAGAATATTTTGCTTCAACTCTGCCTGTAGATACTGCGTTAATGTTTGAATCAATCGTTGTAGGATTATCTACCACAACTTCTTTCGGCATTTTCATAAATTTTTGAATCATTACACCGGTAATAATTCCGGATGTCTTGTTGTATAAAATAGGCAGTACAATTATCAGCAATATTACAATTGCAAGCCTTTTTCTTGTAACTTTTATTTTCATATACCTCTCCATTTTAATGTTTAGTTAGTCTGTATATAAAGCATATAAAAACATTACCAAAAATTCAATACTCTATTCAAATTATAAATTCGGTTGCAAGTTAGTAATAAATTTGCTAAAATACGACAGTATGGACACTATTATAGATAAACTAAAGGAACTCGGGTTTAATTCATATGAAGCAAAAGTATATCTTGCGCTATTAAAAAAATATCCTGTAACGGGATATGAAATTGCGCAAGAAGCAAATATTCCCCAATCAAGAGCTTATGATGCGATAAAATCATTGGTGTCAGAGGATTTTGTAATCTCTGATAACGGGAAACCGCAAAAATATACTCCGATTACACCTAAAGAATTGACTCAGCGCTATAAAAGAAAAATTAATGCAACTTTGGATTTCCTTGATAAAAAACTTCCAAATGTCAAAGAAAATTATAATGAGCCAATACACAATATTAGTGATTATAGCGCCGTCATAGAACGGTTAAAAGATATTATCAATAACGCAAAACGCTCTATATATTTGGAAATTTGGACAGAAGATTTCAGACAGGCAGAACAAGAATTGCATAATGCATACGACAGAGATGTTGATGTCAAAATAGTCGGATATGGCGATTTTAAATCAAATTTCGGGTTAGTCTATAACCACGCAGGAAGCTATGAAATAGAGCACTCAATAGGGTCTCGACTTTTATATTTAGTTGCGGATAATTCTGAATGTTTATTTGGAGAAGTCAGCAACAATGTAATTTGGACGAAGAATAAGGATATAGCTTTTTTGGTTAAGAACTTCATTGTGCATGATATGTATTTGCTTGATGTCGGACAAAATTTCCCTGAACAATTAAAATATTTCTACGGTATCGGGATGAAAAAGCTTAAGCACAAGATTTTAACTAATGATACTAAATATAATATTCACTAAAATTAATCCGTGTTTGAAAAATTTTATGTTCTTGATACTATTTAAATATGAAAGATATGTTAGAACAGATACTTCAAATTGAAACGAAGTACAAGGAATTAGGTGAAACTTTATCAGATCCTGCTGTTATACAGGACTATAACAAGTTTAGAGATTTATCAAAGCAAAGAAAATCAATGGAAGAAACCGTTGAATTATATTATGCATGGCTTAAAGCAACCAAAACAATCGAAGATGATAAAGAACTTCTTCAAGGAGAAAAAGACGAAGAAATGCGTTCAATGCTAAAAGCCGATATTGAAGAAAACGAATCAAAACTCCCTGAATATGAAGAGCGTATGAAACGTTTGCTTCTACCAAAAGACCCTATGGATGACAAAGATATTATGCTTGAAATCCGTGGCGGCGCAGGCGGAGATGAAGCAAACATTTTTGCGGGCGATTTAGCAAGAATGTATTTGAAATTTGCGGATAAAAAAGGCTGGCAAACTCAAATACTTTCAAAAACAGAATGTGAAGCAGGCGGCTATTCGGAAATTATCATTTCTATAAAAGGAGATGCCGTATACTCACAATTAAAATATGAATCAGGTGTACACAGAGTTCAGAGAGTTCCGGAAACCGAATCACAAGGAAGAGTTCACACATCAACTGCAACCGTAGCGGTTATGCCTGAAGTTGACGATGTTGAAATAGAAATCAGACCTGAAGATATTGAAATGTCGACGGCTCGTTCAGGCGGTGCTGGCGGACAAAACGTTAATAAAGTAGAAACCGCTGCAAGACTTTTCCACAAACCGACAGGGATTATGATTTTCTGTACCGAAGAACGTTCCCAGCTTCAAAACAAAGAACGCGCAATGCAGATTTTGCGTTCAAAATTGTACGATATGGAAGTTCAAAAACAAATGCAGGAAATAACAGACCTGCGCCGTTCTCAGGTGGGAACAGGTGACCGTTCCGAACGTATTAGAACATACAATTTCCCTCAAGGACGTCTTACAGATCACCGTATCGGACATAATTTGAACGTATGGACTGTCATTGATGGCGATTTAGATGAACTTATTGAGCTTTTAATTGAATACGACCAAAAATTAAAACTTGAAAAACTTGCCCAACAGGGCTAGGGGGTAAATTTAACTACAGGTGTTGCATGTTACGCGTCATGTCAATGCCAGAAGGGTAAATGTAGTTTTATTGAAGATAAGAGGATAAGAAGACAGGAGTGTAAGCCAATTACGTTATTTTGACTGACTTCCTTGCTACTCGTGGCGGGTTCTACCCAACCTACAGTCATATATATTGCTTTAATACATATTTGTAATATCATAAAATATATAAAGTTAAGCTTTATAACAAATAGGAACATCATGACAGAAAGACGTTGTGCCGGATGTTGGCAAACTAAAGACAGAAACGAAATGATAAGGATAACCAAAGTCGGCGGAAAGCTTGTTATAAAGCCTAATTCAAAGACATTTGGCAGATCGGTATATCTTTGTTATAATGAAACTTGTATAAATACGGCATTCAAAAAAAATAAAATAAATAAAATTCTAAAGGTACAAGTACCTGACGAATTGAAAGGACAAATATTAGATGAGTTACGAAACTGTGAGAATAAGTGAATTAGCAAAAGAATTGGGGCTTCCGAGTAAAGAAGTCGTTGAAAAATTTGAAAAAATCGGAGTTACCAATAAAACACATTCAAGCACAGTAACCCAAGAGCAAATAAAACGTTTAAAAACTTTTATCGCTGACGGCGGAGTAAAAAAAGCGACAAAGCCAAAAGCATTTGTTGTAAAAAAAGCAAAGGTAACAGAAGAAGAACCGACTGTTGAAACAGTTCAACAAGAAGATAAAAAACCTGAGAAAAAAACAGAGATAGAAAAACCAAGAATTTCTAAACCTGCTTCAGGCATAGAAATCGTTCGCAGGGCACCAAAAAGAAGCGTAACTATTGCAGATAAGACTTCACATCAAGGCGACAGACCACAAAGAAAACCTTTTAGAACAGAAGACAGACCGCCAAGAAAAGATGGTGAAAAAAGATTTTCAAAACCTGAAGGAAACTCATCTTCGGGGGCTAAAGATTTTGCTAATAAAAAACCGCTGGAACGCCGTATAATTTCTCAGGACATCTATGAAAATAAAGGCGGCGGGACAGGGAAATTCGGCGGCAGTAAAAATTCCGGAAAGAAAAAAGATAAAGATTTTAACTCCAAAAAAGAAGAACAAGAGATGATTTCTCTTGAAAAGGCTGCGGCGCAGCACCACAAAAAAAGAACTCAAAGAGTTGAAGCGGAAGAAGAAGTTAAACAAATTGTTGTAACTCACGCAATGACAATTGCCGAATTATCCGATAAAATTAAGAAAACTCCTGCAGAAATCGTTAAATTCTTAATGATGAACGGAATTATGGCAACGGTTAACCAGCTTATTGATGTTGATGTTATCAAAAAAGTTTGCGCCGAATACGAACTGGAAGTTTTAGACGAAGATTTGGATGCTTTTGTTGAAGAAGAACTTAAAAAAGAAGAACAACAAAAAGCAATAAAAGAAGTTGATGCAAGATTACTTAAAAAACGTGCTCCTGTTATAAGTATTATGGGACACGTTGACCACGGTAAAACAACATTATTAGACAGTATTCGAGCTTCAAAACACAAAATTGTCGCAACGGAAGTCGGTGGTATTACACAATCAATCGGTGCTTATACGGTTTATGTCGGAGATAAAAAGATTGTATTCTTGGACACTCCGGGTCACGAAGCGTTTACAGAAATGAGAGCGCGCGGTGCGCAAGCAACTGATATCGCAATCCTTGTTGTAGCAGCGGATGACGGGATAATGCCTCAAACGATTGAAGCAATTAACCACGCAAAAGCAGCAGAAATTCCGATTATTGTTGCGGTTAACAAGATTGATAAACCGGGAGCTAATCCCGATAAAGTGTTACAGCAATTAACAGAACACGGCTTAATCCCTGAAGATTGGGGCGGAGATACAATTGTTGTCAAAGTTTCAGCCCTTCAAGGAACAGGTATAGACGAATTATTAGAATACATTTTACTTGTTGCTGACGTTCAAGACCTGAAAGCAAATCCTAAAGCGGAAGCAACAGGGGTTGTAATTGAAGCTAACCTTGATAAAGGTAAAGGACCTGTTGCAACTTTACTTGTTCAAAACGGAACCTTAAGAGCAGGAAATTGTATCGTTGTAGGTACTGCATACGGCAGAGTAAGGGCATTGTTATCAGATTCAGGTGAAAGAATTCAAAAAGCTGAACCGTCAACACCTGTTGAGATTTTAGGTTTGTCAGAAGTACCTCAGGCTGGTGACAGATTTGAAGTTGTTAAAAACGAAAAAGAAATGAAAACAATTTCAGCAGAGCGTCAGGAAAAAGCTCGTGATAAACGTTTAGAAGCAATGCTTCCTGCTCATATCAGAAAAGAAGCTGTAGCCGGAGAAGATGATATTCCTCAATTGAATTTGATTATTAAAGCAAATACAAACGGTTCTGCAGAAGCCGTCGCTCAAGCTATCGCGCAAGTTGAATCTAAAGAGATTACGACCAAAATTATCCATGTCGGTGTCGGTGATATCTCCGAAGCTGACGTTATGCTTGCAGCCGCATCAAATGCATTGATACTCGGATTTACGGTAAAAGAAGACTCTAACGCTTTAGCCGCAGCCGAAAGAGAAGGGGTAACAATCAAGAAATATGATATCATTTATCAATTATTGGAAGATATTGAAAAGACATTATTATCATTACTTGAACCTGAAGTTAAAGAAGTTGAACTCGGTAAAGCTGAAGTTCGTCAAGTATTCACCATCGGTAAAACAGGTAAAATTGCCGGCTGCTATGTAACAGAAGGTAAGATTGTTCGTTCAAAAGATGCTGTTATATTTAGAGACGGAGTTGAAATATTCCGCGGAGCTATAGAACAATTAAAACGTTTTAAAGATGACGTAAAAGAAGTAGCACAAGGTTTTGAATGCGGAATTTCGTTTGGAAAATTCAACGATTTACAAGAAGGCGATATTATCCAAGTTTCAACGCAAGAAGAAGTTGAAAGAACATCATTATAAGAAAGATATGATTACACGAATTCAAGGATACAATATAAATAACGCATATAGACCGGTCTTTGGGGCAGTAATCAGAAAAGATGCTGCTATTTCCATAAAACGTCGAGGTGAAAATTTATACGTAGAAACCCCAATTAACAAATTTTTTAAATGGCTAAAGGAAGCTTTTTTTGAAACTTTTCCAAAATTGGATTCTGAATATAAAGAATTAAACAAATTACAATAAATTTTGTATTTCTAATACAATGTTTTCAACATTGTTTTTTAAAGTATCATAATCTAAATTGTTATCTATAACAAAATCCCAATTTTTTATATGGTCTAACCCGACTTCTGTAATGTCGTCTTCCCCTATTAATTTACCCCTTGCAGAACGTACATCTCTTGAAGCTTCAACACGTATAGAAATAGCTCCTGCAGATTTGAATACATTATATTCGTGCGGAACTCTTACATCAGTAACCATAATATTACCACTTTGTTCAAGAATTTTTTCAAGCCAATAATCAGGACTCTGCGCTCTTCCCCAATTCCCTAATTCTATTAACCCTGCACGATATTTTGATTTATTATTTTCAATTTGTTCATAGGTTAGTCCATGCTCTTTTCCGTAAGTTATTTTGATAATATCACCAACGGCGCAGCGTTTAAAATCAGGCATCATATCCAACATAATTTTTGCCGCAGTATCTTTTCCTGCGTATTGCTTTCCTGAAAAAATTATTACTTTATCAACCATATAAGATATTTTATCACAAGCTTAAAAATTAATTAAATCCCTGACTTTTATATGCAAAACTTCTGCAATTTTTATAAGCAGTTGCATACTTGCGGTTCTCTTTGCTGTTTCGATTTTTGCAAGATGCTCACGTGAAATATCAAGCATTTCTGCTAAATCGTTTTGCGAATAACCGCATTTGCGCCGTTGGGAAAATATAGCTCTCCCTAATAAGTAAATTTTTGAATTTTCATCTTTCATTCAGTCTGATTATAAATTGTAAAAAACTCAATTTATGTAGTCAATTTGAGAACATTTATATTTTATTATTAATGCAAATAAAAACCCTGTTAGCATCCCTCTGTTTGTTCTCTTATAGGCTACATACAAGCAGTAGTTTTTTAGGTTTTATTAATAAAGGAATTAAGTTTGGAATTAAGAAGGATAAAGTATTATGCCAAAGGTAAGCGTTATTATACCTGTATATAACGTTGAAAAATATTTAAGAGAATGCTTGGATAGTGTAATAAATCAAACTTTGGGAGATATTGAAATTATATGCGTAAATGATTGCTCTCCCGACAACTCACTTGGTATATTAAACGAATACGCATCAAAAGACTCAAGAATAAAGATAATAAATTTCTGCGAGAATAAAGGTCCAGGAGTCGCTCGCAATACAGCATTAGATACCGCGCAGGGAGAATATATAATGTTTCTTGATCCTGACGATTGGTATGAACTTGATGCCTGCGAAATTGCCTATAATCAAATTACTCAAAACCAAAACGATATTGTAATGTTTAATTATCAAGAATATCTTGAAGAAGAACACAGACAGCGCTTAAGATACGATACCATATCACCATTTTTACCAATTTGTAACAATCCAAAAATTAAATTTAGCGATATGGATATTAATTGGGTAAAGAATGCTCACACATGGCACTATATATATAATAGAGAATTTTTAAACAAAAATAATATTAAATACGGACAGCAACACTTATGCGAAGACGTTATTTTTATGGTTAAATCAACAGCTTTAGCTCAAGATTTATCGGTAATAGTAAAACCTTTATACAATTATCGTAAACGTTCGGAAGAAACAAACCAATCATCAAAGAACTTTTTATGGAAAGACTTGATAACAACAAGAGAAGATGCATTGGAATTTATACAAAATTGCCAATTTGACAAAAAAGCAAGAATGCCATATATCCTGTATATTGTAAAGACATTATTATATTGGTTCAGAGTATTTGCATTGCGTCCAAATTTTAAATACAAAAAAGAATTTTATGAAAAAATTCGCGAAATATTTATTAAATTAGAAAAAGAATACCAATTTTTAAATAATAATAATGCCATATTAAAAAAAGATTTATTAAAAAATTTTATACAAAAACCATATTCTCAGTATATTGCAGATTTATTTATTAAAAATATTTTTGCAATTGGCAACGATTTTATACACGGTACAAAATGCAAAGTTGTAACGTTATTTGGTATTAAATGTTATTTTACGGTGAATAAGAGGTAAATATGAAAAAAATTAAAAAATTGCTTTGTAATATATTATCAATAAAAGACGAACGTTTGCACAAGGTTTTATGTTTTTTAGGTATAAAAATCAAGTTTAAACGCAGAGTAAGCCTTGTTCTATTTGAAGAATATTTAAACAAATTTGTAGATATTCGTCTCGCTCCGAAAGCTACAGGACATCTTAGAAAAATGCAATTACTTGAATTATATTTAATGAAAGAACTAAAAAAAATATGCGATGAAATAGGCGTTAAATTTTGGCTGCGTGGCGGTTCTGCCCTTGGAGCATATCGTCATAAAGGTTTCATTCCTTGGGATGATGATGTTGATTTGGGGATGATGAGAGAAGATTTTGATAAATTAGTTGAACATGTAAACAACAATTCTCAAAAGTTTGAAATCACATATTTTTATCATCATACATGCAAAATTGCAAAATTTGCATTTAAAAACATTAGAGGAGGAGTATATGTAGATTTATTTCCATTTGACTGGTGCTCATATGATAATCCTGACGAATTTTGGACTGAATGGCAAAAAAATAAAGCAGAATTAAGACAAAAATTACTTACTCAACGTAAATTTTTCAAAGACAGCTGTTATCAAAAAGATATGGACCCTAAAGTGTTGAATATAATAGAAAAATATAATGATGAATACAAAAATAAATATATAAATTCTCACTCTAAAGATGCAATATGTTCGGCAATAGAACATATTGGCGCCCGTAGAAAAAAAAGAATTTTTCCATATGATATGATTTTCCCGCTAAAACCTATCGAATTTGAAGATGAACAATTTTTCATAATGAACGATATTGAAGGATATTTGAAACAATATTACGGGGCATATTATATGAATTTCCCGATGCTAAAAGATTTAGCTAATCACGAATACATGTTTACAGAAGAAAATGCAGAAGAAACCGAAGAATTATACAACAAATTTATAGAGGGGAATTTATGATAATCGGCTATACTACAGGAGTATATGATTTATTTCATATCGGACACTTAAATTTATTAAAAAACGCCAAAGCTCAATGTGATTATCTTATCGTTGGAGTGACCTCCGACTTGGCAGCTCAATATAAAAATAAGACACCTTTTATTAACCAAAGCGAACGAATGGAAATTGTAAGCGCAATAAAATATGTGGATAAAGTAGTATTACAAGAGGATTTGGATAAAATAAAAGCGTGGGATAAATACCACTATGACATTTTATTTGTAGGCTCTGATTGGCAAGGAACAGACAAATGGAATAAATACGAAGCTCAATTAAAAGAAAAAGGAGCAAAAGTTATTTACCTGCCATATACAAAAACAACAAGCTCTACAATACTACAAAATACAATAAAAAAATTTAATGAATCAGGAGAGATATTATGCCAAAAGTAAGCGTAATTATTCCTGTATATAATGTTGAAAAATATTTGCGCCAATGTCTGGATAGCGTAATTAATCAAACCTTGCAAGATATAGAAATCATTTGTATAAACGACGGTTCGACAGACGGTTCGGCTGCAATATTAGAAGAATATGCAAATAAAGATAACCGTATAAAAATAATCACGCAAGAAAATCAAGGCCTAAGTATTGCCAGAAATAACGGAATGAAAATCGCAACAGGGGAATACATCGCGTTTGTTGATAGCGACGACTATATTGTAATTGATTCAATAGAGAATATGTATAATAACGCAATTAAAACAGAAGCCCATATAGTTGTGGCAAAATCTTTTGCCTTTGCCGAAGATAACTCTGAAAAAACTAAAAAAAGAACAATAAAGAAAAATCGTTATTTAAATAAAAATGAATTTCACGGTATATATAACGTAACAATGGATAATTATTCATACATAATAAGTGATTGTCCTTGCGTAGCATGGAGTAAATTATTTTCACGAAAATTTTTACAAGACAACAATCTTAAATTCATAGATAAAAATATTTTTCACGAAGATAACGGATTCTGGATTAAAGTATGTGCTTGCTTCCCAAAAATAATGTTTATTACAGATTTAGCAGTTATGTATAGAATAAGACTCGGCGCAATAACCGATAAGCCCAAAAAATGGGAAAATGAACGCATAAAGCATATGCGCACCAGTATAAAAGACGCAATTAAATATATAAATAAAATGGGGCGAAAAAAATCAAAAGCTCTTAAATTTAGAATAAAAAATTCTGACAGGTATAACAAATATTTTTACTTGGAATTATGGAATATAATTAAATATAAATGGACAAACCAAGAAAAATATCTATATATATTTAATTTTCCTATTATAAACATAGTTAAAAATACATATAAAAATTAATCTTAATTCTGTACGGGGCTTAATACTAAACAAGGCCCTTTTTTTTACTCAAAAACAGGTCGACGTTGTACTTCGACTAATATATTGTTGGCATAGCACAATACCAACCTACATTCTGCTTTTTATTCTTCCAAAAGATGGATGAGCCCGAGCAGAGGCAGGCACATAGTGCCGGACCGACAATTATGCAAGAATGAATATTCTTGCTAATTGGAGGCGTTGCCGTTTATTGCGAGGGCGAAAGAACCAATTGTTTCAAAATGAAACAATCGTGGTTCGAAGACTCTTCCAAAATAAAAGACAGATACCATAAAGGTATCTGTCTTTTATTCTCCCAAAAGATGGATTGTCTTGAGTTACTCGCAATAAACGGGACTTCGCATTTTGCTTTTAGTGGCATATTGCCACAAGCAAAATCTGCTTCGCCCTCTGCTCGCAACTCGCTCGAACCAAGACAGACCTTTCGGTCTGTGTGGTTCGTCTAATTCTCGTAAATAATATAAGACCTGACACATAAAGTGTCAGGTCTTATATTCTCCCGGAGATGGATGAGCCCGAGCAGAGGCAGGCACATAGTGCCAGACCGACAATTATGCAAGAATGAATATTCTTGCATAATTGGAGGCGCTGCCGTTTATTGCGAGGGCGAAAGAACCGATTGTTTCTATTTTAGAAACAATCGTGGTTCGAAGACTCTCCAAAATAAAAGACAGATACCTTTATGGTATCTGTCTTTTATTCTCCCGGAGATGGATTCGAACCACCGTTAAAAGAGCCAGAATCTTTCGTCCTGCCGCTAGACGATCCGGGAACATTTATGTATTAATTTTAGCATTTTAAAATTTAAAATCAAGTTTTAGGAAATACCTCTGCGTTTTTCATCAAGGCGTTTTTGGCGATATCCGTACAATGCGTAAATTAAAAATCCGACAGCAAGCCAAATTATAAAATAATTTGATGAGGTTTTTAATGTATTAAGAGAGAAGAATATAAGCACCAGACAGATAGCAATTCCTATAATCGGCAAATATGGAGAAAACGGAACTTTAAACGGCCTGTTTGTGTCAGGATTTGTTTTTCTCAATATTAATACCGCAATACAAATTATTACAAAAGATGTAAAGGTTCCATAATTACACAAATCCGCAGATATTTTCAAATCCATAAATAATCCGCAAACAATAACGACAATCCCTGAAATCCATGTCATAACATGCGGAGTTCTGAATTTTTTATGAATCATTCTCCATGAACGAGGCAAAAATTTATCACGACTTATTGCATACAAAATTCTTGTTGTTCCTAATTGATAAACAAGCAATACAGTTGTTAACGCGCACAATGCACCGACAGAAATCAACCCTGCAAACCAATCTTTCCCTACAAATTTCATAGCATGAGCAATCGGTGCCATTCCGTCTATCTGATGTATAGGAACAATTCCCGTCAAAACGAGAGCTACCGCAACATACAAAATAGTACATATAATCAGAGTTCCGATTATTGCGACAGGCAAATCTCTTTGAGGCTTTTCGGTTTCTTCTGCTGCCGTTGAAATCGCATCAAATCCGATATATGCAAAAAATATAGTAAATGTTCCCATCAAAATTCCGCTTACAGGATCAACAGGTAAAAACGGATGCCAATTTTCTGGTTTTACATAATGTGAACCGATAATGACAAATGACAATATCATAAACAAATTGACGCCGACCATAATACTTGCAACGCGCGTCGATTCCTTTACTCCTTTTATCAATAATAAAGTTAGAACTAATACGATTAAAACTGCAGGCATATTAACGGCAACAGGAATTTTATCAAACAAAAACGGAATTTTATCATGAATATCCCATCCGTATTTATCGCACATTGTATAAATTGCCTTATAATCATATCTCAACCATATCGGGATATTAACAATAAAATCAGGTAAACAATGCTTGAACCCTTTTAAAAACTGCATAAAGTACCCTGACCAGGCACTTGCTACCGTAATATTTCCTATTGCATATTCAAGCATCAATATCCAACCGACCATCCAAGCCATAAATTCACCCATTGTCGCATAAGTGTATGTATAAGCACTTCCCGCAACAGGAATCATAGAAGCTATTTCAGAGTAACACAACGCCGGCACTACACAAGCAATTGCAGCTAATACCATTGATATGACAATAGCATGTCCTGCTCCTGCACTCTCTGCATTACCCGTAATTGCAGCACCGATTATTGCAAAAATACCCGTCCCGACAACTGCGCCTATTCCGATTACTATTAAATCAAACACGTTCAAAGTCTTTTTTAATTCTGACTTCTTACTTGTTTGAATTAAATCATCAATACTTCTTTTTTTTAATATATTTCGGCTTATCTGTTTTAAATCCATTTATTTACTTTCACTATTTTCGCTTGTATAACCGTGAACCAATTCACGATGTAATTTGTTTTCATTATCTCTGTTGCGGATAAATCCGTACAATAAATATATTATAGCACCAACACCGAGCCACACAGGGAATAATAACGCTGAAGAAGAAGATTGCATTGATTTATAAACCATTAACCCCCCGCAGCACAAAATACCAAGTATCGGTGTTACAGGCGAAAACGGAACCTTAAACGGTCTTTCTCGATTCGGATCTGTATGTCTCAATATCAATACTGCAACACAGACAATTATAAAAGAAGTAAACGTACCATAATTACAAAGTTCCGCAGCAACATTGAGATTTAAAGTCAAAATACCGACAACAGCTAATATACCAACTGTCCAAGTTAAGCGAACAGGAGTTTTGTATTTTGGATGAATCTTTTGAAATCTTTGTGAGATAAAATGATCCCTGCTCATTGCAAATAAAATTCTTGTAGCTGCCATCTCTAAGACCAGCAATACAGAAGTTAACCCTGCTAATGAACCTATTGAAATAAGCCCTGCCGCCCAATTCTGTTTAGCTAACATCATGCAGTATGCCATTGGCGCCTTTAAAAAATCAACCGGCACAGGATTAGAAGTATTAACCATACCTGTTAACACCAATGCAACAAGAACATAAACTATTGTCGTAACTATCAATGAACCAATTATACCTATCGGCAAATCTTTTTGCGGATTCTTACATTCCTCTGCAGCCGTTGCTAAAGCATCAAATCCAATATATGCAAAAAATATTAAAAAAGCCCCTGCAAAAATTCCCTCAACACCATTCGGAGCGAACGGAGTCCAATTTTCAGGTCTTACAAAAAATGCCCCTGCAATAACGAATAATGCTATGACCGCAAGTTTTATAAATACCATAATCCCTGCCATTTTTGCGGAATCTTTTGTTCCTTTAACCAAAATAGCAGTCATTAATAATACAATAATGATTGCAGGAATATTTATACATATCGGAATTCCAAATATTGTCGGCACTGATAAATCAGGATTCTGTGCAAGCATTCCTGACACAGTAAATACATCATTAGTCAACCAAACAGGAGGATGTACAAGCCACGAAGGCAATACGTTTTCAAAACCAGATAAAAATTGCATAAAATGGTTTGACCAAGCACACGCAACCGCAATAAATCCAATTGCATACTCAAGCATTAATACCCAACCAACCATCCAAGCCGCAAATTCACCTAACGTTGCAAAAGTATATGTATAAGCACCACCCGCAACAGGAATCATTGTAGCAAATTCGGAATAACATAATGCCGAGAAAATACACGCAACCGCAGCAATTATCATTGACACAACAAGCGCAGGCCCTGCCCCTAACGCAGAACCATCACCGGCTGCAGCGATACCGACAACCGCAAAAATTCCCGAGCCAATAATAGCCCCGACACCAAGAATAATTAAATCCCATACGCCCAGAGTCTTGTCTAGACCGTCTGATTTTGCATCCTCAAGCATTTCATCAGGATTTTTTATTCTTGTAATATTTTTCAAAAAATTGCGAGTAAATGTCGCGCGATTAAATTTTTCAGCCATTTTTATCCTTTCCGGCCCGTTTTTATTTTAAATTTATTTTATTCAATAGTTTGACAGCTGTTCAACTTTGCTTACACAACGGAAACCCCATTGCTTCACGCTGTTCCACATATAATTTAGCAACCGCAGAAGCCATTGTCCTAACCCTTCCTATAAAATTATTACGCTCATCTTTACTGATAACACCGCGAGCATCAAGAAGATTGAATGTGTGAGAACATTTTAATACATAATCATAAGCTGGCAAAACAAGCTTTGCATTAATACAATTATCGACTTCTTTTTGGTACAAATCAAATGCCTTAAATAAATCCGAAGCATTTGAAACTTCAAAATTATACTTAGATTGTTCAACTTCATTTTGATGATAAATATCACCATATTTCAACTTATCATTCCACATAATATCAAAAACTGACTCTTTGTTTTGAAGATACATAGCAATTCTTTCCAAACCGTATGTTAACTCCAACGCAACAGGTTTAATTTCTAAACCGCCTACTTGCTGGAAATAAGTAAATTGAGTAACTTCCATACCGTCAAGCCAAACTTCCCAGCCGACACCGGCCGCACCTAACGTAGGAGATTCCCAATTATCTTCAACAAAACGCACATCATGCTCTGACAAATCAATGCCCATAGCCTCTAAACTCTTTAAATAAAGTTCTTGAGCATTATCAGGCGACGGTTTTAAAATAACTTGAAACTGAAAATAATGTCCCAATCTGTTAGGATTTTCGCCGTATCTGGCATCTGTCGGACGTCTGCAAGGTTCTATCATTGCGGTATCCCAAGGTTCAGGACCCAACGCTCTTAAAAACGTAGCAGGATTCATCGTTGATGCACCTTTTTCTATATCGTAAGGCTGTTGGATTACACATCCGTAATCAGCCCAAAATTTTTGCAAATTTAAAACTAATTCTTGAAAATTTAATGCCATAACATATTCCAATATTGTACTATCTACACTCTTTTTTAATACTATTACCAATATAGTAAAATTTCAATAAATACTAATAAATGTTAAGCAAAAAACAAAGACGATATCGCAAAATATCGTCTTTGTTTTTCATTTTATATTACATTATACCATTTTTGATTATAATGCTGTTGCTGAACCGTCTAACAAGTAGTCATAGTGTCTAATATCATCATAGTTGTTAGGTACAACCGGTTCCGGTTCAGGTTCTTTTGGAGCAGGAGGTTGCGGTTGTACGTATTGCTGTTTAGGCGCACGTTTCGCAAGCAATGAATCCAAATCCGGTTCAAGAGTCAATTCAAAGTGGAATCTTCCCATGTGTCTGTGTTGTTCGTATTCGTTATTGATTAACGGATAGCCCCAATACAATCTCGCACTCAAGTCACCAGGCAATTGAACTCTTAAGCCCATACCAATTGAAGCTAAGAAGTAACTTCCGTCATGTTCATGGTAGTAATCTTCACCTCTCCAAGGGAATACACCTGCAGTATCAGCAAATACCGCACCTTTTAAGTAGTTTCCGATGAAGTTATGAATACCTGATTTAGTCTTTATTGTTCTTGGCAATAATGGGAACATCAATTCAGCACTTGCATAGTAACCGTTTTTACCCATTAACAAACCTTCTGAATAACCTCTAACAGTAGCTAAACCACCTGTTTGGAATAAATCCATATAAGGAATGTGTTTTGAATTAGGTATAATTTGATATGCACCACGCAATTGTCCGATAAAACCATGAGAGAAGTCATGTAATCTTAACAATCCGCCTGAATATTTGAAGTAACTTGATTGACTGTCAAATATAGGTACTGCTAATGTTGCCATTTGGTTCAAATACCAAATACCGCGTTTTGTATCTTTTCTAATGTTTAATCCTACATCAGCACTTGTAATTTCGTCTGTATCTTTTATTGGGTCATATGGTAATCCGAAGATATCATCCAATTTAGACCAAGTTCTTGAACGTTTGTAGTTTAATGCTGCGTATGACTTCAACTCAAACCCTCTTTTTCTTATTAGAGGTTGATCATAGTACAAACTATATATATAGGAATTACTCTTTAATCCCATCCAACTGTATGCACCTTTTTTAACACGGGCAAATGTAGATGAGAATGAAAAACCAACTCTACCGTCTTTTTTGTTAACAGGGAAGCTGTAATCAAAGAACGGACTTGTAGAACCTTTAGCAAAATAAGTTCCCATAGACAATTGATCTCTGTGGTGGAATAAACTGTCTACAACAATTGCCGGACCGCCTCTTAATTGACCTGTTGAACGACGACCTGCGTTGTCCATCATACCAATGATATGAAGAGGGAACGTTTCTTGAGCAACCAATTCAATATCGGTTGTTCCCGGTTTTTGACCCGCTTTTAAGTTTGCGGATAAGTTTACACCATCATGATATCTGTTAAAATCAAGAACGTCTTTTTCCAAATCAACAATGTCAAATAATTGACCTGCTTTTTCAGGCATACGTTTCAAAATATAACCGTCTGTTGTATATCTGTTGTTTTCAACCGTAATATTACCGATTTTACTTTCAATAAGTTCGATTTTTATATTACCGTTAGAAACTGTTTGTTCAGGAAGATATGCTCTTGCAGTAACATAACCGCGTTCTGCATATAATCTGTTTAATTCATTAATAGCTTCTTGAATGTCGGACATAAATACGTTTTTACCAACGTATTTACCGATAACGCTGTTAATTTGTTCTCTTGTTAAAATTTCTGACGGAGAAACTTCAATGGAGTTTACATAAACTCCTTGAGTACCAAACTCATCAATTGCAGCCTTCATATAATTGCCATTTGGGTCTGCATAATTTTTAACAGGGCTGCCGCCAGTTCCGTAACGAGCATCTTCATATTGTTTGTAATCTACTTCTCTGATACGGCTGTTTTTGTCATAACGCATCATATCATTATCGTGGATACTAGCGCCGCCTATTTCGTTCATAACAGGGATAGCTCCGTGTGTGTAACCATACCCCGCAGGAACAGAACCTGCGCCTGAAACCAATTCCGCAAAGGAAGGGGTTACAGTTAATGCGCAACAAACAGATGCTGCAATGGCTATACCAAAGAATCTGTTTAAATTTTTCATCTTTTTCATTGACCTGTTCACCTTCTATTATCTATTATATATCTAGTTGTATATCTATAAGTATATTCTTTCACATAAAGCTAAAATATAAACTTATTATGAATTTTTATTACAACATTTTTACAAAAACCCGTAAAAATATTATTTGCCACTAGCACATTATATAAAATTTAACATGTTGTGTAAAGGATGTTACAAAAAAATAAACCATACGGATGATTTTTACAAAAAAAATTATTTGTGCTATCATAAAAAATATCAAAAAGGAGAGGTTAACATGAAAAAATCATTAAGTTTATTAGCAGCAACAGCAGTTGTTTTGGGTGGTCTAACATTCGGTAATATCGCAAATGCCGCTGATTTTTCAGTCGCAGTTGTTGATGTTCCTGCAGTAGTAAATGCTTCAGCTCAAGTTCAAGCATTGAAAAAAGAACAACAATTAAAAGCTCAAGAAATTATTAAATTCATCGAAAAAGCCAGAAAAGATGTAGCTTCTATTTCAGATGCTAAGAAGAAAAAAGCTGCAGAAGAAAAATATAACAAAGAGTTAGTTACAAAGAAAGAAAAAATGGATGCCGAATATGCAGAAAAATTAAGAGCTTTGGATGAATCAATCTCTAAACAGATTAATGACAAAGCAAAAGCAGATGGTTATGACATTGTATTATCCAAAGGAATTGTATTATACGGCGGTAATGATATTACAGAAGAAATCGTAAAAATCATCAAATAAAAGATTTACAAAACTTAATATTTCTTAATAAACCTTCTCGAATTTTGGGAAGGTTTATTTTTATTAACAGCATATATTAATCAAA
>DESZ01000015.1:10252-29985 GCA_002361485.1 Cyanobacteria bacterium UBA3301 | reverse complement strand
TTGCCGACACCTAATTTAGAAAAAGCGGAATTAACCAATTGTGTTGATTCCGCTTTTTTTATTTTGTATTATGTTCTAATATATTTATACTAAATTTTTAAATCTAAGCCCTTGAATTCTTTTTCTGTTGTAGGTAAACCTTTATCATTATAGTATATTTCTGTATCATTTAATTTATGATTATTGAATTCCACAGAACGGTATGTCTTGCCTAAGTTATCCTTATCAACCCTTAATACTCTGCCATCAGGTAAATTGTGGAATTCGCTTGTGCCTACTATTGCGCCTTTTGAATTTCGATTAATATTTATCGTTCCATAGTTTGTTTTTTGATGGTAAGTTCTATAATTTAATGCATCATTTTGTTTTAATGAATTTACAAGTGATGATTCTTTTGGATTAGGTTTTAATTTTGGTCCGTAAATAAAACCTTTACCACCTGGATTGGATACGTGAATTTGATTGCTGCTCATAATAAATCTCCTTTTTTATACTTTTATATCTCTCACATATATATAAAGTTTTTTTATTAAAATAATTGCTAAAATTTATGAAATTAAATCTCTAAATTTATCTAATATAGATATAATGTCGCATTACAGGTTTACAAAAGTTAATATAAAATACTTTTAAGTGCAAAATTTAATAGAAATATGAAGTCATGGGTATAAAGCAAGAACTAGGATTAAAAATTAAGCGTATGCGTATAAATAGAGGGTTAACACAAGAACAGTTAGCCGAAAAGGTTGATGTATCGCAACGAACTATGAGTGGAATAGAGATTGGTGAAAATTTCGTTACTGCTGATACTTTGGATAAAATTATATTAGCATTGAATACAACGTCAGAAGAATTATTTTCCACAGAGCATCTTAAGGAGCCTAAAATTTTATATGAAGAAATTCAAAATGATGTAAAATTAATAGCTCAAAATCCTCAAAAACTTGAAACTCTTTATCATATTGTTAAATCGTTAAAAAAAGAATAAGAGCATTTAAACTCTTGTCGTGTGATGCATGTTTAAACCATTAAATATATGCTTATGAGAAATTTAAGCTGCAAATATTTTAGCAACAGAAAATATACGTTTATGAATTTAAACGTAAAAATAACACTTAAAATCTCTCAAACTATCTTAATTGGCAACGGATTAATGCTTGGATAAATAATTTATCCTTGAGCGGTTAATTCTTCCCAGATGCTTGGTACTACAATCAATGCAGTATATACAATAAATCCGAATAGAATTAGATTGATAGCCATATCGAACCTCCTTTGGTTACATTGCGCTATCGGTTGTTTTGAGACCACTTGCAAATTTCTTTATTTGCTTCCATCATGACATTTCTGTCTCATTAATAATACTCCCTTTTTTGAAGAAAAATAACAATTTTTCCTACAAAAAGTTGAAAATTTTACAAAAATTAATATAAAATATGTATATGAATTCATTTAATAATAAAAATGTCAAAGAATTATTAACAAATTTGTGTTGCTCGCAATGCAGAAATGATTTTGATATTGAATCTATAAATGTGAAATCTGCTGAAGGTAATATTTATTTTGCTGAACTTGTATGCAATAAATGCGGTAAAAATTTTGGGGATATTATTTTAAATTTTAATCGAGTTTCTAAAACTCATTCCGCATTAAATATTCTTGACGGTCCTGAGCCTATAAGTGTTGATGATGTTATTGATGCTCATGAGTTTATCAAAAAGAATTTATAGCAAAAAAAGACACCCTACTATGGGTGACTTTTTTTATATAGTGTGATTATTATTTATTTGTTTGAACCGTGCTTTTTATGTGAAGTTCTCTTAACTGTTGTATTGATGCTTCCCCAGGAGCTCCTGACATCAAGCATTTAGCACCTGCATTTTTAGGGAACGCGATAACGTCACGAATTGAATCAGTTCTTGCAAGTAAAGCTACAAGTCTGTCTAAACCAATTGCTAAACCTGCGTGCGGTGGAGTTCCGTATTGTAGGGCATTAACCATAAATCCGAATTTTTCTTCTGCTTCCTCTTGAGTTAAGCCTAAAGCTTTAAAGATTTCTTGTTGAACTTCGGATGAGTGAATTCTGACAGAGCCTCCGCCTAATTCTGTTCCGTTATAAACTATATCATATGCGATTGATTTAACATTACCCAAATCGCCTGCTTTTAATTTGTCTAAATCTTCCAAATTAGGTGATGTGAACGGATGGTGCATTGCCATATATCTGCCTTCTTCATCACTCCATTCAAACATTGGGAAGTCAACAACCCATAATAAGTTGTGTTTATTTTCATCAATCAAATTAAGCATTTTACCGAAGTGTAATCTTAATCTGCCCATAATGTCATAAACTAATTTCGGTTTATCGGCAAGGAAGAAGATTATATCGCCGGCTTGTGCTCCTGCTCTGTCTTGAATAGCTTTTGCCTGTTCGTCAGTTACAAACTTCAAAACAGGTGATTTCGGAGTGCCGTCTTCTTGGTAAATAATGTTAGCCAAAGCTTTTGCACCGAATGATACCGCGATTTTTGTAATATCATCAATTTCTTTTCTTGAGAATTTAGCTCCGCCCGGTATTCTAATACCGCGAACGATACCGCCTTGCTGCAATGTATTTTTAACAATTTGGAATTCCGATTGCATAATGATATCACCCAAATCGAATAATTCCAAGCCAAATCTTGTATCAGGCTTATCAGAACCGAAACGATCCATAGCTTCTTGCCAAGTGATTTGAGTAAACGGAGGTTTTACTTCAACACCTGCGGCTTTAAATGCATCAACAATCAAGCCTTCTACAACTCTTATGACATCCTGTTGTTTTACAAAAGACATTTCAATATCGACTTGTGTAAATTCAGGTTGTCTGTCCGCTCTTAAATCTTCATCTCTAAAGCATTTTGCAATTTGGTAATATCTTTCAATACCGCCAACCATCAATAACTGTTTAAAGATTTGAGGGGATTGAGGAAGCGCAAAAAATTTCCCTTCCTGAACTCTTGAAGGTACCAAATAATCTCTTGCACCTTCAGGAGTTGTTTTAATAAGAATTGGTGTTTCAACTTCCAAGAAATCCAAATTATTCATGTAATTTCTGATAGCTTGAACAATATTGTGGCGTAAAACAAGTTTTGACAGCATTTGTTCACGTCTTAAATCAAGGTATCTGTATTTTAATCTAATATCTTCAGAAACATTTTCATCATCCAATACAAACGGTAAAGTTTTTGCTTCCGATAAAATCTCAACCGATTCAGGGTACATTTCAACCTGACCTGTCGGATATTTTTCATTGTATGTTTCTTCAGGGCGTCTTGTGATTTTACCTGTAACTTTTATTACATATTCAGATTTTACTTTACCGAATACTTCGTGTACCGAAGGATTTATTTGAGGGTTTGCTACAAGCTGGAAAAATCCGCTTCTGTCGCGCAATTCAATAAATAAAATACCGCCCAAATCTCTAACGGTTGATACCCAGCCCGATAGAGTAACGGTTTGATCAATATTGTCTAAGTTTAATTTTCCGCATTCGTGGTCTTTGAATTCTGTCTTAATCATTTTCTTAATATCCTTTTTTCTATTTATATTTGCTTTTTAATTTTATCACAAACAAAAAATTATAGAAATAATAGACAAAAATATTGTTTTTTGATAAATTTTTTCTATGATTACATTTGATAGTTTGATGTTAAAAGCGTTTTTAGATGAGCAAGAAGATTTTATCTCGGGTGCTCGTGTGAATAAAATCCAGCAGCCTACAAGGCGTGAATTGATTTTATCTTTGCGTAATAATGGCGGAACAAAACAATTATATATAAATATTGATACGAAGCTTTATCATATTTGTTTTATGTCTGATGAAAATTCAAAAAAACGCTTGATTGAAATTCCGCAAAAACCGCCAATGTTTTGTATGTTATTGAGGAAATATTTATTAAATTCCAAAATATCAAAAGTTGCTCAATATAATAATGAAAGAATTTTTGAATTATATTTTGAAGCGTATAATGAGATAAATGACAAAATATATCTATGCTTAGCCGTTGAATTGATGGGTAAATATTCAAATGTGATTTTGTATAACACAGATACCAATATAATTTTAGGATGTGCGCACAATGTGGGAGCTGATAAAAGTCAGGTAAGAGAGGTTTACGGGACTATTCCCTATGCATACCCGCCGTTAAGTTCAGATAGTACATTCTTGAATGACAGATACGCTTTTTTAAACAGTTTTAATTATAATGTTTATTCAAAATACGGAGTAAATGACACTATTGATAACTATTATTCCACGATAATTGCTAAAGATAAATTCAAAAAATTGAGGGCAAAGTATTGTACTGAACTAAAATCTGCCTTAATTAAAATAAATAAGTCCTTAAAAGAAATGTACTGTCAAGTAAACAAAAAACGTGATGCGGATAAGTTCCGTTTGTACGGAGATTTGTTGATGGCGAATTTGTATAATTTGAAGGATTATGATAAAGAAGCATCGGTCTTTGATTATGAAAATAATGAGCAGGTGAAAATTCCTTTAAAGGAAACTAAAACCGTAAAAGAAAATGCAAATGATTATTATAAAAAATATAATAAAAGTAAAACGGCAGTACAGAAATTATCCGAATTAATTGAGCTAAACACTCAAAATAAAGAATATCTTGAAAGCATTTTATATTCGCTTGAAATAGCACAGGGTATTGAAGATTTGAAAGATATAGAGCAGGAACTCCGTCTTTTTGTTAAAGATGATAAGAATATCGTTAAATCCGCACAGAATGATGAGAAAAACAAGAATTCTTTACTTACTAAATCTCAAATATTTTTTATTGAAAAGCCTGACCAAACCCGAATTTATATTGGTAAAAATAACAAACAAAATGATTATATTGTGTCAAAATTGTCTTCAGAAGATGATTTGTGGTTTCATACAAAAGATTGTCAGGGTTCTCACGTATTATTAAAATCTCAAAATATTACAGATGAATTGATTTTAGAGTGTGCAAATTTAGCAAAAAAATATTCATCAGCTTCTGAGTCTACAAAAGTCGGGGTTATTTATACAAAACGAAAATATTTGAGAAAGCCGCCAAAAGCAGCATTAGGATATGTTACTTACAAGAATGAAAAAGAAATTGTAATAGATTAGCAAATTATTTTTTTATGAATTTTATTACATGAATATAAAAGGAGTACCCCATGAAAATAACAAAACTTACTATCGGGAATAAAACGATTGCAAATCCGAAAATCTTGCCTTCAAAAAGAATTTCCGCAATGATAAATAAAGAATTAAATAAATGCAATTATGCATATAATAAATATCAATCCGTATTTGAGATACGTCGTTTTGATTACAGTCATTTATTCAGGATAATATAATGAGCAATAATGTAGCTTTTACATCGCGAATAGTTCCGATAAATTCTTTGGATTTTAATAAAATAACTTCAAGAATCAGTAAAAATAACTTTTCTGATTATCCTTGGACGTTGAATGAGGCTGTTGTAGGCAGAGATGTATTCACAAGCAGAATATGCGATTGCACATGTGTTGTATTATCTGACGGGCAAAAGGCAAGCTTGCTGCATCTTAATCCTGCACAAAAAGCTAACCATATTATGACCGATATGATTAAGTTTGTTACAAAGAATTTTGATATAAATTCTAAAGATTTAACCGCGGTTGTTGTCGGATCAAAAAATACAAAACCAAGTCAGGGAGTTTATAATAATTGGATTAATTTTTTAACGTCATATAATATTCCGCTTACAATATTAAAAAACGGTAAAACTCCGACTTCTGTCGCTTACAGGACTGATACGGATGAAGTCCTTATTTCAAATTTGACAATATCAAACGCATTACAAAATAAAATGTCCAGGAAAGAGGCTTTATCTTCTGCTTTTGAACATATATTTATTGCAAACTCTGATGAAATATAAAATATAATTTCTTTTATGGTAAAATTACCCTTATAAAGGGATTTAGTATGCCGCATTTTTTTATAAATTCTGATCAGATAGAAAACAATACCGTTACAATATCGGATAAAGAAAATTATTCCCATATTGCTCGTTCTTTGCGTGCTCGCACAGGTGAAAATCTACTTTTGATTGATGAAAATAAAATTCAATATGAAACGACAATCAAATTAATAACAAATGACAGAATTGAAGCAAAAATAAATAAATCGTACCCTTCCGAAAGATTCTTGGATTTTGAATTATATTTGGCTCAAAGCCCATTAAGGAGTGATGCGCAAAATTTATTAATAGAAAAAGCAACGGAACTTGGGGTGCGCGGGGTTTTTCCTGTTAAAACCGATAATTGCGCGCTAAATAATGATATGATTGATAAAAAAATATCAAAATGGAACAAAATAATGTATGAAGCTTCAAAACAGTGTGAGCGCGCGGATATTCCGGTATGTTATGACAGAACAACAATTGAAACAGTTCTGAATGATGATTTCTTTGATAAAGTATATGTCTTTTGTGAGAGGATTGCGCATAAATCCATAAGAGATTCTTTTGAAGAAAGTCCTATAAAATCAAATGATAAAGTGCTTGTAATAATAGGTCCCGAAGGCGGATTTTCGCAGAAAGAATTTGATTATTTCAATGAACTTACTGAAAATAATAAAAATTTTTATATGCTTACGCTCGGAGATTTGATATTAAAAGCGGAAACCGCGACAACAGTCGCATTGGGAAATATTATTTATGAATATTCATTCAGTAAAAGATAAAATTCAAAATGATGAAGTTTTGAATAATATATCAAGTTTTTTCGACAATGAAATATACCTTGTCGGCGGTGCTGTTCGTGATATTTTATTGGGCAAGGAAAATATCACTGACAGAGATTTGATTGTTGCGGATGAAGATGCAAAAGTTTTTGCGCAGAAGGTTGCCGAATTTTTAGGTGCAAAATTTATTCCGCTGGATGAAGCGAATAAAATTTATCGTGTTGTGTTAGCCGATAAAATCAATTATCTTGATATAACAAATCCTATCGGAGGTTCAATAGAAAAAGATATTTTGCGCAGAGATTTAAGGGTAAATGCGATAGCCGTTAATATTAAAACAGGGAATTTTTATGACCCGACAAACGGACTGGGTGATATTAAAAATAAAGTATTAAACGGAATAAGCGAGGATAATTTTACGGATGATCCGTTGAGATTGCTGCGTATATTTAGGTTTTATTCCATTTTAGGATTTGAAATATCTGATGAATTAATGAATATTGCAAAAAAATATTGCGATTTAATTTTGAAACCTGCACCGGAACGTGTAGAATACGAATTGATGAAACTTTTTGACGGAAAAAATGCGCATAATTCATTATTAAAAATGGATGAGTGCGGAATTTTAGAGCGAATTTTCCCGTTTGTTTCCGAATTGAAACAGATTCCGCCAAATGCTCATCATCATTTGGATTTATTTCATCATAGTATAGAAACTGTAAGACAAATACAAGCAATTTATGAAAAATCTGCGCCTGAAGTAAAAGAGCATCTTGAGAAAATTGATTTTGGCGGTTTTTCAAGGATTGCGCATCTAAAATTGGCAGGGTTTATGCATGATATAGGAAAGTTCTCCTGCTGGTTTATAGAAGAAGATACCGGCAGACACAGATTTTATAAGCATGAAAACGAAGGAGAAACGCTTTGTGTGCCAGTGTTAAGGAAATTGAAATTTTCAAATAAACAGATTGACTACATAAAAAAGATAATAAAAAATCACATGTATGCAACAGCAGTAGTTTGTTCACCGGAATTGACACCTAAGGTTATGATGCGTTATATAAGAAAAATGGAAGACGATTCTCTTGATGCAATTATTATAGCCAAAGCCGATCGTTTGTCTGCTCAAGGGCCTGAAATTACTGCTGATATGATTGAAGAGAATTTGAAATTATTGTCTGAACTGGAAAATTTTTATATAGATTCTTTGGAAACAATTGAGCCGCTACCGAAATTGCTTGACGGGAATGAGATTATGAAGATTTTGAAAATCCCGCCTTCGCCATTACTCGGTAAGATTTTAAGTGATTTGCACGAAGCTCAGATTAATGGTGATGTAAATACAAAAGAAGAAGCAATAGAATTCATAAAAAAAGAAGGCAAATAATGCCTTCTTTTTTATAAAGAATATAGAGCTTATTCGTATATCCAACCGTTTGTTAAGTCAACTCTGAGCGGTTGTAATAATTTCATATAAGCATCACCGTTTGCAGGCACTTCTAATTTTTCACCTTTGAATGCCCAGCGTACGAATTTCATCCACCAATTTCTGTCTTTTCTTATTTCAGATAATCCGCTTAAATTTGCAGTTTGGTCATTATCGGTTGTAACAAGTGCATTTTTTAATACTAACACTCCGTTTCTGACAAAATATTGACCGGGACGTACATCTAAAACTTGTCCTTTTAATGCTGCGCCTTGTCTTAATAAGATATAGTGATCTTTAGTTACATAATTTTGCGGAACATAAGCAGTATATATAACACCGCCTTGAGTCGTTTGTGAACTTACATAACTGTTCAATTTTATCGGTAAAAATGTTCCTGCAGGAATTGTTCCAATGCTTCCTTGAACGGTTGCTTCTTCAATAACAAACCCGTCGCCTGTTTTCTTTCTCATGGCTTCTGCCAGCTTAGCATTAGGGTTAAGTTTTGCCTGCTCCATCATATTGTATAAAATAGTTGCAACTTCTGCTCTTGTTGCAGGACGTGTTGCTTCAATAGATTTTCCGTTTGCTGATGGAGCAATAACAATCATATTGAGAATTTCTGCTTTGCCGACAGGAATTAAAAATGAATCAGGTATAATTCCTGCATCTTTGTATTTTGTTCCTAGAACTTCTTTAGCTTTTGCTGCACTGATGGTTTCTGTTGTTAATGCATTTACTGCGACTGTTATAGACTCCCCTCTTGACACGGAATCTTCAGGTCTGAATAAATCTCCGGCTTTATCGCAAGAAACTAAATCAAAGTATAAAGCTTTTTGAATATCGGAGTATGCCCAGTGTGTTTCATCAACATCAGAAAAATGAACAGGCTGGATGACCTTTGTATGCTCTTGCCCCAATGCTCTTATAGCCATAGCGGCAAACTCGGCTCTTGTAACATTCTCGTCCGGTTTAAAAGTTCCGTCAGGATAACCTATGATAACACCTTTTTCCGTTAATTCGTTAATTTGAGGAAACGCCCAATAAGATGATTCGACATCAGGGTACGCAAATGCAGGTATTGTAGTCATACAGAATACTGCAATCCCCAATAACATCTTCAATAAATTTTTCATATTCTCTCCTTTTATACAAAAATCCACAATTTAATATTACACAGATAATATAACTTTTACAATTGTATGTAATTTTTTGTAAATAATTTTATTTGTGTTAGTATGAGGTTATCAGACAGAAGGAGAAATTTTTTGATAAATAAAGTATGTACATTACCCAATTATTGCAACGGGAAGTTATATAAACGCTGGAATAGTGTCAGAACACTTTTTGGCAACGGAACAATATTTGCATCAAAAACAACTAAGGATAATAAAACAGTACAGTTAATGATATCTGATGGGGGGAAAAAACGCGAGTTATTTTTATCTGAGGGTAAGGTAACTGATATTATAGACAATGACAGTCATAAGTATACATATATTTATCGAAAAGTAAATGAGAATGAGATAAAAGGCAGTATGTTTCATTCAGCTCCAAAGTTTGGGAAAGATGCTCCGTTGATAAATGCAGCAAAGTGGATTTTACGAAACTTTATTCCTGAAAAGTTATTTATGAAATTGAATACCGATAATCCGAATTCGAGAGTATTTGTTCCTGCGAAATTTTTAAAAAGAGAAACCAGTGAATTTTTCGGTACCGGTAAATGTGTAACTGCAAATGAAATTTTAGCAAAAGATTTTTATAATCGCAATGTCAAGGGGCCTTTGCCGCGAATTATAATGATTAGAACAGCAGACAAAGATGTGGAAGTTATAGAGCAAATATCAGGCGAAGATAATGCTAAATTGTCTGAAAAACTTGGAATAATCTCAAAGGAATTAGGTAATAATATTCGCACGATTGTTTAGATAATATTAGCAAAATAATATTTTACGGGTTTTAGAATAAAAAAAGGAGTTTTTATATTATGAATATTCAACCCGTAAGTTCTCAGGTATATAATCAGAATTTTGGTGCCAGATTTGTTACAAATGATGATTTTATGGATGTTATTTCTTATGCAATGAAGCATAAAAAATCTGATAAATTAATAGAAGCTCTTGATAATATTGATAAAAAATTTAAAGATACGGTTATAGAAATGAATCTTTGTTATACGGACAAAAATCCTACATTAGTCTTTTCAAGGTATATACCGGGGTGGAATAAAACATTAAAACAACCGACAGGCACTTATGTTTTAAAACGTCAGGTTGATTATATCGGCAATCCGAAAGTTAAACCTTTAGAATTGGCATTTAACAGAATTATAAAGATGGGACGCAGGAATGCTAACAATTCGACGTTTGATAATATTGTCGCACAAAAAGATTCAGCTAAAGAAAAAGGATTTTTGTTCTAAATTATGCGTGTCCAAAGTGTAATAACTCCATGTATAAATAATAATCTGTCCTTTGGCAGTTTAGATTTCAATTCTTATGAGTATGTTGATTATAAAGGTAAACTCCGTAAGAGTCAATGCACAACAGGCAGACGTACGGATTTGAATTATGATAATGCTGCAGATATTATCATAAAAAGATTTAGAGATTTTGATAATGTAAAAATTATGCCAATGAATGTGTCTGACGGAACGGAAGCATATTTTTTAGCAAATTCTTTAATTCGGAAAGTCGGGTTTGAAGAATTTAAAAAACGCTATGCTCCGATTTGCGCTTCAGATGTTTATGCTCCGGTAATTAAATCTTATCCGGCAAATGGAATTGTATTTTTTAATAAAGAAGAATTCAGCCATTTTAACAATCAAAGAAAAATCTTATTCAGGAAAGTAAATCCGAAAATATATGAGACTTCAGTAATAAACCCTATTGATTTGCAGTATAAAAATTTATATAAATTGATGCCTGATTTTAGAGATTGCTTTAATTTTCAGGCAATTGACCTGCAAAAAAGACTAAAATTATTAAAAGATCAGGGCAATTCTGTAATACTGATAAGAAACTGTCTTTATCACAGTTTTGGAGAAGGGGAGTCGATAGAAATAATAAAAAAAGTTGCAAGCAAATTAAAAGGTGAAAGTTTGTTTATAATCGGCGGATTTGACAGAGTAAAAATGCCGGAGTTTATGACGGCTATGAATAAGTATTTTAAAGAAATTGATAATAATATATTTCAAAAGAAGGTTTCAAACAGCGTTGTCAAAAATTCTTTGTTAGATTTAATTATGAAAAATATATAAAAGCAGAGCTTAATATATATTAAGCTCTGCTTTTTATTTGAATTGTTAAAACTATAGTGTAAAGTCTTCTTCTGCCGGTAATATAGCAGGAATACTTTTTATCCATTTTTTAGCTTCATCTGATGCTTTTGTCCAGTTAACCGACAACAGCCCTCTTTGAACCCATATGAGTTCTTTGAAGAATTCATATTGTGAATTTAGTGCATCTACTTTTGCTCTGTAATAAAGGTTTTGTGCATCTGCTATCTGAGTTATAGGGACTTCGCCAAGCAAATATTTTGACTTAACCGATTGGTAATTCTCACTTTGTGCAAACATTGCTTTATATGATTTTTCTATCATAAAGTATTTTGCAATAGCGCGATTTACAACGGTACGAACCTGCATTTCGATTTCAGCGTTAACTTCTTCCAAATATGCGTTAAGTTCATTTAATTCAGCTTTACATCTTGCTACTTCTGCAAATTTATGTCCACCTTCAATAGGTTTCCATTGAGCCCCAATAAAGAATCTGAAGGAATTTTTGTTTAATCCCAAATAAGGACTGTCTAAGCCTCTGCTATATCCGATGGCCCCGCCTTGAGCTGCACCTGCACCAGTTCCTGCCGCAATTGCAATCGGATTCTGTGTTGCAGCCATAGCTGCGGCACCTTCGGCTGCCCCTTGCATTGCGCCTTGACTGTACCCTACTGCCGAACCAACGTATTTCATTTGATTATGACCGGCATCTTCATATGGTAGAAATCTGTCAAATTGTGAACCGTATTCTAATGACATTTTTGCGTTCGGCAAGAAGAATTTTTGGATATAGTTGCTCATTTCAGCTTTCTTCATTGCTATTGCTGCTTTTAATTTAGTTGTCTCAGGAGATAAATATTTTACTTCATCTACCAACATCTCGGTAAACTTGCCTAGTTTCTGCGGATTACGAACGTGATCTATGATGTGCAAATCAGAGGAGAAAAATGCAGGATCGCTTGCTGTTAGCGGAGCAAAATCAAAGTCTGATTTTTGATCTTTATTCAGTAATTTGTTTATAGTAACTTTTAGATTTTTAAAATCAGCTTGCATGCTTAATAATTTTTTCTCAGCTTCAGAAACTTCACCTGCCCAGCGAAGTACTTCTTCATAGCCGCATTTGCCTGTTTTTTCTCTGACTCTTGCTATAGCAAGATTTTCTCTCGTTTCTTGAACAAATTCTTCCTGAACTTTTATCATATTCTCAAGCATCAATGTTTCTATATACATATTACCGACGTGGTATTCTGTATTAGCTTTTGTTAAATCCGCTTCTGCTTTATCAAATTTTAATTTCTTGTGTTTAACAATAATATTTGTTACCAAATCAGGAGAGTACAATACTTGATCCATAGCAACCGTAAATTGTCCGGCGCGTGTCGGAATATCAGAATAAGAATATGCATAAGCACTGTTGTATGTCTGATAGCCCAAGTCTAATCTTAGCGTTGGCAAATATCTTAAATATGCACTGGCTACAGATCTGCGTGCTGCGCTTATCAAGAATTGTTTCCTTTTTATGTCAAGGTTTGTTTCATCTAAGGCATCTAATAATGTTCCAAGACTATATTTGTTTATTTCTTTATGTGTGATTGTAACCGCATTATTCAACAATCTTAGCGGCGGGGTGTAACCTACAGCTTCTCCTGTATCTGAATTGTAAAATATTACTTTATCATCATAAAACGGAATTTTTTCATTTTTAACCGCACTACCGTGCAAAACACCATGAATATTGAAAGATGTAGCTTCTGCAAGCTTTTTGTCGACATCCATTGTTGATGTTCCTAACATTGCCCCTAAATCTACGTCTTCACGTCCAACAATGGAATATGTCGGAAGCTTTCTGTTAATAGCGTATGTGTATAATTCTTTTCTTTGGTCGGTTGTTAAATTATACAGAGGGGTAACAAATATTGAATCAACATCCTTCGGTATCTTTGATAAAGAACCCGAAAGATTAGTATTAACAGGAATGACTACAAAATCTAAATCAGTACCTTTTTCTTTTAATTTTTTAGTAATACTTTGTGTCCAATTAGACTCCGTTCTGTAGTAATTTTCATTCATTAAAATGGCTGTTTTTTTGATATTCGGAACGAGAACTTTAAATGTTGCAAAATCGTTTGCAGTTTGCTGAATTGGGTTAAAGAATTTGTCCCCGAAATCTCTCAATCCGTATTGGTCGATAGTTACGACATATTTTTTCTTATCTTTTTTATCGGTGTAATATGCACTTGACATATAACCCAGTGAAATAACCATTCTTGCTCTTGAATTAAGAGCTTTATCGGATGCTTGTTGTGCTCCTTTTTCTGTCCAATCTCCGGTAAAGATTAAGTCTTGAGAAAACACCGGTTTATAATCCGGTAACAAAGACATTGTAATTGTTTGTTGAAATGTTTTTAATACCGTCGCATTTTTATCAGACGGTCCGTCAAATACAAAAGCCAATTCTATCGGTTTTGCATTTTTCATCATTTGCTCGATTTTTGCTTGTTTAAGGCGTGCTTGTGTTTGCTGCGGCGTTTCTGCAGCCAAACATACGCATCCGCTGTAGAAAAACAATATACCTGCAGACAGTATAGCACTCAATATTCTTTTCATATCCCCTACTCCTAATATAACCCCATAAATTACGTTTTTATTCTATCAAAAAAATATTACATGTCAAAGATAATTATATCATTTTGTATATCTTGTAATTTTTTTTTACATTTAATAAATTTGGTCAATTTTGCGGCGTAAAATTTGTTTATATTAATACGGGGATTTTTATGTATATAGAAAAAGAAACATATTTAGCAAAACCATTTATTAAAAAATCTTTTTTAAATCAATCTGTGTCAGCTCTTAGTGATAACTTGGGAAATGCGGATTTTAATAAGATTATGTTTGTAATAAAAAATAATAAAACATTTCTTATGCCTTCAAAACTTTTAAATAATAACCGCGGCACTATATATTCTGTATTTGAAGCAGTAAGTAACAGTATAACGCAGGACAATCGTGTTGATAAAAATGAAATATACGAATTCATACGAGGTTATTACAATAAGGTAAAAAAACAAGATATTTCCGATGAGCAAATCGGGAAACTTCGTGTTCTGGATTTGCTTGATATTATACTAATTTGGGTAAAGGGCCGAAATAATCCTGAGTACAGAAGAAATAAAGTAAAAGGTAATTAGGTATTATTTTGATTTGCAGTCATAATTTTAATTTTATTCATAATTCTTTACAATTTGAATAATTTGTTAAAGATTGTTATCAAAGCTGCCGATATAAAATATATAGCAATAATAAGGGAATATTATGTCGGTAGAAAAAGTAAGTTCAAGAAAAGTACAAGTCAGTCAATTAAAGAATGCTCATGTTATTGAAAAGAAGCAGGGAATGACGTCTGCTGAAAAATCGATTTTTGATAAATTGGATTTGGATAAAAACGGAGTAATTGACGGTGAAGAATTAGATGCGTTGGCTTCAAAAGATAAGAATAATAACGGCAAATTAACGGGAAAAGAAATAAAGAGGTTTATTAAAGAACATAATTTAGACCTTAAAAAGAAGGATGTTATAAAATTTTTAAACAGTTACGGCATAGAATGCGAAGATGTTGAAACTGCGCAAACAACAGGCGAAGGTGACGAAAAAACTGTTACAATAAAATACAAAAACGGGCAGGGCTCAAAAACAATTTCAGCAGACGGTTCATACAAGACCGACAATAAAGACGGAGATGACAATAATGTAACAACTTCGTATACCAAGGACGGAGTAAAAACAAAAGAAGTTATTGTATCTGCAGATTCTCATTTAACTACAGAAACTATATTTGATGAACAAGGGAATAATCCGACCCAAAAAACAGAAACAAATACATCTGATAATACTGTATTAACAACGACATATAAAGACGGAAAAGTAAGCCAAAGCGTATTGGAGGATAAAAATGCGTCGTCTGTTATAACAACGGATTATAATGATTCAGGAGAAAAGCCAACCAAAAAAGTTACTGTATGTACTGACAAAAATAATCCGTATGAAGAAACTATAAACTATGATTCTAACGGAAATCAGACAGATAGAACTTTGGTCTCAGGTCAATCAACTCAAATTTTCCAAACAACCGACGGTGTTGAGCGATTAATGCAAAAAACGGAAAAGTTGGGAGGAGATGCAGTTCGCACTACAAATTATACATATACCCAAGACGGAAAACAGGAGGAAATTACAGAACCGAACGGTGATAAAACTTATAATATATACAATGCTTCCGATAAAAAAACGTCACAAACAATAACAACCGACGGAAAGCAAGTAAAGGCTCTTTATGATGGTAACGGCAATACTATCGGGTTTGAAAAAGACGGGAAACAGGTTACTGTTGCATTCCAAAACAGAATGACAGTACAGCAATTTTGTAACATGTTTGGTTGTTCCGTAAAAGATTTCAAAGCGGCAAACGGCGGGAAAACGAAGTTTACCCCTGGTGAAGCCGTAAAAATTCCGACAGAAGTTAGTGCTGATGATAAAAAGTTATTATCTTTAAAAACTCCTGAACAGGCTCGCGCCGAATATGCCAGAGATGAGCAGGTAAGAGCACAACAAGAAGCTCAGAGAAAGGCTCGGCAAGCGGCAGAAAGAAAATTAGACCAGGCATTAAGAACAAATTATGGTTTAAAAAATTACAATGGCAGAGGTAAAAAAATAACCGGTCAATATTCAAACGGAACCTCTGAAACTTTTACTATAATTGGCCAAGCTAAATTTAATCGTACTGTCGTTCAAGATAAAAAGGGTAATGTTCATGTTATTTCTAACGGTGTTATTTTAAAGGATACCTACGCAATCAGCACAGCAAAATATAAGTCTGTTATAGTACAGGGCGGTGCCAGAGTTGCTGTTGTTGAAGACAGAAAAGACGGGCATGGAAGACGGATTGCTCTCGATGCAAACGGTAAACAAATTGTATTATCGCATGATGATAAAATTTTAAAACAAGAATATGTTGCGGATTCTGACGATGCCGACAGAGGTATTGATATGACTCCTTCATATTCAAATCCGGAAGTTTCGTACGGAAAGAACGGATTTGCGTTTAAAGGAGTTGTTCCTCATGATGATAAAAGACGTACTGATGCAAAGGGTAATCACACCGAAATTGTGTTGACCCGTTCCGTAGATGCTAATGGTGCCTATAAAGCTGATGCTCAAGCAATTGTAGCGGATATGACTTCAGGTAATGAGCAGACTGCTCTTGATGCGCAAAGAGGAATTCTTAATGCAGGTATAATGAGTCATATAGATACTCATTTTGAAGGTACAAAATACGGTTCATATCATAATTTTCTTGCTGACAAATTCTCTGATGAAGAAGCTTATGTCTTAGAAGCAGGACTTGTTCAAAATGGTGCAATTCAAGATCAGACCCGTAGAGACAATATTATAGGTCAAAATATTACAACGTATGGTGATAATGTTGAGAACTTAGAAGCAGGATATAGAGCCATTACAACAGAAGCAGATAAACAAGGTGCAGCAAAAGCGGCTCAAACATATATCAGCGAACACGGTATAGAAGCTCCTCATGGATACCAAGGGTTATCTGCTCTTGATATCTTGACATATCATCAAACAGAAGGTGATGCTAAAGAAGTCAGAGTCGCAAACAATGCGCTATATAACGGTAAAGCTCAAGATTTATTTACAACAGATGAAGTTACGGTTTCTCGCGGAGCAGAAGTTTCTTACTTTTTACAAGATGAAGATATCGATAATGCGTTGTCATTAGCAACAGAAGAACAACTCGCAAAAGCTGATGAACTTCGCAAAGCTGCCGGTCAAGAAACAATACGTGATTTAATTCCTCCATCAAGTGATCATGTAGCAATGGGCCGTATGGCAAGAGTTATGGATACAGGTTATATCCCTTATAGTGATGAAGAGCTTACAGCTGTTGCTTTGAACTATATAAAGGATCATATGGGTACAAAACGTGATGCGAGAACAGTTGCGTACCATAACCAATTAATTAAAGGAGTATTGAGAACTCCGGGCTCTGCACAATTGTTCTATGATATTTTGCATGGGGAACACCCAGAATATCAGGGTGATGCCAAAGCAATGGCGCAGCAGGCAAGAACTATGGGACTGCGTATAGATGATGTCAAAACAGGTTATTCATTGATTTCTTCTAAACCTTCTCAATTACAGCAGCTCTACAATAAAGAAGATTTGGCGGAAATTAAACAGCAATATGAAAGTATAAAAGCTTCTGTTGATAGTTTACAAGTAGATTGGGACAGAGTTCTGAATGATGAAGGATATTTAGATGCCATAATAAACGAGGTGCGTTCTGTTGGTTTAGGCGGTTCAAACGGCTCATTAGGAGTAACTCGCAGTCAAATCAGGGCGCAATTACTTCAATTAAGAAAAGATTTGAATGATTTAAAATTGGCTTCGGAATTCAGATTATATAACGGCGACGGCTCACAAGTTTTATTTGAATCTCTATATGACAGATTCCAAACTACATATATGCCTTCAGATATTAAACAAGGCATGGATGAATACAAAAAGGCACAAGAAACGGGACATATTGTTGCAGATATCGCAATAACAATAATTCCTGTAGCAAAAGGTGCTCAGTTAGGATTAAAATTAGGTAACGGCATTACTTCCGCTCTTAATTTAGGTAACCTTGCATCCAAAGCTGTAACGGTGGCAGCTGCAAGTTCTGCTGCCGGTGTTGTGACAGGAGCGGCGCAATATACTGTTGACAGAACAAATCACATCTCAAGTGTAACCGGCGATAATATTCAAACCCGTATTGAAGATTGGGACAAAGCAGTCGGAGTAGCTGAAATTACCGCAGGTTCTGTCGCTGTTGGTATGGGCGTAGGAGATTTGATAGCGCCTTTATATTCTAAAGCAGGTTCAAAGCTTGCTAAGGCTGAAGAAATATTGCAGAAAGCATTGGTAAGAGCCGAAGGCGCAAAAGTTGCACAAGGTTCATCCAGAGCAATAGAGATTGCGGAGAAGGCAAGAGATAGTGCAATTGTTTTAGAAAAATTATGCAAGAATTTAGGTATTACCTTGGAAGTTGCAATGAATGCAACAAGTGATATCGTTTTAACACAATTGATATATGACAGTTCAATGGGACCGCAAGATATTGCACTTTCAATCGTTGGTAACTTAGTCGGTGCAAGAGCAAGTGCAAAAGCTGAATTTGAAAGAGCGCATAGTGCAGCTCAGGGTGCCGCTCATGGTACAGGTTCTTCAGCTGCGCATTCCGTCGGACAAAAAGCGGCCATTCTTGATAATGCAGTAAAAGAGGGCGCTTCAGGCGGTAGCTTTAGCCCAAGAAAATTAGATCAGGCAGTTGAAGAAGTAAGAGTCGAATTACAACAAGGTGCAACCCCGCAACGCGCAGCAGATTTGTATATGGAAGCAGGTACACACAGAGTTCAAGACCGAGCTCAAGGTCAGGCTTTGAGACAAACAGTTGCAGAAAATTCAGGATTTGAAGTTCATAACGGACAAAGAGTAGCAACTACAGCTCAAGGCGAAGTCGTAGTTCAAGAAATAAATCAACGCGTTGCTCAAAGTGCAGAATCAATTTTACATTCTGATGGCAGAACTCCGCTTGCCCCGTCTGATGCATCAATGTTGCAGGATCATATTACTCATAATTTGAATACTCCTGAAGCTTTGGAGCAATTTAAAAATGAGTTGTCCGCAAGATTTAGTGATAATCGTGCACAAATTCAAGGTACTGATTATTATGAAAGCGTTGTTGCTGCTGCCGATAAAAAATTAAATGCTTTAAAAGCAAAAGATGCAGGATTAAATGAAACGTTGGCAATGATGCTTCCGGGTAAAGGAATGGATGCACAAGCGTTAGCATCAGCAAGAGGAGTAATGAATAATCCTGCTTCCACATTAGAAGATTTGCAGGCATTGAGAGATGCCGTTTCTAAGACTAAAAAATTTGACGGGCAGCAAAAACTGCTAAAAGATTTAGATGCAAAAATGGCTGAAATGAAACAGTCTGCACAGTCAGATAAAGCGGCAAAGCCACAAGGAGCTCATGAAGCTGAACCTGTGGCAAAAGCTCAGGAAGCCGAAGCTAAGAAAGCTGAGGAAGCTAAGAAGGCAGAGGAAGCTAAGAAGGCTGAAGAAGCTAAGAAGGCTGAAGAAGCAAAGAAGGCTGAAGAAGCGAAGAAAGCTGAAGAAGCGAAGAAGGCCGAAGAAGCTAAGAAGGCCGAAGA
>DESZ01000015.1:0-10188 GCA_002361485.1 Cyanobacteria bacterium UBA3301 | reverse complement strand
CCGAAGAAGCTAAGAAGGCTGAGGAAGCTAAGAAAGCTGAAGAAGCGAAGAAGGCTGAAGAAGCTAAGAAAGCTGAAGAAGCTAAGAAGGCTGAAGAAGCTAAGAAAGCAGAAGAAGCTAAGAAAGCAGAAGAAGCCAAGAAAGCAGAAGAAGCCAAGAAAGCAGAAGAAGCGGTAAAACAAGATGTCGCAGAATTGGAACAAGAGGCTGCGAGTGTTGATGAATCAGAATTTTCAAGTGCTGCTGAAAAATCTCGTTGGCAGAGTTTTAAACGTAAACTTAGTGAACTTTCAAGTTATGTAAAAAATATTCATTATGGCGTATCATTAGATGGGTTATGTTCTTTTGCCAAGTCAATGTATCGCGATGCAGTATCTATTGCTTCAGGAGCGAAAGGTAAATTAGCAACTCAGTTACAGAAAATAAGATCACAAATAAAGAATATAGCTGATAACATAGAATTGACAAATGCTATGCGCAAAGAAATTTTGCAAATGGAAAGCGCCGAACCGCAAAGTGCTGCAGTTGAATCAGCCTCCCAATCAGCGAAAACTAAAAAAAGTGTCGCCAAAAAGGAAATGAAAGCGCAATTAAAGACAGATGCGGAAAAAGCGGTAGCTGAATTGAAAGAAGAAGCTAAGGATTCAAAAAGGGTATATCCTTCCTTATATTATGATTTAGCGCAGAAATTGTATGACAACGGTATGACGGCAGAATTAAAAGAACTGGCTGCGACTTATGTACTGACTGCTCACCCGAATCCAAAAATAAAATCGCTAAGTGATAAAGTATTAAAGAAACAACAAAAAATTGCGCAGAAGCAACAAAAAGTTCATAAGTCTTCATCTGACAGAAGTTTTGCGGCTTCAGAAAATCCGCAAAGTAGAGAAATATCAATGGTTAGTGAACCTGTAGAACTTCCAAAAGTGGAAAGAGTAACAAACGGATTTATTAAAAGAGTAAGACAGCAATATTTTACACGGCGAAGAGATTTGCTTGATGAAGTAATGTATATGGGAACTAATCCGCATGATATAGTGCAAAATGGTCATGTTGAAATCGGTGGATTTTCTACGCTTGTAAACGGAGATGTTTCAGATTTGGGCAGCGGTATCATATATAATCCTGAACATAAAACAACATTAGTGTACAGAGAGGATAAATTAGTTGCAGCCAAAATTGAAGGCAGAAAGGGTACAGAATATTACTCCGTTGACGGTGATCGCAGAATTAAAATTGACGAAAAATACTATAAACAAATGGAATATGATGCTTCAGTAAGATATGAACGTGATATGGGTTATAATGAGCCTGAATCGCTTGTAATTGACGATGCCGATGTTATTATAGGAGCACAAACTCAGCATTATCTATCGACTTCAGAAAATGAGCCGGGTATTGTTGCGTTACGTCTTGATACTCCTAAATTTGCCGGCAAAAGATTGCCAAAAGAACAGCTAATTGTTTTAGGTGATAACTCAAGATTAAATTTGGCAGATGTGCATGAAATAGATTTAAATTCTCCTGAAATCAAGGCAAAAATTGATAATCTCAAAGATGGTGAAACATTAACTATAGGTAGAGAAGGTGATATTATAGTTAATGATCCGACAGGGTATGTTTCCAGACAACATTTGGAAATAAAAAAACAGTACGGTCAAATTTTTGTAAGTGATATTTCAGCAAATGGCACTAAAATATCTTAAAAGTTTATGAGTGTATTATACTCCCCGATGACTTGAAGTTGATGTCAGGTTGGCGACTATTACAGCATTTAGGGTAACTTCACTCTACGGAATATCTTGAGATTGTTGATTTTAGTCAACCATCTCAACTGGCTCATTTGTACAATGTATAATAACACCCAATTAGAGCTTTTTGAACATACAATTTGACTATTCTAAGAAAAACTATATTGTGTCGTTAATTCCCCATTAGGCAGTTCAAAAATTATCTTTCCATATATGCAATAAACTTTGTAACAAAAAGACAATTTATGAATAGAATAATACTTTATAAATTTATAGGGGAATTATGCTTATAAAATTTAATACAGTAAAATCTATTTTTAATAGAGTCATCTCAAGTACAAAATCTTGCAAGTCTGCAAAAAAAGAACTTGAGGGTTTACTTTTTGCGGCAAAAGAAAATAGTACAATTACGCCTGAGCTTGCTCAAAAATTTTTTAAAGTTCGTCAGTATAGAATTGATAAAATTCAAAATCCTGAAGTTCGTTCTATTTTGGGACGAATCAATGATTTAAGTTTAACATCACGGTATGCAGAATCCGAAATTCCTCGCTTAGCTGGTAAAACAGCGGAATTTTACGAAAAATTATCTCCTGAGATGCAGGAATGCGTTGCAAAGGAACTAAAAAAAATAAAATTTTCTAAAGATGGAACACTCGCTATAGGAAGTTTTGAAATTTTAAACAAGGCAAGATTACTTTCAAATATAGAGCCTGAAATCAAAGGACTTTATAGAGCGGGTGATCACCAAGTTGCTAATATGGTAAAAAGTGATATGGGATATATAAACAAATGTTTGTATCCTGAAGCCTACGAAAATAATATTAAATTCAACAGTTTGCAGAGATATATAACAGGCTATAATTTAAAAGAACCTGAATTATGTAATAAATTGTATAAAAAATATTATTTATCGCAATTAGATAGTGAAACTTCTAAAATATTAGGAGAACTTCAAGATAAGTTCAATGTTAAAGTATTTTTGATGGATAATCCGGATAAATATCAGGCAGAATACATATATAGAGAAATTTCAGAATATGCCAAGGCAAGTAAAGGAAAAGCAAAACTTCCCAACTTAATTGATGTTAATAAATTTGCTAATATACAATTTGCGGACGATATATGGGCTGGTGTATGCCATCCTTATACCGGAGGAGATATCGCTATTGCAGGCGTTTATAATATAAACTATGCGCTTCGGCACGAAATTATGCATGGGAATCATCACATGGACAATGCAGTAGATTTTTATGTAAGGAATCCTTTGATAAAATTATGTAAGAAATTTGATATATTTAGAAAACAATTATCTAAAGGCGGGATAGATAAAGACCATATCCCATATGCATATACAAATTTTGCAGAAGCAATTGCTGTTACGGCAGAAGGAAACTGTCAAGCGTACGACAAATGGTATAAGTATTTATTAAAATTTATAGGTATGCCAAAATGGGGATTCAATTTAAGTCAGGAGTTAGCTCCAAGATGCACATTGAATACTTCGTCTGTTATGTCGTTAGACAAATCAGCTCTTGTAAGGCATATGTTCCATAATGGTTGGACAAAAAATCAACATGAAACTTATGATTATATTTTGAAAAAAATAAATAATCTGCAATAAATATGTATTTATAAACATAATCTTAAACGAGGATAAGGCTGAATATGTTTACAGTTAATTAACTCTCATCTGAAAATCTAATAATGCGGGTAGACTTTAGTCTACCCTTCATTTTGCAGATATTGGGATAAAAAGTGAAAATGCGAGGATATTATTGTTACCGAAACAGGATATTTCGGATATTTTGAATAAATACATTTCCGACCTTATTTAATCGCTATGATTGGCTAAACTGTCACGCTTTCGCTCGCAGTGACAAAATTTTCTTCCAAGCAAATGTCCTGTTAAAAGGTACCAAACTACTCAAAAAAATACATACAATCTGCAAAATAGCAGGTTCTCTTCTGCACTTCTTAGCGCATAAAAAAATACCCTTTCGGGTATTTCTAAAAAAAGGAGGAGGTGGGATTCGAACCCACGGAACGCTTGCACGTTCGACAGTTTTCAAGACTGCTCCGATCAACCGCTCTGGCACTCCTCCAAAACAATTTTTCTTCGTGTATTTCTATTCTATTTGCTCAAACGCTATTGTCAAGTCAGTTTTTATTAATACATAAATAATTCATAGAGAATTACAGAAACAGAGGTCGCAAGGTTTAATGACTCTACTTCTTTGTTCATCTCTATTTTTAAACCGTCGGTCGAAAATTTTATCAATTCATCCGACAACCCGTTAGCTTCAGAACCAAACATTAACAACATTTTTTGGACAGGCTTAAATGATTTTAAGTATTTCTTGGTTCTCGGTAATGTCGCTATGCGCTTATAATTATTAAATTTTTCTTCCAATTGCGCAAAATCTGTTATATGAATTACTGGAATTTTCCATAAATTCCCAACAGCTGCTCGGACGACTTTCGGGTTATACAAATCTATGCAATCCCCGTATAAAACGATTCCTTCAGCTCCAAAAGCTACGGAAGAGCGGATTATTGTTCCTAAATTGCCCGCATCCTTTATGTCTTCTAGTAAAACTACTTTATTTCCAATGTTTTCAATCTGATAGTCTTTTTGAACCCCGATAGCAACAGCTTCAGGTGCGGATTCAGTTGTTGAAATTTTCTTTAATACGGCCGAATTTGTTTCGATAATATCATTTTGAATAAATTTGTATGACTCGATTTTAGACTTCTCAACAAAAACATATTCAAGTTTTATTCCGTAGTCAAAGGCTTCTTTTATTGCTTTGCAGCCTTCCAATAAAAACTTCCCTGTAGATTGGCGGTATTTTTTTTGTTGAAGTTTTACACACTCTTTTACTAATTCGTTATTTACACTCGTAATTTCCATTATTTAACCTCAAATTCAGCTAATTGTTTTTTTTCTTCTTCTGTCAGCATATTATAATTTATTAATTTATCTTCGTAATTCATTTTTACAAACGAATGTATTGAACCGTCTTGAAAATAGCAGGAGTTTTCTAGTCTTATGCCAAATTCACCCTCTTTATAAAGTCCGGGTTCAATAGAGAAACACTCACCCTCTAACAGCGGGACTTTCGCAATTTCTCCGGTACTTAAATTCGGCGGATATTCATGTACATTTATGCCAATCCCGTGCCCTAACCCGTGGTTAAATACAAATCCGTCCAAATCGCATGAAGCAAAGAACTCATGAACCGATTTATCAATTTCAAAGCCCGTAATAGGCCTGTGCTTATGGTTATTGCAATAATTATATGCTTTTAAGAAGGCTTTTAATACGTAAGTATATATTTTCTTGTGAAGTTTTGACGGTGTTCCTTTTACAAATACTCTTGTTATATCTGTTGCCAATCCGCCGTCAAAATAAGCTCCGCAATCTATCAATACAAGACTTCCGTCTTTTATGATTTCGTCTTTTGAACATTTTGAATAATGTGCGAGTGCGGAATTTTTGTCTTTTGCGACTATTGATTGAAAACTCAAACATTGTGCGCCTTGTTTTTTGAATTCTTCTCCCAATCGTACAGAAATATCATATTCGGAAATATTATCATTTTGTTCTATATATTCTCTAATCGCTCGAACAGCATTATCAGTCCTTTTGAAAGCATCTTTTAAATGCGTGATTTCGGCATGATTTTTTTGAGCTTTCATTGATTTAACTGGATTTGTTTTCAGTTCGACTGCATGATTTCCTAATAAATTGTAATCGTATGCATTAATTGTTGATTTATCGACAAATACTTTTTTATCAATATTTTTTAAATCATTTTCAAGTTGTTGCAGTTTATCTTGTGTATATAAAGTTACGTCATTTTTGTATATAAGGGCTTTTGCTTCAATTTTTGAACTGTTATTTTTAAAGCATCTCATATTAAACAAATAAGAAACTTCATCTAAATCCGTAACATACAAAGCTTCGTCAGGATTTAAGTTTTCTGAAATCTTTGAAATTTTTTCTTCTGTCGATAGACCTGTATATTTTGTATCAAGCTGTACGTATTTATCGAAAGAAGCATCAATATTAACATCAAACGGGTCATTCTCCAGCAGCTTTACTTGTCTTACCGCGGTTAATTTCTCGGTTTTTGATTGAGAATTCTTTTTAGAAAATAAGTAAAGAATCTCATTTTCAGGAATTCGCGCAATTAATTCATCAAAATATTTCTGTCCCTGTTGAAGCTTAACAACAGTCACCAGTTTATGATCAACTTCTAAATCTGCTTGAATATGGTATCTGCCGTCAACAAAAAGATAAATTGTTTCAGGTGTAACAAGAGCTTCTCCTGTTGAGCCTGAAAAATTTGTCAATTTATAGCGAGAATTTTTGTCCAAAACATTATATTCAACCAAAAATTCGTTAGTTGAATTAACCAAAAGATAACGAATATCATTATCTTTCATAAAGCTTCTTATATCAATCAAAGATTAGTCCTCCGGGATTTCGGTAACCTTAATCAAGTGCCATCCGAATTGCGTTTGAACGGGCTTTGATAACTCCCCTTCTTTAAGAGAGAATGCCGCATCTTCAAACGGTTTAACCATCATACCTTTACCAAAGAATCCTAAATCACCGCCGACTTGACCTGATGGGCAAAGTGAAAATTCTTGAGCGGCAGATTCAAAATCTGTTTTGTTATTAAGAATTTCGTTGTACAAATTATTTGCTTCATCCTCTGTTTTTACAAGGATGTGGCTTGCTCTGATTTCTGTAACCATATTTCACTCCTTAATGCGCATGGGCGCGATAATATAACTAACCATATAACTTTATAATAAAAAGGTTTGTCTTGCAACTACTACAACACAAACCGGAAGTTATAAAACATGAAAAATTTCTGAAAAAAGTGTAAGTCCAAACCATTTTAAACCGAACCGCAAAAAGAAAAAATCTTATCGCAACCCCGAAAAAGTGCCCGGATGCTTTGAACTTACATTAATATAATAAACTTTTTTCCCAATTTTTCGCACCCTTCTTGAGGATAAACTTAAGTAGTTCAAAAGTAGTATTTTGCAATAATGCTAAAGTATTAGAAATATTTATCTTGATTTTAAAAATTTATCGTGTTAGTATAAGAAGGCACAGAGGGTTACATGCGGACGTAACTCAGTTGGTAGAGTATCTGCCTTCCAAGCAGACTGTCGCGCGTTCGAGTCGCGTCGTCCGCTAATAAAAAAGAGATAGATTTTTCTATCTCTTTTTTATTTTGATGATAGCGACGAGAACGCCTTTGTACGCAGTACAAATATTTGCGTTCGAGCGACCTGTGAGCAGAGGGCGGATGTGTGCGGGTCGGATTGCGATGAGCAATTCGAGCAGGCACACGGAGTCCCGTTTATTGCGAACAGGTCAAGACCGTCGCGTCGTCCGCTAATAAAAAAGAGATAGATTTTTCTATCTCTTTTTTAATTTGATGATAGCGACGAGAACGCCTTTGTACGAAGTACAAATATTTGCGTTCGAGCGACCTGTGAGCAGAGGGCGAATGTGTGCGGGTCGGATTGCGATGAGCAATTCGACCCGCACACAAATCTACTGCTTCAAATTTATCACTTTGGGTAATGTAATTTAATAATAAAATTTTTAAAATGTATTTATGTTCAACAGTAATTGGTATAACAGTTTAATAAAACCGCCTATGGCTCCTCCTAACAGCATTTTTTCACCTGTTTGGGGAGTATTGTATATTTTAATGCTTGTTTCTTTGATTTTATATATCAAAGAACAAAAGGCTAATAAGCTGTCAGGATATATTTATTTCTCCATCCAACTATTTTTAAATATTATTTGGTCGCCGATTTTTTTCGGTGCTGAAATTATTCTTGGCGGATTAGTCATAATCATATTATTGGATATTTTTGTAATTTTGACGATAAAGAAATTTTATAATGTTTCAAAGCTTTCGGCGATATTATTAATTCCGTATTTGATTTGGATATTATTTGCAACATATTTGAATATCGGTTATTTGATTTTAAATTAACAAAAGAAAACTCCTGCCTAAAGGAGTAAAAGGCAGGAATACAATAGTTATAGTGTCAAACAGACATCACCGATATTATGACATCTGTTTTTATTTAGGCAAATTATTTGTGGATAATTTGAACTATTTAATATATAATTTTGGTATGAAAAAGTTATTTACATGTTTATTGGTATTAGGGATATTAAGTTTTGGCAATGCGTATGGCGGAATTTTGCCTTCCAAAGTAAAAGAGCAAACTCAAAACATTGAACTTGATGAAACATCGCAGCAAGCGAGGGTTTTATATGTCCAAAACGATATTGACGGTGCGCTGAAGATTTTAAAAGAAAAGTCAGAATCAGAGCGAACTGCCGAAGATTGGCTTATGATAGGCAATATTTTACAGGATAAAGAAAAAATTGATGAAGCAATTTATATGTATAATAAAGCCATAGCAGCAGATCCGAAATATTATAAAGCTCATTATAATTTAGGCTACATATATTTAATTCAGGAAAAGCCAAACATGGCATTATCTGAATTCAAGCTTGCCGTAAAATATAAACCTGATTTTTCTTACGGTTATTATAATATCGGGTGTGCATATTTGAAATTAAAGAAATATTCAAGTGCACGTTATAATTTTTTTAAAGCGCTTGATTTAAGAGCAAACGAGCCGAATGTTTATTATAATTTAGCTTACACTTTCAAGATGCTAAACAAAGAAAAGCAGGCTAATTCGTATTTGGAACTATACAACAAAATGATGGAAGACCATGAACTATAAAGGGATAATATTTGATTTTAACGGAACGCTTTATTGGGATTCCGCTTTGCATAAACAAGCTTGGCGAGAATACTCCAAAATTTTGCGAGGAACCAAATTTAGTGATGAAGAAATGATTAAATATATGTTCGGGCGTACAAATGAACAAATAATACGCTATGCCATAGGCAAACAACCAACCCCCGAAATGGTTGAGAAATACGGACAAGAAAAAGAAGCGCTATATCGCAAAATGTGTTTTGAAGATATGGACAAATTTCATTTGGCAAAAGGGGCTGTTGAATTTTTGGATTATCTTAAAGAAAATAATATTCCGAGAACAATTGCTACGATGTCAGACAAGGTTAATGTAGATTTTTATATTGAAAACTTTCATCTTGATGATTGGTTTGATGTTGATAAAATTGTGTATTCTGACGGTAAAATCCCCGGGAAACCTGCACCTGATATTTATGAAATCGCAGCTAAAAATCTCGGGCTAAAGCCTTACGAATGTATAGTTGTTGAAGATGCTCTTTCAGGAATTGAATCGGCTGATAAAGCCGGTATCGGCAAAATTATTGCGATTTGCTCGGAAGAAAGCCCAGAACTCTATAAATCAATTCCTTGCGTAACAGGAATAATAAATGATTTTGACGAATTCGACAGAAATTTATTTCAAATAAAAGAAAAGGTTTAACCTTTTACGGCCCCTTCGTTTTCACCTGATATAAAGTATCTTTGCATACATAAGAAAAATATTATTATCGGGATGGTCGAAATTATTGAACCTGCTGCGATATAGCGCCAATTTGAAGAAAACATCCCTTGCAAATTATTAACCCCGACAGGAAGGGTGTACATTGCTTCCTTTGTTAATACAATACTCGGCCACAAAAATTCTCCCCATGAACCTATGAAAGTAAATATTGCAAGCACTGCTAATGACGGTTTGACCATAGGTAAAAGCACCTTCCAAAAAACTTGGAAAACATTACACCCGTCAACTATTGCGGCTTCCTCCATCTCTCTTGGAATAGCAAGAAAAGCCTGACGCATAAGAAATATCCCGAATGCACTGACAGCAAAAGGCATAACTAACCCGATAAATCCGAAAACATCTCCGTAAGAGTCAACTAAATGCAGTTTTAATGTTATTAAATATACAGGAAGCATAATCGCTTGAAACGGTATCATTATTGTTGCAAGAATAGCAAAAAAAGTTATCTTTTTACCCTTAAATTCCATCCTTGCAAGAGGATACGCAGCAAGTGATGATAAAATTAAATTTAATACAACCGTAGCTCCCGCAACTATCATTGAATTGATAAAATACCGCATTAAATCGACTCTGTGCCACACCCCAACATAATTATCCAAAGTAAAATCTTTTGGAATAATAGTCGGGGGATATGCAAAAATATTTTCTCCTCCGCCTTTTAAAGATGTTGACAATAACCAAATAAACGGAAATATCGATAAAATAGATACTAAAATTAAAATTATATGTGTAGGTATGTTTTTAAATTTCAGTTTCATAATAATTGATTATATAATTTATTTCGCTAAATCGCAAGTCCGCACCGGCAGACTCCGCATCGGCTTGCGCATTTTGCTCCTGTGGTACTCGGCTTACGCTTGTCTTGGATTATTGACAGTT
>DESZ01000029.1 GCA_002361485.1 Cyanobacteria bacterium UBA3301 | reverse complement strand
AAAGTCTTTCTTTAAAGTCGATAAGTTTGTAAGGTAATACTTATCGCTCTATTTTATCTTTTTTATTTCTTCTTATTTTGTTTGTTTCTTTTGTCCTTATCTTTTGTACTGTCGTTTTGTTCGCATGACCGTAATGACCCGTACGCTATTGCGCCTAAGCACATATTGCGTAAGCTTTCATTACTTTTTACCTTTCTTATGCGTTGAATGTCTTGAATGAAGATTCAACGTTTTTAGAAATAACTTTCTTAACTGCATCCATTTCTGTTTGGATTGCGTTTTCTTCTGTGTCTAATTGTTTTAATTTCAATTCTAAGTTTTTATCTTGTACTTGAATGATTTCTATTTTTGCGTTTACTTCTTGAATTTGCTTGTCATATTGAGCTTTGTCATAGAAGTATTGATTCATTGCATCATTATATGCAGCTTCATCTTCTTCGGTTGAAGTAGTTAATTTATAATATGTACCAATGCTGTCTTCCTCGTTAGCAAAGACAACGATGCTTATATATCTGCCTGATGAATCTTGTTCAACTTTTGCTTTCGCGTTTTTGATTTCTTTTGTTTCGGTTGCTTGACCATACATATATGCTTTCATACCGCTTAAAGTTAAAGTGGTCTTTTCGTTTGTGTCAGCATTACCTAATTCTTTTGCGTTGTAATATATAGGCTCATAAGCACCTGTTGAATCTTTTTGGTATCTTACATACCAAACATCTTGTCCGTATCTTTCTTCTGCTAATTTTCTGTATTGTTCTTCAAGTAAAACTTTATTTACAAGTTCAGAATCAGACATTTTAGCTACGTCAGCTTCATTAATTCCTGTATTAATCAAATGTTGCTTGATGTCGTTTACTGATTTAGTGTCGTCAAAAGTTGTTTCTAAGTATTTATTACCGATTTGGTAAGTATAGCTGTCATGATTTTTATCATCTGTTCTACCGGGTTTTAAAATTTTTGATACAACGTTAGTTCCGTTTGTAACCATAGTATCAACAGGAATTTCTTGAACATAGTTCAACATATAAACGCCTGTTTCTCTGGTTTGCGGAGTTGCTATAAGTGATGTTACTACGTTTGTTTCAGTGCCGTTTTCGAAAGAATAAGTAACTTTCATAAAATCTGCGCTGACCGGCGGGGTTGGTACAGTCATTGATGTCAATTGACTGTAGTAGTTTGATGACTCATTTGACAACGCTGTTCTTTGTTGGTTAATCTGTTGACCTTCGTATTCAACGTTTGTCTTGCGAGCCGTCAAGCTTAAGAATCTGGCTTGTGAAGCGCTCATTCCCATCTTTGACTGTCCTTTCTTGTTATCGTTTTTCCTATGCTATGCATGTCGGCACATGTGCTTGAAAACTTTAATTATTGTTCCAAATGTTCTTAATGTTTCTTAATAAAGCTCCTAAAACCCTCGAATATCAACAGTTTTACATGTTAAGACATGTTAAGAAGTAATCCCAAAAATCATGCTATAACCTTTATTATCATGGGTTTTAGCCATAAAAAACACCTGATAATAATATCAGGTGTTTTTTTATTTGTTGTTATTATTAATATATTAATGTGAAATTCTTCCCGGAACAACAACTCCGCCTTTTAGGTTCTTTTTATAGAATTCAACATGCGGTTGAAGAACGCTGTCTAATACTTCAGGGAATGATTGTCCGTTCATTATTCTTGTTACTATTTCTTGATATACCGTTGCAAAGGCTCTTAATTGGGTTAATCTGCCAGCACTTTCAGGAGTTAAGCCCATTCCTTTTGTCTCAACAGTTTCAAGGAAGAAGCTTCCTGTTACCGAATATGATTTTGATAAAGCATCAATGTAGCTGTCGGAATTTTCGCGGCAAACACCGTTATCTGACGGTACTGTTAATGCAAATACAAGTTTATTATCAGGGTTGAAATGAGCTTCTGCAGAATGATGCATTGCATCCGGAACTTTTGCAACCTGTTTTAGTGTGTCTTTTACTGATTCATTTTGCATTTGAGCGTGCCAATAAACAGTATTTTCAAAAATTGCACCCATATATTGATGAACTGATGCATCTATACCTTTTGATTTTGCATCTGCCCAGAAGATACCTTCTTGCAAAGCGATATTTGAATCCCATTCTGATGATAATGATTCAGAGGATACGCTTTGTGCTGATTTCAACATGGTAATCATATCTTCCTTTGCCATCCCCGCATAGGCTAATGCAAATAATGCGTGGTCGTCAAATGCTGAAAATCTTCCGCCAACATCATCATGAATGTATAATTTGCCCAGCCAGCCGTTGGCATCAGAAGTTCTTCTCAATTCGGATTTTTCTGAATTACCGTCAGTTACTGCTATAAAATGTTTATTTGCCAGAGATTTTGCTTCATCATCAGACTTACCTTGTGATTTATAAGATTCAATAAGCATATCCCAAATTCTCAACATTCCGTCTTTGGTTTCAAATGTTGAACCTGATTTTGATGCAATAAGGTAATTTGAACTTGTTACATCGTTACCCAATCTGTATAAAAATCTTGAAAAGCTTGCAGAATCTATATCGGAATAAAATTCAATATCTGTTCTGTTTACGTTTAAGCCGTTTATTGATAGCATATGTTCAACCGTATGTTTTGAACCGCCGATACCTAATATGCTTAATCTTGATGCACCTGTTGCACTTTTTAATTTTGAAGCTAACGAATAGATTTCATCTACTCTTTTCAATTGCTCAGATGGTAAATTTACCCAATTTAAAAATTGTCCCGATTTGTTTGCACGGGATGAAAATTCGTTTACAAATTCGTTAATGCGTGAAGAATATTTACTAAAGTCTATTCCGCTGAATTTTACTGTCAAACTTGAACTCATTGTTAACATACTAATCCTTTCTTTTTATAGCTTTACTTTATTATTTTAATATAAATAAGTTTTGAGTAAATAGTTAATATTACTAGCAAAATTTATATTTACAAGGTTTAACAAATAAAAAGGTAATAATTATGCGAATAAACTCTCAACTATCTAACTATCAAAATCCGGCATTTGGCGCGCTAAAAATAAAACAGCCTGAGGGCTTGCGTTATTTGATGCAAGATTCTCCTAAAGCTATTGAAAGACTTGATGATATTCAAAAGGATTTATCAAAATGTAATTATTGGGATTTAATTGTTGATGCCGACGGCTATAAGTTGGCTTATGCAAAAACAAACAAAGTTTATTCCGTGCCTGTCAATCCGAAAAAAAGCATAAAAGGCAGAGTTCATCCTCAGTTGTTAATCAGAACGTTCAATCCGGAAGCAAAACGTTCTAATTTAATCAGTTTTCCCGTGCATTACGAAACAGAGCAGCAGGTAAGACAAGCATATTATGATATCGTGCATGCAATGGGGATAGATAAAATGCTGTTGATTATAAAAGCATTGGAAAAATAGTTTATTTAATATTTGTTAAATACTGTGCAAATTTTATATCTTGCGGATAAGTGATTTTAATATTATTAATATCCCCTTCTACAATGTGGACTTTCGCCAGATTATATTTTAATACAAGTCCGCAATCATCAGTAAAATCGTTATCGTTTAAAGAAAGCTCGTGAGCTTTTTTTATTAAAGGCAGTCTAAAACATTGTGGAGTCTGGACTCGCATAAGTTTTGCTCTGTCAGGTATATTTATAACTTCACGGTTTTCAATTTCAATAATAGTGTCAGAAGACGGGATTGCAGTAACAATTGCATCGTGTTTTTTCAAAGCTTCAATACATTCGTTTAAGACCTTCTGAGATAATAGCGGTCTGGCGCAATCATGTATCAAAACATTGGCATTATCTTCTTCTATGGAGTTAACTCCGATATATGAACTGACTTTGCGCGTTTCTCCGCCTTCGGTTATTTTGATAATTTTTTTGTATGATTTTGTAAGATCGGCTGCTTTTTGTTTATATTGCGCGGTAATAACAAGGATTATTCCGTCGATATTATTGTTTGTTTCAAAAATATCTAATGTATGCTCTAAAATGGTTTTATCACCGATTTTTAGAAATTGTTTGGGCAAGTTATTTTGGCATCTTGTACCTGTGCCTGAAGCAAGTATTATGGCGTAATTTTTCATAACTAAATTTTAACCCAAATTTATTTTTTATAAAAAAAATAGGATAAATATTAAGACATATTTACATAATAAGAATTATTAGGCAATTTTTTCTTGAATAAAAACTTTATATGAATGTAAGGGTTAAGTTATTTTTGTAGAAAGGTTATTACTATGGGATTAAATACGGGATTAAATATCGGATCATATTCAAACGGATTAGCTGCAGGGTATTCGCAAACGCCTGCTTTATGCCAAAATCCGACAGCTCTTAATACTTCTTCAATGGGTGGAATAAATTTTGGTGCGGGTAGTCTGTTTTCAGCTCCTGCATTAAACGGTTTAAATCCGACTGCGGATTATTCAAATGATATAATGTTTCCGCAAGAATTGGCTTTGAATTATAATCAGTTTGCTCAGACTGGTGCGCAGCAGGCTCAAACCCAACCGCAAGCACAAGTGCCTCAGACAAGTTTTACGGGGGATAATTTATACCAAAACCAAGCTCAAATTGAAGCCGCTATGGCGCAAAATCCGAGTTTAAGAATTTCAGAAAGCGGAAATTTATATCCCGTAACAAATATCGGCAAAAAAGTTGGGGTTTTGGCCGGTGCGTCAATACCTGTTGTAAAAGAATTATCTAAAGCATTTAAAGGCGGTACATTTACAAAAGCTGCATTAAATCTGAAATCATTAGCTGTTAAGGTACCTGCATTTGCGCTAATCGGTTGGGGAATAGGGGCTTTAGCAGATAGAATTTTCAACTCAAGCAAGGCAAAAGATGCCGATACACAAGGATAGTTTGCTACTATTACAAATAAAAGTCTTTACAAATGGAAAGTTTACTGAAGCGCAGGTTGGTGAAACCCGTCTAAACTGCGCTTCACTTTGGTAGTAGGACGGAGTTGCTGTGCCGGCAATATATCAGGCATGGTTTAGAATATATTAGTCCTATGACAAAAGATTTTACACTACCCTTTACGGTTTTGGAGGAAAATTGTTCTTTCCTTATCGGGCGAGGGGAAATAAAATGAAACAGACTACGCATCTACGCCTGCATCTATACTTCTAATTCCCTTTACCCCAACCAACGCAATATATTACGCACTACACGCAACACAGTTAACTACATTTACCCCTACCCTTGGAATACTTTGAATGAACGTTCGACGTTTTTATCAATAGCGGCTTTGACGGAATTATATTCTGTTTGAAGCGCGTTATGTTCCGTATCAAGCTTTCTGATTTTATTTTCAAAGACTTTATCTTTTGAGTTAACTTCTCTGAGTGCTTGGGTGTATTTAGCTTCGGCTTTTGCAATTGCGTTATCATCTTGGGTAAGCGTTATATCAGAAGCGTTTGAATATATAATATCTGACCATTTGAATTTATCTTTAGCAGTAGTACGGCTTACTCCCGCTTTTTGAAGTGTAACCCACCCTTGAGCAAGTGCGTCGTTTAACCAATCTTTGCTTGAGGCAAGATTGGCGGGCAATTCCTGATAACAAGTCGTGAATGTATTTTTCTTAATATCAAACAGTTTGAGCAAATATTCCGTATATGTTTGTTCTTCCTGTCTGTCGTTTACGACATCCTCTACATTTTTATAAATGCGTTCGGGCTCATCCATACCGTTCATACGATACCAAAGATTTGTGTACCATTGCGCCTTCTCAGGGTCTTTTATTGTCAATTTTTCTATTGTTGTTTCTACGACTTCAGGCGGAACTGTCGGTCCGTCAACAGCAGGTTGAGGTTCTTCCTCAGGTTCTTTATTGATTTCTTGAAGAATTTTTAAATCGTGATTGACAAAGTGGTCGATTGCATCATATAGTTCTTTGTCGTTAAATAATCGGTATTCATATCTGTCATAACCGAACTGGTCTTTCCCAAGGCGTGCACTTGATGCATAGCCTAAATCGACGATTTTTTGCTGCAGAGTTTTTATCTTAATTTTTCCGTCATTATCTAAAAACCAGTCGCTCATGAGTTTTTGTGTCTCTGTATAATTAGAATATTCAGAAACGGAAGGCGGGTTTTTCCCTTCTCTTTCTGCGCAGCATTTTAAATTCGGGTCAGAAAGGGTTTCTGCCAGTTTTTTAGCCTTATCCCCACGCCCATCGTCGTTGTTTTCATCCCACCAATGATAGCCTGTGTTTACCTGATACGAAAATGGTTTACTTGAGTCTGGATTTTCTATTTTTAAATCTTTTCCCGTAGTTGTTGTATAGTTACCCAAAGGAAGGAGATGTCCGAATACGTGTACGTAGCAGCATGATTGTGAATTCGCTTCTAAAAAGTATACAAATCCGGAGCCCTCTTCTTGTTCAGGTAATGTTGCAGTAAAGATTTCGTCAAAGTTTTGTCCTGCTAACTGTGGGTATTGTTCAGGACCGTATCCATTATAATACTTATCTTTAAGAAATTCTGCTAAAAGTTCTGCTTCTGCCCATTTTTGGGGACTCTCCATCATATCCCATATGAACCCATCGTTTCTTCTTGAAGGATCATACATAATCATCTCATAAATCCAATCCTCAAAAATCTTTGTCTTTTCAGCCCCCCATTCTTGTACGCATTGTGGTAATCCGGAGCCCCAATAAGTGCCAAAAAGCGAAGTTCCGTCAGCACCGTTTAAAAGTGACAATCCTGCCATTGCATCTTCATAACAAATTTTTGTTGCGTCCAAAAACATCTGATACAAGTCTATATCCGTAGAAGTACCTTCGCTTGGAGTTACCTCCGGAGTCGGTGTTACCGGCGTTGGCTCTACAGGCGGTTGTTTTATTGTTTTTGTTGTTACTTCAAAGGTTTCTAAGCAGTCATAACGTTTTAGGAATTCCGCAAGGTTATCTGTTTCACGGAAATTTTTGGCATCTATACTTGAAACCATAATGTTACCTGCCTGATTTACTATTGCATATTGGTTTTTGCAAGGCTGATACTGCCATGCAACGGCAGGCGTAAATGCAATATTTGTACTATCCCCTGAGGCATCATATGTCATATATTGAAATTGTTGGCTTTGTAAGGCATCTTGGTATTGCGTGCGGGCAGCATTAGAAATGTCCGTTAACTTTAAACGGGCATTAGTCAAGCGCTGCGTACGGTATTCGTTGTCCGTAAGCCGCGCTGTTATTGATAATAATCTTGCTTGACTTGATGCTAAACCCATGTTGTTTTTCCTATGATGCCAATACATATATCGGCATTTTTAGAGTAAAACTTTTGGATTTGTTACAAAAATTAACAAAAAAAGAATCCGCCAAATGTAAATCAGGAAGCGTAGATGATTAGTAGGCAGGGTGCGTTTATACGCTCTGTTTATTATTTCAATTTCATTTTACTTTGTGGGGGAGAAGATTTTATTCCATTTCCCTTATTAAGATGTTGTTGATGTATGGAATATTAATGTGTAGATAAAATGTAACAATATCTTAACAATAGCCTAAATTTATTAAAGTTTTTCAAAAAAATGTCGATATATATTATGTAACTAAAACATAATAATTTTCCTCCTTTTCCCCCTACTACTATAATCGGAACCCGTCAAAGGTTCCTTTTTTATTGCGCGAAAACTTGGCTTGTCTGTTTGATAATAAATTACGTTACAATTCACCCTCTTGTGTATATACAAGTTAAAAAAAATGTAATAAAATATTCAAAGAGGTGAGTAAAATATGAAAAATAAATCCGTAGTTAATATATTTGTAGCAATGTGTCTTTTGAGTACCCCGGCATTTGCAGATTTTAGAGAACATTTTGATTTAGGTCAAAATTATTTATCCCAGTATCAGTATTCAGGTGCAATAACAGAATTTAAAAGCGCATTAAGAATAAACTATTTAGATACATCTGCGCGAATCGGACTTATAAATTCATATCTTGCCCGCGGTGCGGAATACGCAAATAAAGATAAAAATTGGTCAAAGGCTGCCGATGATTACAGAAATGCTTTATTTTATCTGAAATATTATCCGCCTTCTGATGCGGTTACAAATTCATCTAGTATTATTTCGCAAGTTGTAAACAATTTGGATGTTTGTCTTGATGAAATAAAATATGACAGGACTCCGCAAAACAGATTTGATAATGCAAAAAAACTGCGTGCGGAAGGAAATTTTGGGGCTGCAGCTTACGAATTTATTCAAGCATTAGGTGACAGAAAACTTCAAAAGGACAGTTTTGAGCAAACAGGCGATATTATGAACGTTTTAGGCAACAAACCTAAAGCTGTTGAATACTATAAAAAAGCTGTTGCTGTCAGTCCGTCAGATTTAAATTTAAGATTAACTTATGCAAAATCACTTGATGAAACCGATAAATCCGATGAAGCATTGCAGGAGTATTCTTATGTTTTAGAAAGAGCAAAACAGGATAATAAAGAGCTTTTATATGTTTTAGAACGTACCTTTCAAAAGAAATTATCGGCGAGTCCTAATAATGCAAACTTAAATGCTAATATGGGTGCGATTTTGCAAAAAGAAGGGAAATTGGATGAGGCTTTAACATATTACAAACAAGCAGAAGCTCTTGACCCCTCTAATATTAATACAAGGGTTAATGTCGGGACTTTGTATCAGCAAAAAGGTGATTACAGAACTGCTATAAAAGCGTATGAGTCAGTTTTGATACTTTATCCTGATAATGTAAATGCAAACCTATATAGAGCGCAATGTTATGACAAATTGGGAGATGATAAAATTGCGCAAGAAGGATACAAAAAAGTTTTAGCTCTTGATCCAAATAATTCAATAATAAAAGGGCAAATGCTTGAAAATGCAAAAAAGACTTTGTCTGCAGCTCAATATATAGAATATGTCAAAGCAAATTGCGATAAAGATGTTGTAGTAGGTACTTTGTATGATAATGCATTGGAACTTCACAGAGCAAACAAAATTGATGATGCGATTTATATGTATAGTGAAACAATAAAATTTGCACAAAATGATGCAGAGCCTGAAATGTATGTAAATATGGCGTTAGCGCAGGCTCAAGGTAATAAATTTGATGAATCATTAGCAACATTAAATAAAGCATCAAGCCTGTTCCCTCAAGATACAAGTATTAAAGATACCCTTTCAAATATAAAAGGGATGAAAACAGACAATCAAATGGCTGCTGCTGCAACATTGTATGATAATAAAAAATACAATGATGCAATAAGAATATATTTGGAAATAAATCCTCCGACAGTCAATTCAATGCTTGGAGTAGCAACATCATATCAAGAACTTGGTGATAAAGATAAAGCAATTGAATTCTATAAAAAAGCGCTGGAGTTAAAACCTGTAGATTCTGATATTGCATATTATATTGCTTGTTTATACGGCGAAAAAGAAGATTATGAAAATGCAAAAACATATTTAGGAAAAGCAATCGCTTTTAACAAAAACAATACACAGGCGATAGAATATTTGCAATCAATTGAAGAAAACTCAAGAGCAACATTATTAAATGATGCAATAGCAAAATATGATGCTAATAATTATGAAGAAAGCTTAAAGGATTTTAATACATTGCTTTCAAAAGATGCCAAAAATGATTATGCTCTATATTACAGAGGTATGATTTATGATTCTATGGGCAAGCATTATGAGGCGATTAAAGATTTAAAAGACGCTTATGAACTCAATAAAGACTTTAAAATTTGCAATTATATGATAGCATCAAACTATGATGCATTGGAAAAATATTCTGATGCGCGCAAATATTATTTGGAATATGCAAATTCCGATGTAGAAGACGACGATTACAAAAAGTATGCACAAGCCCGCGCGCAAGAGTTGGAAGAATATGTTAAAAGCTCAACCTCAGCAAAAAAATAGAGTGAAAGAAATAATAAAATCAGGTGTATCCCTTGCCCCAATGGCAGGGATTACCGATTATGTTTTGAGAAATTTAGTCAGAAGATATTCAAAGACAGCGCTTATAACTACGGAAATGATAAGTTCGGAATTTCTTGCTCAAAACAGAAACCAAAATGAGATATTAAAGCTTGATGATTCCCATCATCCGATAGCCTATCAAATAGTAGGACACAAGCCTCAAATGATGCAGGATGCTGCGCGCCGTTTATCACAGTATTCCGATATGATTGATATAAATATGGGTTGTCCCGTTCGAAAAGTTGTATGCGGTCATGACGGTTCTGCGTTAATGAAAGAACCGGAGCTTGCGTATGATATAGTTCAAGCGGTTATTGACGGTACAGATAAACCTGTGAGTGTAAAGTTCAGACTTGGTTACACTTCAGATAATATGAATTATGTTGAATTCGGGCAAAAAATGCAATCTGCAGGAGCACAGTTTATCACCCTTCATGCGAGGACAAGAGCCCAAATGTATTTAGGACACGCGGATTGGGCAAAAATAAAAGCCCTGAAGGATAATGTCGATGTGCCTGTATTTGCAAACGGGGATATAAAAACAGTTGATGATGCTATTGAATGTCTGGATAAAAGCGGAGCTGACGGAGTTGCAATAGGCCGCGGTGCGATGGAAGACCCGACTTTATTATATAGAATTGAACACTATTTACAAACTGGCGAAAAATTGCCTGCTCCTTCATTAAAAGAAAAATTTGAAATGATGAGATATCATATAGCTCAAGAAGTAGAATTAAGAGGGGAAAGGGTCGGAATAAAATTTTTTAGAAAGTTTTATCCGTATTATATATCAGGGATTAAAAATGCATCAAAATATCGCGGGGTTTTGGTGACAGAAACAGATTATAAAAAATTGCTTGAGTATTTTAACTATATTGAAAACGAAATTTAATATTTCTTAAATTATAAGCAATATTTATTTTTAATACGTTTTTATATACATAAGGTAGTGCTATGAAAATTATTTCAAATTATATTACTCAAGTCCCGTTGTGTAAAAAATATAATACATCATTTACGCAAAATGAAGCGAATACAAATCAAACGGTTTTGACTCAACAAGCGACTTCTTATGGTGCTGATTATAATGTATCAGTTCCGATTGCGTATTCAAAAATCAATGATATAAACTTACCAAACGGGTTGGTCGCGAATTGTTATAAATTAGCAAACGGTCAAAAAGTCGTTATAATTCCGAAAAAAGGAACAACTGTTGTAAAAAGTTATGTAAATACAGGTTCATTAAATGAACCTGATAAAATTCGCGGAATAAGTCATTATATAGAACATAATTTATTTAACGGTTCTGAAGCTTTAGGGGATAAAGTCTTTTTTGACGAAGTGAATAAAATGGGCGCAAATACTAATGCATCGACAAGTTTTTCCGTAACGGATTATTATATTGAATCCCAGTTACTTGAAGATACCGATTTAGAAAACAAAATTAAATTACATGCCGGAATGCTTCAAACCCCGAAATTTTTGCAGGAAAAGCTTGATAAAGAAAAGAAAGTTGTTGATTCAGAAATAAATATGTGTTTGTCTGATGAATCAAGCAGAGCTGTTACGCTTATGCTCAAAAATCTGTTTAATATAAAATCTGAAGCTCCGGATTTAATTGCTGGTTCAACAGACAATATAGATGCTCTCACAAGAGAAGATGTTGTAAATTATTTTAACAACAATTATTATCCTGCCAATATGGTAACAGTTATAACAGGTGAAGTTGAGCCAGAAGATACAATTAAGCTTGTATCAAAATATTTTAATTCAACAAAAGTACCTTCTCAAAACAGATATTATGAAGAAATGACTCCAACTGATAAAGCGATAAGGCAAGATATTATTTCTCAAAAAAATCAAGGGGCAGCACAAATTATTTTAGGTTTTGCAGGTCCTGAAAATTCCAATGCAAACGATAAGGTATATTTACGTGCCGTAAATCAGTTGTTATACGGACTTGCCAATAATCGCATTAAAGATATTGAACAAAAATATTCGACCTCGATATTCTCTTCTTCAGAAAGACTCGGAACACGTCCGAGTGATAAAAACGCAATAATACTTGATACTTCGGTTGCTGAGAATTATGTCGAGCCTATGCTGAAGGATTTATATTCGGTACTTGACGGATTGTCCAAATATCCGCCGACTCCGCAAGAATTTGAAGCCGTAAAAGAAAAAATTAAAAAAGTTAATTCCGTGAGCTTAGAGTCTTCAGAAATTTTAAATTATCACATCGGAATGGATTTTTTAAACGGTTCTCCGGAATTGACAGCAAATTATTCAAAAATTATTGATAATATGACATATCAAGATTTTATTGATACAGCAAAAAAATATTATGATTTGAATAAGGCTTCGCTTGTTGTAATTCATCCGAGCGGAACAAAAGAATCTGATATTCAAAATAACTATGACAAGACTGCCAAGGCTGTAAACGTAGCTTTTACCGGCAAAAATAAAAAGACTCCGATAGATGTTAATAACGTTAAAGAATATCAACTTGCAAATAATTTTAGAGTTATTTTAAATGATGCTGATACTAATGTAATCAATTATTCAATTCAATTTAAGAAAGATAAATATACCCCTCGTCAAGCCGCTTTGAGTGATGTTTTATATGATATATTACAAAACTCCGGCTCTCAATATCGTTCGAAAAATGATTTAGATAATTATGCGGATTTAAACGGTATTTCTCAGGGTATAATGAACAGTTCAAGGGCAATTTCATTGGAGGCAGATTTTTCAATGGATAAAATAAATGAATCCTTGAATTTGTTTAGAGAAAAAATTCTGTATCCGCAATTTACGCAAGAGTTATTGGAACAATCAATTCAGCATTGCAGGGATAATTATTCAACGCAAGAACCGTCAGCGATTGAACCGTATTACAAGGCAATGTATGGAGGAACGCCTTTAGAATATACTAATAGAGAAAAATTAGACAGTCTGAATAATATCACGTTATCTGATGTTGTCGGTTTATATTCGGAAATTATAAATAATTCCCAAGCCCAAGTGGTTGTTACCGGTCCGTTTTCTAAAAATCCGCAGTTAGCTCAAGCAATATTTAATAATACAGCGGGTTATCATCCTGTTAAACCAAAAAATTATATGCTAAATAATTTATATACGGCAATTGAAAAACCAAAAGTTTATACCGTTGAAACAAAGCGTAATCAAGCTGAAATTTATGAAGGCTTTAAGTTCCCAGTAAACGGTAATTTAAAAGACAGTGTATGTATTCAATTGTTAGAAAACATCTTGGGCGGTTCTACATCGTCAAGGTTGTTTAATGATTTGCGCGAAACCCGTCATCTGGCTTATTCGGTATCATCTAATTATAATCGATATGAAGATATAGGCACAATGACGCTGAAAATCGGGACGACAACTAATAATGCCGAAACAGGTGAAAATTCTTTTGACAATATTAAAAAATCAATAGACGGATTTAATGAAAATATTCAAAAGATAACTTCTCAAAAGGTTAATGATGAAGAATTGGAAGCTGCAAAACGCTCTTTAAAAACGGATTTGTTATCCGGTGTAGAAATGAATGCTGATAAAAATTCAATAATAAATTCAAACTCTCATACCCCATACGGATTTAGTTATATAAATCAAAAATTTGATATTATAGACTCAATAACAGCAGATGACATTTTGAATACAGCAAGAAATATATTCTCATCCAAACCTGTATATGCAGTTTCTGCAACAAAAGAAGCGTTAGAGGCTAATAAAGAATATTTAGATAATTTGGCAAAATAAAAACAGCTCATCTTTAAAGATGAGCTGTTTTTAAATCTTTTATATAGTTTATACCATTTGGGCAACTTTAGAAGCATTTCTGCTTGCAATTTCCACTAATGCTGAAGAAGTTGCTATCATAGCAATTTCTGATGTTAATTTATTAACGCATGAACCGCATCCGATTGCGCTTGCTCCTGCGGCGAAAGCAAAAGGTGCTGTTGTAGGATTAATACCTGTTGCAGTCATTACAGGTATATCAACATTTCTTACTAATTCAACAGTGTTTGATAGTGTTAATTCTGCTCTATCCATCAATGCTCTTGCTCCTTCCAATTCAGAAGTTGATGTATAGTGTCCTTCTGTTTGAATTAAATCAATGCCCATTTCTTCCAATTTATGTGCCATTTCGATTTGTTCAGAAATAGAAATTTCACCCGGAACAGTAACAGAGAAAAATACATCTCTATCACCCAATAATGAACGAGTTTCTTGAACTAAATGTAAAACTTCTCCTGCAGTAAATGTTTTGCCAGTTTTATATAAAACATCAAAATTACCTAGTTCAATTGCATCTGCCCCTAACTCAACCGCTTTTACCAATTCTGACGGAACAATTGAAGATACAAATATTGGCATATCTGTCATTGAACGTATTTCAGAGATTATATCTTCTCTTGCGCAAATATCAACTGCACTTGCGCCGGATTTTTCTGCTGCAGAAACTACTTTTTTAATATTCTCGATATCATAGTTATCAATACCTGCGATAATTTTTACTGCACGTTTTTCTTCTAAATGTTGTTTGAATAAATCAATTCTTGACATAATCTTCTCCTTTTATATTTTCTCTTAAGTATAACTTAATCTGTGTCCTATTTTTAGTTTAAAAGCATAACAACGTCTAAATCGTTTAACTGCTCGCCTTTTCAACTTTTGTAATAATTATACATTATTATTTTAATATTTGCAAGAAGCAACCTCATAAAACCCATATATGAGTATGGTTTTTGCCGTTCGTATAAGGAATTATTATATTGCGTACAAATTGAGGCAACTATGAAAAAAATAATTATAATATTTGTTCTTTTAGCGATTTCACCGTCGTGTTCGGCTCAGAATTTTGATAAGGACGAAGTTATAAACATCTCGGTATATGAAAAAATTTCTCCTGCAATTGTTTCTGTAGAAGCTCAAGTAAAAGACGGAGTATCAGCAGGGACAGGCTGTATTGTTACTCGAGAAGGACTTATTTTAACAGGTTCGCATGTGGTCGAAGGTGCAAAAAGTATAGAGGTTACTACATATAACGGACAGACTTATAAAGCAAAATTTATTGCTAAAATGGCTGATAAAAAAGATTTAGCGTTATTAAAAATTGAACCAAGCACAAATTTAGTAACGGTATCATTTGGGGATTCCGAGGAGGTTAAGGTAGGGCAAAAAGTTTTGACAATCGGTAATCCTTTCGGATTTTCCAACACATTAACTCAAGGTATAATTTCTCGTATTGATTATACCAAAAATCGCTTCCAAACCGATGCCGCGATAAACCCCGGTTGTTCGGGCGGACCTTTATTAAATTCCGCGGGTGAGGTCATAGGAATAAACCAATCTATTTATAATCCGGATCATAATATTTCAAACATAGGTATAGGCTTTGCCATTCCGTCGAATGAGGCTGTAAAATTTATTGCAACTGTTGATAAAACTAAATTGTTGAATACAAAAACGAAAAAATAATATAAATATAAATTCTCCAAAAAAAAAGCTCCTTATAATAAGAAGCTCCTTGGAATCTGTTACAATTCCTCGTGTAAAAGGTTAGTAGGTAGAAAGTAGAAGGTAGTTTTTATATAATTTATAAAAATTATATACCTCTTATATATAAATAAAGTATGCCGTATATGATTAATTGCTTTCTTTTAAACATGTCGTTACAAAATTTAACATGGTTTGGCGGTAGAAGATATTAAAACGATAAATTAATTTTATGGTATAATCCCTATCAAAGGAGAAACATATGAAGATTGCTATATATCCGGGTAGCTTTGACCCTATAACTTACGGGCATTTGGATATTGTAAAAAATGCCTCCGAAATTTTTGATAAAGTAATTATTGCAGTTGCAAATAATTCGGCAAAAAAGAGCTTTTTATCGGTTTCAGAGCGTGTAGAACTTATAAATTCCAGTATAAAAGAGTTCACAAATGTAGAGGTGGATTCATTCGATGGATTGACAATAGAATATGCCAAAAAACGCGGAGCAAATGTTTTGATACGGGGTTTGAGGGCAGTTTCCGATTTTGAGTTTGAAATGCAATTATCTCAGACAAACAAAGCTTTATGTGCGGATATAAAAACGGTATTTTTGACAACAAAGCCTGAATACAACTTTATATCATCTAGTGCGATAAAAGAAATTTTACAAAATGGCGGAGATATCTCAAAATTCGTACCGAATGTTGTTTGTGAGTATTTAATATCAAAGAATTAATCAGTATATTCAGGCGATGACTTTTTGGAATTAATAATTATAATTATTGATATGAAAAGAGTTTTAAGCGTAATATTTGTTTTTTGTTTTCTTATAGGGGTTGTAAACGGGCAAACCATAACCGGAGGAGTGCAGTATAGTGCGCAGGATGCTCTTATTGAATTGCGTAACAATATACCGGAAGCAGATTTTTTTCTGACTTCAAAAAATTATGTTGATACCAATCACCAAGAGAATTATTCTTCGTTACTAAAAGGAATAACAAAATTAAATGACAGAACATTAGGATTGTTTTCGGACGATACTTATGCAATAAATTATTACAATGATCCTAAACATGTATGGTATTATGACAAATCCGGAACGCTTATAAATACCGAAATAAAAACCTCATTATCGTATCCGTACCGCTCTTATAAATATACTCCTGAGGGAGAACTTGTGAATATGTCAATGCGTGTTTCTGAAAATGAAACCTTTATTTTCAGTCCGCTAGGTAAATTGTTAGGGCATTGGGTGAATGAAAATTGTTATGATGAGTCGGGGAAAGTTATCATGACAAGAAAAATTGTAAAATAAATTTATCAAACTCTTACTAAAAAATAAATTTATTGTATAATAAATGTGCGTAGGGATTTGATAGGAGAGCAAAATAATGGAAACATTGACTGCAGAAGGGGTAATAACAAAGATTATCGGGCCTGTTATAGACGTTGAATTTCCTGACGGAAATTTGCCGAGCATATACACGGCATTAAATATTTATAAAGAGGATGGTACAAAAATAGTAACCGAAGTAGAGCAAATGCTTGGTTCTAATATAGTAAGAACGGTAGCAATGTCTTCGACCGACGGATTGCAGCGCGGAATGAAGGTTATTAATACAAACGAACCGATAAAAATACCTGTCGGGAATGCAATTTTAGGCAGAATATTGAATGTAACGGGTGATGCCGTTGATAACGCAGGTCCGATTGAAACGGATACATATTTACCGATTCACAGAGATGCTCCGTCACTTATTGAGCAAAATACAGACGTTGAAATTCTTGAAACAGGAATAAAAGCGATTGACCTTTTGCAGCCATATCAAAAAGGCGGGAAAATCGGTTTGTTTGGTGGTGCAGGTGTCGGAAAAACCGTACTTATCCAAGAATTGATACATAATATAGCAATGGCGCATAACGGGGTGTCTGTATTTGGCGGTGTCGGAGAAAGAACCCGTGAAGGTAACGATTTATGGAACGAATTTAAAGAAAGCGGCGTAATTAATAAAGTAGGACTTATATACGGTCAGATGAATGAACCGCCCGGAGCCAGAATGAGAGTCGGTTTATCAGCATTGACTGCTGCTGAGTACTTTAGAGATTATTCAAAACAGGATGTATTGTTATTTATAGATAATATATTCAGGTTTACTCAGGCCGGTTCAGAAGTTTCCGCATTGTTAGGACGTATGCCGTCTGCTGTTGGGTATCAGCCGACACTTGCAACAGAAATGGGTGAATTGCAAGAAAGAATTACATCAACCAAAGATGGTTCTATTACATCTGTTCAAGCTATTTATGTTCCTGCCGATGACTTAACAGACCCTGCACCGGCAACGACATTCTCGCATTTGGACGCTTCTACGGTATTATCAAGAGATATTGCATCTTTAGGTATTTATCCTGCGGTTGATCCGTTAGAATCAAATTCAAGGGCTTTAGATCCGAATATCGTCGGGGAAGAACATTATGAGGTTACCAGACGAGTTCTTGAAATTCTTCAAAAATATAAAGATTTGCAGGACTTGATTGCGATTTTGGGTATGGACGAATTGTCTGAAGAAGATAAGGAAACCGTAAATCGCGCAAGAAAAATTCAAAGATTCTTATCTCAACCGTTCTTTGTTGCCGAACAATTCAGCGGAAATAAAGGGAAATATGTAAAAGTTGAAGATACGGTTCATGGCTTTAAAGAAATTATTGAAGGTAAATATGATGATTTACCTGAACAAGCTTTTTATATGGTGGGAACTATAGAAGAGGCCGTCGAAAAAGCTAAAGAAATGGTATAGAAGACAAGAAGATAAGAGGACAATAAGTCAGGCTTATAATACAAGTATAATTTTAAAGGTTTCTTAAAAGGGATTATTATGAAATTAAAAATTATAACTCAAGAACGCGTAGTTTTTGACGATGAAGTGGATGAAATATATTCTCGCGGTGTTGATGGCGAATTCGGAATTTTGAAGGGACATATACCTATGATGTCCGCGTTGGATATAGGTGTAACGAAGATAAAAAAAGGAAACCAACAAAAATCCTTTTCAGTAATGGGCGGGATCTTGCAATTTAAGGATGATGAATGTTTGATATTGACAACTTTAGCCGAATCAGGTGACGAAATCGATGAAATGCGAGCTCGCGAAGCATTGGAGCGTGCGCGCAGAAAGCGCAAAGATGCGGAAGCACGTATAGATGCAAAGCGTGCAGAAGCTTCCATTGCACGAGCAAAAGCGCGCTTAAAAGCAAAACTTAATGAAGTAGAGTAAATTTATAACTTTTCAACATTTGCATTCATAGCAGTGCGGGTTGTATGTTCAAGATGTGCTTTTTTGGGGTAAATATTATTCCCGATAGTAGTGGTGTTTGCTAATTTTTGTCTTTGTGTTGGAGAAAGTTGTTTTAGAACTTTTCTGTTCCCCTCAGCCGCAGGTTCATTTTGGTGGGAGAGGGTTTTGCTTGCCCTTTTGACTTCATGTCTTCCTGATATCTTTGAATCTTTTTGTACTTTTTGTTTGTCATTTACCCCTTTACCTATCGCCCATCTGAAACCGAAGGTTAATGCAACACCGTTTCTTCCTCCGTGTCTTAACATAGCTTGCCCGTAAGCAGAGAATTTATCCGCCCAGGTTCTTTGCAACCCGACACCATATTCTATATAAGGTTTTGTATGCATTTCAGGAAGTTTTACCCCATCTGCAGTTGCATTAGTTTCGTTAAGTAAATTCCAAACCATACCTACAGACGCATAAGGCTGCCATCCGCCTTTAGTGTTTCCTATAAATCTTATTGACGGGTTAATCTGAACAGTGTGCATAGGATCAGAATCAATTCT
>DESZ01000004.1 GCA_002361485.1 Cyanobacteria bacterium UBA3301 | reverse complement strand
AACTGTCAATAATCCAAGACAAGCGCAAGCCGATGCGGAGTCTGCCGGTGCAACCTTGCGATGAGCAAGGTTGGCAGGGCAGCGAGCATAATATCACCGCCGTTGCGAATGAAGTGGCAGCGAAATGAGCGCAGCAATCTGCAGATTGCACAGGCGGTTTAGCCCGCACTCAAGGCAGACACGCAGTGTCAGACCGACAATTATGTCGGTAATGAATATTCCGACTAATTGGAGGCGTTGCCGTTTACCGCGAGGGCGATGCGGATTTTGCGTTAGAGTTCCGCGCACCTGAATTAAATTCAGGTGCGCGGAACCAGTCTGTTGCAAGGGCAAAACGAATGGCAGCGTAGGTAATGAGTACCGCAGCTCAACAAAATCCAAGACAAGCGTAAGCCGATGCGGAGTCTGCCGGTGCGGACTTGCGAATGGCAAGACAAACAGGTATCATAACTTTTTTATTTGAACATCCCAATAAAATAGTTTTTGTGTTATGATTGACATGATTAATATACATTTATGGAGGATATTTTGATGCTGAATTTTATTCAAGCACACGGTATGATTATATCAGGCTTAATTCTTGTGATAGCCTATATTTTCATTGCGAGCGAAAAGATACAAAAATCAGTAGTCGCATTATTTGGAGCGGCATTGACAATGTTACTCGGTTTAATACCGTTTGAAACACATTTTGACCCAACAACAAAAACAATTGTAAAAGGTGTTTTTCAACATGTCGATTTTCAGGTTATATTTCTTTTAATCGGTATGATGATTATTGTTCACATATCAAGCCGAAGCGGTGTGTTTAAGTGGTTAGCTTTAGAACTTTTACATTTAACTAAAGGTCATCCAAAAACGGTTTTATTTGCATTGGCAGCTTTTACGGCAATCGCATCCGCATTTTTGGATAACGTAACAACAGTTGTTTTAATGATGCCGATAACTTTTGTTATTGCAAAAGAATTTGAAACAGATCCGGTTCCGTTTTTAATTACGGAGGTTTTAGCTTCAAACATAGGAGGAACCGCTACACTTATCGGTGATCCGCCAAATATTATTATTGGGACTCGCGCAGGATTGAGCTTTATGGATTTTGTAAAAGAACTTACCCCTGTTGTAACAGTTATATTTTTAGCTAGTATTTCTATATTAATTTTTTTGTTTAGAAAAAGTTTGAAAGCAACACCTGAAAAAATGGAGCACATAGCGCATATTGACAATTCAACAACAATAACCGATAAAGGGTTGATGATTCGTTCAGTTGCAACGATACTTTTGGTAATATTAGGATTTGTTACTCACGATATAACGCATATTCCTGCTTTTGTATTTGCTGTTGCAGGTGCCGCATTCTTGTTGTTATTTGAAAAACCGAAAGAAATTTATCGTGACGTTGAGTGGCTAACAATATTTTTCTTTGTCGGCTTGTTTATAATCATTGGCGGTTTTGAAGCAAACGGCGGGATAAAATTTTTGGCTGACGGTTTAATCACCTTAACTCACGGCAGTTTGAATGCTGCTACGATGGTTATTTTGTGGGCTTCAGGAATATTATCAGGTATAATTGACAATATTCCTTACACAGCAACGATGGCACCTTTAATCAGCGAATTAATTAACCCTGCAAATCCTAACGCAATCACAGGCCATACGCACGCGCTTTGGTGGGCATTGTCATTAGGAGCTTGTTTAGGTGGGAATTTAACTATAATTGGAGCTGCCGCAAATGTTTTAGTCAGCGAAACGGCAGCATCTAAAGGGCATAAAATTTCATTTATGAGATTTATGAAATACGGTGCTCTTGTTACGTTTATATCATTGGCGTTAAGTACTGTATATTTGTATTTGAGATTTTTACATTAGAAATGTATGGGAAATAAAAACGGGCGCATTTCTGAATATCAGAAATGCGCCCGTTTGGTTGCGAATAAATTAATTACCCATAAAATGCGAGCCGATTGCCATTAATATTATGGCAATTACTAAAAACAATATGGGACCGAGTACTTCAAAATTTATTTTATTTTTATTATTATTTTCCATTTTATTATCCTCTCAATTGTTTTCTTTCGCGGATAGCGCAAGCTATTGCTAATGCTATTGCTTCACCTTCCTGTAATTTATCTTTTTTTATATTATATTGGTCATCTTCAATCGGTTCAGGAAACTTTTTATTTATAAACTCTATGATTTTGGTATTAATTTGCATAAACCAAACCATGAGTTGAATAAATATAAAAACAGAACCCATACCGATAAGCATAATAAGACAACCGTCTTTAAACAGTTCTTGATTCATTATTTTTATTCTCCAATTTGTACAAATTTAAAAAATACTAATTATTTAGGCACTACGGTGCGCGCGTACAAATTTCGTGTTCTAAATGGGAAGATATATTATTATACACATCTGCAATTTCATAATTGAAGCCTATATAGAGCTTTGCATATTTCAAAGCACAGTTTATTAAACCGTTCTCTCCGCTCCCGCCTATTTCTCTGATTGCTGATGTATATATTTCACTGTCATTGTTTTTTCTTAAGAGTGCATGCTCATTATTAGTATAATTATATATCTCAGTTTTGTGGTGCGATTTTTCGGTTGAAGATTGTATAACCAAAGCATTATGAGCATTTATTGCATTGGAATATACAGGATTTATATGCCCGCAAAATAAATTTATAAACAGTAATAGTAATGCTAAAAAATGCCTCATATTAGTATTTTAACACATAAAAAAACTGCTCAAAATATATTGAGCAGTTACATTAATTTTAATGTATAAAATATTGAGTATGAATAAGTCTCATAAATTTATATATTTTTCAATATATTTATATATTAACAGATTCTTTTTTACTTTGCAACACAAAAGGCAATTTCTATTAAAGAAATTGCCTTTTCATTCAAAAAGAATTTTTATTCATTACATCCGAAAGCGATAGTAATATGTTCTCTTGGGTTAACTGCGGATATTTTGTAACCTCTCGGATCAACAAGATATGCAAATTCGTCCCCTGTTGTTTGGAATAAGCCCATTGTTCCGGATACTGCAGTACGAGTAACATCAATAGGAGCTTTGACTGTTTGATATAGTCCATCACCCAAGTTTCTGGCAGCAGCGCCGAATTGACCTTGGAATGTATGACCTAACATATAGCCTGCATTATTTGTAACATTTTCAGCAGCGTTGCCGACATTTGTCAAAATTCCTCCTGCCGTACGTCCGACAATACCAATTAATGAACCTGCCCAAGTAAACGGCATTTCTACTAATCTTGCAACAGGGTTAACATTTTTTTGTCTGTTAACTTCTGCTTGAAGAATTTGTTTAGGCAATTTTGCTTTACATTTACCGTTAGATATACTTGTAAATGCTAATTTTAATGCGCCTTTATCACATCCTGAAGGTCTTATTACTTCTACAACCTGACCTGTTACGGTTGAACCGCAAGGGTATTTTACACCGTTAATAGTAACCGGTTCAAGGGTGTTTGCTCTAAAGTATTGACCGACATGAGATGATTTCGCCGTTAATTGGTCTATCATTGATAATTTCAAAGTAGGAATTTTTACAATTTCTTCCTGTTCAATTAATGCCTGTTTTTCGATAGGACAAGCAGGGCAAGCAGCATTTGCTGTTGCAGGGTTTGTGTCGTATCCTAAAGCAACCCTTGCAGTTTGCATCATAGAAGCAATTTCTGCTCTTGTTGCATCTCTGTTTGGCATAATCAAATTAGGATTTGGAGAATTGTTCAAAACTCCGTTTTCTAAAGATTTTGCAACAGGAATTCTTGCCCAATTCGGAACCTGATTTCCGTCTGCATAACGGCTTAAGATTTCATCAGCCTTATTTGCATCAATATTACATGTCATACCTTTAGAGATTGAAGTTAATGCTTCAACACGAGTTACGTTATTTTTAGGCTTGAATGTATGGTTTGGGTACCCTCTCAATAAATCTTCATCGACGGCTTTAGCGATTGCGGCATTAGCCCAATTATCGCGTGATACATCAGAAAATCTTGATGTTGTAGCACCATGTGCATTCATATTGAACCCTTTAACTAACATTGTTGCAAATTCCGCACGAGAAATGTTTTTGTTAGGTTTAAACATACCGTCAGGATAGCCTACAACAACATCATTAATGGCTAATTTATCAATACCGCATGCAGCCCAATATCCTTGCGGAACATCAGGGAACATACATCCGCCTGAACTCAGCGCAGGCTGAGCGGCAGCACCTGTTATATTTTCTTTAATAGTGTATGGGACTAATGATTTTTTAACTGCATTAATCGAATTTGAAGATTGAAAATCAATCGGACAACCTTTAACTTTATCTCTATCTACATTAACACCGTTATTACATTGCGGTAATTCATTTAAGCACGGCATCTGAGCAGACGCTGCAGCACCTGTTATTTGACCTTGTGATGAAATTATCGTCCCGTCTATTGCTGATGACATACGCGAAGCAGGGCAACCTCTCATTGCGGTTTCTGTAGAAAATATTGAATTTCCTACCTCTCCGACATAATTATTTGTTCCGTAAATTGCTTGCGGATAACCATAAACCTGTTTCATCTGCGCACTATCAGGTTTGCCTGTTTGAGGGCAGAGTGCGGTTGACGGAACGGCAGGTTTTGCGCAGCCTAAATCATCGTTACAAGGCGCACTTTTCACAGGACATCCCCTTTTTTTCTTACAGCCGCAATCAGATTTGTTACATTTTGGACAAACCGGTTTTGCACAATCTGAAGGACCGGTGACTACCGGTAAGGCATCATTTTGTGTACAAGGGCAGGCTGCCATTGCAGAAGTCAAGGAACAAGTTGCTATTCCAACAGCAACCGCAGCTGCCACAGTTAGTTTTTTAATTGACATTTTAACCTCCTTGTTTATATGAGCTCTGTTTAATAAATTATGACTAATTTAAAAAACATACTTATACCAAATTATGTACATTTAGGACTTTTTTAAACATTAGAAATTTTACTTATTCAATAGGGTAATTTGTAAACTGCTAAATTTGTAACATTTTATTAATAATGAGCAAAAATACAATTTTACATGTTTTATAATATATGTGTGAAGTTAATACATTAGCCATGTGTAGTTAAGGAGTATTATGTACAGTAAAGAATTTATGAGATTTATTTATAACTATCAAAAGGAAGACTGTAAGCCCAAAGAACAAAGGGATACTGAAATCCGCTTTAAAAATAACGGAGGCGGAAAGCTGGCAGAAATACTTCTTACCGTAAATAATAAATAATTATAAAATGGCCTAAACAATATGTTTAGGCCATTTTATTAAAAAAAAATGAGGACTAATTTAAAAGTCCTCCTTGGAATTAAGAATAGCTGGAAGTATGAAAAAGATTTTAATTACATTATTATTAAACGTGATAAACAAATAAGAAACAATTATACAAGTGGCTATATTTTAAATAAGCATTAATAAAAATTGTTATTGTTATGCTATATGTGGTAAGTTTCGCAATTTTGCGCACATAAATAACTCTATGAGTAGTTTATTCTTTCTCTTTTGTTGCGAGCAAAAGAGAAAGAATAAACGAAGAAAGAGAAAAAACGCTATTTCATAGCAATGCCTTCGGCATTGCAACAGACCGCTTACGCGGTTATATGTGTTTTTGCCTAAATAGGCAAAAATCTTTCAGCGCGGCTAAAACAACGCCGCGCGCTTGGAAAAATATTAAGCTTTATACAAGGCTCTATATTATTTACCCCTCGCCCTCCGCGAAGTGAACAATAATTGTTATGCGAGAAAGCTTCAAAAACGGACTTGTTTGAGCGAATGCGAGTTGTCCGTTTTGTATTCGAGCATTACAGATTATTAGTGAACGGAGCGATGGGCAGGAGTTTCTTTGCTCCACGTTTCTTTGCGGTCAAAGAAATGTGGAAATAATAAATTATTCAAACTTCACCCAACCCTCTCCTAATCCTTAGGGGAGGGTGAGTATGTTCCTATAGTGTTATTTATCAGTAATACTTCGGCAATTACACAAAATAAAAAAGCAAGTTTAATAAAACTTGCTAAATGTTTTAGGGATATATTAAAAATTTGAGGTAATAATCTATTTTATAGAAGACATTAGTCTTTCATCAATTTTTCTGTCAATCTTTTTCAACATCGTTCGCATTTTTGTTATTTTATTTGAGTTAAGACTTTCCTCTTCAAAATTCTTTCTATATCTTCTGTATAATTCAATTTCTCTATCCTTGATATCTCTTCTGATTAGAGTTCCGTTATCTTCTACCGATTTTCGCCTGCTGCTTCTATATATTATGCCAACGATTACTAAAGCCATTATTGTCCAAATAATTTTATTCGTTGGGAAACCTTCACCGGCTAAAACTCCGCTTCCAAATTGCGGTTCCACTAATACAGACGAAGAACTTATGTTTGGCGCGGTTATATATATTTTCATTTTATTGAAAGATGTATTTTCAATTATTAAATTGTCAACATCATTTGTCCCTTTATACAACGCATTAACTGTATCAGACGAAGTTATGCCGCTCAATTCCAATACAATTTCATCATTTGAAACAAATCGACGAACAACCTTTGCAACCTCATCCGATTGTAATATAACATTATAACCGCTGTTATTTTTTTCCAATACTATTGAGTGAAGATGATTAGCTTTTGCATTTACCCTTAGTCCGGTAAGGATAATTGCAATCAAAAGTCCGAATATCAAAAACATTCTTTTCATTTATTTATCCCTCCCTAATCTCCATACTCATACTAAACCTATTTAATTTAAAGTGCATCAATCTATGGATTTATTATATAAATCAATCCATAGACTTTGATTAATGCACTGTTATAACCGTAAACTATTTCTTTTTGCGTCGGGAAACTTTTCCGTATTGGTCAACATATTTATCAAAAATTTCATTATAATAAGCTCGCGGTTTATACGCCGGATCAATCGATTTGTATACAGGTATTTCTTCTTCTGCTTTATCCAATACACGCAATATATCTTTTATTGTAAACAATCTGGTATCATCAGTTTTCGATTTTGTTTTTAAAAGCATATAACGAACTAATTTTCTGTTATTTCCGTTTATGCGTTCATATAATTTAATAGCATCTTTGTTTGCAATTGACGGAGTCTTGACACCCAACTCACGTTCAAGTTTTCTCGATGATTTTATTGATTCAAAAATCTCAGGCAATAAAGAAAGACGTATTTTTGTCGCTTGTTTATCGTATTGCGCTTTTTGTTTATCCAAAGTTTTTGTGCCGAGTTTCTTTTCTATTATATTATTTACATCTGATATTACCTGTAATTTTCGTGCTTCGCGCAATTCTTTAAATGATTTCTTTATCGGTAAATTCTTTGATAATTTTTCTTGCGCATTTATATTTGCAAGGGTTTTTTCAAGGATTATAGGCTCGCGCACAAGTGTAAGAGCTTTATTTGGTGCGATATGCGATTGTTTTTCTGCTTTTACCAAGTCCACATGATTTATCTGAGGCTCCGGTCTTAATAATTTATCAAATTTCGGCAATTTTACTGGACGATATAAATTATTATTTATATTATTAAGCGTACGTTCCAAAATTATTGGTGACACAATTGGTGTCAAGCTCTTTTCGCGCGGAATTGAGGTTGTATTAAGATTTTGTTCAGCCTTTACTCCTATTGGTTTTAAAATAACATCCTGCATAGATTCGGGAGCTTCTGATATCAATTCATAATCTTTTGTCGGTGTAACTTTATCCCTTAATATATTAAATCCGTTTCTGATATATGCCTTAGAGACTCCGACAGGCCCCATATTTGACGACGGCTTATAATAAGAATGTTTATAGCGTTCTTTTATAACCTTACGGGCATAGAACGGGTTTTCCAATTCTGTTTGCAAAGCTTTGTATAATTGTGAACCCTTGGAATATGAATATATTTGTACAAAATTATCGAAAAATATATTCAATTTTTTTGCGGGAGCAACAGCTAAAATATCAGTAATTTCTTGTATTTTATTTATATTTAATCCGCGCTTTGTCAATTTTGTTATAAATTTTTTAACATGTTTATCATTATCTGCCATATAAAAGAGTTCTTTTAGTGCCGATAATTCTTTTGGGTCAAAATTATTGTTATAAAAGTCTTCTGCACTATGCTTGAACGTTCTCATTAAATTTTCACGAAATGCAGCATTTGATTTGTTTGATGTCATATAAATATGCATAATGTCTTCATATGAAGATTTTGGTATATTTTCAATATTAAGAACATATTTCTTTAAAAATGTTTTCAATACCGAATAGCTTTCAGGGGAATAATATTTATGCATCAATTTTTCATGTTCAGCTTTATCAAAAGATAGCGAAGTATGATCAAAATAGCCTTTTGTTAACAATCTAACCTTATATAAAGATTTGTCATATGTTTTATTTTCAACCATCTTATCCAATTCGGCGACGGCATTATCATTTTTATAATTCAGTATAAAATAATCTCTGTAATCATCATATTTTTTTATATATTCTTTGCTGTGCGGAGATTTGAAAATATTTAAAAAATGAGTTTTATAATTTCCCGGCATTGAACGTTTGAATGTAAAAATAAATTCGGATGGCATTTTATTATTAGATGCGGAAAATAGCTTTTTGAAATATTCCATACTCGCATCAATGTTCTCTAATGCCATGTAATGATAATCTTTCGGTTTTTTGACAAGCTTTAACAGCTCAAAAATTTGGGAACTGTCTTCTCTTTGTTCTGAAGGCAATTCAAAATTCCTTGCATTGTATTTTTTTGCCAAAGTTTTAAAAAAGTCCACCTTAGATGATGAGGTATTGCGTAAAATATCCAACACAACATCTTTATTTTGATTTATCATGGCGGAATATCTTATGGCTACACTCTTTAAATATTCATTTTGAGCCTTAGTTTGAATTATTTTATCTAATCGAATTCCCTCAAAATTTACATTGCTGCCTGTAACAATATTTGCACGATTATACTGGTATTTAGGGTAATTGTATATATTATTATAATTTGTTTGAATTTTCATTTTTTTCTCCGATATTAGTAATTTTTATTTTAAATTTTCAGCTTTTGCACATATTTTTCTTACAAAACCAATCGGACTGAAATTTATTGCAGAAAGCATTCTATTTTCTTTCTCTGACAGAAATTCAGTACCATCTTTTTGGACTTTTGCAACCAATCTGCCGTTTTCTGCAGATAAGAAAATATCTACAGGATTATTTCTTTGCCAAGCTTTTAAATCCTCGAAACGCAAATATTTCTTTGCTGTATCCAGTCTTTTTGCTAATAATGAACGTGCGGATTTATCCGCTTTTATTGCTCCAAAACTTAAATTATTATTTGTCATTGTTTGCATTTATTTTCCTCCGTTTTTTTGATTTAAAACTCGTGATTTTATTTTTTGCTATTTATTACAAAAATATTACACTTTTTAAAGTTTTTTAACGTATTTGCCGATATTATATACAGAGAGTGTATAATATCATTTAAAGAATAGTCATGAGAGTTCCTGCAGTTACAATTTACGGATTGAATAAAAGGCAAATTCTGAAAACTGACGAGTTTGGCCCAAAATCTGTTATTAATAATACGTATTACACAAATACCGACCAATTTGCTGACATTCCTTTTATGTATCCTTTAACATTCACGTCAATTCAAAATTCATCCAAATTAAGAACGCTTTTTAGTTACAAATTGCCATGCATATATTCAGGAATTCCTATGATTGACCCAAAACAAATGGGAAGACTCATTAAAACGGGAGCATTTACCCGTCCGTCGGGCGAAGTTATTCAAATTATGGATAAATTTCAAGACAGTATAACCGGAATGGAAAAAGAAGCCTTAAAAATTATTTCATCACGGGCAAAAATGCACCCGGACAGAACTATTCAAGAATTATTGCAAGAAATTGAACCGATATATCGTGTAGATTTAAGAAAAACACAAACCCCAATATTCAATGAGCTGTTTGAATTATCAAAACAATTGCCTGATTCCGAACAATTAAAATTTAATCTGCTAATGCTTGAAACTAATAAAAAATTAAGTAAAAAGCCGGTCAGGATACCATTTTCATCCTATGAGTTCAAATATAAACTTGCCAAAATTAAAGACGATATTATTCAAACTAATGATTTAAAATCAAAAAAAGTAATGAATAAATTGATGAAAGAATCAAAGCGATTGGCTAACACAACAGATAAAAACACTCTAAGCCACCAAAAAGATGTTATGGGAATGATGGAATGGGTTTTAAGAAAATCTGTCTTAAAAAACAATACACAACTGAAAGAACTTATTCACACTTCACAAGCAAGACTTTCAAATAATGAAATTATTGTACCTTTCTCAAGAAAATCATTTTTGTATGACTTAATAAGAGTTATTGACAATATCCCTGATGAACAGCTTAAAAACAAGATGATTAAAACAGCATATCAGCTTCCGACATCTTCTCAAAACTTATCCGCATACATTTTAAAAATTACGCACGAACCTTCGGAAAAAATTTGTGCAAGACTTCTTTGGCCTTCACTTGCTTCAGTTGAGCATCTGTTACCGCGCTCCTGCGGAGGCGCTGATATAATGGCAAATTTTGCCGGAGCAACAACAAGAGAAAATTCTATGCGAAAAAGTATTGAATTTACCGAGCAATTAAAACTTCGTCCCCAAACTCCGAAATACTGCCAGCAATACGTTGACAGACTAATTGAATTATATAAGCAGGGAGTTTTTGACAAGAATAAAATCAATCCTAAATATATTATTGATTTTAAAAATACAATATATAATTTGTCAAATAAAACCGTTGATTTAGACATTTCTGAATTATACAAATCGTCCAAATTCAAACAAACATTGAATTTAGACAATCATAAAAATATTTCTAAGACTTTAGCCGTCGGACCTGCTGCTTATTTCTTATCAGGAGTTTCCGATTTTACAGCAGGAGTTTGAGTTTTTTCCTTTGCGTTGTCTCCGTCTTTATAAATAAATTTGTTACCTAACCAATTGGCAATTGGTGTAACGGCTACCGGCGAAATAAATCTGTATATTGTACCGAATACAAGGAGCTTTCTGAATATACCCATACCGTATATTCTGTTTTCCAATATTTTGTCAGGACAATTTTCGTTTATGTATTTACCGACAGACAACAGAGAATATTTTTTATTCTTTTTAATTCTTCCTGCGAGTTTTTCGGTGTCAAATAACAGTTTACTTTGAGCATCCGCTTCTTTGTATTTTTTAACGAATTCCGTATCCTGTTTATTTGCTTTGGCCTGTTGTCTTTCAGCTTCGGAACTTATCTGGCTATCGGCATATTTTAATGTAAGTTTTTCCCACCAATTTCCGATTTTATTATCGGCATAATATGCGCCTAATGTCGAAAGAACAAATGTTAAACCTTGGTTTATTGCAAGTGTTTTTCTCTTTTTCTCGTCAAGATTTTTATTTCGTAATGTCTGTGACATATACATACTTGATATAACAGCTGAACCGACAAATTGCATATGGTCAACAACACTGTCCAATTTTTCGGCTTTACTTGCTAACCATTGAGCAAACCTTGATTCCAAGAATTTTGCATTATAATATTTAGCCATTCCCTCAATAAAATTATCCCTTACCTTTAGAATCGGAGCAAAATATTTTGATTTTGTCGGGAGAGTTGATCCAAAATTCGGTTGATTATTCTTTATATAACCATTATTTCTCTTTTGATTATTTAAATTATATGTTTGGAACGTGATATTCATTACTTTTCACCTCCCAAAAATTTTGCAATATTCGGTTTTTGCAGAGGAGAGACCTCTGGTAATACAGCATTTTTAGTTGCATCCGCTTTTGGAGCTTCAGGTTTTTGACCTTTATTTTTTTCTACCCCAAAAACATATTTCAGTACAGGAGGGATTAATGCTACCGTTAACATTGCTTTTACTACTCCGAACAATAATGCATCATGTCCCATATTGAACATTTTTTCTACATTCTTAAATATTTTAGAATTATGTAAATCTTCTAAATTGTCGACTTTATATATTTTTTTTGATAAATCAGTCAAATATTTTTTTGGATTTTGTTTAATTATTTTAGCAGCCTTATCAAACGGATACATAACAACACTTGCAAAGCCAAAACCAATTAAACCGGATGATATTGAATGGCCTGAAGCGTATATTTTATCATCTTTGTTTTTCTTTCCGGGTAAAGATACGATTGCTATCGGTCTTAACACTGCCGCAAGCACTAACGCCACAAGGTTTTGAGCAACGACAGTTGAACCTGCCGATAAGTCCCAAAGTTTATTTAGCGCTTGCATTTTTTTGGAAATATTTGCGGCAGCTCCGAAACTCACAGAACTGCCGCTATAATATCCTCTATTTACATTTTTATCCACACTCTCACACAAACTGTTATTCGCATGCTTCTTCTCGCGAAATATCGAGTCAGAGCTATGCTGTTTGTATAGCGAGTCGTAGTTTGTAATTATATCTACTTTCATTTCACACCTTATTAGTAATTGATACATTCATGATAAAACAAATAAAAATAAATGTTGTTATATACTTAAAAATTTGTTACATAAATTTTAAAAATATATTATAAAAGCTTAATATACTTGAAATAAGAGTTAAAATATAATACTTTATAATTGACGGGGGAGTGATGACAAAAAAAGATACAAATCTTAACTTTGAGGAAATTGCAAATGAATGCGGTCTGCAAGATAAAATAGAATCACAAACCGTTATCGCAAATATTGAATCTTTAAAAGACAAATACTCTAAATTTGAGCTTGTCGAAATATATAATTATTTTTTAAATCAGGCTTTATCTGTTGATATTATGATGCACCTTATCAGATGTTTAGATGCTTATCGTTCAAAAACAAGCCTAAAAGTTTTTACAAATATATTATTATTCAAAAACTTTGACTCGGACGAAATATCAAAAGAAAATTATGTAAACGTAAGAGCAATGTGCGCAAAAGCAATCGGCAATCAAAAAGATACTGATTATGTATCAGCTCTTCTTTATTGCTTAAATAATAAAGATGAGCATTATCGTGTAAGACTTGCCTGTGCGGAAGCCTTAGGCAGAATTGGAGACAAATATGCTGTTGCGCCATTAATTGACATTATAAAAGATGATGAAGAAAAATCCGTATATTTAAAAGAATCAGCTGCCACCGCACTTGGAATACTTGGCGATATTCGCGCAATCTCCCCTTTGGTAAATATTTTGGAAACAAAAAACGGCATTGTAGATAAATTTTCTTTTTTAAAAGAACGTGTAATTGAAGCTTTGGGGAAAATGGGATTCAGTAATGATAACAGAGTATTTAATGCCATAAAAAAATCATTATCTGACGATTCGCCCCAAGTCAGAATTGATGCCATAGAAGCCTTAATGAATTCCGAACATCCGAAAGCATACGAAACAATAAAAAAATGTTTAATTGAAGACGATAATTATGAAGTAAAGAAAAATGCATTGATTGCCTTATATAATTTATCTGACAGAACAATTTTAGATGAAGTTATCAATTCAACAGATTATTCCGATGCTTTAAAAATAGAAGCAGTAAAAATTTTAGAAGAATATGAGGACGAATAACAATGAAATCAATAATATTATTATCAGGCGGTTTAGACTCTCTTGTCAGTCTGGGGATAAAGTATAAAGAACTGAATATAGATCTTGCTCTAACTTTTGATTACGGCCAAAAATCACTTGATAAAGAAATTCAAGCCTCCAAAAAGATTTGTGAATTCTATAATCTCAAACACGAAGTCATAAAACTTGATTGGTTAAAACAAATAACCAAAACTTCTTTAGTTTCAGAATCCGACATCCCGACAGGGGAAGATTTAAATAATACCGTTGAATCGGCTGAAAAAGTTTGGATTCCAAACCGAAACGGGCTATTTTTAAACATTGCAGGCTGTTATGCGGATTCTTCAAATTACGATTATATTTTAATCGGAGCAAATAAAGAGGAAGCGCAAACGTTTTCTGATAATACTCAAAAATTTATTGATTCCGTAAATAAAGAATTTGAAAGTTCTACTCTAAAACATCCGAAGGTAATAGCCCCCTTGATAAATTATGACAAAAATGATATAGTCAAAGTGGCTTTAGCATATAAAGTTCCGCTTGAATTAACAATGAGTTGTTATCAAAGCGCAGAAGGACATTGCGGGATATGTGAATCTTGTTTGAGATTAAAGCATGCCCTTGAATATAATAACGCACACGAATATATCAAAATTTTATTCAAGTAATATGAAAACACTATATATAGATAATGAAATTAAATATATCGGCTCACAGCTTGCGCCGCATTGGATTTATAAGAATTTCAACATCCAAGGGGATGCTATTGTTGCCTTTTGCGGAGAATGCGAAGTAAATCTGACTGAAATGGTTGATATTGAAGATGTTATAAATAATGAGCCTATATATAGCAAATATATGCTTAGTTTCATATCCGAACAATTTAATATAGGACTTGTAGAAGGAGTTATTAGGCAAAGACTGCTTATTACCTGTATAAAAGAAGAATTGGAACGCCTCGGGTATAGAGCAATACGCAACGGAGATGATTTATTTGTAAATAACAAAAAACTATCTGTTTCAATCGCAACAAAATCTGTTAATTCCGTACTGATACATACGGGAATAAATATTATCAGCGAAGGAGCGCCAATAGAAGCATCGGGCCTGAAAAGCGATTTAAATATGACAAATATAAAAGAATTTGCAATTAAAGTCATGAAGAATTATAATGAAGAACTTGATGATATAATATTGGCAAGTACTAAGGTAAGAGGTGTATAATGCCTAAAGATACAGAAAAATATAATAACGAATCACATTTTACATATAGCGATTACAGACAAAAGGTTAACAAAAAACCGAATCGCGATATTATTGTGTTTATTTCTGTATTTATTATAGGGGTTTTGATATTACTTGGATTTGCCAAGATTTTATCGCCAAACGTTGATGTAGGCATTTCGGGGCCGGAAGATGAATACGCATACGAAGATGAAGAAACTTCAAGCGTAATAGACGAACGACTAAAAAATATCCAGCAGGAAGATTCAAATAACGGGAATGATGATGAAATGTTTTCTCCCGAATTAGATGAAAAAGTTATACTTCCAAAGCAGGTGCGAAAGACTGTCGGCGAGATGGAAGCCGAAATGCAAAATGAGAAAGAACAACAGGAAAAAGCTGAATTAAAAAAGCAACACGAAGAACATGAAAATAAACCCGAGCCGAAAGAAACAGTTCAAAACACTTCTTCCGCTCCGCAAGCAAACCATTCGGAGCCAAAACCGGTTCAACAGATAACCAATGCAAAAGTTGTTGTAGGCTATTATGCTACCGAAAAACAAGCCGAAGTAGCAAAAACCATAATACAGGATGCAGGTCTGGGGGTTGTTCCGATGGTAAAAAATATGAACGGTTACTATACCTTGCAAGTCGGCTCATATAGTTCAAAAGATAAAGCTCAACAAGCAGCTAACAACCTTTTAAAAAGTAACTTCCCCGCAAGAGTTATTGTTGAATAATGTCACGGGCATAGCGACGTAATAATCACATTAATGTGAGAGTTTCTTTATTTTGTCAGCTCCTGATACATTTGCATTAAGCGGGCGACGGTTTCGGATTCTGTAAGCCAGCGGAGTTTACCGGTTTGTTCATCTTTTATCCTGAATCCGTATGCTTCCATTACCGCTCTGTCGTTATCCTGATGAGCTTTGCGCAACTCTGGCGGCATTGTTAAATCGTCATACAAATCAGCTAATGAGCATTCGGGATATAATGCTCTTGCATCTAATATTCCTTGAGCAGTTTTTTCGATTTTAGCTTTTTGTTCACTGGAAGGATTACACCATGGGAAGTTGTTATATACTATTGAGTTTGAGTACCTATAATCACTTTTTATACGTCCACATACTGTACGCATCCATGCATTGTGGACATTAGAACACATAATTCCGAATGTAAATAAACTTGCATCAGGTATCAACATGTTAGCATTACTACATATTACATCAGACGATACAAAGCCTATAGGAATATACTTCCTTCGCTCTGAAGAATGGCAAGGAATAATTAAATAGCTTGTTGCAGGTTGCCTTATTTCTCCGAATAAATACGGAGTATCAGCTAATTTGCGTGTAGCTTCTCTGTTGCTTGACTCTCTCATGTCCTTTACTTTTTGTACTGCTGAAAGTACTGGAGGTACGTGTTTTATGTCAGCAGGAGAAATATTCTTCAACCATAAGCACCAACGGGTCTTATTATGCAAAAACTCTGTAGCTCCTAAGAATTTCTTAAAGAACTTCTCTGACGCAGGATATCCTTTTACTATAGCGTTTTTGTCTTCGTCAGAATAATCACATAATGCTCCTCCGTCATTAGGCATACTTCCGAAATCCATTTTAGGAACATTTTGTATAGGTGTTTTTCTGCTTGATATAAATACGTCAGGAGCTTCAATTAAGTATGCATTGATATTATTAACATACTGCATTCTTTCATTTGAATATAATTTTTTCTTTTCTTTATTTTCAATGTAACTAAAACCAACTATTACACAATGAACATGTGCTTTAGAGTTTGATTCACTATCCCAACGGAATGTCCTGTGTGCGAAATCAATATGAACTCCTTGTTCAAATAATGGCTTCCATAGTACAGGAACTTGTTCTCCCTGTGTAATGGAGTTTGTTGAAACAAGTGCAGTACAAATATTTGTACCATGCATATAGTCAGTTGCTTTCTTGTACCAACATGAAACGTAGTCAAGATTGCCTACATTCTTCCATTTATCACCGAACACGAGTATCATATCATCTTTTTGAGCTTGCGACATTAGTCTTGCACCAACAAACGGGGGATTTCCCATGATATAATTACATTTACTCCTTGGAATTACATCTTCCCAATTTATACGCAGAGCATTGCCTTCAACTATATTTGCATAGGTTTTTAGCGGAAGAAAGTCCAAATCCATGTGGACAATATCTTCTGTTTTCTTCATCATCTGGGATTCTGCAATCCAAAGCGCTGTCTTTGCAACAGTAACTGCAAAATCATTAATTTCAATTCCGTAGAATTGTTTAATTGAAACTTTTATAGGATTAAGCTCGCCCTCAAAACCTAATTTATTCTGTAAAATTCCATTTTTACTAAACAAGTGTTCAAGAATTTCATTTTCTAATTTTCTTAAACTGATATATGTTTCCGTTAAAAAGTTTCCGCTTCCGCAAGCAGGGTCTAAAAAGTTCAGATTAGCAATTTTGTCTTGAAATTCCTCAAGTTTCTTATCCCTTGTTTTATTTTGAGGTAAATTTTTAATGGTATTAAATTCTTCGTTCAAGTCATCCAAGAATAAAGGATCAATAACCTTATGGATATTTTCAATCGAAGTATAGTGCATACCGCCAGAGCGTCTTGTTTCTGGGTTCAGAGTGCTTTCAAAAACCGCACCGAATATTGTAGGACTGATTTCTGACCAGTCAAAATTTGCACTTGCTTTTTCTAATAGCAAATCTCTGATTTCATCTGTAAATTGTGGGATTTCAATATGTTCCTGAGCAAATAATCCACCATTAACATAAGGAAAAGCCTTTAAATCATCTTCCAAATACGGGTCTCTGTCCTCAAGTTTTGTATTTAAAACCTCAAACAATTCAATCAATGCCTTACGCATTTTTGAGGCATCATATTGACGCAAATAATCCAAAAACATATCGTGTTTGCCAAAGATTCCGGCATCTTCTGCGTATAAGCAAAATACCAATCTTACGCACAAAATATTTAAGGCTTTTAGCGATTCTTCATTATTACTGTCTTTGTACTGTTTCAAAAGTGCATCATATAAAAGTCCGACAATTTCTCCAGCTTTTATTGAAACTTCCATTTCTTTTCTTAAGTGTTCATTGCCGGTATCAACCAAAAATGAAAGTCTATAGTATTCTTTTTCCAAGTCTTTGAGCAAAATTTCCTGCGGTTCTCCGTTGGGCCGTTCCATGTCGTAAACGCAGAATTTTTGGAAGTTGCAAGTAACAACCCAACGCGGATGTTGTGAAAGCGGAAGTTCCGTTATATATCTTTTTGCCTGTTGGAACGGATTAAGCAAACTGCCGTCAGACTGCTTTATAGCCTTATTTAAATCTTTATCAACACTCTTTTGCTCAATCAAAACCTTTGTAGCAGGAATATAGCCATCAATAAAACTTGTGTGGTCAAGGTGGACTTGGTCTTCAAAGGATATAAATTGAGCAGGATGTTCTACACCCAAGACCTCTCCCAAAAGCTGCAGCCAAAACTTTTGGCTCTCTCCTTTTTCATAGCCTTTGCCAGTCCAATCATCAACAAATTTTTTCGCTGCAGTTCTTTGTTTTACTTCCGCCATTTTCTCCCACCTGATAGAACTAAAATATCATATTTTATACTATAACGCAATTTATGTATAGAATGTCAGCAGTTTAGGGTTTTGTTTTAAATTATAAAACATTTTTGCTGCCTGTTTGAATTTTTCAGGCGCAGAACTGACATAAAATTCTTCAAAATGACAGGAAGAATTATTTATCAAGTTATTTTGTGTTAAATCGTCTTTTATATATTGCGCAAAAGGAACAGCAGGATCAATGAACATATCTTTTGGCGCAAAAATCGATAAAATATTGATTAAATATGGATAATGAGTGCAGCCTAAAACAATTTTTTCAGGTTTGTTTGTTAACATCTTATCCAAATCATTTTTTATAACAGCTATACTTGCCAAATCTTTTGTCAAATCATTTTCAACTATATTTACCCAATTCGGGCAATATTGCCCGAAAACTTTTATGTCCTTATTATACTTATTCACTTCCTTTTCATAAGCTCCGGAGTCAATAGTCGCTTTTGTTGCAAACACCCCCAGACGTTTTATCGGCAGTTGAGAAAGAATTTTCCCGACAGATTGCACAACAGGATATAATTTAAAATCATAATAATTTTTAATATCATCGTATATAACGGAAGATGTCGTGTTACAAGCCATTACAACCGCTTTACAGCCTTTTTGCTCAAAAAATTTTAATATATTTTTTGAATACTCAAGAAGTTGTTCTTTTGTCTTATCTCCATAGGGAACATGCAAAGTATCACCGTAGAAAATAAAACTTTCATTCGGCATTATCTTTTTCACTTTATTTAAAACAGTCAATCCTCCGACGCCGGAATCAAAAAAGCCAATCGGAGCATCACTTTTTAAGATATTCATCAATTCCCTCTGCTATCGCTTTAGCTGTTGCATTTTTTCTGCTTTCTGCCACCAATTGCGCACGCTCTGACGGATTTGAAATAAACCCTGTCTCAACCAGTATCGCAGGTGATGTCGTATGATTTATAACATAAAATTTTGATTTAAACAAGCCTCTATCTTTTGCATTGACATTATTTAGCATTGATGCATGGACATATTTTGCAAGTTCTAAACTGTTATCTTTATAATAATGCGTTTCAATACCTGTCGGAGCATCGCTGTTGCTTGAATTTACATGAATACTTACATAAACATCGGGTTGAATGCTCTCGGAAAAATCAACTCTTTCCTGTAAAGACACCGTAGCATCATCTTTTCTTGTCATTTTTACTATATAACCTTTTTTTGTTAAAAGTTTTTCGACACGTTTAGACATATCTAAAACAATATCTTTTTCATAGACATTATTACGCGTTGCACCAACATCAGATCCGCCATGTCCCGGGTCAATTACAACATATTTTTTACCCGGAATTTTTTCAATCAATGGCACAACAATTTCCGGTGTTTTTAATTCTAAAGGTTCTTCTTTTTGAGGTGCGGGTTTTAGGATTTTGGATTTAATACGCAAAGTTTTTCCGTCAGAGCCCAAAAATATATTTGCCATATCAGCCTTTTCTAAAGGTATGGATAATTTAGCACCTCCGCCTTTGATTTCTTTGATAGTAAAATTTCCAAAAGGAGTATCACGCAATTCGGAACTCATTGCACCTTCATAATAGTTATTCAAGTTATACAGCATTAAATCAAGACTCTTGGAAGTGCGATTTATGCCATATATTAAAGGCTTTGAAAATACCATTTTAAACGAATAAAATTGACCGTCAGGTTTTTCATAAGTTATGGCGGTTAAATCCGTCAATGTCGAATACAAATTTAAAGGGGTAGTTTTAGTATCAAAAAATACCAGTTTTTGCATATCACCGTATACAACAGGTAAAAAGCGCTCCGGATGATTGTCAGTCAAAACTATTCTGGCCGTTGACTTATCAAACTGACCGATTTTTATTGTCGAATTATTGCCAAAAGATATTTCTTTATTTCGAATAGTTGGGTTTACAACCGCATTATATACATCATACGCAACTCTTGAAGGGGAACTTAAATAAATCGGTTTAGACAAAATATAATTTCCCAAACCAATAATAACAGGCATAGACCCCTTAAAATTAATATCATTTATGTAATATTTTGATTGCAAATACAAATCTTTATTTGTAAGAATAAAATTTTGCTCATCATTTTGTGCGCTATTCTGATTCCCGTTATCAGAAAAAGAAGCATTAATTTCTTTAAATATATTTTGCATACCGATAATCTTCGGTTGAATTTCTGTTGATTCAAACTGTTCTTTCACACCTGATTCATTGTAAATTTCTTGAAAATAATAATTTGAAATCGTCGGATTTTTGAAAGTCACAAAAAATGTTTCATTAACGCGTTTCAGCTTTATATTTCGGGGGTTATATTCCGGATTATAATATATTACAACTCTTACTATATTAGGGTTTGCGGAATGCTGGCTTACAATAATTTCATTAACACAATCTGATTTTATAACTAAGTTTTGTTTTGATGACTTTAAAACAGCATTTGGCAAATCAAAAAATGCTTTATTTTCATCTTCGACAATAAACAATTTAGGATTAACTTCAAGTGAATAATTTTCCGAATCTCCACTGTTTATGGAGAAGAAATTCCCTGAATCATCGAAGGTAACAGAATTTATACCGTAATCTTTTGGTATAGTATTTTCATCAACAGCAAAAGATGTCACAACAGAACATAAGATAAATGTAAAAATAAGTAAGACTTTTATAAAAATATTCTTCATTAAACTCTATCCCTAATTAGATTATAGAACAAATTGAATATATAGCAAATATGTTAAAATAAAAAATAGACTTGAAAAGTAAATATGTTTTTCATAAGATATTAGTATAGTTAAATAAATTATGCGCCCGTAGCTCAGCTGCCATGCGGCGAGCTATAGAGACAAGCCGAAGCGGATGTATCCGCGGGCAGGCGGAGTCGAGGAAACGGGCAGGATTGTTGAATAACAATCTTGGCAGGTTTCCGAGCGGAGTCATTTTCAATAAAAATTACAATTGAATAAATTATGCGCCCGTAGCTCAGCTGCCATGCGGCGAGCTATAGAGACAAGCCGAAGCGGATGTATCCGCGCAGGCGGAGTCGAGGAAACGGGCAGGATTGTTGAATAACAATCTTGGCAGGTTTCCGAGCGGAGTCATTTTCAATAAAAATTACAATTGAATAAGTTATGCGCCCGTAGCTCAGCTGGATAGAGCGTTTGGCTACGAACCAAAAGGTCGGGAGTTCGAATCTCTTCGGGCGTAAATTAAAAGACAGGCTTAATGCTTGTCTTTTAATTTGTGCTTGAATATCAACCCAAGATTACAAATTTGACCGAATTAAAAATATTTGTACAATAAAAATAATGGAAGTAACTTTCGACAAATATTCCTTAATTATTGATGGGGAACGCATGTTCATAAAAAGCGGAGCGTATCATTATTTCCGCACTCCGGGGGAAAGAATGGCTCGCGACAGATTTCAGAAAATGAAATCAGGCGGATATAATGCCGTTGATATCTATTTTAATTGGAATTACCACAGCCCTGCTCCTGATAAATACGATTTTACAGGGATAAAAGACGTAAGAAAAATCCTTCAAGCTGCAAAGGATTGCGGATTATATATTATTGCACGCCCCGGGCCGTTTATTAACGGGGAAGTCAATGCCGGCGGATTACCGTTTTGGCTTTTAAAAGATGAAGAAGTTATTCCGCGCAACAGAATCGGAACAGAATACAAATATTCTCCGAAATATATGGAATATATTGCGCAATGGTATGACCAAATTATTCCTGTTATAAACGAATTTGACAATGTAATACTTTTTCAAATAGAAAATGAATATGCAACAGATTCAATGGAAGAAGACTATATGCGCGAGCTGTACAAAATGGCGCGCGAACGCGGAGTAAAATGTCCAATATTTCATAATGACGCATATTTTGCGGGGTTGTGGGCAGATTGCGTTGATATATACGCTCTTGATTTATACCCTTACATAAACCCTAACCAAAATTGGAAACAGGATAATTTTTGTTTTGATACTTTAGATAATGTTGAAGAAATCTTTAGAGGCGCAAAAGAAGATTCTCCGCCGTTTATTGCAGAAATGCAATCAGGATGGTTTGATAAATGGGACGGTTCGGGGTACAAACATATACGCGACGCTTTAGGTGATGAGCATATAAACATCATGACAAAAACCGCGCTCTCTCAAGGGGTTACGTTATTTAATCATTATATGACCGTAGGAGGCACAAATTGGGGTAATTTAGCCTGCGATGAGGTTTATACGAGTTATGAATTCACTGCTCCCATTGACGAGTTTGGGGTTATGCAAAGTAATTTTTACAAAGCTAAAGAAATAAATTATTTTGTGGATGCTTTCGGATTTACAAAAACCGAACCGAAAGATTTTGATTTTTATCAGGAAAATATTTATGCAAAGATGCGCCATGATTTGGAAAACGATTGCGATTGGCTTTTTATCAGGAATATGAACCCGCAAGAAACAGACATTCAACTTCCGTTTGATAAACAGATTAAATTACGTCCTTATGATATGAAAATTTGTCCAATAAACCTAAAACTTAAAGGATGCGAAATAGAATTTTCCGATTTGGAGATTTTTACAAGATTACAGAACGAAAATGAAGATGCCGTATTTTTTATTGCGGATGATAAGGCAAATATATATATCAAAAACGGTGAAATTATATCGGGCAATAAAAAAAATTTTGAACACTTAACTTTTAAAAATGAAAATAAAACAACTCAATTTGTATTTATTTCAAAACAATTAGCGGATAAAAGCTGGGTTTTAGATAATAAGATTATTTTCAATGCCGACTATGTATTGCCTAACGGCGCAATAGCTCTTGAAAAAAATTCCGAAATTGCATATTTCGATTTAAAACATAAATTTGCAAAAAAACACTATGTCGTAAATGAATTAAAACCGACAACAAAAAAAGAAATTTTGAAAATATCATCAGTTGATTTTTGTTCACCTGAAATTGATGTTGATTATGATTATTCAAATTGGCAAAAGGTCGAAGATAAAACAGATTCACTTTCTTGCGGTATGTATGATGAATTTGTCTGGTACAAAGCAAAACTTCCAAACACTCTTACAGAAATTACATTGAGTGCACGACATCTCTTTGCAGTCTATATAAACGGTAAAGAAGTTCTTAATCGCAACAGTTACAAAATAGAAAAACTTCAGGATGTTCCCGAAACCATTTCAATACCTTTAAATAAAACTATTTTAAAAAATGAAATAAATGAGCTTACCGTATTAGTTCAAAATTTAGGCTTTGACAAAGGTTTTTCGGGCGATACAAACAATCCGCGCGGACTTGTACATTTTGAAACGACTCCGCAAATCCCTATCAAATTTTATGTCAATGAAAAGCTTTCCATAGAACGCGACAAAAAATGGGAAAGCGAAAACCCATATTTGACAAAAATCACAACAAATTTTGATGTTGATATAAAAGATAATGTATTTTTTGGAAAATATATATCATTTGAAGATTTTAACTGCAGACGAGCAACGATATTCCTAAACGGAATAAAAATCGGCAGATACATAAAACGCACCCACGTTCAGGATAAATTTTATCTGATAAATGAATTTCTAAAGCCGCACAACAAATTAGAAGTTGTCGTATGGGAAAAAGACAGAAATATTAAATCCAAATGGGGGTTTAAATCTGATATAAAAAATGTTAAAATATTAATAGGAACATTTAAACAATATCAGTTATTTAAATAATACGAGGATTTAAAAATGGCAATAGTACCGGAATTTTTGATTAAGAGAATTTACCAAAAAGGTTCACTAAAGAAACTGGAAAACGGAGTGAGCGTAAATTTGAAAAACATTCTGGGGCCTGGACTTATAAGCGGGTTTAATTATGTAAAAATCAATGATGTTACATTTGAGCCAAAAGACGTAAAATTTATAACCAATAATACCGAATATATCGGTACAGATGTTTCTGAAGACAACCCTGTCGTTTTCAGACTCGGTCAAACAGGAACACTTATTATGACAGGTCAAGACTGCCTGCAAGAAGGAACAAATAAAATTATCATAGAAGCACTAAATCCTGAAGCGGGTATTGTTCAACTAAAAGCCGACGACACATATCAAAGTTAAATCCCTGCGCTTTTATAATTTCTATAATCGGCCATAATCCTTGAGACAAAAGGTTTGGAATAACCCGGCACTTTATTGCCGTTGCGTGCTATATTTAAAGGACCTGTCTGATAAGCTGCAACCGCCAGCTCCATAGAACCAAATTTATTATACATATTTTTATAATAAGTTATTCCGCCTTTTATATTGTCATTTAAATCATAAGCGTTAAACCCCATTGTTTTTGCGGTTGCGGGAGACAATTGGAATACCCCGACATGTCCGCTTGCGCTTTTTATATCCTGTCTGAAACCTGATTCTGTTTTTGCAATACTTAAAACAATTGCCGGATCAACACCCATTGATTTTGCCTGAGTGATAATATTTTGTTTAATTTCATCGCTCGTTGCCCCAAAAGATGACAAAGAAACAAATAAACACAACATTACAGAAAATAAAATTCTTAAAATATTTTTCATAAACATATAAACCCTCTTTTTTATCTATTATATCACAAGAAAAAAGATACCACTTTTTTAAATAATATGCTATTATCCATATTAGTATGAATATTAATCAAAGAAAAAAAATAGCAGCAGGATTATCTATAATCTCAAATGTAACTCTTACAATTTTAAAAATTATTGTAGGGGTAATTTCAGGAAGCTTAAGTATCATATCGGAAGCGATTCATTCGCTAAGTGACTTCATTGCTTCGATTATTACATATTTTTCAGTAATTAAATCAAGCGAGCCTGCAGATGATGATCACCCATACGGACATGGAAAATACGAAGATATGGCAGGATTTATTGAAGGATTTTTAATAATTTTAGCCGCAATTTTTATAATATTTGAAGCAACTAAAAAAATAATCTCAGGCATGCCTGCACAAACTGAAAACCTTCTAGGGATTACCGTAATGGCTATTGCCGTAATTATGAATTTTGTCGTAAGTTCTTATATTTTTAAAGTTGCGAAATCTTCCGATTCAATATCATTATACGCGGACGGACAACATTTAAGAACTGATGTATATTCATCTTTTGGGGTTTTAATCGGTTTATTTTTGATTAAAATAACGGGATACAGTGTACTTGATCCTATTATAGCAATTTTAGTTGCTGTTTTTATATTCAGAACAGGTCATTTTATAACAAACAAATCCTGGATGAATCTTCTTGACCACTCTCTTCCTGAAGAGGACATCAAACAAATAGAACAAATTATAAATAATTATTCAGATACCACAAAATTAAAGAAACACGGAATAAAAGCTCGTCGTCTCGGTCCGACAAAAGATATAAACCTCACCTTGCAATTTAAAAAAGATACAACAATTTGTGATTGTCATAAAATTTGTGACGAAATAGAACAAAACATAAGAAAAATATACCCCAATTGTTCAATATCCATCCACGCAGAACCAATGTGCTACAGAAAAAATTGCAAAAATAAATGTACAATAAACTGCGGGACAAAATAGAGCCACAGTCTGTTTATGCAATTTGAGAGAAATTAAAATAGAATATATAATATGTGCATGATATACTTTTGTTAATAATAGTATGTTTAATTTATCTGAGGATGTAAAAAATACAATAAAATTAGCGCTTATAGCCGTAACATTAATAGCATGTTTTTACGGTGGGAAATTTTTGCAATCGAGAGACAAAGCGCTGAATATTTATAGAGCGGCTCTGGAAGATTTTAGAAATAAAAATTATTCAAATTCATACTATTTATTTTCCCGCATAAATCCCATGTCAAAAATAAAGCCGGCAGCATTGTACAGACAGGCTCAATGTGCCGGAATTCTTGATGATACGAACTCTGAAGAACTTGCGTATAAAACACTTGTTTCGCGCTACCCGAGTAACGAATTAACTGTTGAAGCAAAATATCGACTCGGACAAATTCTAATTAATAAAAATCCGAAGGATGCAAAAAAATATTTCAAAAGTGTTATAAAATCACATCCGAAAAGAGATTACGAAATAGCATCAGAATACTATTTAGCAAAAATTGAGGCAGCAGAAGTACCTGAAAATAAAGCCAAAACAGAAAACAAATTTCGCCAATATCTGACACAATACCCTGACGGCAGATTAGCATCGGAAGTTGTTAAAAGCTGGCGAGAATTTAACCCGGAAATTAAACCTGATGATTTGATGCTTATTGCAAAATCATATTACAAATCAGGAAATTATAACGAAGCTGAAAAAATTCTTTCAAATACCGATTTAACAAAAAGCTGGGCTATCCAAGGGGTTAATTATTTAAAAAAAGGCCAAAACCAAAAAGGTAAATCCATTATTCTTGACGGGATTTCAGAAAACGGAGATAAGGTTGATAAATCAGATTATAATAATGCCATTGAAGAATATATAAAAACAGAACAAGATTATTATCAAGCATCTTCCTATTTATTAGGAAAAGCTAAAGGTAAAAATAAAGACTATATTTGGAATATAAAATGCAAACATTCTCCAAAATCGTCAAGACTTGCCTGCTATGAACAATTATACGCCAATTTCCCGAAAGGACAGTTTGCTCAATCAGCAATGGAAAATATAATTTTAGGCAGGATATTGAATAAAAATTACGGAGGCGCAAAAACTGTTGCTGATGATTATATTCTTAAATACCCCGAAAGCGAGAATATAGATATGGTTATGTTTTGGCGCGCCAAAATTGAACAAAAATATTCACATAATCCGCAATTTGATATTTTATACAGAAATGTAATAAATAATTTCCCTGATTCATACTATGCATATAGAGCCTTTTGGATTACAAAGAGTTTAAATAATGCGGTTATCCAAACAAAACTTGATGTAAAACCCGTAGAATATCCTTATAAATACCCTGCAAAAAATTCTTTATTATACAATCTGATTATTGTCCAAGATTATGATTTAATAAAAAAAATAGCGGATGATGAATTTATAAAAAGCTGGGCAGAATATAAACAGGGTAATTATATGACTTCTGTTTACACCGCTCAAAAAGCAATGGAAAAAATAAAAAATAAACCGCCCAAAACTGATGTGAGGTGGCGTCTTGTTTACCCTATGAATTACTACAAGCAAATAAAAAATAATACATCCGATTATAATAATGATTTGGCACTTATAATGGCATTAATAAGAGAAGAAAGCCATTTTAATACCTACGCGCAATCAGGAGTCGGCGCAATCGGCTTAATGCAATTGATGCCTTCTACAGCACACGATGTCGGGATTAATTACGGAATATCATTTAACACTACCGATTTATTCAACCCTGAACTAAACATAAAACTCGGCAACATATATTATTCTTCCCTAAAAAAAATGGCAAAGAATATGGATTTATCCGCAGTCGCCGGTTATAACGGCGGCATAGGTTCGGTTCAACGCTGGAAAAATACTTTATCATATTCAGACACGGATGAATTTGTTGAACAAATTCCTTATGACGAAACAAGAAACTATGTAAAAAAAGTTTTTAGAAGTTACTGGAATTATGTAAGAATTTATCAACACTAAATAATATTTCATTAATTCGTACGTTAAATTTATGCACGCTTTCCAAATTTATTGTTCACTTTCCTTTTTGATTGCGATGCAAAAAGGAAAGTGAACCGAAAGGAAAAACACGCTTTTCACTGCGCTGCCAAAAGGCATCGCTCCGCGCAATAATATTGAACAGAATTGCTCGTACGTTTTGTCCTATCGGACAAAATCTATAGCGAACCTAAAAAACGGTTCGCATGCAGCGCCGGATTTAACAAACGCGCGGCGTTGTTTTAGCCGCGCTGAAAGATTTTTGCCTATTTTAGGCAAAAAAAAATTTTACCGCGTTAAGCGGTCTTGTGCAATGCCTTATGGCATTGCTGTGAATTAGCGAGTTTTTCTTTTTGGGTTCGTTTTTTTCTTACTTGGTTGCTCGCCATCGACAGCTCTTCGCATTTTGTTTATGGGGCTTTTGCCACAAACAAAATGGCTACGGCTTAGGCTCGCAATCCGCTTTTGCTTCAAGACAAAAAGAAAAAATGAACAAACAATTTAAAATATAATGCACAAATTATTCCTACAATTTTTTAATTCATCAAGTTGGTTGATTTAATTATTTTATAAACATAATATACTTTATTTTGATGCCTTTATTAGAAGTAAAAAATTTGAATTTGGGTTTTCAATCTGAAGATAAATTTCTTCAGGCTCTTTACGATGTCTCATTTCAACTTGAAAAAGGAAAGACATTGGCTCTTGTTGGTGAATCAGGCTGCGGCAAGACAATGAGCGCAATGAGTATTCTAAACCTCATTCCAAAAACCGCAAGAATAACATCGGGTGAGATTATATACAACGGCGAAAATTTATTGGATAAAACACAAGAACAAATGCGCGAAATTCGCGGAAGCAAAATTTCGCTTATACCTCAAGACCCTATGACATCTCTCAATCCGTTATATACGGTAGGAGATCAATTATTAGAAGTATTAAAAATACACAAAAATCTTGATGGCGATAAAGCATTAAAAACTGCAATCGAAGCTTTTGATGCCGTTCAAATTCCTGACGCAAAAGCAAGATTAAAGAATTACCCGCACGAATTTTCAGGCGGAATGAAACAGCGTGCAATCATTGCAATGGCTTTAGCCTGTGATTCAGAAATACTTATTGCAGATGAACCGACAACAGCACTTGATGTTACAATTCAAGCACAAATCATGAAACTTTTGAATGAAATAAAAAAAGAAAAAGGGAGTTCAATCCTTTTGATAACGCATGACTTAGCCTTAGTCAGCGAAAACGCTGATGACATTGCGGTCATGTATTCTGGACACATTGTTGAATCCGCACAAGCAAAAGAATTTTTTGAACACACTAACCATCCTTATTCAAAAGCACTGTTAAAATCAATACCTTCAAACCAATTTACGCGGTTGGAAACTATTAAAGGCCAGCCTCCGACGCTATCCCAAACTATAGAAGGCTGTAAATTCAATCCAAGATGTGATTTCTGTACACAAAAATGTTGTCAGAAACATCCAGATTTATTGGAAATTTCTGACAATCATTTTAGTGCTTGTTATTTAAACTCAGTATAAATTATTATAGCGGATTCCAAGCATTGTTCATCAATGCATCAACACATTGCATAACATCTCCCCCGCGGCAGCCTTGCTCTGTTGCAGCATTTTGAGGAGCATAATGACCGTATATATCCACATCAAAAGCAAATATATCACGACCAACGGTATTTGGTTTATCCGCTCCGTTCACATCAAAAATAAATCGCGCGTATCTTTCCTTACCACCCTGAACAGTATATGTAAGCACCGTTCCGTTTTTCAACACAATCGCAGTTGCACCGGCAGGAAAAGGATTATCTATACTCTCATGATTATCCAACTTAAAAAATCCATCCGCAGGCGACATGCAATTTGCCTCCCCTACTTTACAAGAAGAATTAGAATTCACCTCAAAATGTTCACTGGTCAATAACCTTGATGCATCAGCAAAGTCCGTGCTGCTTAATAATCTTGTTTTTTTATCCACCAACTCGTCTGCTGCCAATTGCTCTATAGTTGAAATCATATTTTTTCCCGCAGCAGCATACGACCTTGAAAATACATTAGACAATAACACCGGAATAGTTAATGCTGCAATGACTCCTAAAATAACCATCGCAATCAATAATTCCGCTAACGTAAACGCGTGTTTTTTTATATTCATCACTCACTCCTTTTTATTAATCATCTAAATATCTCGGATTAAATCCTGAAATCTCTGCCATTCTATAACAAGCAGCAGCATTATTTTGTCTGCACAATGTACTTAGATTGGCTTCATTAAGATCTGTTCTTCCTCCAATATCACCCATATGATGTCCGTTATTATCATCCGCCTTTACAATACAAGCTACATAATAATCACGTCCGAAAGTGTTTGGACCTTTTTGGCCGTTAACATCGATTATCACATCCACACAAGAAGCATCACCGTTGTCAACTATGGCTAATCCTACACCATTTTTTAACAACACACGATTAGCAGGTCTCTCCCAGCCTTGAACCGTTCCGCCATCAGCATTTTTATATGATGCGCCAAACGCTCTCTGGTTATCCGGAGCAACATTTAATTCTCTCATAAAGGCCTCTAAGTCCTCTGTACTACCCAATATGCGCGTATCCTGCAATCTTTGCGCTCTTGATTCTGTTAATTCGTTTTCAATAATTTTTTGTAAATTATCAATTGTAGAAGTCAGCGCATTCATATTTGATTTTGCCAGAATATCTTTTAATAAAGACGGTAAAGTCAATGCAACAATCACCCCGACAATAAACAAGACTATAAGTAATTCACTCAATGTAAAACCAAATTTATTATCTTTTTTCATATAGCTCCCTCACGTTATATAAAAATTTTATCATCATATCGGCAAAAATTCAATTATCTTGACTGAAAATTTTGAGCAAGTTAAAATTTTAGAGTATATAAGGTGAAGGGAGTAAAAAATGACTAATATACAAGTTACTCAAGAAATACAAGACAAATGCCCTGTAAGACGCGGGGTTAAAGGAAGTCCCGCTCCTATTCCTCAAGAAGGAGAATGGACTAAATGCAAAGAAATTAAAGACATTTCAGGTTTGACACACGGCTGCGGATGCTGTGCACCTCAGCAAGGAACTTGCAAATTAACTTTAAACGTTAAAAACGGAATTATTCAAGAAGCTTTAGTTGAAACAATCGGATGTTCAGGTATGACACATTCAGCAGCTATGGCAGGCGAAATTCTTCCGGGTAAAACATTACTTGAAGCATTAAATACCGATTTGGTTTGTGATGCTATCAACGTTGCGATGAGAGAATTATTCTTACAAATAGTATACGGCAGAACTCAATCAGCTTTCTCTGAAAACGGATTGCCTGTCGGCGCAGGTTTGGAAGATTTAGGTAAAGGTTTATGCTCAATGTGCGGTACAATTCACTCAACCGCGCAAAAAGGCGTAAGATATCTTCAATTAACAGAAGGCTATATTCTTAAACTTGGTTTAGATAAAAATAACGAAGTTATCGGATACCAATTTATCAACCTTGGCAAATTCATGGATGCCATCAAAAAAGGTGTAAATCCTCAAGAAGCTTACGATAAAAATATCGGAACTTACGGAAGATTTGCTGATGCGGTTAAATATATCGACCCAAGAGAAGAATAATAAACCTGTTCCCCTCTACCTTTGGGAGAGGGTAGAATTTCTTAATGAACATAGTGAATTTAGAAATTCGGGTGAGGGTCAGATTCTGAAACAAGTTCAGAATGACAGTATAGGATAATTAATAAAATAAGGAATAAAAATATGACAGTAAAATTTGAAGGACAAGATAGACGTGAAGCTACTTTGAAAAAAGTTTTACCTGAATATGGTTTTAAAAATCTTGAAGAAGCTCGCGATTTATGTTTATCAAAAGGCATTGATGTAGATGCCATAGTAAAAGGTATTCAGCCTATCGCGTTTGACAACGCATCTTGGGCATATACTTTAGGTGTTGCTATCGCAATTAAAAAAGGAATTACTAACGCGGCTGATGCTGCAGAAGCTATCGGTTTAGGTTTGCAAGCATTTGCAGTTCCGGGTTCTGTAGGTGACAGACGTCAAGTCGGTATCGGACACGGCAATTTAGGCGCAATGTTATTAAGAGAAGAAACAAAATGTTTCTGTTTCTTGGCAGGTCACGAATCATTCGCTGCTGCTGAAGGTGCAATAGGTATTGCAAGAAATGCTGATAAAGTAAGAAAAGAACCTCTAAGAGTAATCTTAAACGGTTTAGGAAAAGATGCCGCTTATGTAATTTCAAGAATTAACGGTTTCACTTATGTTGAAACTGAATACAATTACAAAACAGGCGAGTTGAAAGTCGTTAAAGAAACTCCGTTCTCTGACGGCGAAAGAGCAAAAGTTAAATGCTACGGTGCAGATGATGTATCGGAAGGTGTTGCAATAATGATTAAAGAAGGCGTTGATGTTTCTATTACAGGTAACTCAACTAACCCTACAAGATTCCAACACCCTGTTGCAGGTACATACAAAAAATGGGCTATCGAAAACGGCAGAAAATACTTCTCTGTTGCTTCAGGTGGTGGTACAGGTCGTACATTGCACCCTGATAACGTTGCTGCAGGCCCTGCATCTTACGGTATGACTGATACTATGGGAAGAATGCATGGTGATGCTCAATTTGCAGGTTCTTCATCAGTTCCTGCTCACGTTGAAATGATGGGCGTTATCGGTATGGGTAACAACCCTATGGTTGGTGCAACCGTTGCATGCGCAGTTGCAGTAGCTCAAGCTATGAATAAATAGTTTTAAAATTTTATTCAAATAATAAATAAAAGTCTGTTAATAATTAACAGGCTTTTATTTTTGCGCGTAATCAGTAATTTTATATAAAATGTCAGACTAAAGTCAGACACATACTCAATTAAAAGAATATATTTCTCGGTGCGTTGTTATGCCTATTTATCTTTCTTCTTAATTACCAATTCATACCCAAGATAATCAAGAATTTGCTGAACTTCTTCAAATCTTATTGTCTTTTTATTGAATTTATTAGAAAGACCGCCAGCAACAGGGATATTTTCATACCCTTCGGCTATCAATTTTGAAGCCAACTTACGCATTGATAATCTACTGCGTAATAATAATATTCTAACTTCCTCATATATATCCAACATAATAACAGTGTATGCCTTTTTATAACATTGACAAACATATTAACTAGTGTTATTTTATAGATGACATTGTCATTAAATAAGGATAAGATTTAACATGGACAAAACTAAAGTATATGGGGATATACCAAATTTTGATGAAGATGACGATATAATTCTGCCAAATTCAATAATTGGAGAAATATACTATATTTGGTGTATCGCAATCGATATGCTTAAAACAAGAGAAAATCTTGGTAAAAAATGGCTGTTATTAAAAAGACAAATATATTTCTTTTTTAAATGGATAAAAGCAAATAGCTAAACAACCGCAAGCCTCTAAAAACTTGGCAGCCTGCTGTTAGCAGCCGCAAGACGGGCTGATTGCTCCGTCGCAGCATTTTTGTTTATGAAGTTGTTTATTGCATCCGCATACCCCGCCATGACGAGAACAACAACCTGCTCTTTCAGCTTGGTCAAAATCACATTTCCCGACGGCTTGATTACTTTTCACAGCCATAAACGAAAACATTCCCGCAAAAATTAACAATGCACCGATAATAAAAACTTTTTTCATAACACACTCCGTATATTCTATTCTTGAACAAATCTATAATATGCACATAAAGATTATTGTCAATTATACTAAAGTATAAACAGAGTGGATTTTATAAAGTGTTACCAAATTTGTTACCAAATTGATTTTTTTGCATTTCTGCATAAAAACAGAAAATCGTTGAAAGTATTTATACAAAAGAAAAGTTGCCATTAATTTTAACGGCAACATTAAATAAACACGAGGATATTAAGAGAGAGAGTATAAAAAAAACTTGTTTTACTTAAATCCTTGTTTCACATATTTAGAATTTAATTCGTTTAGAGATTATTCTTTATTTTTCCCTTGTCTAATGTTGAATTTTCCCTTACATATATATAAACGTTTTTCATGTTCAGGAATTGCCTATTTTTTTTAATATTGTTAACAAATCTTAAAATGTGAAACATTAGTTATAACTTTTATATACTCCTGATTTATAGGAAATAGATTTTGTACATCCGTATTTTACAATTTCCATAAATACTGATTATCATTGCAATATATTACAAATTTTCCTCTTTAGTAAAAATCTGCTAGAATTTTGATGAGAGATAATGACTTTTTACAAATTACCATTATAAAAGAGATGAAGTAGTGGGGCGGAAGCTTTATCTTTGGGACAGAGAGTATAGTACGGGATAATAATTTGAAAAAAAATACGTTAGAAAATTCCATGTCAACAACAGAGCTATGCAAAGAGTATAGCTGGTATAAGGATACCTTTTCTCCTGCAATACAGGAAGCCAGTGATAAATTCTTTCAAGAAAATTTCAGATTAGAATTTATTGGGCTTAGCAAAAATATCAATTGCATGATTAATGACGAATCATGCTTTGTCACAAAAGTCAAAGTTGACGAAGAATATGATATATTTTTCAGATTAACAGATCAAGCCATTGAAATAATATTGGAAAAGATTTTGGGAAAAACAAAAAGTAAATTCAATATCAATAAAATTTCAGAAATTGAATCTAAAATAATGACAGCATTTAATTGCTATATGTATAATTCCCTGCGTTTGAGAGTTGAACCGCCTGCAATTAAAGAATTAAAACGCACAAACTATGACATGGTAAATATGACTTTTATAATAATGGATGCCGACGAAGAAATAAGAAAAACAGGGAAAGTCGTAGTAACAGTACCAATATCATTAGTAAAACCGATACAAGTTATGTGTAATACCGAAAAATTCACCGATATGGATTTTTCTACAAGCAAAATACCTGTAACTATCGTCGTCGGTTCAACACGTTTTCCGCTATACGAAATAAAAAATTTGGATGTCGGGGATTTGGTAGTTTTTGAAAACAGCAACCTTGAAGCTTTAAAACTTGAATTATACGGAGAAGAATTAACTTTAAATATTAACCCGAACATGGGTATACTAATGCCACAGCAAGAAAATACGGAAGGAGACAGCATGGCCGGTGCTAATAAAAATCTATGGGATACAATTGAGGTTGATTTAGTCGCAGAGTTTGATTCCATAAAAATATCGTTGGGCGATTTAAAGAAGATAGAAGAAGGCATGGTTATGGATATGGCTTCATTATACGATAATAAAATTGCTCTGAAGGTTGAAGGAACAACAGTTGCAAAGGGTAGTCTTGTTATTGTGAATGACAGATACGGTGTAAAAATATCGGAAGTCATGGCAAAAGCACAAGAAGCTGCAACCGAAGCTGTTCAAAACAGCGACAGAAAAACGAATACTGAAGAAACAGTACAACAGAACACTTTTGAAGAAGAAACAGAAAATAATTCTTCCGACAATTCTGCACCTGAAGAAACTGTAGAAGAAAACGAAGAAAATGAAGAAGAATTTGATTACAGTGATTTTGAATTAGAAGACGAAGATAATATATAAAGGGTAAAATAGATGGGTAGTTATATTGTACATTTTATAGTTTATACACTTGCAATGTCAGGATTAATATTTTTTGCATTGTTTATATATAAAAAGTTTATGAACGGTGGTTTTGTTGCTAAAGGCGCTAAGACACTTTCTATTGAAGAAACAATGAATATAAATCCGCGAAAATCTCTTATGATAGTCAAAGCAGGAGATGAAAGATTTTTAATCGCATCTGACACGGATAAAACTTCACTTATTGCAAAACTTGGAGAAGTAAAAATTAAAAATTCAGTAGAAACACCCACAGTTACAAATGGTGATAAAAACGACATTGAACGTTTTAAAGATATTATAAAAATTGCCAAACAGGAAAAAATAGACAATATAGAGATTTCGGATTTTATACCTCCGAAAAACAAACCTGCCAATGTAACAAACATAAACAGAGCAGCAAAGAAAAGCAATCATTCGGATGAAAAAAATCAAGTTAAAGAACCTATACATTTGGAAGTTATAACAGATATCAATCCCAGCATTCCGGCTCGCAACAAAAGAAAAACAAAATATACATCAAAAAATCACGGTAAAAAAGTTAATATAGATGTAGGGGAAATAAAAAATCACGGCTTTTCAACAATGAAAGAAATGGCAGCAAAAGTTTACGAATTATAAAGGGAAATTATGGACCAAGCAGCACTAAATCCGGTAATACAAATATTAGTAGTAATGACAGTATTCTCATTACTGCCTTTTGTTTTTTGTGCCATGACAAGCTTTATGAGATTCGTTATTGTATTTTCAATGCTTAAAACCGCAATGGGAACACAACAAGTACCGCCTGCTATTGTTATTATAGGTTTATCAATAATACTTACTTTTTATACAATGGGTACAACTTTTGGCAAAATGTATGAAATGGGCTCAGTTCCGTATCAAAAAAATCACGATATTGTTCAAGCAATAAACGAAGGCTCAAAACCATTAAAAGAATTTATGTTAAAACAAACCAGAGAAAGCGACTTGACGTTTTTTGTTGAACTAACCCACAAAACAAGACCAAAATCTCCTGATGAATTATCTATATGGGAAGTTGCACCTGCATATATAGTCAGTGAACTTAAGACTTCATTTGAGATAAGCTTTGTAATATTTGTACCTTTTATCATATTAGATTTGGTAATCGCAAATATATTACTCGCATTAGGTATGTTTATGCTATCGCCTACAATTATATCCATGCCGTTTAAACTATTGATATTTATCGCGGTTGACGGCTGGGCATTGATTGTTCAGGGTTTAGTAACAAGTTACAACTAAAAAAGGATAAATAAAAATGGTAGAATTACTGCTAGAATATATGGCAAAAGGATTTTTAATAATGTTGGCAATATCAATGCCATGCGTACTTTGTGCTGCAGGTATCGGACTTGTCGTCGGTATTTTGCAAGCAGTAACGCAAGTTCAAGAACAAACTATTGCTGCCGCTCCAAAAATTTTGGGGGTTTTCCTTGTTATTATAATAGGCGGGGTCGGTTTTTTGAGATTACTAACAAATTTATTCCAAGAAGGTTCTGTTTTGGCCTTTAACACAGTTCCAAAAAATGAATCATTCGTTTTGGATTCTAATTATTACCATTACACAACACCTTTTGAAGGTGAAATGAAAGATAAATTCAGAAATATTGATTCAATTGATTATATTATGAAACACCCCGGAAAAATCCACTACATAGATAAAAATTCAAGAGAAAAATACGGTGCATCTTCAAGAACACCTATGCCGAAACCTGATTTGGTTGAAACGAAAAAAATTATGGGTAGATAATGGACGGAATTTTAACAGATATTATAAAAATTTTTCCTCAAATAAACGCATATCTTATGGCAGGCTTTTTAATTTTTGCAAGACTGCTCGGTTTTTTTCGATTTGCACCAATATTTTGCCGAAAAGAACTGCCTTCTTTGGTAAAGATTGCAATAGCACTCTTAATAACAGTTATGATTATACCGCTATTTGACCCGAAAATGGTATTGGAAAAAGTTGATTCCTTCGGCTTGTCAATTTTATTAAATGTCGTTGTCGGCGCAATAATCGGATATATGGCGCGGCTTATTGTAATTGCAGTAGATTGCGGCGCCGAAATGATTAATATGCAAATGGGATTGTCCTCAGCCACAACACTTGACCCTTCAAGTTCTTCTCAGGTATCCATATTATCAAACATTATAGCGTTAATGGGATTAATAATATTTATTCAATTAGGCGGGATTTATTGGCTTTTTAAAGCACTGATGAAAAGTTTTGAAGTCTTTCCGCTATATGCTGTTAATATTCCGCTAGTAAAGCTTGCGCGGATGGATTTACTTATAAAATTATCTTCAAACACTCTGTATATGGGTTTACAAATTGCGGCTCCCATACTTTTAGCAACATTATGCCAGGACATTATACTTGGTGTAATTTCAAGAACAGCACCGCAAGTAAACGTATTCCAATTAAGTTTCCTTTTTAAACCTGTACTTGGTGCTGCTATAATGGTTTGGATATTACCAATGCTAATGAACGTTATAGAGCAGTATTTCTTAAATTTCGCAAATATGATGTAATAAAAATTACTGCAACAGATGATAATATTTCATATAATCAGCCATAATCATTGAACTTGTAGCATTTACTACATTGGCCTTCACTGTTTGTTCTTTGTCTTGAGAAGTTTTATAGTCGGTCTTATTAAAATCGTTATTTTGAACCTGTTGTTGCTCTTGCGCTTGAATTTCCTGAGCCTGCTCTATCATATCCTGAACTTGTGCAATTATTTGGCTGTGAAGTTTTACGTCACCTGCATATGTCCCTGTTGATTGAACTCCTGCAATATCCAAATCCTCAAGAATATTTGCCCATTCTTCGTAATTGGTAATACTGGTACCCGCCTGTTGTGCCGCAGCCTGTGCTTTTTTTAATTCTTCTATTGAAGTTATACCTTCAGCCATCACAATCTCTCCTTGGATTATCTTCTATAATATATAAGGATTTATAAGTTTACGATTTTCAAGTTTAAAAATTTTTGTAACAAATGTTAATAAATAGAAATAGCAGACCCTTCAGATCTGCCATTTCTATTTATTTTTGAAATATTTTTAAATTATTCTTCAGTTACAGAATTAGAACTGTCTGCCAGCAAACTAGTTTGCTGGACATCAGCTGAAACAGATTCACCTGCATCAGATGATGAACCTACTACAGAATCATCCTCATCAGGATTTAGAATCTTATTAACAGAAACAACACTATCACCGTCATTTAAGTTTTGAGCTCTTACACCTGTTGCCGGACGTCCTTGTCTTGAAATTGAGCCGGCATTTATTCTTGTTACAACGCCATTTGCGGTTACAAGCATAATATCATCAGAATCCTGAACAATAGTCAAAGCAACAAGTCTTGATGCGCTCGATTTGAATTTAGTTGCTATCAAACCTATACCGCCTCTGTTTTGAGTTCTGAATTCAGATAATTTTGTACGTTTACCGAAACCGTCAGAAGTTACAACAAGTAAATCCGCATCGTATTCTTGCGGAACGATATCGCATCCTACTATTTCGTCACCCGTACGTAATTTCATAGAAATTACACCTTTTGCACTTCTGCCTAGCGGTCTTAAATCTTGAATAGGGAATCTTATCGCCATACCACAGGATGTTCCGATAATAATTTCATCACGTCCCGTTGCAAGTTTTACCCAATTCAAACTGTCTCCTTCATCTAAACCGATTGCAATAATTCCGTTTCTTCTGATATTTGAGAAGTTGTCTAATTCAATTCTCTTTATGTTACCTTTTTTGGTTAACATAATAAGATTAAGTTCTTTTGAGAAATTAGATACAGGAACAACTGCAGTTATCTTTTCATCCTGTTCAATAGGAAGAACATTTATTATTGGTAAACCTTTAGATTGACGTCCGCCTTCAGGGAAATCGTAAACATTCAAACTGTAAACAGTACCTTTTGATGAGAAGAACAGCACTTTATCATGCATCATCGCAGTAAAGAAATGTTGAATATCATCATCTTCTTTAGTTTTTATACCTGATTTTCCGCGAGTTGCACGATTTTGGCGTTCAAAAGTGTCAAGCGGAATACGTTTCAAATATCCCTGATGAGTAATAAATACTGCCATAGGGGTGTTTGGAGTCAAATCTTCAATTGTTACTTCGCCGCGTTCAGGAACAATTTGAGTTTTTCTGTCATCACCGTATTTTTCTTTGTCTTCCAAAAGTTCGGCTTTAATAATATCCAAAATCTTTTGGCGGCTTGCCAAAATACTTTCATATTCTTCAATTTTCTTTAACAAATCATCATATTCTGCTTTAACTTTATCTTGTTCCAAACCTGTCAAACGTCTTAATTGCATTTCAAGAATTGCGTTAGCTTGATCCGCATCAAGCCCGAATTTTGACATCAAACCTTCACGAGCGGTATCTGTTGTTTTGGAATTTTTGATTAAATCTATGACTTCATCAATTGAGCCCAAGGCAATAATCAAACCTGCCAAGATATGAGCACGAACTTTTGCTTTTTTCAGGAAGAAAATTGTACGACGGGTAACAATTTCGATTCTGTGTTCAACAAATTCCGATAATACTTGATGTAAATTCATCAATCTCGGCTGCTGCCCGCACAAAGCGACCATGTTCACCCCAAATGTCGTTTCAAGCTGAGTATATTTGTATAAATTATTTCGAACTACATCCGGTTTAGCATCGCGTTTTAATTCAATAACAATTCTCATACCGTCACGGTCGGATTCATCACGAATGTCAGAAATACCCTTAATACGTTCTTCCTTAACCAAATCGGCAATTTTTTCAATAAGCATAGCCTTGTTAACCTGATAAGGAATTTCTGTTATAACAATTGCAGTTCTGGATTGACGTCCTGCACCGCCTGCGATTTCTTCAAATCCGGAAACAGCAGACATAGTAATCGAGCCTCTGCCTGTTTCATAAGCCTGCTTAATATCGTTTGTACCTACGATTGTAGCCGCCGTAGGGAAATCAGGACCTTTAATATATTCCATCAATTCAGGGATTGTTATATTTGGATTGTCAATTAAAGCAATAGTTCCGTCAACAACTTCACATAAATTATGAGGCGGAATGTTTGTTGCCATACCGACAGCAATACCGGAAACACCGTTTAACAATAACATTGGTAATCTTACAGGCAATACCGAAGGCTCTTGCAAAGAGCCGTCAAAGTTTGGAACAAATTCAACGGTTTCGCAATCAATATCAGCCAACATTGATTGAGTAATTTTGTGCATACGAGCTTCTGTATAACGCATAGCAGCAGCACCGTCACCATCGACAGACCCAAAGTTTCCGTGTCCGTCAACCATAAGATATCTTGTAGAAAAATCTTGAGCCATACGAACCAAAGCTTCATAAACAGAGCTATCGCCATGCGGATGGTACTTACCCAAAACTTCACCGACGATACGCGCGCATTTTCTAAACGGTTTATCAGGATACATTCCCAACTCGTTCATTGAATATAATATACGCCTGTGAACAGGTTTTAACCCGTCACGAACATCAGGTAACGCACGACCGACAATAACACTCATCGCATAATCGATATATGAACGCTTCATTTCTTCTCTTATATTAACAGGAACAATTTTACCGTCCCCGAACATGTTTTGTTGAGTAGTCAATTCTAATTTCCTCCAAGTCTTCTCTTATAGGTAAATTATAGCATAAATAAACATTTTCGGGCATATATCTTTACAAATAGTTAAGAAACGCACTAAAAAATTTTATTAATGTAAAGAATATTTGTAAAACTATTTAAAATTATTAAAACATGATAAATAATATTAATAGACTAAATAAAGGATTTTTCTTAGTAACACTTAATATTTACATGTAGCTTGCCTTCTTGTATATACAAGAAGGTAGTTCAAAAATCACGAGGTGCCGAATTATGAAACGACGTATGAAGTTGAATAATAGAAATAGCAAATTTGCTAAAAGCTTATCTGATGCAGCATTAGCAGGGTTGACATTCTTTGGCGCTCAAGCTAACGTGCAAGAGGTATATGCTCAAGATTTCGGAGAGGAGTCAAATAGATATTTACCCCAAAAAGCACGTTTGCAAGGAACAACCCGCACTGCTATGAATGCAAATGTTGATAAGTTATAATTTGAAAGCTTTTACAAATTTTTCATTATTTCATAAACACGTTCGGAAGCTTTTGAATCAAGATATTTATGCAACAAAGGCAGTTGCGCAAGTCTTGTTTGCTTATACGTATCAACAGTCAGCGAATCATTTACTGCGTTTAGCATTTCTGTAAAATTGCGAACTTTTAATCCTGCCTCCAGTAATTCATAATTATCTTCCAATATAAAACCTCTTGTTTTGTTGTAATCATCTGCCAATGTATTTAAAAATATAATCGGCTTTTTAGTTATCAAATAATCTATTCCGATTGATGAAAAATCGGTTATCATTAAATCAGCTATTTTGAAAAATTCGTAAAAAGACATATTATTATCAAACATGTCTTTATTAAATATTACTTTTATATTCGGGTGAGAAAGTTCCTTTGAAATTATGTATTCCTCATACAATTCTTCTTCAAAAGGATGAGGCTTAATCAACAACAATACGTTATTATCTGTCAAATATTTAAACAATGCATCCTTTGAATAATCGTTCATATAAAATATATTATTAAATTTTTTATGGACATCTCTTTCAATTCCGCGCTGAACTTCTTTATAAGTCGGAGCATATATTATTACTTTTGAATATTTTTTCAGATTTAAATATTCAGAAATTTTATCATTATTATTACTATTTAAAATAGCATCCGTTTTGGGCTGACCGGTTATAAAAACATTATTTGGATTCATCAAAAACGAAGATATCATTGACAACTTGAAAATATCAGAGCTTACAAAAAAATAATCGCGGCTGCACTTTTTATAATTTTTCAGCATATATTTTGCAATTCCTTTTTCGTTCCAACCAATGGTTTTTAACGGCATACCGTGCCACAGTTGAAGTTTGATTCTGCGTTTTGATGAAACATATCTCTCTAAATTAAAAAAAGTTTCCACACTATATTTTGCCGTAATCAAATGCCAAAGTCCGCACAAAGATTTTATTTTGTAACAAGGACTTGGAATTTTGTTGGATAATTCATCTTTTACAAGCCAAACAAGTTTGTATTCGTTGTGGTTCTGTTTCATATAATCATAAAAAGCCTTGCCGTTATCCGAATAATCCGGAAAGCTTGAAAAAACTATCTTTTTTTCGTCCTTCGGTGTAATTTTATCAAAAAATTTGATGATTACTTTATGATTAATTATGCCAAACAATAACTTTGCAATTTGCCGGCTAATTACGTTATTATCCATTTTTATACTCTATTATTAATTCCAAGATATATATTTAAATTATTCATATAATTTATTATTTGTCAATAATAAAAATGTAAAATTTGCCACTATGTTATCAGCTTTATTCTTGATTTTTAGCCATGATATGTATAGCCCGTTACAAGCTTAATTATTATATATTAATATTTGCAAAATCATCATCAAATTCTATATATGCACTATGAGCTCTGGTAATGTCCTTAGGATAGCTCATATAATCCCCGAACAAATCTTCCAGATATGCTTTATAATTATTCGGAACCCAAACAGATTCCCCTTCATACTCTATTTTGGTCAGAGGAAAAACCATATCGTGCGGATGTATCCAATTTTCCCAGCGATGATGATGATAATCCATACCCCACGTTATATCGCTGTGTTCATTATCAACTGTCGGATTTGCAAACATTTCTTTCCGGGCATTTAATAAATTTTTCTTAATGAGTTCGTCATCAATTTCCCCTTCGGGATATGTCGCAAGAACACTTTTTACTTTGGCTTTTAGCTCATTTGTATAATAAATCCTCGTATCTAAAGGCAATATCTTTCCTATATAATCGCAAGGGAAAATATCGACAAATAAATGTTCACATTGCCTATGTTTAATTTTCAGTAAGTAAAATTCACCTTGTGAAGGCGGATACTTGTAAAATTCAGCATAAATATCAGAATTATATTTGTTATTATTCACAATATCAAAGACTTTTTCATAATCTTCACGCATCATTGAGATATCAATATCATCATCCCAAGGAATGTATCCCTTGTGGCGAACAGCCCCAAGTAATGTCCCAAAATCCAACCAATATTTTAGATTGTTTTCTTGACACAGTCTGTCAAAAAATTTAAACAATCTCAGATTGGCTAATTGCAATTCCCTAAGCTGTCCTGTTGCTTTGGGATAAGTTGTTATATCAATATTATTTTTTTTGTATTTGTTAAACAATTTATTATTTTCACGATAACGTTTTTTGGCTATTTTTAATTTTATACCGAATAGATTTAATTCATAGTGAGAAAAATTAGTACTTTCATTGAATGATATTGGTTTCAATGCAAAGTCCTTTTGTTTGTTTTTAGATATGGAAATTCCCATTATTGTATATTTTTTATGAGTTACAGATTCCTGTATACTGAATACTTTTGATAAGAATTTGTTAAATAAAAATTGATTATACGAATTGCTTTTTACGATGTTGTTATATAATTGGTAATTAAATCGTTCTTTCAACCTTAATACAGCATCTTTATCGTATTTTTGCAGTAAGTCGTGCAGTTGAATAAAAAATTCTTTTTTAATTTGCTTATCAATTTTACTGTAATGTTTAAACCAATATAAAAGAGATACTATACTGCTTAATATAATACTGTCTTTTGCAACTTCTGACGCATTTTGCGGAATTGCATACAATGTTCTTTCTCTTGCTTCAATTAAGTCCTGCCAATTTTTACTGTCAAAAGTTATTGAAGTATTTCTTTGCCTGTAATTGATTAAAGGCATATTGATTACAGAAATGTCTTTAGCAAGACAAAATACTTTCGCAAAAAACGTTTGATCCTCAAAATTGTAGCCTGCTAAAAATTCGATATTATTTTTTTGCAAAAATTCTTTATTATAAATTTTATACCAGCACTCAGAACTGGAATAATAAGCTGAATCAAGTTCTGAAGGATTAATATGATTGATGTCTTTTTGCTCTAGCAATTTGCAAAACCTGTATGCGTTAAACGTTTTTTCAAAAGTTCCGTCTTTCTCGGTTGCCCAATAAAAATTAAAAAATACAAAATCATTATTGTTTTGTTTAATTTTATTATACGCCAATTCACACGCGTAAAGTTCTAACCAATCATCTGAATCCAAAAACATTATATATTCAGCACTTGCCTGCTTTAATGCGACATTTCTTGCATTTCCTAAACCACCATTCTTTTCAAGAGTAATAATTTTTACACGTGAATCTTTTTGTGCGTATTCTTTAAGAATTTCTGCACTATTATCAGGAGAACAGTCATCTACACATATTATTTCCAAATCTTTAAATGTTTGATTTATTACGCTGTCAAGACACTGTCTTAAATATTGTTCCACATTGTATACAGGCACAATGACAGAGATTTTCGCTTCACTCATTTCAACCCTTCTTAATCTTAATTCCAAGCTATTTTATTAAAATTATTCATGTAAAATATGGATTGTCAAATTTATAAAATAGGCAGCTTAACACAAAATTCAGTTCTTACATTTTCTTCACTTGTTACAACAATTTCTCCGCCATGAGCTTGAGTAATTTGCTGCGCTAAATATAATCCCAAACCTGTACCGACTTTTCTTAATTTTTTTGCTGCGGAATAATACTTATTAAATATCATTTTTATTTCGTTTTTAGGAATACCTTGTCCGAAATCAACTACCGATATCAATGCAAAATTACCATCTGATGAAATATTTACTTCAATATCTTTTTGCGAATGACTGTGATTTATGGCGTTTGATAAAAGATTTTTTATTACCCTTTGTAATTGAATTTTATCCCCGCTCAAAATAATATCCTTATCGGAAGGATTGTATCGGATTTTTATATCTGAAGCTTCTGAAATAGGAATCATTTCATTAACAACATTTTCAGTAAAAGAATTAAGGGAGATTTTTTCTTTATATAAATCAATACCTTTATCGCTTATCTTATATGTATCTAAAAGGATTTGTACAAGGTCTAAAAGTTCTTCATTAGAGGTTTGCATATTTTTTAATGCAAATTCTTGCTTTTCGGATATCTCGCCAAATTTCCCCGACAAAAACAAATCAATCATATTACCACCTGCTATGATAGGAACTTTCAGATCGTGAGTTAATGTTGCAACAAAATCTGTTTTAAGCGTTTCGATTTCTCTTTCATTTGTTACATCTTTTATAATCAGTACATATCTTTTTTTATCAAGGTGTATAAGCCTTTGAGAATTTATTATAAAGTTGTTTGTCGGGGTATGTTTAATAAATATATCAGCATTTTCAAGATTTTCTGCAGATTTATCATCGTCAGCAAGCTGAATATAATCAAACACATTTTTACCTATAATATCTCTACCTTTAGGAATTCCGAACCATTTTAGAATTTTAGGGGTTGCACGCAAAATGTCATATTTATCATTAATAATTAGAATACCGTCAGAAAGAGAATTAATCACAGATTCCAACAATCTGTTTTGATTCATCAACTCGGATTGGTATTCGGCAATCATTCGCTCTCTGTCGTTGAGGGTTTCAACCATTCTGTTGATACTATCCGTTACATTTTGATATGTCGGGTGGTCAAGTTTATTGATTTTAGTCGTTAAATCGCCGTATCTGATAGAATCAACTGTAGTTGTAACTTTTCCCAAATAATCATTTATCTTTGACCAGCGTTTAGTCGAACGCCTTGTTACAAAAAATAGGCATATAAAAACTATTATTACGCATATATTTGTTATATAAAAATACGAATTCATAAAATTACCTTTTATGATATAATTATAACAAATAGTGCATAGTTTGTGAATACAATTTTGGGAGCTGAGGAAATGCTAAAATTACCCGATACAATAAAAATGGTAATAACAGATTTTGACGGAGTAATGACCGACAATTCCGTATATATTACAGACGACGGAATATCAAGCAGAAAGCTGAATTATAAAGATGTTACGGGATATTTTCTTTTAAAAAGAAAGGGCATAGATATATCAATTATTTCGGGTGAAAAAAACGGAGCAATTGAAATGCTTAAGAATTTATTTGAATTAGAAGAAGTGCACCAAAGAATTTGGGTAAAAATAGACGTATTAAAAGAAATATTAAAGCGCCACAATCTTTCTCAGGAAGAATATGTTTATATCGGTGATGATATAAATGATATAGAGTGTTTGGAATATGCAAAATATAAAATTACCGTACCAAATGCGACTGATAAAGTAAAAAATATAGCAGGAATACAAACGACCGAATTTTGCGGCGGAGAAGGTGCTTTTAGAGAGGTAGCGGATTGTTTGACAGAATAAAAAAATTTTTTAACGAGGTAAAAAATCTTAATTCTTCTCTGGATAATTATAAAGAAGATTCAATTATTCAATCTCTGCCTACTGTTGCATATGTTAACAGAGCAAAAAAACTTATTGAAGAAAAGAATTATCAGCCTGCGCGTGAGCAGTTGTTGAAAGCTTTAGATATTTCAAAAAAAGATTCTTTAGTGTATAAGTATTTGGGTAAAATATGCGAATATGAATATAATTTCAAAGATGCAGTCGAGTATTACAACCAATCATCGCAGCTGAATGAAAACGACAAAGAGGTATGGTTAAGACTTGGAATGTGTTTATTGTATTCGGATAAACCTAAAGAAGCTATTGAATCATTTGAAAAAGCAGATAAAGTTACACCAATGAATACGGATGTTTATACCGGTCATGGAATGGCATTAATGAAACAAAAAAAATATGCGCTCGCTGCTGATAAATTCAATAAAGCTGCTCAAATAAGCAAGTATAACTATACTGCAATATTATTATCGGCCGTTATGGAATCTCGTTTGGGTGAATATACAAAAGCTGAAGAAAAACTTACTTTCTTAACAAAAGTTGCCCCGACAGAAAGTTGTTTTTATGAGTATTCAAAAATAAAACTTATGCGCGAAAGGTATCAGGAAGCAGAATTTTATGCGCAAAAAGCTATTGAATATAACAGTAAAATTTTGCCTGCGTATTATGTATTGGCTGAGGTATATTCTATTGAAAAAAATATTGAACGTGTAGAAAAAACATTCTCTTTGGCAATATCACAGGGGCTTGAATGTGCCGATCTGCATTGTGAATGGGGGAGAGCATATCTCAGAATGCTTATTTTTGATAAAGCGGAAGAACAATTTAATACGGCTTATGAAAAAGATGCAAAAAATCCTTTTGTAAATACCGGCTTGGCATTATTAAAATCATATAAAAATGATTTTTCATTACTTGAAGAATTACAAGAACGTAATGCCTCAAATTCATATATTCAAGAGGCTATCGGGGTGAAATATTTCAGCGAAGGTAAATATAAAGAATCAATAGAAATGTATAAAAAATCCTTGCAAACTGATAAATATCAAGTGTCTAATTATTATAATCTTGCAAAAGCTTATGAAAAATCGGGTGAGAATTATAAGGTGACAGAATTCTATGAAAAGCTGTTTGAATTATATCCGCAATATGTAAAAGGACTTATTGAATATTCAAAATTCTTAATAAATATTTCAAATTTTGAAGAAGCAAAAAGAAAGCTGGAAAAAGTAATAAAAGCTGATACGGACAATGTTGAAGCTCTGAATTTGTTGTTTTTGTGCCAATATACACTTGTAAATAAAAACGTTTGCGAATATAATATAAAAGAAGCAATTTTGGTTGCAAAAAAGGCGCTTGATAGAGGAAGATTTGATTATACCCCGAAATTACAAGAGCTTGAAAAGATGTTAAAAGAAACAGGTAACAATTGAGAAATTTAGTAGTACAAAAATTTGGCGGAACTTCGGTTGCCGATACAGACAAAATAAAAAACGTTGCTGATGTTATTTTAAAAGAAAAAGCAAACGGCAATGATGTCGTAGTTGTTGTTTCCGCAATGGGACATACAACTGACCACCTTGTAAAACTTGCTCATGAAATAAATCCTAATCCTTCAGCCCGTGAACTTGATATGCTTATGTCAACGGGCGAATGTGTCTCAATGTCTTTATTAACAATGGCGCTTCAAGCAAAAGGACATAAGGCCATAAGCTTTAATGCAGCGCAAATAGGAATTATAACCGAAAATGTTCATACAAAAGCAAGAATTATTGATATAAAAACAGATAAATTAAATGAAAGTTTATCTGAAGGTAATATCATTGTTATAGCAGGTTTTCAAGGGGTTACTGAAGAAGGCGAAATTACCACATTAGGCAGAGGCGGGTCTGACACCTCCGCAGTTGCAATTGCGTCTGCACTTGATGCAAAGCGCTGTGATATTTATACTGATGTTGAAGGTGTTTATACAACTGATCCTCGTGTTGTTCCGAACGCTTCGCGATTAGACGAAATATCTTATGAAGAAATGTTAGAATTAGCGCATGCGGGAGCAAATGTATTGCATCCGAGAAGTGTTGAAACTGCAAAACAATATTCTATGCCGTTGAGAGTTCGCTCAACGTTTAAATATGATAATTTAGGCACATTAATATTAGGAGTTGAAGATATGGAAATAAATAAACCGGTTGCAGGGGTTGCTGCAGATTTATCTCAAGTCAGAGTCGTTGTTTGTGATATCCCCGATACTCCCGGTGAGGCGGCAACATTATTCGGAGCTTTAGCCAAAGAAAATATTTCGGTTGATATGATTATTCAATCATATGCAAGAAAAGTTTCAAAAACCAACGATATCGCATTTACAATCAGCAAAGAAGATTTTGATAAGGCGAAAGAAGTTCTTGAAGTTGTTCAAAAACAGTTAAATGCAGGTGAAGTCAGCTATAACGACAATATAGCAAAAATTTCCATTATCGGCGCCGGAATGATTGACCGACCTGGTATTGCTTCAACTATGTTTAAAACACTTGCTGATAACGAAATAAATATCAGAATGATTTCAACTTCAGAAATCAAAATAAGTTGTTTAATCAATAAAGAAGATGCTCAAAGAGCCGTAAAAGCATTGCATGAAGTTTTCAATTTAGGCTCTGATGAAATTGCGGAAGTAAAAGGAACTTTACCTGACGTTTAGTCTTTTAAATAGTCTTCAAAATTTTTGATATTTACTTTATATCCGCAGCCTTCGTGTAATTTGCCGGGGTAGTTTATTCTTCTTGCGGGGTAGTTTTTGCACATGCGCAATCTGTGTTTGTAATCGGAGCATAAACCTTCCGGGGTTACAAGTTTGCAGGCAAAAATGAGATTGCCTTCTTCGTCTTTTCCTTTAATATAAAACCTTTTATATTTTGGGAAAAGAAATTGCATTATTTTAAATTCTTTTTCTGTGTATGTATCAACGCTATACATGTAGTTACAGCATTTACCGCATTTTTTACATTCTCCCGTAATTTCGTAAGTCAATTTTTCAGGTACAAAATACGATGAAATTTCATAGAAAACAGATTTTATTAAATCAAACATAATTTACATAATAACTTAAAATATGTATTTTGTGTATAATGTTTATTATGGATGAATCAAACAAAATAAGATTATATGCGTGGGCAGAATTTTTGATATGGCTTATTATAATTGCACTATGTGTTTTTGGAATCAGATACCATAATTATAAAATTCAAAAACAATACAAAAGTTATCAAATATTTATGCATGATGTTGACGGATTGATTGTCGGTTCTCCTGTCAGATTTCTGGGAATAAAAATCGGTCATGTTACAAAGGTTCAGCTTGTTTCCTCCGATATATATATAAAATTTATAATAACACAGCCTGATTTGGAGTTACCTACGGGTTCTGTTGCGACTGTTGAAAGTTCAGGTTTGGGTGGTTCAAAGTCATTAGAGATTTATCCGCCTAAAAACGGACAACCAAATGATAAGATTATTGATGCAAAAGATTCCACAAGATTAAGCAAAGTAATGAGTTTGTTTAACACGATATTTATCGATTTGGAAGAAATTTTCGCTACATTCGGACATGCCAGTGCTGAAATAAACAAAACTATTGACAGATATCCGGCTAATACAGTAATACCTGAAGATGCAATAAATAATTTGGATTATATAGACGGTAAAATTAATGAAGTATCAGATATTGATAAAAAAATAAAAAAAGGTATAGCTTCATATAAAAAGATTAGGGAGGAACTGAAAAATGAATCCGAACAACGTAAAAGTGGTAAATAACCCTGTAGTATTGTTGAATTTATGTACAATGCGGGACAAAAACACTGATAGTCAAGGGGTAAGAATTGCAACAAGGAAAATAACACGCTGTTTATTGTATGAAGCTGCCAAAAACCTTCCGCTTGTTGAAAAAGAAATTACAACTCCTCTGGCAACATTTAGCGCAAAAACGGTTGATCCCGATATTGAATTAATAATTTCACCGATATTAAGAGCCGGATTGATATTTACGGATGAAGCAATTGATATTTTACCTCAAGCAACAATAAGACATCTTGGGATGTATCGCGACGAAAAAACTTTGAAACCCGTTTGGTACTACAATAAAGTTCCTATGGATGCGCCTAATCCGAAAGATTTTTATGTATATATAACAGATCCGATGCTTGCAACGGGTAATTCTCTGTTAGGTGCGATTGAATTATACGCAAACAAAGGTATTCCAATAAAGAATATCAAATGTATATGCATAATTGCAGCGCCCGAAGGTATTGAAAATATCCAAAAGCACTATCCTGATATAGAAATTATTACAGCAGCAATTGATGACCATCTCAATGATAAAGGCTATATAGTTCCCGGGATGGGAGATGCAGGCGACAGAATTTTTAATACGCTTTAATCTATTTCGCGCAGCATTTCATCTAATGTTTTGCCAACCAATTTTGAAAAAATCAATGCATTCACTAATGACAAATTATGTTTGCCGTTTTCAACATTACTTATGTATGATTTGCTAAAGTCTGTTTTATCGGCAACATCGTCTTGTGACATTTTCAATTTGGTGCGGTACATTTTGAAATTAAATCCGAAGGTATCCAATATTTTTTGTTCGTCCATAGTTTAATTTTATGGTCTTGACAATAATATATCAATACTCTATAATAATCATAAATCTACTAAAGACGATTTATGTCTACTATACCAAATAGGGATGATATGAGTATAAAAAACAATCAAATATTAAAAGAGTTAGAATATATTGAAAGTGAGATTTGTACCATTGAATCCTTAGTCACAGTTGTGAGGGATTCTTGTGTAAAAAATAATTATATAACCCAAGAACTTGTATTAAATATTGCACAAAAAAGATTAATAGATATCGCTAATAAGATTAGTCTTATTGATTTAAATGAGTAATGATTTGTCCCACAATATCGTTATGCAAAGTTTTAATATCGTGCGAAACGTCTATTTTCCCCCAGCCGAGTTTTTCTATATAATCTGTACAAGCAATTTCACGTGCTTCCATATTAGCATCACAAATTTTTACAACAAATCCTTCTTCTTTTGATGTGTTCACGACAACACAGAGTCCTCCTGCTCCGACTTTGGCAATAATTTCGTTTGTACTTTGTATAATTTTGGTGTCAGTTCTGTTTTCTCCGCCAATAATGTAAGGGTTATTCAAAAAAGCATTTTTAATTTTTTCGTATTTAGGGTTGCAAAATAAATTCAAATATCCTTTAACAATATTTTTTAGCGGCATTGAATGAATAGGAACACCGCATCCGTCTTTTGTAACGGGATATTGAGTATTTATTTCGCACAATTCATAAATTTTTTGTTTTATTTTTTGTTGAAGCGGATGGTTTATATCATCATAATTTTCAAGATTCCAGCCGTTTAATTTGCATAACCCCAGCATCATTGTATGTTTACCTGAACAATTGTTATGAACTTGCGTTGGTTTCTCGTCTTTTAAAAGTAACTTATCTTGCGCGGTTCGCGAAATCGGAGAGTGTTCTCCGCATTTTAATTTATTTTGAGAAATTCCGAATTTTTTTAATAGATTTTCTACAATTTTAATATGGCATTCCTCGCCTGCGTGGGATGCGCAGCAAATTGCTATTTCTTCTTCGCTCATACAAAATTCTTTATCAAGCCCGTAATCTATAATTAGTGATGCTTGCAACGGTTTTGCACATGAACGCAAAAAATACGGATAATCGTTATCTTCGCCGATTTTTTCAAGAATGTTATTTTTATTGCATCGAACAACATATCCGAAATGTTCTTGTTCGGATAGCCCATTGCGCAAATATTCTACGAGTTTTTCAGGTTTGGAATTATTCATTTTTTATTCCGATACCGGTAAGTTCTTCTATCCGTGTTTTTAGCTGTTTATTCTCTTTTTTCAATTCTTCTATTTGTTTTTGATATTCGTAAGAAGATTTTATCGCGGAAATAACGGGAATTTCATTATGATCTAATATAAATCTGTTTTTTGCTTCTTCCTTTATGGAAATTATGATATCCAATTGTTTTTGAGAAATAAGCCCCATATCAACAAGTAATTGTCCGAATTTTTTGTTGGATTTTTTAGCACGGTGTTCATAATTTAGTATGGCATCATCAAGTTGTTCTTCTGTTATTACGCCGTCTTTTACGAAATATTCGCCTGTTCTGTATTTGCCTGCTAAAAAACCTGCAATATTTAAAATCTGTGAATTATCAGGAAGCTGAATATAACCTTCGTCTACGCCAAACAAAAAGTAATTTGCAATTTCTTCTAATGACATATAAGTATTTAATGCAATTTCAGATATAGATGCGTGATTATCGCAATATCTGAAAATATTATAGATATTATTATCAAATGACGATTTTTTGTAATCAAGTTCGCACTTGCCGTCATCTGTAAGAATAGGTCTGTATGTTGCAAAAATATATGCCAAATTGTTATCTGCATTAACTTCTTTAGACAAATCAAAATATATTATTTCTTTTATCCAAGAAGGAAATTCCGACAGTTTATTTAGAAATTTTGCTAAAAAGTTTCTTTGCACAAATTGCTCCTAATCAACAAATGAATTCTAGCATTAAATAAATTTTACTTCAATATGTGAATCATTTATTAATAAAACTGCGCAAAAAATTTTTTTACATATTTTTATAGCAACACAAACTACTTGAAAAAGTAATTTAGACGATGGGCATATAATACATAAATATATTTCTAAATCTTAGCCTGTCGTCTTTTTTAACGGTATTAGTATAATAAAAAGCCGAGAAATCTTTTCTCGGCTAATATATCAATTATTCACTTCACACAATTTAAATCACTTCACACTTCATATATTTAAGTTGTTATTTTACCTGTAATAAATGTCAGACCCGCAGCAAGCCCTGCTACAGCCCATCCGATAAGCGGAGCTTTTTTCGCTAATTTAGGGGCAATTGATGAACAATGTTTAGCTAATGCATAAGCTGCTGTTCCAAGTATTCCGGCACCGGCCAAACGCCCTGCGTTTTGTTCTATTTTTTCACCTTGGTGGACTGTTTGTCCTGTGATTTCTGCGATATTATCTTCTGCTGATTTTTGAGAGAATAAGCCAAATGTCAATGTCTGATAGATACCTTGAAGGAAAGAACTGTGTCCGTTATTTCGCAAATCTTGAACAAGAGATTGACCTGTTAATCTTCTGTACATTGACATTGCACGGCTATTGATATCTTCATCATTTCCGTCGCCGTATGCTCGTCTTACTGCTTCAATATATTTTTGATATGCTTCATTGATTTGGTCCTGTTCATTATGTGCAATTTTATCTTTCAAATTTTGCGCACATTCTTCTATTGATTCCATTGATCCGTTCAGTTGCAAATCTGCATTTCTTTGCATTCTCTGTTGCTCTATATTATATTCATTATAGAATTTTTGATACTGCTTCATTTGTTCAAAATATGATGACGGATTTGTTCCTGTCATTCCCGGTATCATATACGGCATTCCGCACCCTGAAAAGATGCTGCCTCCCATTCCGATGGGGTACATGCTATAATCCATGTCTATACTGTCAAAATCGCAATATCCCAATCCTGACGCGGGCATATATTGGAACATCCCGTTTGGTTGTATAGCGCCGACATTGTCTACCATAACTACCTCCAAAATAAATTAACCTTTTACCTACCTTACTTATATAAACAATTTGTCATTATAAAAATTGTCATTATAAAAATTATTGTTAACATTCTGTTACATTATTTGGTTGATGTAAATAAAAAAAAGGTAGTTTAAAATAATGATGGAAGAAAGCAGGCATAATTTGAAAAGAGTTCTTTCAGGATTATTTTCGGTAATTTTTATCATCGCAATATGTGTGACGATATATTTTAATCAGCAATTTGTTAAAAGACAGTTTAACAAAGGACGCGGAATGTATTACGTATCACAGGGCGATACAGCTTATCGGAAAATGAATTTGAACAGGGCAATAAAATTTTATAATATCGGTTTGAAATATTATCCCCAGCACTATACGGCTTGGTGTAATTTAGGTAATATCTACGTATCGTATGAAGATTATTATTCTGCGCTATACGCTTATTCGCAAGCCTTTAAACATAATCCTAAAATGGTTATTGCCCGTATGAATTACGGACTTATTGCAAGCGAGAAATTAGGGAATTTTGATTTAGCGCTTGACCAATATAATAAGGTAGTAAAAATACAGCGCAGAATGATTACTATACCATATATATATAATAATCGTGTAAGTTCAAAATTAAATAAAGCGATTGCATATTACAATATTGGTGTAACATACAGATTAAAATCATTATATGAAGCAAATGATAATTGGGAATTGCAGAGAAAATATTTAGCAAGAGCAATAGAAGCATACAAAAAATCTCTAAAAATTGCACCTGACCGCTATGATACACTATATAATTTAGGGATAGCATATCATCTTGCAGGCCGTTACGCAGAAGCAGGCGAATCATATTGTAAAGCAATTCACCAAAAACCAATGAATTTTGAGGCCCATTACAATCTCGCTATACTGTTAAGACGTATGCGCCGTTTTAAAGAATCGTATGAAGAAATAGATAAAGCCTCAACTTTGGTAACAGCATTGGACAGTAATTCCGCGGAACAACAGTATGTTGCAATAATGATGAACGATATTATGCGAACTATGTATGAGGATCAAGAGTATCGTAATGAATTAAAACGGGTAATGGCACTTCAAGAGCAACACAATTCAACCGAAACAAAAAAAGGTAAAAAATCTAAAAAAGCCCGTGAAACCAAAAAAGACAAAGAAAACGGAACCGTAACATCTGAAAAAGTCAACTTGGTTAACGGGAAAATCGTTGCTTCCGAAGACTTGGATAAGGAAATGTTAAAAAACTTCGCACAATGCGCGGGCATGCAATATTTTGAAGAATACGACGAAGAATAATCTTAAAATTTCCGCATAAACTTTGATTTTATATTTATTTAATGCCCGTAATCTCTCTATACATATCAAGATATTGTTTTGCGCTTTTTTTCCATGAAAAATCAGCCGCAAGAGCAGATTTTCTCATTGCATCCAGTACAAATTTATCTTGATATACACCAATTGCACATTTTATTGCTCCGAGCATATCCCAACCGTTATATCGCCAGAATTTAAATCCGTTTGAATTGTCTAAAGGATAGCCTGTTACGGTATCTTCCAACCCGCCTGTTGCCCTTACAATAGGTAAAGAGCCGTAACGCATTGCAATCAATTGACTCAATCCGCAAGGCTCAAATTTTGACGGCATTAAGAAGAAATCACTGCCTGCATATATAAGATTTGCGAGTTTTGCATCATAACCGACATAAGCACGAATATTTGAAGTATTATTTGATAACCAGATAAACAGATTTTCATAAGCTTCATCACCGCTGCCCAAAAATACAAAATCAGCATCAAGCTTTTGTAATTCCCACTGCATATCACGAATTAAATCAATCCCTTTTTGTCCGACAAGTCGTGATATTAAAGCAATTAAAGGTCTGTCCGGATTATATTTTAAGCCAAAATATTTGCAAACTGCTTTTTTATTTTCATCCTTTAATTCTAAAGATTTAATATCATAATTTTTTACAAGAGCTTTATCTTTTTTAGGGTCAAATATAGAATAATCTATTCCGTTAAGTATTCCGCGAAGCTTATTTTGACTCATTCTTAATGTGTAATCAAGACCCTCTCCATATTCTCCGCCTAAGATTTCTCTTGAATATGTAGGAGAAACTGCAACAACTCTATCAGAATAATTTATTGCACCCTTCATCCAATTAACACGTCCGTAATGTTCACAACCCCACTGATTATACACAATATCTTTACGCATATTGGCAAAATCTATTACATCTTCAAACCAAACACCCTGATATGCCAAATTATGAATTTCAAATACACATTTTGTATTTTTCCAAAAATCATCAAATTTGTAATTGGAATGCAAATACAGCGGAAGCATTGCCGTATGCCAATCATTTGCGTGGATAACGTCTGCTCTGAAATTCAGCGCTTTTGCATATTCCATAACCGCTAATGAAAAAGAGATGTATCTTTCATGCTCATACCGAGGGTCTAAATATTTCGGGTAAACTTCCTTAAACGGTGTAAAATACCAATCATTTTTTATAAAAAATACATTTATATCTGTTCCGGGTAATTTCGTCATATATAAATTGAATTTTTGTTGAAGATTTCCTCCAAAGCTTATCCACATTTCGGAATTTTCCAGTTCTTTTATACCATATTTTTCTTTATCTATACAGCCGTGCAACGGAGTAAAGATAGCTATTTGAGCATCTTTTTCCAATTCTTTAGGCAAGCTGCCTATAACATCTGCCAACCCGCCGGCTTTTGAGAACGGAGCAACCTCTGCTGACGCAAATAATATTTTCATTTTTCCTCTCTTTCCGATATATTTAAACGGATAATCTGATTAATTTATTATTATGATTCCGAAGCTTTTTCTGTATTTTTAGCTGTATCTTCTACTGCTTGATTTTCTGATTTAAATTTATCAATATCAATATCCAAATCATATTTCAAACCGTATTTTTCTACAATATATTTTGCCTGACTCATACAAATTTCGGCACGTTGCGTATCATCTATGCACATCAACAACTTGTACATATTAATCTTGTTTAACAAAGTCATATAATCGCTGACTCCGCCGAATTTTTCCATTTGTATAGTCGAATTATTTAATATACCATATGCTATATCATATTTCCCTTGACGCATATTTAATATACTCAATATGTACCATGCAATAAATATAATCGAATTAAGTCCCTTGTCCCTTACCGAAGTTAATACCTTGGTACAAATTGATTCCGCTTTGTAGAATGACTTTAATCCGACATAAGAATATCCTATCAATAAATCCGTAAAGTATTCAAACACATGGCAATATGAATCTTTTGCAACAAGTTTTGCTTTATAAACTTCTTTGGCAAATGCTTCAGGATTATCTCTATATTTTTCATAAGCATTAATTATGTGATACAGCATTATCGAAAATATATTTTTTCCTTTAGACTTGTCAGAAATAGATATATCTTCTCCTTTAATATACTTTTGCAATTGAACAAATATTGAATATTCTTTAGGTATAAACGAGAATAAGTTTGCCGCAATATTTAATAAATCCGCAACATCTTCTCTTAAGGTAATAATATCAGCCAAAGCCATATATGCAACCGCTTCTATAATAAGAGCATGCATATCATCTTTTGTCAGATTGTCTTTATACTCAATAGCATTGACTTTTGCTTCATCAAGTATGTTCAATATATTATACCCGATATCAACGCAATCTTTGAATGCGCCGATTCCAAATAACATTTTGATATGTATTAAAGACATTTCCAAAAATCTTAAACTAAAATTAGGCGCAGACGGATCAGGAGAAAACTCTGCCATTGCTGATAACAATTTATGAGTTAAGCCTAGAGCGTATTGATACTCTCCATGATCCATAGCCCCAAGAATCATTTTTGAACATAAATCAATAAAGTTCTTTGAATCTTCTGATTTTTGTAAATCTTCCAACGTTTTATCAGCAATTTCTCTTGTCTGCTCAGGGTTATATTCAAACATATTGTTTGAAATATTTTCATATATAGAAGTCTTGTACTGTTCTAACTCTTCTTCAGTCCAATCTGATTGATATTTATCCAAACAATTAATTATCTGTCCGGAGCAATTTAAATATGCCGAAAAATCACCCATAGACAAATCAATATTAGCAAGGCTTTCCCATTCCTGAATAATTCGCTGGTGATAGCCCAATTTTTCATACAAAAATGCTTTTGTAGCACTCGGAATGTTGTCAACATATGCCAATTCCAATAAAGAAGAAGCAATTGTCTTCATATCTTCTTCATCTAAAACTTCTAAAAGATGTTCTTTTAACAACGTATAATTAGGGAAATAAATGCAGTCATCAAAGATATACAAAAATCCGCCTTGAGCAAGTTTATTACAAGCTTCCTGCCAATCAGGAATATTCAAAGCTTCAACCGATTTCATATCCACGCGAGTTCCTAAAAATACACAAAGAGCCAAAAATCTTATGGTTACTTCATCATCTTTTAATAAATTCAATCTTCTTTGAATAAGCTGTCCCAAACTTGAAGGAATTACAAGAGTTTTTGGCGTAACAACTTCTATAGAATAGTCTGTATATGCGTAAACCTCAGACTCAACAAGATACTGGATGGCATAATCCAAAAACAAAACACTGCCTGCCGCATACTTGGAAATACGTTTAAAATAGTAATCATCCATTATATCTTTATAAAACGCTTCATTAGATGCAATAATACTGTCAAACGGTGTCGGTATCAGCGTTATTTCTGTGTAATACGGTCTTGACAACAAGAAATGAGAATCCTTATGCAATGAGAAACTCTTATCATACGAAACTATATAACTGATATTCATTTCTTCAAAATGGTCAAAAAGCAACTCTAATACATATCTTGAGCCTGAATCAATCTTTTCAAAATTTTCAATATAAATCAGCGAATCAGGAATAGATTGTAATAAAGAAGTGAAAACCGTAAAATATTCATATCTGGTATCTTCGAGATTATTCATATCTCTTTGTCTTAAAGATATCAAATCCCTTATCAAATTTTTTGAGTCACTGCCTGCAAAAACCGAAAAATCATTTGAAGAATACAATTTTTGTGCCGTTGCATATTCAAAAATTGACGAAACAAGCTCTCTAAAGAAGGAATAAGGTTCATATTTCATATCATCATGACAAGTGATTGGAATTATATTCTGATACAAACCCAACTCATCAACAGTGGCAAGCATTCTTAAGGTATAAGGCTGATACATTGGGGAAGCCTTTATTGCCAAAATTCCTTTAGGTACAGCTTGTAATACTTCTACAATATTTTCGGGAGCTTTTATGTTTTCTGTTGTATAGAATGCGCAGTTTATTTCGTCAAAATTAATTAAATCCATACTGTACAATTCTTCACCCATGACAGCATTTAATTCTTCAATAGTTCGTTTTCCTAATTTGTCCTGTTCATCCAAAGCTTCCTGAACAAAATTCGGAACGCCTGCGCTGCCGTCATCGTTTTCTTCATTAAGTTCTTTTATATATTCATCAATTTTTATCAAATCTCTGATATTGATTTCATAAAAACGTCTCATTCTGCCATTTACAAGTGTTGAATCCAATGATTCCATTGAATATGATTTATTGTATATATCATAAAATTCATCATCTGTTATAATTTGAATAGCATCCAATGCACGCATTGCATTTTCACGACTTTGAGCCAATACATCAATTTTAAACCCGGTATCTATGTCATACGGGTCTTGATCTGCAAATCGGCGCATAATTGTAAAATTGCATTTCAATGAAACTTTTTTCTTTGCCAATAATTTTACATTTAATCGTGTTAAACGATTGGCAAGTTCTATTATGGTTGCGATTGCACCGTTTGCTGATGATGAAAGCGTATATGCCTTGTTAAAACGAATTAAATAAATATGATTTTTGATAATTTGACGTCTTACACCAACTTCTCTGGTATGGCTGTATATAAGATTATCTAAATTTGCCATAAATTTAGAATATATTTGGTTAGAACCTAATGTTGCTTTAATCAAATCTAAATTTGGAAACTCAAGCTTTATTACTGCGAAATCCTCAGCATTAGATTCTGCTTGAAGTGCGCTTTGTTCAGTAGAATATCCGCATTTCACACATTTCTGATTTTTCATCAGATTTATTTTGCCGCAATTTTCGCATTTTGTAACTAGAATTTCACCGCATTTTTTGCAAATATTTTTTGTATTTACCGTACGGCAAATAGGGCAAACGATTTTGAGTACCTTTTTACAATTAGGGCACACCATCGCGTTTTTATCAATTTCAGCTCCACACTTCGGACATTCCATATAAAAATTATATCATAATTTACAAAAATTTACTAATATAAATTTATTATTTAACATTTTTATGTAACTACTTGCCTGAAACTCTTTTATTTGTTACCATATAAGAGTCGGACGTGAGGGATAAATTTTGAGTATTATTGCAGATAATGAAAATTTAGTTTATAAAAATTCGGAGAATAAAAAAAATCCGATAATCAAACCTGCATTTGATGATAGCGATAAAACATTTGAAAATACTATCCGACCGAAAAATTTTGATACATATATCGGTCAAACTTCATTAAAAGAGAATTTAAAAATAACGATTGAAGCAGCAAAGAAGCGTTCAAAAACATTGGATCACTTATTGTTTTACGGCCCGCCGGGATTGGGGAAAACAACATTAGCGGGTGTAATCGCAAATGAAATTGATGTCCCGATAAAAATAACTTCAGCACCTGCACTTGAGCGTCCGCGGGATATTATCGGAATTTTGATGTCTTTAGAAGAAGGTCAAATTCTTTTTATTGACGAAATTCACAGGTTGAATAAAGTTGCGGAAGAAATTTTATATCCTGCAATGGAGGATTTTTATCTTGATATGACAACAGGTAAAAGTCAAACCGTAAAAACGCTGCGTGTTCCGTTGCCAAAATTTACACTAATTGGAGCAACAACTAAAGCCGGAGAACTTTCAGGACCGTTGAGAGACAGATTTGGGATTATTCATCGTTTGGAATTTTATAATGAAGATGAATTATCACAAGTAATAAAGCGTACGGCATCAATATTGGATATAGAAATTGATGAAAAAGGAGCGCATGCTATTGCGCGCCGTTCTCGCGGAACTCCTAGAATAGCAAACAGATTAGTTAAGCGCGTAAGTGATTTTGCAATAGTAAAATATGACGGAAAAATTAATGAAAAAATTGCCAATGAGTCTTTAGATATTCTCAAAATAGATAGTTACGGACTTGATACAACGGATAGAAATTTATTAAAACTTATTATAGAAAAATATGACGGCGGACCTGTCGGAATTGAAACCATTGCGGCTGCTATCGGTGAAGATTCAAGGACAATAGAAGATGTTTGCGAGCCGTTTTTATTGCAATGCGGATTATTACAGAGAACTCCGCGCGGTCGGAAAGTTTCCCCTCAAACATACAGACATTTAGGCTACAAAACGCAAAACATAACATCTCAGCAAAGTTTATTTTAATTCACCCGTCGGCTGATGTTTTATTTGATATGTCGCATAAAAATGTTCTAAAAAGGAGTTTTTATGGTCGCAATTATGGGAATAAAAGTTGAAAACAGAGCTCAAGAAGCACAAAAATTACAGGAAATTTTGACATTATACGGTTGTGAAATACAAACAAGATTAGGTCTGCATCCTATAGGCGAATATAAATGCAATAATTACGGGATTGTATTGATTGAAGTAATTAGTAAAATTAACGAAATTTATGACGAATTATCTAAATATTGGGAAGTTCAAATAATGAAATTTTAACTAATGTAAATAAATTTATATCAATCCGACAAAATTATTTTTTATGTGGTTTCATGCAAGAGGGTGCCAAAGCATGATACAACCGATTAACTCGGGAAGTGTTAATACAAGCATATTTTACATAAATGATTTACACGGTAAAACCATTAATATGGAGCGTGTATATTGTGCATCCAATGCTTTTGATAACAGATCAAAAAAAGCTCCTGCAACAGATACTTTAAAATTATCTTCAGGCGACATAATGCTTGGAGAAGATATAGATATCAATAAAGCCGCAATATTATTTCAAAATTTTATTAAAATAAATGCTGCAGCTGTCGGTAATCATGAGCACGATATTCAGGCAAATGCCGATAAGGTCTTGAAATATGTTAACTACAATCTTCTTTCAAATAATGTAAAAATTAATCCGCGCAATCCGTGGTCAAAAGTGATTAAATCTTCTGTTATAGAAGAAGTTAACGGGCATAAATACGGGATAATAGGAACGACACCCGTCGATTTATTTTCACGCGTAAAACAGGGGATTTTGCGAAGAGATATGACAGTTGATTCTGCCCAAGAAACATTGAAAGATATTCAGACAGAAATAGATAATTTAAAATCTCAAGGGGTAAATAAAATAATTTTATTATCCCACTTAGGCAATACAGCAGATAAAATAATTGCCGTAAACACATCAGGTCTTGATGTTATCATGGGCGGGCACTCGCACGATTTGATTTTTGATGTAAAGGAAGGAGAAAATCTTTTCTACAACAAAAACGGAGAGCCGGTAATTATTACTCAGGCCGGCAAAGACGGTAAGAATTTCGGAATATTAAATCTGGAATTTGACAAAAACGGTATTATAAAGAAGGTTCAAAATAATATTGGTTATACTAAAGATTTTCACCGAAATATGGCGGTAAAATACATATTTGATAAATTATTTGAAAATAACAAAGTATTCGGCACCATAAAATCCGCACCTCCTGAACCTGAAAACTACATTATATCACGTAATCCGCACGGGTATTTTGTTGCAGACTGCATGAGAAAGAATTTAGGCGCTGATATTGCTCTTATTCAATCTGCAAACATGCGCGGATATTTTGAAGAAGGCAAGGTTGACGAACGTATTTTGAATGATATTCTTCCGTTTAAAAATAAATTATATAAGGTAAATTATAGCGAAAAAGATATTGTTGATGCGCTTAAACACAGTATAAAATCATTTAATGACCCTTCCGGCAAACCTGGCATATTCTACACATCAGGTTTAAAATATACTGCATCTAAAAACGGTCAGTTAATAAATGCTTCATTTATTGATAAGAACGGTAATGATATTCCGATAAATGTGAACGCTCCAAGGGTTAATAAATTTTATTCAACAATAATAAATGATTATTGCTATCAAGGAAATGACGGATTTAAAATGCTTTATCGCCCTCAATTGTTAGAAAAAATGTATGATATTGATGCTTCAGTTTGCGTTCAAAACGAACTATTAAAAGAAAAGAAACCTGTCGAATTGAAAGATGACGGCAGAATAAATATTATTTAAATAGTTTTTGCTATAATAAAAATAATAAGAAAAGAGGTATATTATGAGAGAATCTGTTTGGGAAAAATATGCAAAAGTATTGGTTGATTATTCAACAAATATAAAAAAGGGTGAATTGGTCGTTATAAGTACATCTTCCCCTCAATCAAAAGAACTTGTAAAAGCAGTATACAAAAGAGTTTTGGAGCGTGGCGGGAATCCTGTATTGAGAACAGGTTTCGGGGATATGGCAGAAGTCTTTATGAAATATGCATCTGATGAACAATTAGACTATATTGATCCGATGACAAAACTTGAATATGATGTAGCGGATGCTTTTATATCAATAGGCGCACCGTTAAATACAAAGAGTATGGCAGGGGCGGATTTATCAAAGATGTCAAGACGCGGAAAAGCAACAAAAACATTGTCTGAAAAAATGCTTGCCCGTTCTGCAAAAGGAGAATTAAAGTGGGTAATAGCGGATTTTCCGACACACGCACTTGCTCAAGAAGCTAAAATGTCATTGGATGATTATTCTGAATTTCTATTCAAATCTTGTTATTTGGATTTAGATGATCCTGTATCAAAATTGCAGGATTTAGAGGCTCAGCAATCTAAATGGGCAGATTATTTAAACGGAGTAAAAGAATTGCGTATTACAGGCGATAAAACTGACATAACATTTAATGTTGAAGGACGCAAATGGATTAGCTGTTCAGGGTTAAATAATTATCCTGACGGAGAAGTGTTTACTTCCCCTGTTGAAGATGGAATAAACGGGGAAATATATTTCGATTTTCCGCAAAATTATCGCGGTAACAGCGCACACGATGTACATTTATGGATAGAAAACGGCAAAGTTGTTAAAGCAGAGGCTTCAAGCGGACAAGAATTTTTAGAAGCAATGTTGAATATGGATGACGGCTCTCGCGGAATCGGGGAAATCGCTTTCGGCACAAATAATGAAATCCAAGATGTTACGGGCAATATTTTATTTGATGAAAAAATCGGCGGCGCAATTCACATGGCAGTGGGCGCATCATATCCCGAAACCGGCGGGAAAAATGTTTCAGGTCTTCATTGGGATATGATAAAAAATATGAAAAATGGCGGCAAAGCCTTTGCTGACGGCAAATTGATTTACGATAACGGACAATTCATAATATAATTCAAATTTAAAATTTTATTTTTAAACCTGATATATGATAAATTCAAGCTGTCATAAAGTTTTTCCGATAAAACAGTAAAAGAAAGGAAGATTTTATGGCTAGAATTATTGACTCCAAAAGAAGAATTATCATGTTATCGACAGATGATATTCTCAACATTGTAAGAGAATATCAAAAACTAACACATGACAGTTGCTGCTACGAACATACCAGAGAAATTTTGGATAAATCAACTTTATTTGTGCCTGAAGATATTTAACCCTCAGTTTTCATTTGAGCAAAAACGCCGTTTCCTGTAAAATTTTTCCCTAAAAATTCTCTGTTTTGCGGAGAAAGCATTTTGTCATCAGCTTGAACTTTATTTTGTTGTTCTTCGGCTGCTTTTTGTTTTGCCATACGACGATTCGTCAAATATATATTTAATTTTGGTATTCCGATACCCAAAACAAGTCCTGAATATGCATACCCTGCTAATTGTGCAAGAGTAAGTATTCTGATTTTTTTCTTAGCTTCTTTGTTATTGGAAATAGCTTTCATCATTTCATTGAATTTAAGGGCTTTACCGTCTTTAAATGCGTCTTTGCCTAAAGTTTCATGCAGCACTTCATCTCTGGTTTTAATGAATGAATTTTGAATCCAATTCATTATTTTATTACCTTTTAAAGTATCTTTCTTAATCAGAGTTCCCGATTTATCCAAACCTTGGACAACGAACTTTTGAACAAAGTTCCCTAAAATCAACCAGTTTGTAAAGCCTAATATATCTTTAATCGAAGCCTCTTTTAATTCATTTTCATTTCGAGCTGCCAAAAATCTTGACATAATTGTTGCGCCATATATAAATTTTAATTGGCTGATCGTAGGAGTAAATCCTTTGAATTGAAGATTTTTCATCAAGTTCTTAGGATTACCTATACTTGCCAAAACAAAAGCACCGAATAATGCTGCAACACCAAGCTTTTCCATCTTAAATTTAGCGGAATCATCTTTTTTCCCGCCGCCGACAAAACCTTCCGTACCGGTTTTAAGTTTTGTAAGCCACATATTTATTGGTTGGGTAGAACATCCTACCAATGTTCCCATTGCGACTCCAAGCAATGAGCGTTTCATATTCATTGATTTTAGAGCTTTTGCAAAGTTTACATTTTCAAGTTTTGCTGCGTTTTTAAATTCTTGTGCAATATTTTCTTTAGTAAACAGAGTTCCCAGTTTGTGAGCACTCTCTATTATTGAATCAATGTTATATCGCGAAGAATGAATTCTTTCTCCTTCTTTTGAAACAATTCTAAAATTATTTTCTACGCCCAAATCAGATAGAACACTGTTCTTTACATCCTCAAAGGCTTGGCCTTTAAGTTTTTTCTGCCCATCTTTTATCGCTTTTTCTTGAAGTTCGGTTATCTTATCAATAGTTTCTTCCGAAAGTTTTACCCATTGTCCATTCTGTTTAGGGCTAAGAGCTTCATAATTGCGCCAGCTTTCTTTTAAAAATTCTCGTAAAGCCTTGTCGCCCTGATGAACCTTATCAAGCCAGACATCACCCATCATCTTTAAAGTTTCCGAATCAGAAAATACATTATGGGCTTTTATTGGAGCATTCTTTCCGCGCAATCCGTATGAACCGTTTATACCAGTTGCAAGAGCAAGCCCTGCAAGAGTCCCGTATCCGCCAACAGAAGAATCATTGATAGTCCCCATACTTTCACGGCGCATAGTTTCAAAACCGGCCTCAGGTCCTCTGCCAAAATCCGTAATAGTTCTTGGTAATACCATGAAACCTAAATCAACGGCATTAGCACCCCAAGCTTGGTTAGTATCCAAAAAACGCAATGTTGTATCAACCCAACCTGTAAATTGCGGATTGTTTTTGCGATTTTGTTTTTGAGAATAATTCTGATTGTACTGTTTTACGCCATCTAATTTCATTTATGATACCTTCTGATTTTGTGCTAACGAAAAAGCTTGAAAAGCCGGAGATTTTGTTAAGTTGCTTGTGAAGGTCGCGCTTGTTGCTTTTTCTAAAGCCGCTTTTTCTTCAAGCTCTTTTTGCTTTTTGTTAGTTTGGGTTCGTGTATATAACGGGATAAATATTCCTAAAGAAAGAAGTGAGAATGCAATATTGCCGGCATGGCATAATGCTCTGAGATTTCTGGCTTGCTTTTGAAGCTTCACATCTTTTATTGCACTTAATTCTTCCGAAGATTTCATATTGGTATTTTTCGCCCAATCCCAAGCCTTTTGGAATATATTAGCATTAGGGTCAGACTCTTTCAATCTGTTTATAAGTTTTACACCTTTGTATTTTTCAATTAATGTAGCGATAGCTTTAGCAGCGTAATCTCCTAAGAAATAGAAGCTTGAGAAAGTTGCAATATCGCGAATTGTACTTTCTTTCAATTCGTTAGAATCTTCTGAAGCCGCAATACGTGATGAGAATGTAGCTGCCGAAATCAATCTTGCCTGATCCATTGTCGGGAAAATATTCTTAAATTGGAACATCTTTAACGACGGTCTGTCTAAAAGCATGGATAATGCAGCAACGCCCCACATTAAAGGTACTGCAAAGAATTTTTGAGCAGTAAGTTTTTTCTTTTCTTCAGGAGTAAGGTGCCTGTCTTTGTCGTCATTATATATAGGCGCTCCTCCTTTTCCTGATAATTTATGTGTAATCCATCTGTTAATAGGCTGAGCCGATATTGCAAGCGGAATAATTACACCTAACAAGCCGAATGCACTCTTTGCATTTACAAGCTTGTTTGCCTTTTTAAAGTACTGAGTTAATTCTTTCGGTGAATCAAAAATATTTTCTTTTGATGCTCCATGTAAAATTTCCCCTACACTATCACAAATGTGTGACAGATTACTTGTTGAGAATTTTTCTTCACCTGCAAAACGTATATTTTCAGAAATTCCAGACTTTTCGACCAAAAATTTATATAATTTATTTGTATAATGTTTATCAGGCTTTTCACTTACAATATTTTTTGCGGCTTCTTGTATCGCTTTTTCAAATTCTTTATCGCCTGCAAAAATATCTTTAAATTTTTTCAATCCGCCTTTTGATATATCACCGTCTACACCCTCAATATCATTTATCATTGTCTTAAGAGTGTTTACAACTCGTTGATGTTTTGTTTCACCTTTTGAAGCTTCAAAATATTTTTTGATTTTATCTAAAGCTTCACCGTTTGCCCATGATCTGGTCAAATTTGACTTGTTAAAATTACCCATGATAGGACGGTTCAACAATTTAGCCAAACCGATGACTATAAAGCTCGGGATAATACAGTTGATTATAAGTCCTGAGGATTCACGTCTGAATGCTTCAAAGCCACCGAACAGGTTTAATTTTCTCTTTTGTTCCTGACCGTTTTCATCTTTTCTTTTTGAGCCTATGAATGTTTCAAAAAATGTGCGCGGAAATATTGCAGTCGTGCAATCTAAAAATGTAACGTTCAACATAGGATTCTTTTCGCATAATTGAATCCCCTGCAAAACCATTTCACCAACACCCGTAAAAGCTACCTGCTTTTTATTCTCAGGCTTTGCTGCTATACGGGGGTTACTATTCTTATCTATACTACCTAATTCAACGTTTCTTATCATAATTTATAAGCTATACACACATTTGCCTTCATATTATAACCAAAGTACATATTAATTAAAAGCAGAGCAAAATAAAAATTGCCTTTTTTGTTTCAAATATAAAGTTTTTGTAAAGATAAAATTTTGGATATTTTTCTAAAAATACATATATTTTTATCGAAAAATTATTAATTATGTAAAAAGAATGCTATTTTTTAATAAAAAACATAAAAACAGGCATATTTTTATATATAAATTTATTGTAAATTTTTGTAAAGTTTTTGAAATTTATTCAAAATATCAGCCGTAGCAAACCAAAAACATGTAAATTGGTACTAATGTAAATATCGGTTTTTAATTGTATATGCATTTTGCTTCTTTAGTGTACAATTATATAATGTATAGTATAACAATAAAGAATTAAGTAATATGAAACAATACAAAAATACACGAAAAAGACCGAATATAAGCCCGCGCCAAAAGTATGCGAACCCTTTTGAAAGAAATTACGGTTCAAGATATAAAAAGTCATCTTCAACTTTTGCAAAAATTTTAACCATGATGGCAATAATGTTTTTTGTAATCATAGCCGGAATGCTATTTTTCGCAAACGGGCAGGATTTTATAAATGAAAAATTCGGCGAAGATTCCTTTATAGGCAGCATTTTTGCCAAAATATCCAAGAATAACAGTGCCAAGAAGCAAGGCCCGGAATTTAATCTGCCTTTTGGCCCAAGAAGAGAAAATATTTTATTACTTGGAGTCGATTCCAATGGAGCAGATTCTGACTTATGGGTCGGAACAAGAACAGACACGATTATATTGATGAATATTGACCCAAAAACTAAGACTGTTAACGCTATATCTATTCCGCGTGACAGTAAAGTTTATTTACCTGACGGAATGGGGACTCAGAAAATCAATGCTGCTCATGCCATTGGCGGCATAAAAATGACCGTAAAAACCATTGAAGATACACTAGGCGTTAGAATAGACAGATACATCATGTTCCATGACGAAGGAGTAAAAGAAGTTGTAAAAGCCTTGGGCGGTGTTGATATTTATATCGAAAAAAATATGCACTATGACGATTATGCTGGTAAATTGCACATCAATTTCAAAAAAGGTAAACATCATTTAACAGAAAAAGATGTAGTGGAATATTTGCGTTTTAGACATGATGCAACGGGAGATATAGGCAGAACAAAACGTCAACAATGGTTCTTGAGAGGCTTATTGACAAATCTAAAGAGACCTGAAACAGTTGTCAAAATTCCTAAAATAGTATCAGTAACAAGCAAATACGTAAAAACCGATATGACCCCTTATGAAATGACTCAATACGCCGCATTAGCAACACATTTTGATATGGATAATATTGAAATTGCAATGCTACCCGGAGCACCGAATAAGACGGGATACATAAGTTATTGGATACTAGACCCGGAGAAAACCCAAAAAGTCGTTGACAGACTAATATACAGACAAAAAACGGATGCATTAAAAGACTCATATACTGCAAGCATAATGAGTCTGCCTGATAAAAAAGCTGAAGCTGATAAGTTGGCAAAAGCACTTAAAAATAACGGAGTAAGAGTTTTATGCTCAGGTTCAACAAATTCAGTTCATTCTCAATTTATAGCTCATTCAGACTATGTTACAGTTGATTATTATGCAAAACTAAAGAAAGAAGTCCCTGAAGTTAAATCACAACAGTTTGTTTATCAACCTGATTCATACCCTTGTGCGGATACTGACTTTACTGTAATATTGGCAGGAAATTAAAAATTTGTGCCCGTAGCTCAGCTGAATAGAGTGTCGCTCTCCGAAGGCGAAGGTCGGGGGTTTGAATCCCCCCGGGCGCAATATTTTTATACAGGAATAAATATTGCACTAGGTTTGCGAAGATTATTTGTAATTCCGTCAGAAACGGCTTTTCCTGTACCGGTAGTTATTTCAGTATGCCCATATGACGAGCTGTAACCACTCTTTCCGCGCCCAAAAACAAGCACGCAACCTGCAGGAAGTTTCTTCAAATCTACCCCTTCAGGTGATATTTGTTTAAAGTTTTTATTATTTTTCAAAACATCAGCCATTTGATATCCGTGTCCTGAAGTATATGCACCCAAACCGCATCTTGATATTGCATTTTTAACGTAAGTTGCGCACCGTCCGACAAAACCGACAACATGGCTCGCTGCATCTTTTGCTAATTTTAAACCTTTTTCGGCATTATAACCAAGGCTCTGCCAAAAAGAACTATTCTGATTTGCTGATGAGACGGAAACTTTTTGCCCACCTGAAATAGTTGATGAAACAGCACGACTTACTGAAGATGTAATACTGCTAAACGACGGAAGACTAAATGAAAAATTTGGTATAAACGATGAAAAATTAAAGCTCGGGAACCAGTTAAAATTGTTTCCGAAGCTTGGAGAAATAGGTGCTCTTGAGAAGCTGCTAAATATCGGCATAAATGTTGTTGGCATAAATGTCGAAACAGCAGAAAACGAATTGCTGAATACAGAATATATTGGTGGTATTGAAATATTACTGCAAAACATATTTTCCCCTTAATATCTCCTATATATATAAAGTTTATACAATGATAAAATTTGCATATTATTCTTTAAATATGAAGAATTGTAACAAATTTTGTCAATATTATTAACAAAAAAAATCTCTCGCGCTCTGCGAGAGATTTTTAATATTTATGATTTGACTATTAAAAATATGATTTTGTTCCTTTTCCGCCCGGATTCCAATATGCATTACCTTGGCTTCTTTGTTTTGTTTGAATACGAACACGCGGTTCTTCTTTCACCGGAACCGGTTCACCTTTTGCTGCTGCGTTTTGCGGAATCATGTTTTCTGCATAAGCTGTAGCAGGCATAAATGTTGCTTCATAAACACCGCCTCCGATAGGTGTTTTAAACGGTGCTAATGTTGTTGTTTGGTCATAGCTTCTTGGTGAACTTGAAAGAACTGTTTGCAAAGGTTCCAACAACAACGGTTCAACCGCTTGAGCTGCGCCAACGCTTGACAACAAAATCATTGTTAATAGTAATACTGACTTTTTCATCTTTCGACTCCTATATTCAATTCATTTTATATTACAATATTATACTTATATTATATCATAAATCAAAACAAAAATAAATTTGTTATATAATTTTATTAAAACATAAAAGGAAAAAAAATTGCGCGAGAGATTACCCGAATATTTAAAACGACCAATTATTGACACCGAAAATACAAGAACAGTAAGGAAAATACTAAAAACAAATTGTTTAAATACTGTTTGTGAAAACGCTCGTTGTCCGAATAAAAACGAATGCTATACTAAACACACTGCGACTTTTTTAATTATGGGGAGCGTTTGTACTCGCAATTGCCGATATTGTAATATCTCTTGTAACAAACCGGAACCGCTGGATTTGCAAGAACCAAAACATATTGCGCGTGCTGTTAAAGATTTAGGTTTAAAATACGCTGTAATAACATCGGTTACAAGGGATGATTTAGCAGATGGCGGAGCAAAACATTTTGCAGATTGTATTCAACAGATAAGAAAAATTTGTCCGCAAACAAAAATTGAAATTTTAACACCCGATTTTAAAAATAATAAAACTTCGCTTGACATAATAATAGATTCGCATCCGGATGTATTTAATCATAATATTGAGACTGTAAAAGAAGTATTTAAAACAGCACGTCCTCAAGGTAATTATGAGCAATCTTTGCAGGTATTAAAATATATCAAGGATAATTCTGACATTCAAACCAAATCAGGATTGATGATAGGTTTAGGCGAAAATTTTGAGCAAATTAAAGTTACATTGGAAAATTTAAAATCTGTCGGATGTGATATTTTGACAATAGGTCAATACATACAACCTTCGAAAGAGCATTTACCGGTTTCTAAATATTATACCCCTGATGAATACGAATATCTAAAAGATATTGCTCGCAAAATCGGATTTACAAATTTTCAAATAGGGCCTTTAGTGCGCAGCTCCTATAATGCCTCACAGCTCATTAGCGGTTAATATTAAAAAGGTTGAAAATTTAACAAACCCTTTGTGACTGCAGCTTACAGGTATTTTATTTTTTGCATTTAAAAGGGTTGAATTTTTATAAAAACATTGTTATAATATATCTAAGAGGATATATTATATTTCAGATTGTAAAAATTTCCCTTAAAAGTCTAAAGATTTACACAGAATTTGCCGACTTGTATATCAAGAAGGTAGTTCAAAAAACGAGGTGCTGAATTATGAAACAACGTATTAAGTTAAATAATAAAAAATTACATTTCCCTCTACCATTGGGAGAGGGTAGAATTTCAACACAAGGAACGAGTGTTAGAAATTCGGGTGAGGGTAAAAGCTTTACAAAAGCCCTTTCTGTTGCCGCATTAGCAGGGTTAACATTTTTTGGTGCAAGTGCTAATGCGCAAGAAATAATAGAAAATCAACACAAAGAAGATACCACACAATCCGTATATGGCGGAGCGATTTCTAATGTTGAAGGCGAAACAATAAACAATGTTGATGCGATGTTCCGGAACAACTCCGCAGTCGCCGGAACTTTAGATGATAATAATAATATTACCGGAGGGAAGAGTGTTTATGGCGGAGCTGTATATAATGCAGGCACCATAAATGGTACTATAAATGGTCTTATTAATAACTATGCAATAGGTAATACGGAGAGTTACGGCGGTGCTGTGTATAACACATCAGACGGTATAATAGAAAACTTGAGCGGTGCAGTAACAGGCAATCATTTGCAAGTAACGGCAAATAGTTATGGCGGTGCTATTGCAAACAAGGGAACAATTAAGGGCGGAGATATTACCGAGCTATCAGGAAACTATTTAACCCCTCATTCCTATGGATACGGCGGGGCAATTTATAACACAAGTTCTTCGTTCACCCTTAATTCTATTGGCAACATTACAGACAATTATGTTACAACAAACGCACCTGCATACGGTGGTGCGATTTATAACGAAAAAGGCAATCTCGGCGAGTTAAACGGAGCAATCAAAGACAATTATGCTATATCAGGAACTTATGATGAAAACGGGAATGTTACTTCTTATAGTTCTTCAGTATACGGCGGAGCGATTTATAATGGCTCAGGCGGATTTTCCGGGGGTAAAGTTACTGAGATTTCAGGTAATTATGCTATAGGCAGAGCTCAGGCATGCGGCGGGGCCATATACAATACATCATCAAACTTCAAACTTGACGAAATAGGTGATATCATAAATAACCATGCATACTCTGCCGCTTCAATGGCATACGGCGGTGCTATATATAACACGGGAAATAATTTTGGTTCAATAACAGGTACAATCAAAAACAATTATGTACAGGCAAAAAATGCCCCTGCATACGGCGGAGCAATTTATAATACAGGTGTCATTAATATAGATGGTTCAAGTATTGAAAATAATTATGTTGAAAGCGGTGAAGCCTATGGTGGAGCCATTTACAATAATAGAGGCTCTATAACAGGTACTATTTCTAATCTTTCAGACAATTACATAAAATCGTCATATAATTATGCTTATGGCGGAGCGATTTATAACGAGAATGGTGTAATTAGTGAAATATTGAATATAACAAATAATCACGCATATTCTTCCAAATATATGGTAATTGGCGGAGCTATATACAACGTTGGGGGTAAGATTGAAATTATAAATGGAATAATTGAAAATAATTATGCCCAAAATTCCGCTAGCGGTAATTATTATGTACTTGGTGGCGCAATATTCAATGCAGGCACAATTGATACATTAAATGTAACAAGCTTAAAAAACAACTACGCATATAGCGAAAACTATTATGCTTATGGCGGAGCTATATATAACACAGGGGCAGTAAATGGCGGTACAATAAGCAAAATCTATGGCAATTACGTCGAAAGTGGATCCGCTGATGCAAAAGGCGGGGCGATATACAATGTATCAAGTACATTCAAACTTGATGAAATAGGTGATATCATAGACAATCACGCGTATTCTGCTACAGTTCCAGTATATGGTGGTGCAATCTATAACAAAGATGGCAATCTTGGAAAATTAAACGGAGCAATCAAAGACAATTATGCTATATCAGGAACTTATGATGAAGACGGGAATTTAGTAAGCGGTGCAGTTGCATATGGCGGTGCTATTTATAATACGTCAGGCGGTTTTACAGGCGGTAAAGTAACCGAAATATCGGGCAATTATGCAAAAAGCGGAAACAGCACTGTTTATGGCGGGGCGATATACAATACATCGAGTACATTTAAACTTGACGAGATAGGTGATATTGTAAACAACAATGTTTATTCTTCATCATTACAGGCATATGGCGGTGCAATTTATAACGAAAAGGGTAATCTTGGCAAATTAAACGGTGCAATCAAAAATAATTATGTTTTATCGGGTAAACTTGATGAAAACGGGAAAGTCATAAGCGGAACAGGATCAGTTGCTTATGGCGGTGCAATATATAACACCGCAGGCGGATTTACGGGCGGCAATGTTACGGAAATTTCAGGCAACTATGCTGAAAGTGGCAACGCACCTGCATACGGCGGAGCAATTTATAATATATCAAACGCATTCAAACTTGATGAAATCTGTGATATAACAAATAACCACGTATATTCTCCATATGCCCCTGCACTAGGTGGCGCTATTTATAACGAAAATGGTATTCTCGGCGCATTAAACGGAGCAATCAAAGACAATTATGCTATATCAGGAACTTATGAAAACGGGAATTTAGTAAGCGGTGCATACGCTTATGGCGGGGCAATCTATAATGCAAATAACGGAATAGTAACTGGCGGAACAATAACCGAAATCTCAGGTAACTATGTTGAAGGCAATGCAGGAGCCTATGGCGGAGCGATTTATAACACTACGAACTCGTTTAAACTTGATGAAGTCGGAGATATCAAAGATAACTATGCTCGTTCAAATTATTGTTCACTTGGTGGTGCTATATACAACGCAAATGGTACAATCGACGGAATAGTTAATTCATCCTTCCTAAATAATTACGCCGAAGCAAAAGACGGAACAGCGCAAGGCGGAGCGATTTATAATACCGGTAAAATCGGCTCATTAGTTGTAAATAATCTTACAGATAATTATATAAAGGCAAAAGGAGCATATTTATATGGTGGCGCAATTTATAATACGGGTACTGTCGATTCTGGGTCTATAAATCTTGTAAAAGGCAATTATATCCTAAATACAACAAGCGGAACATATAACTTTGGTGGTGCAATTTACAATACCGGAGTAATGAATGTTGATATCAGTAATATTATTGACAATAAGATTACAATGTCTACAAGCGACATATATGCCGAAGGCAAAGGCGGAGCTATTTATAATACAGGCACAATAAAATCCTTAAATGGTCACATTCTGTATAATAATATTGAACTTTTAGAAAATGGAAATTCAAGCAGCGGAGGGGCCGGAGGCGCTATTTATAATAGTGGAACCGTAAATGGCGGAACTCTTGGCAATATTATCGGCAATTATATAAATGGTTCCGAAGCTTGCCGCATTGTGGGAGGCGCTATTTATAACTATAGCAATAAATTTAAAATTGATGCCATAAACGGTGATATCGCAGACAACCATGTAAAAGGTTGGAATGGCGCAGCTGGCGGCGCAATATATAATTATGACGGAGCTTTTGGCGATGTAACCGGAAATATTTATAACAATTATTCAGAAACCGTAGTATTCTCAACAGGCTCCTCAGGCGGATTATATTCACTTGGCGGTGCGATTTATAACACTGGTACTTTTGGAAATATCACAGGAAATATTTATAATAACCATGCCATGGATGGTGTCGGAGGTGCAGGCGGTGGTGCGATTTATAACGCAGGAACCATGGGAAATATCAAAGGTGATATTGCACAAAATTATACCGAATCAAACTATAGTGGCTGGGGCCCTTCAGGAACAGGTGGAGCCATATTCAATGGCGGTACTATTGGGGATATAAGCGGTAATATAATAGGCAATTATACCTATGTACATCGTATTGAACACCATTATCCGGGAGGCTATGGAATAAACGGAGGAGCGATTTATAACTACGGTAAAATCGGTGATATAACAACAAATGCCGTAAATAACTATATCAAAATAGAAGAAGTATATGCTGCAGCAAGAACTCAAGGCGGCTTTTTACATAACAGCAGTTATGGAACAATCAAAAACATAAAAGGTAATTTCGTAGGAAATTACATTGACGCGTCTCCAAAAGAAGATGCGAACCCTAATTGGAGTATATCATACGGTGGTGCAATTTCCAATGAAGGTAAAATAGAAAGACTTGATGCTGAGCACTTTATAAACAACCATACAGTAAGCATCACAAAAGATGCCGACGGGAATGTCATAGGAGGGGGAAGCGCTATGGGCGGTGCTTTATATAATAAAGGCACTATCAACGGCGGAAAAATTGGTGAGATTTCGGACAACTATGCTGAAGGTTTCATAGATACATTTGGCGGTGCAATTTATAATAATACCGAAAACTTTAAACTTGATGAAATTGGCAATATTGTAAACAACAAAGTGCATTCTGCAACAACCTCTGCACAAGGTGGTGCAATATGGAATAGCGGCGGCGATTTAGGTAAATTAAACGGCGCTATTGTAAATAACCATGCCAAAGCTGCGACTTATGATGAAGACGGTAATATTACAGGCGGCAATATCGCCATAGGCGGGGCGATTTATAATGTCGCAGGCGGCTTTACAGGCGGAAAAGTTACAGAAATATCAGATAACTATGCTGAAGGATATTATACAGTTCTTGGCGGCGCAATTTATAATATATCTGCGACATTTAAGCTTGATGGTATTAGCGGAAATATAACAAACAACCACGTAAAACAAGCAAAAGATATTTTTTCAACACCTGTGGCAGGCGGTGCAATTTATAACCAAAACGGAGATTTTGGCGATATTGTTTCAAACAAAATTTCAGGTAACTACGCTGTCGGTGCCCAAGCTTCTGGTGGCGGAGCAATATACAATAACAACGGAACTTTTGGCAATATTAGCGCAAAAGAAATATCAAACAATTATGTCAAAGGTGTAATGCAACTCCCTCAAAATTCAGCAGGCGGGGGTGCTATATATAATACAAACGGTACTATTAAGGATATTACCGCAGATAAAATTTCAAACAACTATGTAGATGCATTCTATACACAAGGCGGAGGGGTATTGCTTAATTCCGGTACTGTCGGAAATATTACGGCAAATAAAATTTCAAATAACCATGCAAAAGCCACAGGTACCGGACCGAACACAAACGGTGGAGCTATTTCAAATAGCGGCACTGTTGGAAATATCTTGGCAAACGAAATTAAAGGCAACTATGTACAAACACTTGCATACAATTCAAACGGCGGAGCTATTTCAAATAGCGGTACAATGGGTGATGTTAGTGCAAATATGACGGGTAACTATGTAAAAGCAGAGCCGACCACAAATAATCCTGCTTATGCATCAGGCGGAGCATTGTCAAATACTGGCACTATGGGTAAAGTAACAGGCACATATAAAGATAATTACGTAAAAACAGAAAACGAAAATCCTAATTATTTTCAATATTCTTTCGCTCGCGGCGGTGCTATATACAATTCCGGCACAATCGACGGAATCGTTAATTCATCTTTCCTAAGCAACTACACCGAAGCAAAAGACGGGACAGCACAAGGCGGCGCGGTTTGGACATCTAAAGATTTAGACATTACGGCAAATAACGGAACATCCGTATTCAAAGGCAACTACACAAAAACTGACGGAGAAAAAGATGACAATGCAATATATGTCGCTTCTGCCGATGCTAAACTTAACCTAAAACAATTAAACAACGGAAACATGTATATGTATGACAACATCCGCGGCGAAGACGGTTACAATGTCAATATCTCAGGTGATTCAACAGGTACATACTATATGTTTAATGACATTTATAACGGTAATGTAACTATGGCAAACACCACAATCAATACCGTTAATAATAAAATCCATACTTACGATTTTAAATCTTTAAGCGTAAACGGAAATACAGATTTTGTTGCAGATGTAGATATGGCAAACCAAACAATGGACAGATTTACTGCTTCCGCTTATGGAAACCATAGTGGTAAATTAAACGTAAAAGATATGAACTTTATCTCAGGCAGCGATAAAAACAAAATCGAAATATATTTTGCACAAAAAGGTTTGAAAGATTATGTTACAACAAGCAAAAAAGAATTCTTAACTCCACTGTATAAATACGGAATACACTATGACAATCGTGATGATGCAGGTTACTTTGTATTCACTCGCGGGGCAGGAAGTTCAAACCCGTCTGACGGATTCAACCCTGCTGTACTAACTTCACCTGTTGCAACACAAGCCGGTGCGCAGGCTTCTATGACAAATACCCTCTATTATGCATTTGAACATGGCGATACGTTCATGAATTTCTCCGCTATGGACAGATTTGCTAAAATTAATTCAAATACTTATGCATTGGCAGAACGTCAAGGCGCCCTGTCTACAGATTTCAACTCCAACTTAAATCTTGACTATGTTCACCAAAACAAAGCCGTTTGGACAAAACCATACTCAAGCTTTGAGAGTATCCACCTCAAAAACGGCCCAAAAGTTGACGTAATATCTTACGGCACCTTAATCGGGTTTGATAGTAATATCCATAAACTAAAACACGGATGGGCTAATGTTGCAACCGCATACATTGGTTACAACGGCTCGCAAGTGGATTATTCAAATGTGGATGCATCAACTAACGGCGGTTTGCTGGGTTTAACTGAAACCTTCTACAAAGGTAACTTCTGGACGGCATTAACAGCAACCGCAGGCGCAAGCTTTGCAGAAGCACATACAATGTATGGCAAAGACGAAATGACAATGCTAATGGCAGGTATCGGCTCAAAAACAGGGTATAACTTTGAATTTAAGGAAGGTAAATTCATTATCCAACCGAGATTGTTTATGAGTTACAGTTTTGTAAACACCTTTGACTATACAAACTCTGCGGGCGTAAGAATAGATTCAGACCCTATGCATACGGTACAGATTAACCCGTCTGTTAAATTCATCGGTAACATAAAAGGCGGATGGCAGCCTTATGCGTCTGTAGGTATGGTTTGGAATTTACTTAACGAAACTCATACGGAAGCAAACGGGGTAAAACTTCCTGAAATGCATACAAAACCTTATGTAGAATATGGGGTCGGGTTGCAAAGAACCTGGGCGGATAAGTTTTCAGCTTATGGTCAGGCGATGTTACGCCATGGCGGCAGAAACGGTGTTGCATTAACCTTCGGTTTCAGATGGGCATTAGGCAAGGACAAAACGCAAAAAGTGCAAAATAATTCAAAGATGTCAGGAAGACAAGAGATTAAGAGGACAAGCAAAACCCTCTCCCACCAAAATAAAACTGCGACAGAGGGGAACAGAAAAGTTCTAAAACAACTTTCCCCGACCCAAAAACAAAAATTATCTAACACCACTACTATCGAGAATAACATTTACCCCCAAAAAGTACATCTTGAACATACAACCCACACTGCTATGAAAGCAAATGTAGAAAAGTTATAAATTTTATGCTATAATCTTAACATGGGAAATAAGAATATTTTGCTTATTGGCAAAGGCGCTGTAATAAGCGCCCTTGCAAAGAAACTGCATTCAATACCTAATGTCGAAAAAATTTTTGCAGCTCCGGGTAACGGGGTTACAAATGATGTATATGAAAATATTGACATTAGAGAAGACGACTTGACGGGATTATTAAAATTTGCGTTGGATAATAATATTGATTTAACAATTCCAACCTCCAACGAAGCTTTTAAATCAGATATAGTTTCTTTTTTCCAATCAAACGGTCAAAATATATTTGCGCCTGCTAAAAATATTTGTAATACGATTTTGAATAAAATTCAGGTACGAAAATTCCTGTATAAAAATAATGCAAAAAGCCCTAAATTCGGAATATTTAACAAATTTCAAACTGCACTTGATTACTTAAAAACCTCAAGCTTTCCTGTTCTTATAAAAAGCCAAACCGTTTCAGGACTAAATGATGATAAAATGATTTGCCCGACAATGAAGTATGCATCTGATTATATAGAAACACTTTTTAATAACGGGGAAACTGATATTATTATAGAAGACTATATATATGGCACAAATTTCACCATATATTATTTTACGGACGGATATAGCGCGCTTCCGATTACAGCGGTTGCCAATATGAAATTTGCAACAGGCAATTTGGAGGGGGATTTTACGGATGGTGTAGGTGCATACGCCCCTGATTATCGAATTTCAAATAAAATTTTACAAAAATTGGAACCGCTTGTTAATAATATTCTTGTAAGTTTTGATCAAAAAGGAACACCGTACATAGGTATTTTAGGAGTCGAATGCATATTGACGGGTGATGATGAATTTTTAGCGGAAGATTTGAAACCATTTTTCCAAAATCACGATTGCAGAACCGTTTTGAATATTTTAGAAGATGATATTATTGAAATCATTTATTCTTGCTTAAACGGAGCTTTTTCGGACGAATACAACGAAATAAAAATCAATAATTTGCACTCGATTACGGCTATTGTATCCGCACAGTATGGCAGTCAAATTATTGAAAATATTGATTGCTGCGAAGACATTTACAATATAGATTTTAATAACGTTAAACAAAACAGCGGGAATTATTATACAAATCAGGGTGCTTGTTTTGCAATAACAAGAACTTCAAAAACCCTGACAAGGGCAAAGGAATATTTAGAACAAGATTTATCCGTGATAAAATTTAACGGAATGAATTACAGAAAAGATATATGTAATAACTCAACTAAATCATCTGTGAGATATTAATTACCGCTCATTTTTAAGAAATCCCTGACTCGGGGACGTGCCCACATAATATTATGTTTTACTATTTTGGCCGGATTACCTGCAAGAACAACATTTCGTTCATCAAACTTTTTGGTCACAACAGCCCCCCACCCTACAATTGAATCTTTCGGAATCCTTGTGTTTTTACCGATTTTTACATCTTTACCAACCCATACATGATCTTCTAATTCTATACTCATACCAATATTTATAACCCTATTATTTAAATCTGTTATTGTATGTGAATCTGTACACCACATTTCGACACCACACGAAATCATACAATTTTTACCTATCGTAACAACGGAATTATCTTCGTATGTTTGAATTAATAAACCGTTTATTGTTGTATCAGCCCCTATTTTAATTGTATTGTGCTCGCCGTCAAAAATATTTATTTTCGATTTATAAATATCAACGGATTTTTCTAATATTACAGTGTTATTATCAGAATGAATATTTATACCTAACGATTTCAGTTTTGCAGGTTGAAATATTTTTACAACATTATTGTTTCCTTTAAAATGAACATAAAAGCCTTTCATATGCAAGCAGTTTTTATATTTTTTCTCATTGCCGTATTTATCAACCACTATTATGTAATTATTTTTATATTTATTTAAATTTAAATAATACTGAATAATTCTTTTAATCTTTGTTAATGTAAAATGTAAATTCAAAATAACAATTCCTAATATATATTTAGTGATAACTATATCACCTTTTTTATAATATTTATTAACATACTTATCGTGTATTGTCAAACTATTTTAAATTAAAAATAAAAAGAGGCGTTATGAATAATAAAGAATTCGGGGCATTACTTAGACAAATACGAAAATCAAAAGGATTGACTCAACAAAAATTAGCTGAAAAAGCTGAAATTGATGAAAAGCACTTATCTCGAATTGAAAATGGTAAATTTTTTCCTACATACAAAACTCTTTTGAATTTATTGGAAAGTTTAGGCATTACCATTTCTGACGTTGGCTTAAATTTAAATAATGTAAAACTTAACACAAATCCCCTATATACCAAAGCACTAAATATATTAAACTCTGCAAAAACAGATGATGAGTTACTATGTTATTTAAATGCATTAAAATGTACGCAGCAAACATTACACATATCTGCAAAAAATAATTAAGTTTATTGGTCTTTGTGATAAAATATTACAGTACGAAAAAGGAGAATAGATATGCTAAATTTTTTGAAAAGAGAATTGAGTGAATTTAAAGCTTTTGCTATTCGCGGAAACGTAATAGACATGGCTGTTGGTATCATTATTGGTGCCGCTTTCGGTAAAATTGTAGATTCAATGGTTAATGATGTTATCATGCCTCCATTAGGATGGTTGATGGGCAAAGTTGATTTTGCCAACTTGTATTTTACAATGCCTACAAAATTAGATGATTTAGGCAATATTCCGCATTATGATTCATTGGAAGCTGCGAAAGCCGCAGGTGCGGTAACTATCAATTACGGGATATTTATTAATACCTTAATAAGCTTCGTTTTAGTTGCCTTTGCAGTATTTTTACTTATTAAAGGTATCAACAAATTGCAAGCTGCTGCTAAAAAAGAAGCCGCAACAGAATCTGCCGCAACAACCAAAACTTGCCCTCATTGCTTTACACAAATTGATATTCGTGCAACTAAATGCCCGAATTGTACTTCTGAATTAAGTAATGAACAATAATTCGGCTTTATAAAATAAATGCGGCGGTTCAATATGAACCGTCGCATTATTTTTTGTGATAATTTTTTTCAAGCATTTCCATCCATTTTGCATGATTATAATTCTTATAACTCTGAGCAAAATTAATTAAAGCAGTTGCCAATTTTCGGCCGCTTTCGGATTTACCGACTATTATATAATCCCCGTTTTCATTTTCGGCATACATCAACTCTTTATGTATTATTTTATCAACGTTATTTTTCGGATTTTTATTTATTATTGCGCGCAACCAAGGGCCCAATAATTCTATCGGGGTGAGTTTATTTTGCAATAATTCTTCATTGTGTTCCTGCAAATATTTTGCGTACTCTGCAAGTATCAAAACCTGTACCTCATAAGAATTTTACAACAAAAAACAGCAACCCGTCTTATCAGATTGCTGTTTTGCTCTATTTTTTTTATATTATTGAAGCTATATCATCAACTATCATTTCTTTTTTCAAATGATATCTTGTTAATAATTCATCCATAGGAACTCTGTCGTTAAATTCTTTATCAGCACCGTAATTCAATACTTTTACATTTGAATTTCCGTAAAATCTTGAGATTTTTTCGCCAAATCCGCCGTCTAAAGTTCCGTTTTCAAGAGTGATAACTACATCATGGTCTGATTTCAAAGAATTTAAAAGTTCCTCATCAACCCCTGTAATAAACTTCGGATTGATTAAAGTTGCATCAATACCCAAGCGTGATTTTAATTCTTCTTTTACGGATTTACCGAGTTCAAACAAATCACCAAGTCCCAGTATTGCCACCTTTGAACCGCGCGAAACAAGAGAATATTTATTCAAGATTGAATAATCCGTAGTATCTTCAACCCCTGTTGATACATAGTTCCAAGTCGGGACTCTTATTGCGACCGAATAATCTGTTTGTTCGACAGACCAATCAAGCATTTTTAAATATTCTTCTTTACAAGTAGGCGCTAAATATACGATATTTGGGATATTACAAATCAAAGGAATATCAAACAAGCCCAAATGCGTACAGTCAGCGCTTGAAATTCCGCCCCAATATACAAGAATAGTAGCAGGAGAATTATTCAACGCTAAATCCTGTGATAATTGGTCATAAGCCCTTTGAATAAATGATGTCATAACTCCAAATATAGGTTTTGCTCCGCCTGTCGCAAGTCCTGAAGAATATCCGACCGCATGTTGTTCTGCAATACCCACATCAGTATAATTTTTACCTAATTTATTTCTGAATTCTTCATCCCACCAAAATACCCCCGGTGTTGCAGCATTTACGGCAATTACCGATTTATCCTCTTTTACCTTATTTAATATATAATCTTTTGTTATTGTTTCATAACATTCAGGCACTGTGCCGTTTGATGAAGACTTTTGGCTCAACAACCCCGGCATTGACCAATGTCCCCATTCCTTATTATTAACGGCAGGTTCATACCCCTTACCCTTCAATGTATGAATATGAACTACAACAGGATGTTCGGTGTCTTTAACTTTATTGAAGGCTTCTATTAATTTCTCAACATTATTTCCTTCTTCCACATAAATATAATCAAAACCGAACGCTTTAAACCAATTGTTTTCACATTGTCCGTTCGTTTCTCTTAATAGCTGTAAATTTTTGTATAAACCGCCTTGGTTTTGCGCGATTGACATTTCGTTGTCGTTAACAATAACAATAAAATTCGAATTTAAGACAGAAGAATTATTTAAACCTTCGAAAGCTTCTCCGCCTGATAATGAACCGTCGCCGATTAAGGCTATTACATTATAATTTTCCCCTTTTAAATCTCTTGCTTTTGCTAATCCGGTCGCTAAAGATACAGAAGTTGAGGTATGTCCTATCATAAAATGGTCATGTTCACTTTCGTTTTGGTTTGAATACCCTGAAATTTCAGGATGTTCCGTCGGATTTAAAAATCCTTCTTTTCTGCCTGTCAGCATTTTGTGAGGATAACATTGATGTGATACGTCAAATACTAATTTATCAACAGGCGAATTGAATACATAATGCAAGGCTATTGTCGCCTCTACAATCCCTAAATCAGGTCCTAAATGTCCGCCGATTTTATCTACACGATTAAGAATACCTTTTCTGATTTCTTCAGATAATATATGCATTTGTTCTATTGTAAGTTTTTTTACATCCGATGGTGAATTTATATTTTCCAGTACGGTTGTTTCTAATGTCGTCATATTGTTTCTCCTTATTAAAACAATAAAATGATATCATAATATCACTTATTTCGGCAAAATATTTTAAGAATATGTAATATTAATGCTTTAATTAAAAGTTATGCTAAAATATGTATTGTACAATCGGAGAAATATATGCGTGAATTGAGTAAATTTCAAATAACAACGGTAATTTTTTTATTAATGTTTGTTTTTGTTATCGGGGCAATTTATACGAACACAAAGGAAGTTGCAGATAAGAAATTAAATGCCAATAATAATGCAATCGTCCAAAACAACGAAAATGACTACGATTATGAAAGGAATGTCATTTCAGAAAATAACAGTCAAATTAAAGATTTATCAAACCGTGTTGACGAACTGACACAGCAAATTACAAATTTAAAAAATGCAAAATTTCAAGAAGAACATTCAAACGTAAAATGCCGTATATTCGGTATCACAACACCAAACGGATTCATGCAATTAAATCAATCCGAAGCTATATCCGAAGCATACAATAATGGCGCAGATTTGGTTATGACATGTAATTTTTGATTAAATAAAAATTTTTAATGAAAAAAGACAGTACAAATAAATTGTACTGTCTTTTTATTATTGTTGTTTTCAAACTATTCTACTTCAATAGCTCCTACAGGGCATGCATCTGCAGCTTCTTTTACACTGTCGATATTGTCTGCAACAGCAGCATCATTTACTACAGCTTTATCTTCAATAGAAAATACTGCATCACAAATTGATTCACAAGCGCCGCATGCTATACAAGCATCACTAATTGTAACTGTCATTTTAAATTCTCCTTATATTATAAACCGCGTGAAATTTCTTTCACAAAATTATTATATAACAAAAGTTCAAAATTATCTACCTAATTTTATATCAATTCCTGACAAAAGGAACTAAAGTATAAATTGCAAGAAAAGTCAGCACTATAATAATTCCGACCGTTTGATATTTTAGGACAAGAAAGGTTATCGTCGCAGCTATAACCGCAAACAATATTGCGTAATTAAAAATTCGTTTTATTTTCCTAAATTTAAGTTTTGCATTATATTCCTGTGCCATTATTTCAATATTCGATTGCTCTTTAGCCTTTTCTTCAGTTTCATCATCAATTATATTTGTGTCTTTTAATTCTTCGACAGCATCATTATATGTACGATTAACATATCGTTTTACAATATCCAAAACAATATTTTCGGGAGCTTCATTTTGAATACAAGCATACATTACTTCCCAAATTGTATACCAAATCTTCTGCATTACAATTTTCCAATATTTCGCGGGAATTCCGGAACGAAACAAATCAATTTCTTTATGAAAAGACCACTCTGCCATTATTTGAATGTAGACACATTGTTGTTCAAAAGTTAATCTTTGAAATACTGTATCAGTCTGCATTGAAGATGCCAATAAAAGCGCGGAATGCCTGATATTATTTTCCAAATAATCCTGCTGCAATTTATTTACGTCTTCGGGCAAAAGAGGTACAATGCCTTCAATCAAAGATTCAATATAATCAACATATTTTTGTTCAACAACTGTTTCATCCATTCTAATATTATAAAAAATAATTTTTTATAATTTGTCATATAGATATACTAATTTTTATCCTCAATACAAATACTTTAAAGAATTTTTTAATTCATAAACGCAATCCGTATAAGTACGATTAAACCCGAAATTTTCCAGCAGCTTGTCACGGTCAAATTCTTTATCATAACCGCCGATAACAAGCGTTGTCGAGTCATCTGCATTTTGAGCAAGCGTTTTTACATACGCATATGCATCTTCTTTATCCAAATAAGGCATGAAATTCCGAGCAAATAATATTTTATTTTTCAATGGTAAAACTTTTATATCTTCTAAAATATCACCTGTAGAAAATTGAACTTTTTTCTTTAAAAACTCTTTCGGTTCGACAACAGAATACTTTCCACTGTTATATTCATAAAAATATTTAGAAAAATTACCTCTTGTATAATATGACGCATCGGGTCTTTCGACAGAAGCCATATCATATACCCCTTTTTGGGCAAGGCTTATATGCCAAGGGTCAATATCCTTAGCTATAATAGGAAAATACTTTTCTGCGCCGGCGCCCAGACGTTCAATCAAAACAGCAAGCAGAGAATAAACCTCTTCACCGTCGGAACAAGCATGCATAATTATTTGTGCATCCTTTTTGTTTCTATATTTATTATCAATAAAATCAACTAAATTGTTCCAATCGATATCATCTCGAAAAAGTCTGGTATCACCTCGGTATACAACGTTGTGCATATTATCTTTCACGGTATGAAAATATATTCCGAAAGACGGTTGATTATTATTTTTGACAGGACTTATTGCAAGCATTTTTGTGAAACCTCATTTTCTTCTTAAATTAAATATACCTTCCTATTTGAGAAGCCAAAACCCTTGCGCCCTCTGAATATTCAATCATTGCTTCTGATTCGGCCTTTCTGGCATCTATTTCCAAATAATTACCTGTATAAAGCTGACTTTTTCGTTCAATATCAGCCTCATGCGGATATTTTTCGGAAGCTACAAAAAATCTGTACGCTTCTTGTGCCTCTTCTGTATTTGTTATGGCGCCTAATTGTCTTTCAGCGTTTCTGTAATATTTTCCACAACCTTTGCCAAGTCTGCCGATTTGAGCAAACTGATAGGCATGGCGTACTTCATGTGCCGTCAAAGCCAATATATCACCATAATCTTTATCGTAACGTATAAGAATATCCTCAGGACAAAATTCGCCGACAGTTTTATTCGGTAAATTCAGTGCATCATCAATTTTTATTCCCAAATTCTCAAGATGATATTTCTTTATAAAATATTTTGTAAAAGCTAACCTTTGTTTGCTCAAATCAAATATAAACCTCAAAGGCAGAAATTTATCATTTTCGGGAAGTTTTATTCCACCCTTTACTGACTGATTTAATATATGCGGAATACCGTCTTTATCAAATTCCATATTTAGTTCTATTGCTTTTTTGACAGGTTTTCTATATGGTAAATTCTCATGTTCTTTTATTTTTACCCTGATTTGAGAACCGTCATACACATTTTCATCTTTGTGAAGTTTAAACTTTATCTTTCCGCTATGAGGAAACCTGCTCAACTCAATATGTTCGATTTTTTGCAATTCTAAATTATTTTTTACACCCGAACCAAAGGTTTTTACCGTTCTGAAAAATGCCTTTACACTTGCATCAAGAAGCACCCTTTTTTGAGTATAAACCCTTGAGGTAACCTCTCCGCAATCGTTTATATAACGTTTCATTATTTGATTATTTTTATAAAATGTCGTAATAACCTTTGAATATTGCGCATCGTCTCTTTTGCCGATATGAACCGTTCTGAAAGTGTCTGCGCCTTCCGGTATCGGCAATTTTAAATTTTTAGCTTTCGAAATTTTACATTTATCTGTCTTTGATTTCAAAACATAATTATACTTTTCGGGATTAATTTTATGAATAATACTCTTTTTTGTCTCCCGAAAGTTACAGGATAATTTTCTCATTATTGGAGGTAAATGCATAACAGTTCCTTTTTAAATAGTAAAATTTGTAAATATTTTATTTGCTCAAATGTAAAGAAGTATAAAGTGTAATCAATAATATATGATGTTCATTTATTGTCATATTAATAAAATTTATTATATAATACAGATAAAGAGAGGGTCGTTATGAACAAGAATAATAAATTATTGGCATTAGGTATATCCGTAATATTGTGCGGTGTTTCTTTGCTTGTGTACAGCATTACTACTTATGCCGAATCAAAACAACTGTATGAACGAATAGATTTTGATTCCATCGACAATAACAATCAAATGTCTACATCCGATAAATACATCAAATACCTCTCCATTGCGGATTATTTAAATCAAGAAATGAATAAGCGGAAGAATTTACCGATAAAAAATGCTTCTTGCATGTATATTGATTATGCGCAACATAATGCAAATTCAATGTATAAACTTATATTTACCGGAATAAGAGATGACGGAGAAAGAAGAACCGCAGTAGAAGACAGCATAAAATCTTTAGACAGTATGCTGGATTTTTATCAATCTTGCAAAAAGACTTCACAATACAAAGCGGAGTTAAAGACTCTGCTTGAAGAAATTGATAAAGCACAAGATTTGTATGTTTCGGCAGACATCAAAATGGATACCTTCTTAAACGGTTCGGGTTTAATTGAACCGCCTGCCGAGGAGCAACCGCAAGCTCAGACTCAGCAGCCAGAAACAAACAACACAATGACAGATGAAACATATCAACAATATTTGGAAACCAATCCGTCTCAAACTCCGCAGCAAAGTCAATAAAATACAATTTCATCTTACCCGCGCTACATAATTTTAGCTCCCTTAATTTTGAATTTCATTTTTATGCCCAAAAATGTTAATACTTTGTATTTTTTATAATCCAAATATAAATTTTTTACAGAAAAAATATTGGTCATAACCCTTATAATAAACCTTTTGAGTTTTGACGGTAATAATTTCAAACGATAAAAAGGAGTTATTGTAAAAATAATATTTGAATATTTGTTTTTATTTTTTCTCAAATATTGAGGAAAAGTTTTGTCAATATTTACAGCTTCATATTTGTATTTTCTGCCAAAAAGGTCTTTACCCTCCTCTACTGCGCGTTTGATATAATTATAATTCATATTTTCTTCCGTATTAAATTGTTGTTCTACAATAGACTTTCTTTTTGTAATCATTTTCTCGATATCCATTACAAAACTAAAATGCCAACCGGCATTTTTTACATATTTTATCGTGGAAACATCCATACAACAGCGCAGATACGTGGGCAGACCATATTTTGAATATGCATAACGGGGATTATACGGGAGTTCTACTTTGGGATCTTTTAAATCGGCAAAATGACAAATCTTCGTTCCCCATCGCAAAATCGGATCTGAAACATTTAAATTATTTAAATAATAATAAAAATTCTTTTGCTCAAAAATTTGAATCCCGTCAGTATATTGGCGAACACAATCAGGATTTGGAATTTCATCAAGATCAGATATGATTATAATATCATCATCTTTTGCTTCGCTCAAACCTTGCATTATTTGATCACGCTGATAATTTTCTAAAATCCATTTATTGCCGTAATAATCTTCTTTAGTATTCACAAGCTCAGGATATTTATCGACTTTTATATGTACAATTTTATCAATAAATTTAGAAAAATTTTCCTTGTTTTCTTCAAAGATAAAGGGTTTACTATCACCCATATGGGTTTTATTCATTTCAACAAGAACAAATTTATCAACAACATCATTTAAAATATTCAATCTTAAATCTAATAATTCTAATTCATTATAAAATGTAAAACAATCATATATCATATATTTAACAACCCTTTATTCTTTTTATTGAGATAATATTTTTTACTTAATTCGGATTAAAAAATTATCAGATAGAACAAAATATACATTATGTGTTACTACCTAATATTTTTTAAATATATTCATGTCATGAAATAGCACAAAAATCAATATTGGTGTTATACCATAATGTTTAATGTTTTTTTTGAAAAGTTATTCTATTAATAGGGGTAATGATGACTAACAATCTTAATAAAAAATTGGGTTTAAGAATAAGAGAGCTACGACTTTCAAGAAAAATTAAGCAGGGTGAATTTGCAGATTTACTAAATATGGAACGTTCAAATTTTACAAGAATTGAAAGCGGAAAACAAAAACCAAACGATGAGAATTTGTATAAAATTGCAAGTATTTTGAACGTTGAAATTAAAGATTTATTTGATTTTGAACACAATAAACCTGATACTGATTTGGTTACTGAAATAGTCAATAAACTAAAAAACAATCCTGAAAAAATAAAAGATTTTTATAAAATTGTCATTGCGCTGACAAAATAGCTTAAAATCCGTCATATAGAATAAATTACAATTCTTCCAACGTCATAGGGAAGTTAGGAGAGCGGCTTGGATAAATAGGCAGATTATAATTAAATATATTCAGCCATACTAAAATAACCTCTCCCTAACCTTCTGCAATAATAAAACCCTCTCCCGTAAAATCAGGTTTTCGTTTTTCCAAACCCAAACCGATTTTTCTCCCTCTCCCAAGTGGCAAGGGGAACATAAACGAAACAGGCTGCGCATCTACGCATCCAGATCTCTACGCCTCTAATTTCCCTTTCCCCTTAAAGTTATTTAATATTTCAATTTTTTAAAATTTCGTCATGATAAGATATCTATATGGGTGAAGTCGAACAAAAATATGTACCGCTCCACTTGCACACGGAATATTCGTTGCTTGACGGAGCTATAAGAATAGGGGATTTAGTAAATTTTTGCAAAGAAAAAGGGTTTCCTGCCGTTGCAATAACCGACCACGGCGTCATGTACGGGGATATGGAGTTATATACAACCGCCATGGATGCAGGGATTAAACCTATTTTAGGGTGCGAATTTTATGTTCATAACGGCGATATCGAAGAACACGACAAAACTAACAACCCTTGCTACCACCTTATATTATTGGTTAAAGATAAAAAAGGATATGCAAATTTAATTAAACTCGTTTCAAAAGCTTGGTGTAAAGGATTTTATGTACATCCCCGCATAAATTGGGAACTGTTAGAACAACATCACGAAGGTTTGATATGCTGTTCAGCCTGCTTAGGGGGCGAAGTTTTACAACACCTGTTAAAAAATGATTATCAAGGAGCAAAAGAGGTCGCTCAAAGGTACAAAAATTTATTTGGCGAAGACTATTATATAGAACTTCAAGACCACGGTTTGGAAGAACAAAAGCGTACAAATCCTGAATTAATTAAACTCGCAAAAGAACTTGATTTGCAAATGGTTATCACAAACGATTCACACTATTTGCGTTTGGAAGATGCGGATATGCATGACACGTTGTTATGTATGACAACAAACAGTGATAAAGACGACCCTGACAGATTTCATTTTCCGAATAACGAATTTTATGTGAAAACTGCGGAAGAACTTCGTGATTCATTCAAGTGGATGGATTCCGAAATGTTTGATGAGTGTATCAAAAATACGGTAAGGGTTGCCGAAAAATGCCATCTTGTTTTGGAATTAGGCAAGAGTCCTTTACCTGATTATAAAGTTCCTGAAGGATACACCATTGAAACATACCTTGAATACCTTGTACATCAAGGCTTAAAGGAACGTTACGGCGAAGTTTCAAAAGACATTCAGGAAAGAGCAAAATATGAACTCGGCGTAATTGAAGATATGGGGTTTGCCGCTTATTTCTTGATTACTTGGGATTTTATTCATTATGCTAAAACTCACGGTATTCCTGTCGGCCCCGGCAGAGGGTCTGCCGCAGGTTCTATTGTCGCTTATGCTCTGCGTATTACAGATTTAGACCCTATTAAACATAAACTGTTGTTTGAAAGATTTTTAAACCCTGAACGTTATACAATGCCCGATATTGATATAGATTTCTGTATTGAACGCCGCGGAGAGGTTATTGATTATGTAACCCAAAAATACGGGGAAGATAAAGTTTGTCAAATTATTACCTTCGGAACTTATGCGGCAAAAGCTGCATTTAAAGCGGTTGCGAGGATTTTAAAAGTTCCGTTTGCGGAAAGTAACAGATTGGCAGGCTTAATTGACGGTGCAATAGAAGTCGCATTAGCTCAAGATGATAAAGCTAAAACCTTAAAAAAAGCCATGCAGTTTGAAGGTTCGGAACTTCGCGCATTGTATGACAAAGACGAACAAATAATGATTGACCCGACAATAAATAAAACAGTCGGGATTAAAAAACTTATTGATTTGGCTATCGGGATTGAAGGTATCAAAAACAACACAGGAACCCACGCAGCAGGGGTTATAATCTCTCAAAAACCTTTAGATGAGATTATTCCTGTTCGTCCGTCAAAAGACGGTATTATTCAAACGGGTTATCCTCCTCATGATGTAACAGAAGTTTTAAGTCTGTTAAAAATGGACTTTTTGGGATTGAGAAACATTACAACCATCTACAAAACGGTTGATATGATTGAAAAACGCCAAGGGATAAAACTTGATATCAATAATATACCATTAGACGATAAACCGACATACGATATGTTGATGGTGGGAGATACAGACGGAGTATTCCAGCTTGAATCTCAAGGTATGAAAAATCTTGTTAAACGTTTGAAACCTGACGTATTTGAAGATTTAGGCGCTTTGGTAGCTCTGTTTAGACCGGGACCGTTGGATTCTGGGATGGTAGATGATTTCGTTGAAAGAAAACACGGTCGTCAGGCAATTACTTATGCACATCCTTTACTGGAACCTGTCTTAAAAGATACCTACGGAACAATTGTATATCAAGAACAAATTATGCAGGTATTCCAGATTTTGGCTGATTATTCATTAGGACAAGCGGACATGGTTCGCCGTATGATGGGTAAGAAAAAAGTCGATGAAATGGAAAAGCAAAAAGGCATATTCATCGAACGCTCCGCAAAACACGGAATGACATCTGAAGATGCAACAAATCTGTTTAACCAAATTTTAGCATTCGCTTCGTACTGCTTTAACCGAAGCCACTCTGCTGCGTATGCATTTGTTGCGTATCAAACGGCATATTTAAAATGCCATTATCCTGTAGAATATTTATCAGCTTTATTGTCAAGCGTTGCGGGAGATGCCGAAAAAACTCAATTATATATTGAAGATGCCCTCAAAAAAGGAATAAAAGTTCTTCCGCCTGACATTAACCATTCACTTGCGTCATTTACTCCTGACGGAGATAATATCAGATTTGGTTTGGCTTCCATTAAACAAGTCGGGGAAGGCGTTATAGAAGAAATTATTAAAGAACGCGAAGCGAACGGAGATTTCAAATCCATATATGATTATATAAAAAGAACAGATATAAAATGTTCAAATAAAAGGACTTTGGAAGGTTTAATAAAAGCTGGCGCTTTTTCTACCATTGAAAAAAGCCGTAAACAATTATTGGAAAATCTTGAATATATCGTTGCAACAGCATCAAAAGAAGCTAAAGAAAAAGAATTAGGTCAGGCAAGTTTATTTGATATGCTTGGCGATACCGCATCAGTACAGAGTGCAAAATTTAATTTATCGGGTTCTGATGAAGAATTTGATGCAAGACAAATCCAACTTTTTGAAAAAGAATTTTTGGGATTTTATGTAACAAGTCATCCGCTTGCAACAATACGCGACAAATTGCCGTTTTTAATGACTCATAAAATCTCTCAAATCCCTGATATTCCAAACGATAAATCAGTAACCGTTTGCGGGTTGATTACGGCAACAAGACAAATCCCGCAAAAAAGTGACCCGTCAAAATATATCAGGTTTATTACAATAGAAGATTTAACGGGAAAAACCGATGCACTTGCTTTCAATTCAAAAATTGCAGAATACGGTGATTTACTACAATCAGAACAAAGAGTAATAATTTCCGGTAAAGTCAGCAGAAGAAATGAAGAAGACCCTCCGACAATATTGATTGATACAGTAAAACCTGTTGATAACACGAATATTTTTACGGTTGAATTGAAAAATGAATTTAAGTATGAAGAAATTATGCTGTTAAAACAGATGTTGTGCAAATTCAAAGGTTCTGACCCCGTAATGTTAAAGCTACAAGATTTAACGGGAGAATCAAAAATTCTCACATCTTCAATGTTTTGGGTAAATGCCTCAAATGATTTGGTCTCAACCTTAAATAAAGGATTTGGCGACAGGATAGAAGTCAGCATAAAATCTATGGATAAAAAATGGTAAAAAGCGAGGTGTACTTTAAAAGTACACCTCGTTTTAAATATTGCTTAAATAATATTTTCGCTCCTGTGGGCTTCGGCACATTCGTGCCGGTTAGGATATTTTGTCTTGGATTTTGCTGTGTTCGGTCAAGCAATTTGCTTCACTACGTTGTCACAAACTGTTGACACTCACACCTCTCGGGTCTCCGTTCGCTTTGCTCACATCCGCCCTACGCATTCTTCTTGACCGCCTCGCCTGAAACGGCTTCCGAGTCTGCACCCTTGTCCTGCGAACAGCCTGTTTTTGGTGCAGACTGCTCCAGCCTCTGCTCGGCGGTCGCTACATCATTCCCATTCCGCCCATGCCTGCAGGCATTGCAGGTGCAGCCGGTTTTTCTTCAGGAAGTTCAACAACTGCAGCTTCTGTTGTCAACAACATTGATGCAACTGATGCAGCGTTTGTTAATGCTGAACGTGTAACCTTTGCAGGGTCTACAATACCTGCTTGGAACATATCAACATATTTGCTATTTAATGCGTCATAGCCATAAGCGCCGTCTTTTTCAAGAACACAATCTACAACAACATCGGCTTTAGCTCCTGCGTTGCGAGCAATTGCTCTTAAAGGTACATCAAGCGCCGCTGTCAATATCTTATAACCGACTTTTTCGTCATCTGATTCAAAATCAATTGTATCGATACCTTTAGCAAGTTCTTGTTGAATTCTTAACAATGCAACTCCGCCGCCCGGTACAATGCCTTCTTCGTTAGCCGCACGAGTTGCGTTCAAGGCATCTTCAATTCTCAATTTTCTTTCTTTCAATTCAACTTCTGATGCTGCACCAACTTCTATCAAAGCAACTCCGCCTGATAATTTTGCTGCACGTTCTGCAAGTTTTTCTTTATCGTATTCTGAATCTGATGCTTCGATTTGTTTTTTAATAATTCTTATTCTGTCAGCAACCGCATCTTTTGTTTCATTACCTACAACAATTGTTGTTTCGTCTTTTGTAACAGTAACTCTTTTTGCTTTACCAAGCATTTGAGTTGTTACGTTTTCAAGCTTGATACCAAGTTCATCCGTAAACATTTGACCGCCTGTTAAAATAGCGATATCTTCAAGCATTGATTTTCTGCGATCACCAAATCCCGGAGCTTTGACAGCAACAGCTCTTAAAACTTTTCTCATTGTATTAACAACTAAAGTAGCTAAAGCTTCACCTTCAACATCTTCCGCAATCAATAATAAAGATTTACCGTCTCTTGCAACTTGTTCCAACAACGGAACCAAATCAGATATTAAATTGATTTTTTTGTTACAGCAGAATACATAAGCATCTTCTAATACTGCTTCCATTCTTTCCGCGTCTGTTACAAAATATGGTGAAATATAACCTTTATCAAATTGCATACCTTCAACAACTTTTAAATTTGTTCCGAAGGATTTTGATTCTTCAACTGTTATAACGCCGTCATGTCCGACTTTTTCCATAGCTTCCGCTATCAACTCACCGATTTCTTTACTGTTACCAGCAGAAATTGATGCAACTTGCGCAATTTCTTCTTTTGTATTAACTGGACGTGACATTGATTTAATTTTTTCTATTGCAGAATCAACTGCCCTGTCAATACCGCGTTTCATAGACATAGGATTTGCACCTGCAGTTAAGTTTCTCAAACCTTCTTTTACGATTGCTTGAGCTAAAACTGAAGCGGTTGTTGTACCGTCGCCTGCAACATCATTTGTTTTAGATGAAACTTCTTTTAATAATTGCGCACCTGAATTTTCCAATGCGTCTGATAATTCAATTTCTTTTGCTATAGTTACACCGTCATTAACGATTTGAGGCGCACCAAATTTTTTAGTTAAAATAACATTTCTTCCTTTTGGTCCTAATGTGACTTTTACGGCATCTGCTACCGCGTCAATCCCTTTGAGAAGCGATTTTCTTGCTTCTTCATCAAAAACAATTTTTTTTGCCATTTTTATATTTCTCCTTTAAGTCTTAATTATTCAATAATTGCTAATGCATCTTTTACTGATAATATTTTGTATTCTACTCCGTCAAATTTTACATCTGTTCCTGCATATTTTGCATACAAAATTTTATCTCCGACTTTTACATCCATAGGCTCTCTTTCGCCCTTATCATTCATTTTCCCCAATCCTACAGCTACAACTTCACCCTTTTGAGGTTTTTCTTTTGCACTGTCAGGGATAAAAATTCCGCCTGAAGTTTGTTCTGTATCTTCAATAACTTTAATAACAATTCTGTCGCCTAACGGTTTAATCATTTTTCCTCTCCTTTCGATGCCGGCACAATTGTGCCAACCTGCTTACCTACTTTATAATACATTTATATAATATATTTAATCTAATTCGCAGAAAGTTAAGGAAAAATTAATTATTTGTTGTATAATTTTCACATGAATAAAAAATTATTTGTAATATCAGGATGTTCGGGAGTCGGCAAAGGCACCGTAATAAATAAATTTATGGAACGGAATAAAGATTTTATTCTTTCGGTTTCCTGCACCACAAGAAAACCTCGCGAAGGTGAATTTGACGGAATAAATTATTTCTTTATCTCAAAAGACGAATTTGAAAAGAATATCAAAGAAGATAAATTTCTTGAATACGCGCGATATGCAGACAATTACTACGGAACAAAGAAAAAATATATTCATGAAAAATTTGAACAAGGTTTTAATATAATTCTTGAAATAGAAACCCAAGGAGCACTTCAGGTCAAGGAAAAAATGCCTGAAGCTGTTTTAATATTCATTGCTCCTCCGGGAGTAAATGTCGGTTCCGGGGATATTTCCGGAGGATTGCGAGAACTTGAAAAGCGCTTACGCGGACGCCATACAGAAGATGAAGCAACTATTCAAAAACGTCTTTCTCAAGCTAAAACCGAACTCGAACGTTCAAAAAAATATGATTATATTGTTATAAATGATGATATTGAGCGGGCTGTTGAAGAAATTGAAAGGATTGTTGTAAAATTTGACAAATAAGGCGATCCTTCGCTATCGCTCAGGATGACAGTTGTCATTTTGAGGGCAACGCCCGAAAAATCGCCAATTAACAAATGATGAATAAAAAAGGTTATACATATATTATTACAAATCAATATCATACCACGTTCTACATCGGAGTAACTTCAAATCTTGTAAAAAGAATATGGGAACATAAAAATCATGTTGTAGATGGTTTTAGTAAAACATATAATCTTAATAAATTGGTATATTACGAAATTATGGATGATATCGAAACGGCAATAAATAGAGAAAAATATTTAAAAGGAAAGACAAGAAAATTTAAAAAGGAATTAATCGAAAAATTTAATCCTAAATGGGAAGATTTATATGATACAATAATATGAGAATAAGGCGATCCTTCGCTATCGCTCAGGATGACAATTGTCATTTTGAGGGCAACGCCCGAAAAATCGCCAAATCGAACATCAACAGGCAAATTATATGTTACAAAACAAACACATTTTAATAGGTATAACAGGCGGAATTGCAGCATACAAAATTCTTACTTTAATTCGTGATTTTAAAAAATCAGGCGCTGAAGTAAAAGTAATTGCAACCCCTAATGCGCTTAACTTTGTAACAAAACTTACGTTACAAAATCTTTCGCAAAATGAGGTTTTTACAAATGAATTTACCCCAAAAAATTGGACGCCCGAGCATATTTCATTAGCTGATTGGGCAGATATTATGCTTATCGCGCCGGCAAGCGCAAATACTATCGGAAAAATTGCACAAGGAATTGCCGATAACCTTTTAACATCCGTTGCGTGTGCTTTTTCTAAAAAAATAATTATTGCACCTGCTATGAATGTTAATATGTGGAACAATCAAGCCGTACAAGAAAATATTAATACCTTGCAAAACAGAGGAATTGAAATATTGCCTCCTGAAAGCGGTTTTTTAGCTTGCGGATATATCGGAAAAGGCAGACTTTGTTCGTTAGAAAAAATTTACAATGCGGTTGACGAAGCTCTCAATTATCAACAACTTTTAAAAGGCAAAAAAGTTGTTATAACTTCAGGCGGAACAATAGAAGAAATCGACCCTGTACGCTATATATCAAATTATTCATCAGGCAAAATGGGGTTAGCACTTGCAAAATCGGCTTATGATATGGGGGCAGAAGTTGTTTTAATCACAACAAAAGACATCGAAGCTCCGTTTAAAATCGTAAAAGTTAAATCCGCAATTGATATGCAAAATGCCGTTAATGAAGAATATGAAAATTCAGATTACATAATAATGGCAGCCGCAGTTGCCGATTACAGAGTAAAAGAGCGTGCACAACAAAAAATGAAAAAAGGCGATGAGGAAACAATCACGCTTGAACTTGTAAAAAGCCCTGATATATTGATAGAACTGTGCAAACGTCGTCATTCTGAGGCGAATAATAAGGAGATTCTTCGCTGCGCTCAGAATGACGTTTTCGCCGAAGAATCTCAAACCAAACCTATTATTGTCGGCTTTTGCGCGGAATCAGAAAATTTGCTTGAAAATGCAAAATCAAAAATTGATAAAAAAGGTTGTGATTACCTGATTGCAAACGATATTTCAAGAACAGACATCGGTTTTGGTGCTAATGAAAACGAGGTTTATATAATCAATAAAAAAGGCGACATAAACAAACTTGATAAAGCACCTAAAAATGTCATCGCAAGAAAGATTTTGGAATGTATAAATATAAAATAACAGAGAGAATAGAAATTTTTGCACCGTCTGAAACTCAAGAGGACTGGGATTGTTCAGGCTGGGGAATAAATATAGAGGGTTACGATGAAATTCGTAAGATTATGCTCTGCTTGACTGTCACCGAAGATGTCGTAAAACAGGCAAAAGAACAAAATTGCGATATGATAATTTCACATCATCCGTTGTTTTGCGTTAATTGTCATTCTGAACTTGTTTCAGAATCTTACGCACCGCAAATTAATGTATTTTGTGCGCATACGAATTTAGACAAGGCGCAAGGCGGTACAACAGACACGTTAATTGAAACTCTCGGTTTATCGAAACATAAAGTAAAAATCGAACACGACTTTTTACGGATGATTGATTACAAGACTACGATTGAAGATTTTAATAATCTATTGAAAAAAATTTCTCCCAATGCACGAATAATAAATAATAATACAGTAAAAGAATTAAATAAAATAGCTTTTTGCGCAGGTTCGGGAAGTGAATTTATAAATGATGCAAAAGATTTGGGCGCGGATTGTCTTGTAACGGGCGATTTAAAATTTCATACAGCACTTGATAGTGATATTGTCGTGTATGATATCGGTCATTTTGAATCAGAAATTCTTATATTGCCTGTAATAAAAAAAATAATCGGTTCCGATGTCGAAATTATTTATGCCAAAGAACAAAGCCCGTTTTGCCAAATTTAGTCTGAATAAATGACGAAAAAATTTATACAGGCTGATAAGATAACTTTATGAAAGAAAATCAAATAGAAGAATATTGCCAATTTATCCGCGTAATTCAAAGCAGAATAGATGAACATTTTGAAAAACAAAAAGAATATATTCACTGCAAAGAAGGATGCGCATATTGTTGCAAAAACGGAGAATATCCGTGTTCCGAATTGGAATTTGAATTCATCAAACTCGGATTTATGGCATTAGAAAAAGAAATTCAACAAAAAATTATAGATAAAGTACTCAAATTAAAAGCTGAAAAAGCCGTATTTACCGGTGAAAAATTTATTTATGAATGTCCTTTTTTATTGGATAACAAATGCAGTATATATAAATATCGTATGATTATATGCCGAACTTTCGGGCTTTCATATTATGACAAAGGAGATGAAAAAAAGAAAAATACTCTAAAAGTTCCGTTTTGCATGCATCAGGGGTTGAATTACAGCGAAGTATACGATCCGCAGAAGAAAACTTTTTCAACCGAATTGTATAAACAGCTCGGGTATAAAAATGAACCAATGGCATACAACTTGGGGGTAGAAGCTTTAATGGAAAAATTCGGCAAAGAAATTATGAATCTCGATTTTGGAGAAATAAAAACTTTATTGGATTGGTTATAAACAAATTTTACGCAAAAAATATTTTTATAACAGTTATAATAAAGTATGCCTAGGATTTATAAATTACAAAACTACGAAAAATGCTATCCCTCAAGATTGAAAAAATATTTCCAATCTGATATTCAATATCGTTCATATGACAAGTTTGTCTTGCAGACAAAACATCCCGTCTTAGGCAATATTCCGCCCGAAATTATAAATGTGTTTGAACCGAATTTAAGAGGACAAAATATAAAAATTTTTCAACGCATATTGGGTGATATTTCAAATGATATAAGACAAAAATACAATGATTTAGAGTTTACACGTTATAACACCGTAAATCTTTCCATACACAAGCGAGGAACAAAAATTGCAAAATTTGCAGAAAAAAGATTAAATAAATCATTAGCATTATTTTTTAATGACAAATTTAAAGCAACATTAGAATACGTTGATTACGGCGCCTATAAAGAAGTTTTTAAGCTAATTTTTTGGGATAAAAATAACAATAAGATAACTCATGATAAAGCATTTCATTGCTATCGGAGCATATTATCGTTTATGTACCCGCAAAAACACGGGAATTTTGCCGAAGGTAACTTTTGGACTTTTTTGAAATATCGCGCGGGACACCCTTTAGATAAAACACAATTTACAAAACACTATATTTCAGATTTCAAAAACGGCTATACATTAACCGAATTTGCGGACGAAAATATCACAAAAACCACAACCCCAATTAATATTTGCAAAAATTTCGGGCTGTCAAACTCCGATACCCGTTCAAATCCTTATATAGAAGGAAAGCAGTATGATGTCGGAGGTTTTAGCAAAAATGAATATTTTATCAATGACAAAGTCGTCTATAAATTTTATAAAAAAATAATAAATCGTAATACAAAATCCGAACGCATTACTGTTGCACAAAACCTTGAAAAAATAATAAAAAATCCTAAAACTCCGCACAGGGATAAAATTCAACAAGCTGTTGAATTTTATAAAAAACAATTTCCATATGAATACAAATCAACCAGATATTAAAATAATATAAAGGATTTAATTATTGACTCGTTTTGTACTATAATTGAATAATAGTTTAACGGGAGAAAGAGAATGATAGACAAAACAGCAATAATAGATCCTTCAGCACAAATAGCAGAAGACGCAATAATCGGACCTTACGTAGTTATAGGCAAAAATGTAAAAATAGGAAGCGGAACCAGAGTAATTTCAAACGCACATATTGAATATGCGGAAATTGGGAAAAACTGTACAATATCCCCGTTTGCTACAATCGGTTCAGAACCTCAAGACTTGGGCTATAAAGGCGAAGAGACAAAAGTTGTAATAGGCGATGAAACAATAATTAAAGAAAATGTAACCATTCACAGAGCAGCGGCTTGCGGTGATTTTACGACACGAATAGGTAATAAATGTTTAATTATGGTCGGAGCGCACGTTGCACACAATTGCGTTTTGGAAGACCAAGTAATACTTGCGAATTTAGTAACGTTAGGCGGTCACGTTCATGTTGAATTCGGCGCATTCGTCGGCGGTATGAGCGTATTCCATCAAAATATCAGAATAGGTACAATGTCCATAGTAAGCGGCTTTTCGGCATCTCGACAAGATATTTTACCATACTCTAAAGGAGAAGGCCGTCCTCCTGTTCCGAGAACAATTAATGTTATCGCACTAAAACGCAGAGGAGTTGATTTAGAAACCAGAACCCATTTGAACGAAGCATTTAAGCTGTTAATTTCGGAAGATTATAACACTTCTCAAGCAATAGAAAAAATTAAAGCCGAAATTCCAACAAATAAATATATAGAAAAAATGATTGATTTCATTCAAACATCCAAACGAGGAGTACTTTTAAAAAGTCATAAATCAGGCTATCAATCATTAAGCGAAGAATAATTCAAATAAAAAAGCTATCTTTTATAAGATAGCTTTTTTAAATTCCGACTGACAATCCGGCGCAAAGATTAATCGATTGACCGGTAACCCCTTTTGCATCCTCACTGATAAGATATTTAATCATGCCAGCAATTTCTTTCGGGTCAACATATCTTTTTTGAGGGATACAATCCAAAATTTCTTCTTCAGAAAAATCACTTTCATCTATTGAATTTTTACCTAACTCTGTATCAACCCACCCCGGATTAATTGTATTTACGGTAATTCCGTACTGCGCAAGCTCTAAACCCGTAGCCTTTGTCAATCCTATAAGTCCTGCTTTTGTTGCGGAATAAAGACTTGCATTTGCTTCTCCCATAACACCCGAAATAGAACCGATATTTATTATCCTGCCAAAGCCGTTTTGCTTCATATAAGGAACAGCCTTATTTATTAAAAATATCGGAGCTCTTAAATTGACCGACAAAATATGATTTAATTTATTAATTTTAGTTTCTTCAATCGGCGCGTATATATATTCACCGGCATTATTTATCAAAACATCTATTTGTTTTTCAACAATAAAATCACCTAATTTGGATAGTTCATATTCAACACTTAAATCACAGACAATATACCCTTTTGTTTTCATATTTTTAAGAGCATGTTCATCACGAGCAGTGACATAAACATTGCCAAGCTTTTTCATTTCCTGAGCAATCACCTTGCCTATGCCTTTTGATGCACCTGTAACTAAAATGTTCATCTATTTTATAATTCCATATCCGATTAAAAAGGTACAAATAATAAATATAGCGCAAACTATACCCGTAACCTTATTTAACCCTTTTTCAGCACTTTTTTGAGATGCAAAAATATGAGAAGCACCGCCTATTCCGCCAATGCCATCACCTTTCGGAGAGTGCATCAATATTAAAACTATCAATAAAAAAGCTGCTATAGTTGATATTATCCATAATGTATTTGCCATTATTTATTTTCTCCTTTTTTAATGAAATGAGCTCTTTTTGAATTTAATTCAATATTTTCAAAAGTGTACAATCTCGCAGGTCTTTTTGAAGAAGATTTTGTATACTCCTGCAATTCAATCAACCCGCTTGTTGAAAGAGCTTTCTTTCTAAAATTACGTTTATCAAGTTTCCTTTGCATTATCAATTCATAAGCCTTTTGCATTTCTGTTAATGTAAATTTTTCAGGCAGCAACTGATATGCAACCGGACAAATTTCCAATCTTTCACGTGTTCTTTTCAATGAATATTGAATAATTTCTTTATGGTCAAAAGCTAATGGCGGCAAATCAATAACTTTATGCCAACCTAATTCGGGAGATGCCACAATTTTTATATCATCCGAACGGACTAATGCAAAATATGCACATGTAATTACGCGGGCATTAGGGTGTCTTAAAGGATCCCCAAAAGTATATAATTGTTCAAGATAAATATTATCTACCGCAGTTTTTTCTTTTAACACTCTCAATGCAGCATCATCAAGATTTTCGGATAATCTGACATATCCCCCCGGAATCGCCCACTTGTCTTTAAACGGTTCGTTTGTACGTTTTACCAAAAGCACCTGAAGCGCATTATTTTTTATGGTTAAAATAACTACGTCAACAGTAATCTCGTGCGTTTTTGTTTCATTGAACATATACTTAATTATCCTTTTACCCTACATGCTAATATATTATAAACACAAGCAGAGCAACTAATCAATCTGTTAAGATTGTTAATATTTGTTAACATAGATATAAGTGATATGCAATTTTTATATACAAATCCACTTTATATATATGGGAAAGGATTGATTAAATGTTCCAAATAGGGGGAATACCGAATTACATAGGACAAATGTTTCCGTTTTTCAACACGGGAAATAACTTTTTTGCAGGTGCAAGTATGCCTGTATTTTCAATGCCGTTATTCAGTCCGCAACCTATCTGCGGATCAATCTTTGGAAACGGCTTTATGAGTTCCCTTCCTACATTTAATTTTTCGGCAATGCCTCAAATGCTTCCGCCAATGCCGAGCTTTAAACCTATAACATATACATCATCAGCAAGCACGGTAACAAGTTCCTCAGCAAGTGTGTCAAACGGCACATCAACTCAATCTTCTGCCGCAATAAGCGACACAAGTTCTGAATTAAAACCGGGTTTATTTAAAGGAAGACTAGCAGGGAAGGAAGGTCTTGTATGCAGCATTTCAAAAAAATACGGAGTATCACCTGCACTTGTTGCATCAATTATCGGTCTTGAATCCGGCTACGGAGCAAGTTCGCTTGCATCTCATAACAATTTTATGGGTTACAGAGCTGCCGGAGATTTAGGGAAAAATGACAATGGGTTTGGTTATTTCTCAACTATAGAAAAAGGATTGGATGCTGCAATAAAAAATCTTTCAAGATACACCAGATTTTCTGATGTTAGTGCAGTCGATTTTAATAATCTTGACTCAATTGGCAGACACTACTGTGAAGGAGGAGTTTGGGCAGGCAGGGTCAAAGCAGTATATAATGATGTTGTAAAAAAATATGTTGCCTGATGTTTTTTAAATTTTAAGAAAATTTAACATAATTAAACTTTTATGGCAATTTTATATAAAATTTATACTTTATATTAGTACAGGGGAATTATAGAGAATGATTCAAAATATATTTTCAAATTTTAACTACACAATGAACTATTTTTGCAATCCATACACAACAATGTTTGGGAATTATTCTGCACCTTCAGTATTTATCCCTGTAAATACATTTTATCCGCCGTTCAAAATGCCGGCTTTGGGAAATTTATTCACTTTAAGACAAAGTGCTTCTCAAAGCAGTACAGCAGTTCAAAGAACAACCGCATCAACAACAAATAAGGGATATAGTGCAAATGCGTTAAAGAATCTGAAAAACGCACCAATTCTAAAGAACGTACCCGAACAGAGAAAAACAGCTATTCTTAATATCGTAGACAAAGCAGCAAAACAATATAACGTTGATCCTAAATTGATATTATCAGTTATATATGCGGAATCAGCATTTAATCCAAAAGCAAAATCACATTGCGGAGCTATGGGTCTTATGCAATTAATGCCTGCAACCGCAAAACAATATGGTGCAAGCAACGCTTACGATATGGAACAGAATGTATTTGCCGGTACAAAGTTCCTTTCTTGGCTATTAAAGAGATATAACGGTAACGTAAGTCTTGCCGTTGCTGCGTACAATGCCGGACCGGGCAGAGTAAAAGGTTCTGTCCCGAAAATTAAAGAAACTCAAAATTACGTTGCTAAAGTAACTCAGACTTTGAGATCTTTGGGCTAATTATTCCCCAATAAATATTTAATAATTAATTACATTCTATTGAAGTCTTTAATTTTTCATGTAACCTATTTCATGTAGCCAATTTTCAGAAAGGAAGACATGGATAAGGGATACATAGAGAACGGTTTTATCGTGGATTTAAGCCATGCTAAAAAAACGTCGGAAATAATTTATGAACTTTCAAGAGTTCTTGAAATGCCTGAATCAAAAGGGAAATGTATTTGTTTAAAATTAGGCGGAGTTAATATTACACAATCTGAATTAACAAGCATAAAAGCACTTGTAGAACTGATGGAATCCGAATTATCTTTTATAAGTACAAGTTCTTCTCAAACTCTTGAAGCAGCAACGGCTTTAGATATAAAAATTTCGGAATTTACAACCGAGATTGAAGCTCCTGCTTTTAACAGCGAAAACGCTCCGGAAATAGAAAAAGCATTGGATAATATTTTTGGAGAAGGCGAAGCTGAAAAACAAAGTACAGAAAATACTCCTCAAGAGAATGAATCCGTAAAAATTGCGCAACAAGAAGATGAAAATATAACAGAAAATGAAATCCCATCAGAAGTTGACGAAGAAACAGAAAAATTGCAAAAGGAACCTGAAACTCTTCCGACTTTGTATATCAGACGAACCTTACGTTCCGGACAAAGTATTTCTTCTGATGGCAACATTATAGTCATTGGTGATGTAAACCCCGGAGCTGAAATTATTGCAAAAGGCGATGTTACCGTTTGGGGAGTTTTATCGGGTATTGCCCACGCAGGTTCTGATGGTAACAATTACGCAAGAATAAGAGCTTTAAAATTAAATCCTGTTCAAATAAGAATAGGTGAAATTTTCGCACGTCGTCCGGATACGGTTAATATCCCGTATATTCAAAAAACGAGCGAATTCACTCCCGAAGAAGCATACACTTCTAACGGAAATATAATAATAAAAAAAATACAGAAAATTAAGGAGATATAGATGAGTGGCAGAGTAATAGTAATAACGTCAGGCAAAGGCGGTGTCGGAAAAACTACCACGAATGCAAATATCGGAACTGCATTAGCAAGAGCAGGGAAGAAAGTTGTTATGGTAGATACTGATTTGGGTTTAAGAAATTTAGACTTGCTGCTTGGTTTGGAAAACAGAATTGTTTATACAATAGTTGATGTTGTTGAAGAAAGATGCAAACTAAAACAAGCTCTTGTAAAAGACAAGAAAAACCCTAATTTGTGCTTGCTTGCTGCAGCACAAACAAGAGATAAAACCGCAGTAACAGAAGAACAATTAAAAAATATCTGTGATGAATTAAAAGAAAAATTTGATTTTGTCTTGGTTGACTGTCCGGCAGGAATAGAACAAGGCTTCCAAAATGCTGTTGCAGGGGCAACCGAAGCAATCGTTGTTACGACCCCTGAAATGTCAGCCGTTCGCGATGCTGACAGAATTATCGGCCTACTGGAAGCAAAAGAAGAAATCAAATCATATAAACTGTTAATTAACAGATATAGACCGAATATGGTTGCTCAAAAAGATATGATGAGCCAGGATGAAGTTGTTCAAATACTTTCTGCTGAACTTATCGGAATAATTCCTGAAGATTCCGGAATTATAACTTCTACAAATAAAGGGGAACCGATTGTTAATGATGAGGATTCTTTAGCCGGCAGGGCATACAGAAATGTTGCCCAACGTATTATCGGTGAAGATGTTCCGCTTATAGATTTTACGGAAGAATTAAAACTTTCGACAAAAGTTAAAAAGTTCTTCTCAAAGTTGCTAAAAACAAAGGCAAAGGAGAACTAATATGAGCGAAAATATATTTACTGAAATTTATAACAAGATATTAGGACTTTTCGGACAAAATGTTCAAAAGGATGATTCAAAAGATACGGCTGTTAATCGTTTAAGACTTGTATTAATGCAAGACAGAACAAATTTAACTCCTGAAATTCTTCACAGAATGAGAAGCGAACTTATTGAA
>DESZ01000032.1:54768-83830 GCA_002361485.1 Cyanobacteria bacterium UBA3301 | reverse complement strand
GTTGCCGACACCTAATTTAGAAAAAAGAGATTTAGAACAAGAGTTCTAATCTCTTTTTTTATTAGGCGAGTCAAATAGCTATTCTAGATACGCCCTCGCAATAAACGCCACCGTTCGCAATTAACAAGAATATTCATTACTTGTATAATTGCTTATCTCTCGCTATCGCTCGTGGCTCTGCTCGGGCTAGCCGACCCCTAATTTAGAAAAAAGACTTAAGAATACAGTATCTTAAGTCTTTTTTTTGTGACCAATCGTGTTGATTCCGCTTTTTTTATATTGTATTTTTATGTATAAATTTGAGAAAGCGAGAGAGTAAGAAGCACATTATATAACTTGTCCTCTTGAATTTATTTCAGGTTTTGCCTGAATGTAGTGAGCACTTCTAGTTGATAAGATGCTGAAACGAGTTCAGTATGAGATTACACCAATTTTTCTCAACCAATGTTGACTGATAAAAGGTACTGATACTTTGGTTTTCTTGCAAATAAAAAAGACCGCTAGCGGTCTTTTTAAAATCTGGGGTGGCTGGATTCGAACCAACGAGATGGCGGTACCAAAAACCGCTGCCTTACCACTTGGCGACACCCCAATAAGTGTCCTTCCACATCCCCTATTTTACTATATCAAACTCCGTTGTCAATATTTATTTATATAAAATATCATGTTTTAAAAATTGCATTTCATATAGATGTTTGTATTGACTATTTTCTAATTTCATTAATTCATCGTGTGTCCCGAGCTCAACAAGTTCGCCTTCATTTATAACTGCAATTCTATCCGCATTTTTAATAGTGGATAATCTGTGAGCAATTATAAATACTGTTCTATTTTTCATTAGATTATCCATCGCTTTTTGAACTATTGCCTCTGATTCGTTATCAAGTGCCGATGTCGCTTCATCAAGAATAACAATAGGTGCATTTCTAAGCATTGCACGTGCTATAGCAATTCTTTGTCTTTGTCCGCCTGATAAAGTTAAACCCCTCTCGCCAAGCATAGTTTCTAATCCTTGTGGAAGTTCTTTTATCATATTTTGCAGGTGCGCAGAGTATATTGCTTGTTGCAAATCTTCTTCTGTAGCATTAAAATTACCCATCATAATATTTTCTCTTATTGTTCCTGAATATAAGAAATTATCCTGAAAAACCATTGAAATATTTTGCCTCAAAGATTCTATTGTGAATTCTCTTATATCCACATCATCAATTTTTATAGCACCTGATTTAATATCGTAGAAACGAGGAATTAGATTTACTAATGTAGATTTACCTCCACCTGAATTACCTACAATAGCAAGTGTCTCATTTTTAGCTACAGTTAAATTCAAATTTTTTATTACCGGTTGATTTGGAATGTATTCAAAATTTACGTTCTCAAATTTAATTGAATTATTTAAGCCCTGTAGTTCTTTTGCATTTGGGGAGTTAACAATTTCAGGTTTTAAATCGAATAATTCAAATACTCTGCCCATTGCAACAAATATGTTTTGAATGCCTGTCAATGTATTACCTAGTGTTTTCACAGGTTTATATAACAGCAATAATGATGTTACGAATGAAGCAAAACTGCCGGCGGTCATTTGACCTGAATTTATTAAATATGTACCAAAACCAAGGACTATAGCTATACCAAATGATGCAATTAAATACATCATTGGTGACATCCAGCCTGAACGTTTGTATAAAGACATTCCGACATTGTATCCATCCCACGTCTGTTTTTCAAAATAATCATACATTTTATCTTGTAATCCGTATGCCGCCATTACTTTATTGCCGTTATATGTTTCATTGATATTTGTTGTAATATTACCTCCAATAACCATACTTCTGTTTGAAGCTTCTTTAATCCTTTTTCTAATTAAAGCAACAGGTAAAAATGCAATGCATAAAACAAGAACACCTATTATTGCAAGTTTCCATGAACTGTATAGCATAACAGCTATTAAACCTAGAGCTCCGCAAAAACTTGTTGTTATAGTTTTTATATTATCTACAATGCCTGCTGATGCGGTTCCGGGATCTCCCATATAACGGGAGATAATTATACCTGAAGAATTTTCATCAAAAAATTGAGGGTGCATATGAACCAATCTTTTAAATAAATCGAATTTAACATCGTTAGTTATATGTGCGCTTGTCCAACTTGACAAATAACCGTTTAAATATCTTAAAACTCCCTGAATAACAGCAAATAAAACAACACCAACAGGTAAAATAAATGCCATTTGAATACTTGAAATTGAAATATCAGAGTTCAGGAATGTAAATTCTAATGCTTTTCCGCCTACTACGTAATCCATATATGGCTTAAGTGCAAAAGCCGTAACGCCATCTAATAAACCTAGCGGGATTGCCACTAAAAAGCCTAACGTAATTCTAAACCAATAAGGCTTGATATATGGTAATATCCTTGATAAAAGCCATCTGTATTTAAACGAGTTTTTTGCAGTTGTTGCCAGCAATTTATACTTATTTATTTGTTGAAATTCTTTGATTTCTTTATAAATGGGAGATTTTTCAGCATATTCCCACCATAATTTTGTATAACTATGTTTACAGTTAGTTGTTTCAATCGGTTTATGGCCTGTCATTAAAATCACTTTAGGCTGTTCATAGTGCATAAAGAATTTTTTATAATCATTTAGTGATTCTTCTGGCAAATGATGTTGTTTATCATTTGTCCACATTTCAGCATAACAATAGGTTAGTGGAAGCTTTTTGCAATCTTTTAATAATAAATTATAAGTCTCGTGTTCTAGTAATCTTTTACCATTTTTTACATTTTTTTTAACAAAATTAGAAGAAGTTAATTGAGTATAATATTCATTTTTCTTCCAATTATTCAAGTTAATAAGCATAAAAGAATTTGTAAACGCAAATCCTCTATCTATATCTATATTTAGATTTTTTTCTTCCTGAGAATATTCAGCAGCTGCACATGCAAAATCAGAAATATCTGTATTATATACTTCACTCAAGTCAGCATTAATAATGTCAAGTGTATTTAAAAATAAAACTTTATCTTCATTAATTAATCTTGGTAATTGCAAACAATATAATGAATGTCCAAAATTATCAATATAAGGATTTTCGGTTTGATTAATTTCTATAAAGTTTATGCTTTTGCAATTTTTATATTTTTCAAAAGCCTTCAAACCTTTAATATATTTTTTTTCAAAAGTTTTGTCGTGTAATATGTAAAAATTAATATTATTATTTGTATTATTTATTATTACAGAATACATAGAAATATATAACATGTAATAATAATGATTAATCGGTGTATACACAATATTTATATCCATTAATAATCTCCTTCTAATCAGGTAACATATGTTGTTCAAAAGCTCTACAGAAATCTTTTTCTGTCATTTCGTTGCGTTTTTGATAAAAATCGTAGTTTTTAATCAAATGCCCCATATCTAAAACTCTATACCCTTGTTTATACATATCATAAGCAAGCATTTTCCCACAGGGACCTAAAGCAAAGATTAATATACTGTCTTTTGGTGTTGTTAATATTTCTGATTTTAATTCTTCATATTTTTCAAAAGCACTCATACTTGGTCCATATATGTATGAAATATCTGAAGCGTTATCAAATACATTATATTTAATCTTATTAAATACTCTATCGCCACAAATAATAGTTACTTTTTTGTTTTCCCAAATTCTTCTAATATGATTAAACTGTTCATCGTGATTCCAATCAGAATACACAACGTAAGGATAAATAAAACAAGCTGAATAATATGTTTTATCATAGTTATATAAATGTTTCATTTTATCATAATTTGTTAATAAATATTGAAGTCTGTATGTGCTTATATTTGAATGCATAAAATTTGTATTAATTCGAAACATATCGTATCTGGTACCAGTTAATAAATTCGGGTCATTCTTGTAAAATATTTCATTAAAAGTGTTAGTGATTAATTGATTTTTATCTTCAAATAAACTTCTACCTCCAAGCATCATACTAATTTCGCCATCACCAAAGCGAATTATACTTTTATTACTATCCACTAATTCTTCAATTGTTTCCATATCACTTTTAATTTTTGGAACTTTAATGTTATCCCATAGAAATTTCGTTTTAATTGCGGCAAGCTCGGTTACCTGTCCAATATTTATGTTTGGATCATCATGCATCTGTTTTAAATCATACTTAAATAAGTACTTAATGTTATTTATAAACCTGATAAATGTATTTGTTTTGTTATTCAAAATTTCTATCTTTGATTTTTCATAAATAACTTTCTTTTTGTAACTTAAAAATCTTTTACCGCAAAAGTAAAAATTTCGCCTATTCCCGTCTTTTTTCTTTTCAAATAGTTTCATTTATTTATTCCTTCAATAATTTGACTTATAAAAATTGAATCTTTTTCTTCTAATTTATATGATTTTTTACCTGTATTTATTGCGGATAAAAAATCAGCAATTTCATATCTAAGCCCATCGCCATCAAAAGAAGTAAAGACTTTCTGTGTATTATTTAAATCTTCATATCTTATTTCAAAGTATTCCGTTTTCCACCAAGGAGCAGGGATATAAATATATCCCTTTGTGCCTGTTATAACACAATCACCCTCTTTTTTTACACCAATGCCCACATTAGCTGTGGCTACTGCATTTTTATAATTCAAAATTACTTTTGTATAAATATCCACATTTTTTTCTTCATCTTTAAATGAAATATAATCTACTTTTTCAGGTCGTGTCCCAAGTAATTTGGATACTACAAGAAGTGGATAACAGCCTAGTTCATTTAGGCTACCTCCGCCCAATTCACAATTGTACTCTCGTAATGTTTTGTCACTAATAAGTTTTGTAAATGTAGCATCAATATCTTTTATTTCTCCAATAATTCCGCTTTGGACAATGCTTATTAATTTGTCAAAACAAGGACAATATGCAGTTTTTATTCCCTCCTGAATAATCAAATTTCTGGAATTTGCTATATTGAATAGTTCTTCAGTTTGCTCTTTCTGTAAAGTCATTGGTTTTTCGCAAAGCACATGTTTATTTGCCAACAATGCTTTTTTTGCATATTTATAATGTAGATTATGTGGTAAAGCAATATAAACTGCATCAACATTTTTTAAAAATGTATCATAATTTGTATAGTATTTATTCAAATCGAAAATATTTGAAAATTCTTTTATATGACTTTCATTTCGCCCATATACATCATCGACAATAATACCGCTTACATATTTTGATTCTATAACAAACCTTTTGGCGATTCTTCCATTTCCCGCGATTCCCAATTTTAAAATTTTATTTGATTTATTTCGCAATTCTGTAGATGAGATACCTTTTGTTCTTTCTAAATATATAACATCACAAAATTCTTTTAAATAATCAAATTTGCCAATCCAATCTGAACCAATAACAAAAGTATTGATATTATACTTTTTGATATCACTAACTTTTTGACCAATAAACTCTTCTACAATAATTTCATCCGCCAATCCTGTAGATTTTACATTTTCAATTCGCTCTATTAATGATTGTTGGACATTAAGTTTACCTCTGGCTATATCATAGTTTTCGCTAGTAACTCCGACAATTAAGTAATCTCCTAATTCCTTTGCTCTTTTTAATATATTTAAATGCCCTTCATGAAACAAATCAAATGTTCCGTATGTTATAACTCTTTTCATTTTAGTCCTTTTCAATGATATCTTTTATTCGATTTATTAAATCAGTATTTATAACCAAATCGCAATATCCTCTTTTTTCAATAAAGTCATTTGTTTTTTCAACATAGTTTTTATTATCAAATTTAGAAATATTATCAAACAATGTTTGATTATTATTTGAAATCGAAAAAGGTAAATCCTCAAAATCTATATAAAAATTTCGTTCTTTTTTATACTGTTCTAAATCCGGCATATACAGAAATATAGGTTTCCTTGACAGCATATAATCAAACATACAACTTGAATAATCTGTTATCAAAATATCGCTTGCTAACATTAATTCTTCTACATCTTCGTACAATGTTGCATTGAAAACATTTTCCATATATTTGAATTTTTCACTTACTTCTTTTGGAACATTTGGATGTAGGTGTATTAATAATACAAAACTATTGTTAAATTTATTTTTTATATTTGTTAATAAGTCTAAACAATTTATGTTATATGCGCTTGTTCTACCATCATCTCTGAATGTTGGAGTATATAAAACTATTTTTTTATCTTGTGGGATATTAAAACTCTTATAAACTTTGTTAATTAAATCTTTTTTATATTCTTCTTTTTGATAGAACACGCTATCTCGCGGAAGTCCTTTATCCAAAATTTCTCCATTAAAATAAAAATTTTGTTCAAATACTTTTTTTTCAGATTTACCGGCAGTAAGTAATAAATCCATATACTGTGAGTCAACTTTTGCCCATTTACACCAGTCTGACCAATCAGACATTTTATTTTCTATATCTTTTTCTATTTTTTTTAAAGCTGCGCCATGCCAAGTTTGAATATAAAATTGATTCTTTTTTTTTAATAATCCGTTTTCATATAGTTGTGGCATACGTTGATTAGAAATCCAAACCTTCGCACTTGAAAATTCTCTAATCGCATTATCAACTGTCCATTCAACAAGCCTAATTTCTTTTGGAAATTCATCTCTCACTTTTTCGACATCGTTAACGAGCCATACCAATTCATAAGGTAACTTTTGCCTTATTATTTCCTCTGCGATATATTTTGGGTTACACCCATATCCTTTACCATTCATGTTATTAAATACTATTTTATTATTAATAACTTTTGTCTTCTTTATATTTCTTTTTGTTTTATGTAGTTTATTAATTTTAAATTTAAGAGAAATTCCTAATATTTTTATTACTTTATGGGTTTTATCATTTGAATTTTTTATAGAAAATATATTTTCCCAAAATGAATATTTCATTGGTTTTTGTGCATTTTCTATTTCTAATTTTTTTTGTTGCATTTCGGTATAATATTTTTCTTTAAGTACTTCTACTTTATATTTGTCTTCAGGCAAAATCATTTCTTTTGTTCGGAGTCTGTATAAATCCAGTAATTTTAATAGATTCCCGTAATTTTGTAAAAACATATTTTCATTTGAAGATACAGTTTTGTATATTTCATACCAATTTAGCATATGGTCTATTCCTGTTTTGTAATCAAGATTTTTCGTTGACTTTTCCATTATGGAATCAGGGCGTATTCTGTAATGGTGAAATATATTTTGCTCAAAATATGCTTTTTGAGATAAAAATATATACATCCACATAAAATAAATGTCTTCATATAATAAGCCGTTTATAAAATGTAAATTATTCTTTTTAATATTTTTAGTTTTAAATATTTTGTTCCAAACATGTATGTTGGTATTCAGCCCAATATCAAAATTGACATCGTATAATCCATCCCTTTTTGTAAATATGTAATTATCTATATCTTGTTGGTTTTGAATAATACCATCTCCATCAATAAGAGATTTTGAACTGAAAGAAAAATAATCTATATCAAAATTTTCAAAAATTTTTACTGCATATTCATATAAATTTTTTTCTATGTAGTCATCACTATCAAGGAAATGACAATATTTTCCTGTAACATGCTTCAAACCTTCATTTCTTGCAGAAGCCAGCCCACCGTTTTCTTTATGAATGACAATTATTCTTGAATCCTTATATGCATATTCGTTCAAAATTTCTCTTGATTTATCTGTAGAACCGTCGTTTACACATATAATTTCTATGTCTTCCAATGTTTGATTTATTACGCTGTCTAAACATTGTCTTAAATATTTTTCAACATTATATACAGGTATAATTACGCTAATCTTATACATTTTTATTCCTTAATATTTCTAGATTCCATTTTTAAAAGCTCATCTTCTATAAAATTTAATCTACGTATTATATCAATATTTTTATGATGCTTTTTGAATTTAAAACCTAAAAACCAAGTATATTCTTTAGTACAGCGATCAAGAATATCAAATACTTTTATTCTTTTATATATTTTTTGGTAAAATTTTAAATCCGGTACAAAAATTTCACCATAACGTCTTTTGGCTAAGTTTTTAACAAAATTGGAGTTTATTGTTAATGCTTCACTGAATTTTTGTGCATATTCAGAAGCCACATATAAAACCTTTGGTCTTTGATCCAGTTTAGAATTCCAATATGCAAAATTGAAAAAACATTTAAAAGTTTCAACAAATAAACTTTCATTATCATATATAAAATGATTATTTACCCAAAATTCAAAAATATTTTTTATTATATATAAATGATGTATAGCTTTATCTGTACCAGCAAATGTATCAGACATTATACTATCTCCACTTCTACGGTAATAATATAAATATTCATCTAAGTAATATGCAGTCTTGGAGCAAGATACATATTTAAAATAAAATTCTGCATCTTCATAATTTAACCCGTCAGGAAATGCTATATTGTATTGTTCAATAATTGATTTTTTAAATATCTTATTACAAGCAGATACATCTGAATTTAAAATCACTTTTTTATTTAAATTTTTAACTCCTTTATATTTAATTTTATAGTAATTGTCATCGCCAAATCTATGTGCATAATTACTATCACCAAATACTTTTATCCCAAAGTGAACTATATCTGCATCATGAATGTGTACCAATGCTTGTTCATAAGCGTTGTAGTCTAAAAGGTCATCGTCATCAACGAAAGTTATGTATTCTCCTTGTGCGTTTTTTAAACCTACATTACGTGCAAATGCAACTCCTTTATTGTCTTGTGAAATAATTTTTATACGATTATCTTTTTGTGCATATTCTTCTAAAATACTTTGAGAATTGTCTATTGAACCATCATTGATGCATATAATCTCGATGTCTTTATACGTTTGATTAATAATACTGTCTAGACATTCTCTTATGTATTTTTCAGCATTATATACTGGTACAATAACTGATAAATTCGCCATTATAGTGATCTCCTATACATATACAACCAAGGTAAAAATGAAATAATAAAAATTCGTTTAAATTCTTTCTTGGTGAACAAGGATTTATTTATATTCCCCTGTATAAAATCTATGAAATATTCTTTTGACATATTTAATAAAAATGGAAATTTTAGTTTTCTGACCAATCTCTCATGATTCCAACGATAACAACCATAGCGAATTTTAGGAATCAAAAATCTTAGTTTATTATAAACATTATGTTCTTTAGCAAATCGTTTAATTTCTGCATATTCCGTTAATACAAAATTTGCTTTGCTAGCCGAATTTACAGATGAATTTTCGTTGTCTGTTCTATAATGCAAAAATGCATTATCAATCATCATAAAACGTTTTGCACAAACATATAATTTGAAAGCAAAGGATGTATCTTGATAGCTTGCCCCAGGGGTTTCTAAAAATCGAATATTATTATCAAAAATCATATCCCTTTTTATTAAATTACACCATATCGCAGGGGCTTGCATAAATGGAGTATTAACATCTAATGGGCAATACACTTTATTCATAAGAACCCATGTATTATCAAACAATTCATTAGAATTGTCTGAGCTTTTATAAAGATAATATTGACAACGTACCAAATCCAAGTTGTTTTCTTTGGCTATGTTGTACAGAGTTTCAAACATATTAGGCTCAACAAAATCATCTGATTCAACAATACCTATATATTCCCCAGTTGCAGTTTCAAGACCAATATTCATAGTCGCTCCATAACCGGAGTTATGTTTAGAAATAACTTTAATTCTATTATCTTTTTTTTCATATTCTCTCAAAATATCTAAAGAATTATCAGTAGAACCATCATTAACACAAATAATTTCAATATCTTTAAATGTTTGATTAACAACACTATCAAGACATTCTCTTAAATATTTTTCAACATTATATACAGGTATTATTACACTAACTTTTGACATTATAGCTTTACCCCCATTATATAAATCGTTTTCTTTTTACCTATTTTCGTTCTTTTAAATATTTTTATACCTAATATTTTAAGTGATTTTACTCGGCCAATTTCTTTTTTATATACAGGAATATTAAAAACATAAAGAGCTTTTATTTTAGGTGTTATTTGGAATTTACATATATTATCTATAAGATTTTTGAACCAAAGTTTCACATAATTATATTTGAAAGGAGTCATTTGTCGATATTTCCAATATTCGTTTTTTAATGGATGATTACATATGATTTTCCAAGGCTTTTGTATATCTGTATAATGGATTATTGCAGGATTATAGCCTGCTTCTATCTCATCATTTATAGAATACTTTCGTTCAAGACTATTGCCTAAATAAATTCTTGCATTTGCATTCCATTTTAATGGTAAGAACTTACATTTCCCATTTAATACACCATTTAAAATGTCTTGGTCCTGTAAGGTTATAATGGATTTGTTTTTTTGATAATATTCAAAACATTTCTCTTTGAAATTAATTTTTCGAAGCTCGTTTAAATTTAATAATAGAATACCCGCATTAAAATAATTATTTTTTAAAGGAAGGTTCATTCGTCTAATTTGCAGGACACTACCTTCATCTTCTACTACGCCAGCATAAAATCCGGTAATATTACTATCCCAAAACTCTTTTATATCTTGCTCTACAATAATATCGCAATCCAGATATATTACTTTTTCAAGATTTTTAGGTAATACATCAAGCATTATAAGTCGATAATATGTTGCTTCTGAAATATAATTCCGATTAAGAGCAAACTCAGAAAAATTATATTTTTTCATATTATAAAAATTAATTTCAAAATTTCTAATCTTTTTTAAATTGTTCAATTTTGATTTATTCTTTATAGAAATATTTCCATCAAAAATATGAAATCTAAAGTTGACATTTGATTTGCAATTTAATAAGATTGAAGCAATTGCGGCTGCACAATGTGGGGCATATTTATTATCTGTTGAAAATATTATATCTATGAAATCGTTTGTATTATTTTTAATAGATGTTTGTAAATATTCACATTTCCCTAAAACAATATTTTTCTTTTCAAAATTTAATGGTTCTGGTATTACATTTATTACATCACAATGATATATTTTTATTTGAGGATTATTTTTAATAAGGTTTAAAACATAAATATTTAAAAGTCTTTCTGCTAAAAAGCCAAAAACTCTTTTTTGATATGTATCTTCACTTATTGAAATTCTTTTTTCTAGTTTATATAAAATATCAAATAACCACTTACAATAGTTGTCAAATATGTCCCATTTCATTATAAACATATTGAAAAATACTGTTTTAGTACTATATAAATATTCCATCGCGGATTCAACATAATTCGGATAATCTTCCTTCAAGATTTCTATTAAAGAATCCAAATCGCTTATGATGTGTTCTCTTTTATAAAAATCATAGTTTGTCATTATATTTCGGGGTAAACCAACTGGATGAACATTATAAACTGGCGGTAATATTATGTCATAATTCTCTATTATATTATTCAAAACTCTACATGTTAACTTATTAAAGTTTATATTCTCAGCATATTCTTCATTAGAATATTCGTTACCAATATCAAATAATCTTCGGTAATGCGAAAATCCAATGAAATCGCATTTATAATTTTTCCATACCCAATATTGCGCCGTTAATTCACAGTAATTTGTATTTTTTGCTGATATATTATCTCCGGTATTATCGCCTATTGTATTTTCAATAAGCCAATCCAAATCTTCCTGATTTATTGAACCATCTTTTGATTTTTCTAATGCGACTGCTCGACCGGCATGAATAGGTACAATATATTCGCTTTCAGGGATTTTACAAGGCTTATGAGTTACCAATAATATTTTACATTTATTATTCATAGATAAATCCTCGTCTTTTTTAATATTTTTTCCCTGTAACAACTCTTCCATCTTATACTCCCGTAATTCAAATATCTTTAAATATTTTATTATCCTAAAGAACTAAACAAAATTAGCCATGTGGCTAATATCCCATTAGTAAATGTCAATTAATATTTATTAAGCTTGTCTTGCAAAAAATATTATTCTTGTAGTATTATGTTTTGGTAAGAAATAGCCGAATAAGGAATAAAAAATTATGGAAAGACAAAAAGCTAATATTGCGATTTTGGGCGCAACAGGTGTCGTTGGAAGAGAGATTACAAAAATTGTTGATGAATTAAATATTGATTTTAATACTATAAAATTTTTATCAAGCGCAAAAAGTGCAGGTTCAAAAATAACATTCCAAGAGAAAGAATATACTGTAGAAGAAGCAACTCCTGACAGTTTTAACGGTGTAAATATTGTTTTAGCTTCGGCAGGCGGCGGGACATCAAAACATTTTGCCCCCGAAATTGTAAAACGCGGCGGAGTGCTAATCGATAATTCTTCGGCTTTTCGTATGGAAGATGATGTGCCGTTAGTTATTGCAGGAGTTAATGATGATGATTTAAAATATCATCACGGAATTATTGCAAATCCGAATTGCTCAACTTCCCAATTGATGCTTGTATTGAAACCGTTAAATGATAAATTTAAAATAAAACGTCTTATAGTTTCTACTTATCAGGCAGTTTCGGGCGCAGGCTTAAAGGCTATAAACGAATTGAGAGAAAATACTAAAGCTGCATTGAATGGCGAAAGTTTTACTCCTGATGCGTTCAAAAAAGAAATAGCATTTAACGTTTTACCTCAAATTGATGTGTTCTGTGAAAACGGTTATACGAAAGAAGAAATGAAAGTTGTAAACGAAACAAAGAAAATTTTGCACCTTAATCCAGATCTTCCTATCTCTTGTACGGCAGCAAGAGTACCTGTATTTAACAGCCACTCCGAAGCGGTTGATATTGAATTTGAACAAAAAGTTTCACCAAATGAAGTTAGAGAAATTTTAAATGATACATTTGGTGTTAAAGTTATTGATAATATTGATAATTTTGAATATCCGACAACAAAAGATTCTTCAGGTGTAGATCCTGTATTCGTCGGCAGAATAAGAAAAAATATTGCATTTGATAACGGTATTTCCCTGTGGTGTGTTGCTGATAATTTAAGAATCGGCGCAGCTCTTAATACCGTAAGAATATGTAAAAAAGTAATAGAGATGGGGCTTTATTAAATTACAAAGTAAATTAATAAGGAGTTCAAGCTATGAATATTCAAAAAATTTCATTGGGTGCTTTAAAAAAAGCAAAAGCTTCCGAATTGAAGTATCAGAAAAAATTGCTGGAAGAAGCAAGATTATCCGAATGTGTGAAAAGTGCGGCAAGAAGTGTTTTGCCTGATATAAAATTTCTGCCTAATGTAAATAAACATAGTTCGGACAGTTTTACTATTTCTGAATATATACAATCAATAAACGGTAATATGTATTGCGAAAATTCGGTTTGGGCACCTTGGGTAAAAAGAAAAACCATTTTTTAGTATGTCATTTCTTTTAAAATAATATTCCTTGCTTTAATTGCTTGTTCTTTTGTCAAAGGAGGGGTGTTTTCGAGCGGATATTCAAGTCCTAATTTTTTATATTTACCCCTTGCCATATCATGATAAGGCAAAACATCAAGCGCTTGAACATTATTTAATGTTGATAAAAACTTGCCCAATTCACTCAAATATTTTTCGTTATATGTAATTTCAGGCACTACAACATGTCTTATCCATACGGGAATTTGTTTTTGGGATAAATATTTTGCGAACTCCAAAATATTTTTATTTGAATGACCTGTCAATTTTTTATGCTCGTTATCGTCTATGTGTTTAATATCTAATAATACAAGGCTTGTGTATTTTATAATTTCATCAAATTTAGTTGTATTTTCAGGGGTGAATGTAATTCCTGATGTATCAAGTGCGGTGTGAATATTTTTTGCTTTTGCCTGTTTAAATAATTCAGTAACAAAATCGATTTGTAACAGCGGTTCTCCGCCGGTTACTGTTATTCCGCCTTTGCAAAATTCTTTGACTGAATCATATTGAGTAAGTATTTGTGTTACAGTAAATCGTTTTGTTCCCTCACCCGCATTTGTATTGCTCATATCTTCGCAAACAACTGCTCCCTCTCCCACCAAAGAATTTTGTGGGCGAGGGGAAAAATTTACCCAAGTATCAGGGTTATGACAATAAAGGCACCTCATCGGGCATCCTTGAGTAAAAACAACAAATCTTACCCCCGGCCCGTCAACCGTTCCGCAAGTTTCTATTGAATGAATGTTTCCGTAAATTTGTTCCATTATTCCTACATAGAACCGTGGAATGTTCTTGAAATAACATCATCCTGTTGTTCTTTTGTTAATTTGTTAAAATTAACCGCATACCCTGATACTCTGACTGTTAATTGCGGATATTTTTCAGGATGTGCTTGAGCATCAATCAATGTTTCACGATTGAATACATTTACGTTCAAATGATGTCCGCCTTTTTCAACATATCCGTCAAGTAAACTGATTAAATTTTCTTCTTGTTGAGTTGTCATTTTAAAATCTCCTTATTTAACATCCGTAACAGCATTCTCTTTGGATTTGCTTATAAATACAAAATTCTTTGAATCCCCTGCGCAGCATCCTTGGTCAAGACTTATATTCAAATCGCCCATAAATACTTCGTCTTTTCCTAATGCGTTAGGAATGATTGAGAATGTATTTGAAATACCGTCTTGGGCATCTTTGAACGGAAGTTTTGCAACAGAAGCTAATGATGCAACCGCACCGTTTTTATCTCTGCCATGCATCGGGTTTGCCCCCGGAGCTAATGGAACACCCTGTTTTCTTCCATCAGGCGTGTTACCTGTTTTCTTTCCGTAAACGACATTTGATGTAATAGTTAATATTGACATTGTCGGAATTGAATTTCTGTAAGTATTATGAGTTCTTATCATATCCATAAATTTGTGAACAATATCAACTGCAATAGAATCAACTCTGTCATCATTATTTCCGTATTTCGGATAATCACCTTCTACTTCGTAATCAACAACAACTCCGTTCTCATCACGAATTGTCTTAACTTTTGCATATTTAATAGCTGACAGCGAATCTGCAACAACCGACAAACCTGCAATACCAGTTGCAAAATAGCGTTTTACATCTCTGTCATGAAGTGCCATTTGAGAACGTTCATAGCAATATTTGTCGTGCATATAATGAATGACATTCAGTGTATTGACATACAACCAAGACAACCAATCCATCATAGCTTCATATCTTTCCATAACTTCATCATAATCAAGGTATTCCGAAGTAATCGGTCTGTATTTAGGTCCGACTTGTTCTTTTAATTTTTCATCAACACCGCCATTGATTGCATACAACAAGCATTTTGCAAGATTTGCACGTGCGCCGAAAAATTGCATTTCTTTACCGACTACCATTGATGATACACAACAAGCAATCGCATAATCATCCCCATGCGTTACTCTCATCATATCGTCGTTTTCATATTGAATTGATGATGTTGTAATCGAAATATGCGCTGCATATTGTTTAAAGTTATGCGGCAATCTTGTTGACCAAAGAACTGTCAAATTCGGTTCCGGTGCAGTACCAAGATTTTCTAAAGTATGTAAATATCTGAACGAATTCTTTGTAACTAAAGTCCTGCCATCTACTCCCATACCGCCGATTGATTCTGTAACCCAAGTCGGGTCGCCTGAGAATAAAGAGTTATATTCAGGAGTTCTTGCAAATTTTACCAATCTTAGTTTCATTATGAAATGGTCAATCAATTCTTGAGCTTCCGATTCCGTTATAACCCCTTCTTTTAAATCTCTTTCAATATAAATATCAAGGAATGTAGAAGTTCTGCCGATACTCATAGCTGCGCCGTTTTGTTCTTTTACTGCGCATAAGTACCCGAAATACAACCATTGAACAGCTTCTTTTGCGTTTCTGGCAGGTTGAGAGATGTCAAATCCGTAAGTTTTTCCGAGTTCAATCATTTCCTGCAATGCACGAATTTGCTCTGCCAATTCTTCTTTCAATTGAATTTTTTCGGGTGTCATTGTCCCGTGTACTGAAGCATGCTGTTCAATTTTATCTTCAATAAGTCTTGAAATACCATAAAGTGCTACACGCCTGTAATCACCTATGATACGACCTCTGCCGTATGCATCAGGTAAACCTGTTAAAATTCCGGCATGGCGTGCTTTACGCATTTCTGGTGTGTAAACGTCAAAAACACCTTGATTGTGAGTTTTTCTGTATTTTGTAAATATTTCACTGACTACAGGGTCAACTTCATAACCATAAGATTTGCATGCCCCTTCGGCCATTCTTATTCCGCCAAACGGTTGAAGTGAACGTTTTAACGGTTTGTCTGTCTGCAATCCGACAATTTGCTCTAAATCTTTATCAATATAGCCAGCCCCATGAGAGGTTATGGTAGATACGATTTTTGTATCCATATCGAGAACTCCGCCATTTTCGCGTTCTTGTCTGAATAAATCCAAACATTCATTCCACAATTTTTTTGTAGCTTCTGTCGGACCTGCCAAAAAGCTTGAATCACCCTCATACGGAGTATAATTTCTTTGTATAAAATCTCTTACATTAATTTCTTTAGACCATTTACCGGGAACAAATTCAGTTTCAGGGTAAAGTTTTCTATTCTCAACCGTTTCCATAAACCTTCTCCTTTATATATAATTTATCAATATTTATTGTATAAGATACACACTACGTCTGGTTTTCACATTTTATTATACAACATTTATAAAAAATTGTTTTAATTATTACAAATATTATAAATTTTTATTAACATATATATCCATCAAATAGTGGTATAATATTTTAAAATAATAGGTTAGAATGTGTTTATTATGAATATCAGGAAATTTTTCCGTTTTATTTATCTGATGATAAAAAAGCAGGAAGTACGAAGAAAACTTAATAAATTGAACAAAATGAAATACAAAAACAAATCATCAAAGAGTATTTCCGGTTCTTCCGATGCTTTGGATATAAATGCCGAAACAGAAAACTTAATTGAGCAAACAAGACTTGATATCGAAGAATTTGTAAAACAGGTTCAAGGTCAACCGGAACCTTTGATAGAAAATGTTAAAGCAGCCGGAACTCCCGTATACAGATTCCCTAACGCCAAAAAACTTCTCCAACCCTTAAAAGAAGAAACAGGTTTTATATGTGAAAAAAAAGGATTGGAAGCACTATATTTATCCATAATTACAGAGCATAAATTCAAATTTTATACCCCGCCTATGTTTATTCTTAAAACAGGCAAACTGGAACCGTATTTAACCGTATATAATTTTTATCTTTGGTACAGCCAAAAAGTCGGGTTAGACGGTTTTGACTATGAGACCCAAAAGAAATTTAAAAAATATTATATAAATAACTCCAGTGAAGAAACAAATAAACTCTCGTTAAAAGATATTTATGAGATTGAAGCCGCAATTAGCCGCGAAAAAGAAGCAACCGATTTTGTATTAAAATACGAAAAACACATTGAAGGTGCTAAAAACGTTTTAAACAAAATCAAAAATGACGGCGGTGCAAATGTATAATTTTCGTGCGGTTATAAGAAGTTAATAAATTGTCAGGCTAGAAGCCGTAAAGTTTATAAAGCGTTTGAATATCTTCATCCAAAATTTCCTGCTTTGTTGCAAGAGTTCTGTTTGTACCCTTAAACATTATACTTGTTTTGTTTTCGCTATGTCCAAGCCCAAGCGAATGGCCTATTTCATGAAGCATTATAGTATAAATTTCAGTATTGCTCATAACTGTATTATTAAAGCTTCTTCTTGATACAAAAATTTTAGAATTGATTATTCTTGAACCCATATACGAAATCTTGTAACGAGGGACAGCGCACCCCAGAGCCCTTTCACCACACATTTTTGCTATTCCCGAATCCAAGAAAATCACTTCTATATTTGCAGTACTTTTTGTATTTACAAATTCAAAAGTAAAATTGTTTTGGGTTTTTCTCTGCCATTCTTGAAAAGCATGGGTCATAGGGGTTGTTAACATATCTTTTGGCGGGATATAAACCTTTAGACCTTTTGTTTTAATCCAAACGCCGCCAAATTTTGCCCCCAAAGATACAGTTGCAAAAACTATAAGCATCATAAAAATATATAGCACGCGTTTCATAATCATATTATCGGCAAAATAAAATCAAAAGTTTAATCTTGAAATAAAATATTTACAAACCTTATTCTTTTACTCCGCCTTGCAGAATATCATTAATAAAATATTTTCTTCCGGCCAAAAACACTCCGACGACGGGCAATGTGCAAATAACAGAGCAAGCTAACAAATCGCCCCATAAGGTTATTTCTCTAAAGCTGCCCTTAAATATTGCCAAACCTACGGGTAAAGTCCTCATGCTTTCTGTATTAGTAACAATTAAAGGCCACATGAAACTGTTCCAGCAAGATACAAATGTAAATATTGAAAGTGTTACAACCGCGGGCAATGCTAAGGGCATAGCAACTTTAAAAAATGTTTGTAAAGTATTGCACCCGTCTATTTTAGCGGATTCTTCCAAATCTTTAGGCAAGCCCAAAAAATATTGCCGCATCATAAATATTCCAAACCCGCCGAACAGACCCGGAATAATTAATGCTTGATATGTATTTATCCAATGCAGTTGACGCATCAAAAAAAATAGCGGAATTATATTAACTTGCGGCGGCACAAGCATTGTTATTAAAATCAACAGAAATAACCCGTCACGAAATTTAAAATTCAACCTTGCAAAAGCGTATCCGGCCAGTGAAGAAAATAAAACCTGACCGAATGTCGTTACAACAGCAACAAATAAACTATTTATAAAATATTTCCATAACGGAATTTTGTTAAAAACATTGGTATAATTGTCTAAAGTCAGGGGAGAATATAATAATTTCCCACCCTGATTGAATATTTCACCGTTTGGTACAAAAGACAGATTAATCATTGCAAAAAACGGATACAACATACTAATTGCAATAATCACCAATGTTAAATAACCAAATAATTTATATGACATTTTCATAAAACAATTATAGCATAATACTAAAAGTACAAATAATTCCGAAATGAACTTATCAGACATAAGTGAGTAATATCCGTAATTATATGTGAAAACAATTGTATACTATTTGCTTGTATTTCATTTATGCTTTTACTATAATTATCGCAGGAACACGAATATTAAAGGATAGAAAATGAGTACATATTTATTAGAAGTAGGAACGGAAGAATTGCCGTATAAGTTTATCCCGCAAGCAATTGAGCAATTAAATACGGGATTTAGAACTTTTTTTGAAGATAATAAAATAGCGTATGAAGATATAAAGGTTTATGCAACCCCAAGACGTTTAGCTGTATTGGTCTACGGTTTGGAAGCAAAAACCGCCGACGAAGAAAAAATTCTAAAAGGTCCTATTGCAAACATCGCATTTGATGAAAACGGAAATGTAACAAAAGCCGGTGAAGGATTTGCCAGAAAGAATAATATCGACCCTTCAAGTTTGTATGTTGAAGATAATTATGTATATGCAAAAGTCATTATAAAAGGAAAAGATATAAAAGAATTATTGGCGCAAAATGTTCCTTCTGTTTTTATGAAATTGCAGGGTGCACATTTTATGCGCTGGGGATACAACGAAGAAAAATTTTCCCGTCCTATAAAATGGGTTGTGTCTATATTGGATAGCGAAGAAGTAAAAATAAAAATTATTGATAAAGAATCTTCAAATGTTTCAAGAGGACACAGATTTGCGCCTGTTCAAGATGTCGTAATTTCAAAGCCTGAAGATTACATTGATGCATTAAGAAAAGCTTATGTTATCGTAAATCCGCAAGAGCGTAAAGAATTGATAATAAAAAGAGCAACTGAAGAAGCTTCAAAATTGGGAGCAGTTCCGTATTATACGGAAGATTTATTGGAAGAAGTAACATTTATTACTGAATATCCTGTTCCTGCGGTTTGTGAATTCGATGAGAAATTTTTAACAATTCCTGACGAGGTTACAATTACCGTAATGGCTTCGCATCAAAGATATTTTGCTTTGCACAAAGACGGCAAATTGATAAATAAATTTATTACAATGACAAATTATATCGGTAATGAGTTCAAAAATATTCGTGAAGGTAATTTGAGAGTAATAAAAGCAAGATTGGATGATGCGGTATTTTTCTTCAATGAAGATACCAAAAAGCCTTTAATTGATTACTTGGAAAGCCTTAAAGGGGTAACCTTCCAAAAAGGAATGGGTACAATGTATGATAAAACTCAAAGGCTTATTGCTCTGTCAAAAGATATAGCATTGGATTTGGGCGTAAATTCAACCGATATAGAAAGAACTGCGTTACTTTGTAAAGCGGATTTGACCACTCATTTGGTATTTGAATTTACTGAATTGCAAGGCTTTATCGGGGCTGATTATGCGAAAGTCTCGGGCGAAAATGATAAGGTCGTCCAAGGAATTAAAGAACATTATTTCCCTCTGAACGCAGAATCTGAAACAGCAAAAGGTATAGAAGGTCAAATTGTAGGGATAGCCGATAAAATTGATACGGTTTGTGCAGTATTTGCTGCAGGTAAAAAACCGACGGGTTCTTCCGATCCTTTAGGCGTTCGCCGTGCAGCGTTAGGTGTAATAAAAACCGTTTTGGATGCTAATTTAAAAATTGATATTGATAAATATATCAAAACAGCATTGAAAGCCTTGCCTGTTCAAAGAGATTGCGCTGCAGAAGTCAATGAATTCTTTGTACAAAGATTGATTATATTCTTGAGTGATAAGTATAACAAGAATATATTAGAAGCTTGTGCGGTTAAAAATCCGTTATGCGATTTATCAGATTACGTTGCAAGGGTTGAAATCGTTAAAAATCTTCACAATGACCAATTATTAGAAAATGCAAACCGTGTTATCAGAATAATAAAAGATACTCAAAGTTCTGAGATTGACGAAAAATATTTTGTGGAAGAAATTGAAAAAACTCTGTATAATGAAATTAAATCCGTCGAATTTAAAACCGATTACAACGAATATTTACAGCAGTTAGAAAAACTAAATCCGACAGTTGCAAAATTCTTTGATGATGTTTTAGTCATGGATAAAAATGAAAATGTTAAGAAAAATAGAATTTCTTTACTGAATTTGTTAAAAAATAAATACTCATATCTCGTCGATTTTAGTAAATTGTAGAGTTGTGTTAATTTTTGTAAATAAAATATGTAAAGAAGTCAATTATTTTTTTTAGAATACTTTAAAATAGTACAGAAGGTAAAAATAGAAGGTGTGAAAGTCATGTTTGAAAGAATTAAAAAATCGGTTCAAAAATTAACAAGCAATCCAATACAACGTTGGCTTTCTTATTCGAATAAAAATACATTAGATAAAAGCACCACGGATTATTTAGAATCAATAAGCGGTGTGGGTAATCTGGGAATGTTTTCTGACACAAAAGAGCTGGAAGCAATGGTCAGAAGCCAACTCAAAGAAGAATTTCCGGGAATAGAAAACGGAAAGTCCTATGAGTTGTTAGTAGATGCAGTAATGAACAACATCATGAAAAAACAGCTTCAAGCCACCGATAGTCTTGATATAGAATAAGATTATCAAACAATTAAAAACAAAAAAAGATAATACCTCAAAAAGGGTATTATTTTTTTATTTAATTTTACCCGATTGAGTGATAAATAAAATTTTCTTTCAATTTATTTTGTATTCTGAATGAAAGGAGTACAAAATGAAATTTAATCCGTTAAAAGAAAAAGGAATCCCTTTAGAAAAACAAGTTCGCACATGGCATGATATTGCGAGCAGGAAATATAATAAAAATGAGGTTGATTGCTATTCAAGAACCCGTCAAATTTTGATGAACGGGATAGAAGTTGAAGCGTGGAATTTCAAACATAATTTTGCAAGAAATACCAACCACCAAGATACATCGGAATTTCTAGCTCAAACGAAGCGTATAGAAGATGCGCAGCAAACTACAATAAATTGGCTTGCTCCTTGCGATCAATCCGTTTTGGAAACAACTTTAGGGTATGAACAGGTTGCTGTGGATTTAACCGCTTGGATGGCGCAGAATGAACCTGATAAATATGTTAAAGAAACTTTTGATTTCGGATTATTGGAAGATTTTGACCATTTATACCGCTATGCGCAGTGGGCATATATGATCCATGGAATAAGCCCTGATAATATTTTACAAGGGAATACGGATGTAATGCTCGGCCGTCCGACACAAAATCATCATAACTGTAACATTATTCGTTTGAGAAAACCTTATGACAAATCAAAAGCGATCCCTCAAACAAAAGTTAATATTTTAACACTTGTTGCGGGAGAACAGCAAACTCACAATTATTACGGGGAACATGGCTTTGCCTATGGTAGTGAATTATTAAGAGAAACTTATGCGGAAATTAAAGATGTCGAAGAAGAACATGTAACGATGTACGAATCTTTGATTGACCCGACCGAATCTTTCTATGAAAAGCTTTTGTTACACGAATTTACAGAAGTATGTACATATCATAATTGTTATGAAGATGAAGAAAATGAAAAATTAAAGGCTATTTGGGAAGAATTTTTAGCTATAGAAATTGACCATCTTCATACTGCGGCGGAATTGTTTAAAAAATACGAAAAACGTGACCCGCAAGAAGTTATAGGCGAAGAAGTCGTTCATCCTTGTCATTTTGAATCCCAAAAGGAATATGTAGGAAAAATCCTGAATGAGCAAATAGATAAGCGCTTGGGAACGGATAAAGATTACTTATATGTAAAAGATTTGCCTGATGATTGGGCAAGTTATGAAATCCAAAAAACTGTAGGAGAAGACGGTTCGCCAAGTGAAGTTACAATAAGGGTTATTGCCGAACAAAAAGAACGTGATATTATTTTGGCTTCTGATGAATTAAAAAATAACGTATCAAAACTTATGAAAAAAGCAACACAAAAAGACGGAATGACAGAGGATACTGTCACACCTGAAGAATATCAGGAAATGAGTAAACATGAATTTTTGATGTCATAAATTTGCAAATAAGGCTGCAGAAATATTTCTGCAGTCTTTTTTAATTTATGTAAATGGGTTTTTCAAAATGTTATGTTTGTTTTATCATATACATATAGAGATTATTGGGAGAGAATTTTATGGGAAAAAGAATAGGAATTGATGTAGGCGGAACAAATGTAAAGATTGCGCTTGTTGATGGGAAAGGGAAAATTACATATTCTCACAGTGTTCCGACGTATGCAAAAATGGGTTATGAATATACTGTAAATAATATTAAGCAATCAATCCGCGATTTGATGAAAGAGACAAATACCGATGAAAAAAGTATAGAAGGTATCGGGTTTGATTTTCCTGGGCAAGTTGATTATAAAAAAGGTATAGTAAAACTTGCTCCTAATATTCCGGGTTGGGTAAATGTTCCTATTGCAAGTATGATAGAGGATGAATTTCACATTCCGACAAGAATTGATAACGATGTAAGATGTGCAGCGTTAGGGGAATTGAATTTTGGCGCGGGAAAAGGTTGTGAAAACTTTGTTTGTATTACTGTCGGAACGGGTATCGGTTCAGGTATAGTATTGAACGGGAAATTGGTTCGCGGGGCTTCAAATGCTGCAGGTGAAATCGGACACATTAAACTCGTTGCAAAAGATGGAGCAATTTGTGGTTGTGGTGACACAGGATGTTTGGAAGCATATGCGTCAGGGCCTTCAATTGTAGCGATGGCACAAGATTATATTCGCGGCGGAAAATCGACTAAATTCAGAGAACTGGCAGGGGTTGACGGTGAAATTACTCCGTATCTTGTTGCAAAAGCTGCAGAAGAAGGCGACCCTGTTGCAAAACGTATTTTTGAAATTATGGGTGAATATATAGGACTTGGGTTAACAAGTGTAGTAAACCTTTTAAACCCTGAAAAAATAATTGTTGGCGGAGGCGTTGCAGAATGTGGCGAATTGTTATTAGCACCGATTCGCAAGACAATAAAAGAGCGAGCAATGGTAATTGCAGGGCAGGCTGTAGAGATTGTTCCTGCAGAACTTGGTAACAGCGCAGGGGTAATCGGCGCAAGTATGCTTATTGACGGTTAGTTAATATATTTTTGAATATATAAAAAGCGAGTTCAATAATTTGAACTCGCTTTTTGCAGTATACTTTTTTATTTTTATACAGCTACTTTCATTGTTTTTTCAATGATTTCGTTAAAGCTGTCTGCTTTCAATGAAGCGCCGCCAATTAAAGCTCCGTCAATATCAGATTTTGACATTTGTTCTTCAATTGTAGAAGGTTTAACAGAACCGCCGTAAAGAATTCTGATTGAATCAGCGGCAGATGAACCTGCAACTTCTGACACAACGCTTCTAATCATTTTGATTACTCTGTTTGCTTCATCAGCATCACAAGATTTGCCTGTACCGATTGCCCAGATTGGTTCATAAGCGATAACTGATTTTGCAACGTCTTCTGAAGAAATTCCTGATAATGCAGCTCTGATTTGAGAAGCTATCCAAGAATCTGTTATTCCTGATTCTCTTTGTTCTAAAGATTCACCGCAGCAGATGATAGGAATCAAACCGCCGGCTAAAATAGCTTTTGCTTTTTTATTAATCATTTCATCTGTTTCAGAGAAGTATTGTCTTCTTTCAGAGTGTCCGATGATTACATAAGAGCATCCCGCATCTTTCAACATTTCAACAGAAATTTCTCCTGTATATGCGCCTGAAGATTCCCAGTGGCAATTTTGTCCAGCAACTGATAATTTCCATCCTTCACAACCGCAGTCACAAGATATAGCGTGAACTTGGTTTAATGATGTAAATACAGGAGCGATAACTACTGTTGGTAATTGTGTTGCTTTGTAGTTTGAAACAAATGATGAAATACCGTCAAATAAAGCTTTTGCTTCGCTTTGACAAAGATTCATTTTCCAGTTTCCTGCAATAATTGGTTTTCTTGACATAATAAATCTCCTTATTAAAAAATACCGTTTTACAACGGTATTTTATATTAAACAAAATCTTTTATCAAGCTGTCTTGGTGTTATTACTCAATCCGCCAGTTGTTATTGCTTACCTTTGTAAAACATCCTGATGCGGCCGCAGTAACATCATTCCCTGTTCCGCATGCATTGTTTTGAATATCTTCCAGACTTCCCGTGTCTGTTATTTGCATAACAAATAAATCAACACCTGCAGTATTTGGTTTTTTCTTACCGTTTACATCTACAAATATTCTTTGGTGGTCATCTACATAGTGCATGCAAATAATTGCCGTTGTCGGAGTTTGTATACAGTCTGTATATTCGGCAGGAATGGTTCCGATTTCTGCTTTTGTAGAGTTTTTATATATAGTATTTGCGATTGTATTTGCGCGCCCTGTAAAATTATGCTTAAAGAAATTTTCAAGAAAATATCGTGCACCTTGTGTCGCATCTCCTGCTTTTGTATAGTAAAATCCTGTTTGATCTCCAACCATATCAACATTATTTGCCGTATTTTCTTCGTCTGCTTTTTCATCTGCGATGATTGTTTTTGCTGCAGTTGTTATTTCGGCAGTAACTCTTTTTAATTGATTTGCGCAAGCTGTACGCATATAGGAACTCATAAGAGCAGGTATTGTCAATGCTGCGACAACACCTAAAATCATAATTACAATTAATGCTTCTGCTAAAGTGAATGCTTTATTTTTCATATATTATTTCTCCCCAAATTATCAACTAACTCGGATCTTGCGGAATTGACCATTCGTTTCTGATGGTGGTATCAAAGGTCCTAAATGCTGCATTAGTTGGGTTTTGGTTATATTCGCATGAATCATTTAGGTCAAAAGCAAATCTGTCTTTACCGTATATGTTTGGAAATTTATCTCCACCGTTAACATCAACATAGAATCTAAAAATACTGTTATCTCTTGATATATACATCTCCGAACCGTCCGGCATTAACATTTTGTTGCCTGGTAACTGTGGAATATCAGAAACTGTAATTGCTCCGTTAAGTTGTATATATTGGCTTATATCAGCTTCAATATTTCCCCCGGCGAGAAGATGATTATACAAATTCAACTCTGTTATGTGTTCAGCGTTTTCTTGTTCCAGCATTCTTTCACACATATTGACTGCGATAGTATAATCCTTTTCAAGCCTTGTTGCCCATACTCTTCTGTTGTAATTAGATATAAGTGTAGGTATTGTTAATGCTGCTATAACACCTAATATAGCCATTGTTATCAAAACCTCCGCCAACGTAAAAGCTTTTTGCTTGTTATTGCGGTGAATAAGAAACATAAATAATCCTCCAGTATATAATAATTATACAATATTTCCCAAGCTCGCGCAATATATTTTAAATAAAATAATTACCGGCACTTTAATTTTGTAATATGGGTTATTTTATTGGTATTCGTGAATTTAAATTTTAATAACCGAGAAAATAATAAGTGCCGGAAATTAGAAAAATAGAATAAAATATGTCTTTTTCATACTAAAATACACTTTTTAAACCATCTTTTTCATCGTGGAAAATTTTTTTCCGATTACCTATTATACATTATATGAATATAATTATAATTTCTATTACCCAACAGGCTAAAATTAAACGGAAGTCGATTTGACTTCCGTTTTGTGGCTAAATTTATGTAGAAAATGTATCGGTTATTTTTTTTGAATAGGTTTTTTTGATTCTTCCAGAGCTTCTTCAAGAAATTTAGTATCATATACAAGTGATTGTATAAATGTTTTAAGTCTGTATCCTTGACCGTTTGACCTAGTTCCTACTTTTGCAACAAGTCCTGTTACAAAATCAGGAGCATCAACCAAAATATCTCTTGTATTTTCGCCTTCTTTAACTATTTTTTCGAGCTTGCGCATAACTTCATTTCTTGTATGAACGTCAGCGACATACAAGTGCTCTGTAATTACTTTTCGTGCCATATTTGTAAAATGAACACTCCCAAAAGCAGGTTGAGACGATTTAGGTTTGTTGCATGAATGGCGATTGTAGTTTGCGTAATTGATAGGGGTAATATTCATATAATCTTCCTTATTATTGTCCTTTGTGAATAAATTAAATATCCTGAATTTAAAATTTGCTTAATTTTTTGATTATATTACAAAAATTTTACAAAGTCATAGTTATAAAAATATGGTTGTGATAGCATTATAGTATAGTTTAAGGAGAAGAAGGATGTATAACGTTAAAAAAATTACGAAAGACTTATTTTGGGTAGGAGCAAATGACAGAAGACTTTCTTTGTTTGAAAGTGTTTATCCTGTTCCGAACGGAGTTTCTTATAATTCATATTTATTAATGGATGATAAAACTGTTCTTTTTGATACGGTTGATAAATCTGTAAATCATCAATTTTTTGAAAATATTGACTATGTGTTGGACGGTAAAAATTTGGATTATCTTGTAATAAATCACATGGAGCCTGATCACTGTGCTGAAATCGAAACTATTATCAATAAATATCCGCAGGTAAAAATAGTTTGTAACTCAAAAACACAGCAAATGATAGGACAATTTTTTGATATAAATTTATCTGAAAATCAATATGTGATTGTCAAAGAAGGTGATACTTTAAATACAGGTAATCATGAATTACATTTTGTCATGGCACCGATGGTTCATTGGCCTGAAGTTATGGTTACTTATGATTCAACCGATAAAATATTATTCAGTGCGGATGCGTTTGGCTCATTTGGCGCTGTTGACGGTAATATCTTTGCGGATGAAGTTGATTATGACCACAGGTATATGGATGAAGCAAGGAGATATTATACAAATATTGTAGGTAAATACGGCGCGCAGGTTAATGCATTATTAACAAAAGCATCAAATCTTGATGTTGCAATAATTTGTCCTTTGCACGGATATGTATGGCGTAAGGATTTGAATTTAATTATTGACAAATATAAAAAATGGGCATCTTATGAACCTGAAATCTCATCTGTATTGATTCCTTATTCTTCAGTTTATGGGAATACCCAAAATTGTGCTGAGGTTTTGGCGTCCGAATTGGCAAATTTAGGCGTAAAAGATATAAAGATGTATGATGTTTCGGTTGTTCATCCGTCATACGTTGTTGCGGATGCTTTCAAGTATTCTCATATTGTGTTTGCTTCAACAACATACAATATGGAAATTTTTGTAAATATGGAAATTTTATTAAATGATATTTCTGCGCATAACTTGCAAAATCGCAAGGTAGCAATTATAGAAAACGGTTCTTGGGCACCTGTTTGCGGAAACAAAATGACTGAAGTAATTTCCAAATGGAAAAATACCGAAATTATCGGCAATAAAGTTTGCGTTAAATCATCATTAAAAACAGAACAAGCAGAAGAATTAAAAATATTAGCAAAAGAAATTGTTCAATCAATGTAAAGGAGATTTTAATTATGGCTATTGAAAAGAAAATGGAACATGCGTTTAACGAACAGATTAACAAAGAATATTTTTCGGAATATCTTTATTTAGATATGAAAACTCGTTTTGCGTTAATGAATTTACCCGGGTTTGTAAATTGGTTTGATATACAGGTTCAAGAGGAAAGAGCGCATGCGGAAGGTATGTATAATTATGTATTGGAACGCGGAGGAAATGTTGAGCTTTTCGCTATTGATAAACCTGAAATAAAGGGTTCAACCCCGTTAGAAATTTTTAAACATGTATTGGAACATGAACAATATGTAACATCAAGAATTAATGCAGTTTATGATGTAGCGGAAGAATTAAAAGACAGAGCTGCAATGCTGTTTTTAAATTGGTATGTAAAAGAACAGGTTGAAGAAGAAGCAAGTGTCGGAGATGTCTTAGCAAAACTTGAACTTATCGGGGATGATAAACAGGGATTGTTGGCATTGGATAAGGAACTTGCAGCAAGAGTATTCAATCCGCCTATAATAAAATAGCAATTTTAAATTGTTGAAAAATCCTTCGAATTTATTTTCGGAGGATTTTTTTATTTGTTCAAAATGCTTGCTATGAGCGCTTGTTGTCAATAATGTTTTTGCCCTACTTGATTTTTAAAATTTAGCGTTACATAATATTTGTGTCGATGAGGTTTCGGCAATAATTGAATAACGCGGGATGGAGCAGTCTGGTAGCT
>DESZ01000032.1:0-54717 GCA_002361485.1 Cyanobacteria bacterium UBA3301 | reverse complement strand
CGGGCTCATAACCCGAAGGTCGTTGGTTCAAATCCAGCTCCCGCAACCATTTATCAAAAGACTACGCAAGTAGTCTTTTTTTGTTGACCGCTTGGTTTTTCACCGAGGTTCACTCCTGACAATTGGCCGGAGATTAAAGTTGTAGGTTAGTGTAGCCTGACAAGTATAACAAAAGAGGCAAGAAATATTCTTGCCTCTTTTGTACATATTGCGATTAATTAGTTTATTCTTTTGCGAAAGACTGATTTGCTCTTGAATGGATTTCTTCTTCAATCTTTGAGATAAATTCATCAATCTTAAATGTTCCGATTTGGCCGATTCCGCGTGCTCTGACGGCAACCGTACCTTCTTGAGCTTCACGATCACCGACTACACAAACATAAGGGATTTTCTTATCTTGCAAAGATTCTCTTATCTTGTAATTCATTGATTCGGAGCGGTCGTCTAATGATGCTCTGATACCTGCTTGTCTTAATTTTTTATAAACAGTTTCCGCATAATCGGTGTGTTTATCATTAGAAATCGGTACAACATTAACCTGTGTAGGAGCAAGCCAAGTCGGGAATGCGCCCGCATAATGTTCGATTAAGATACCGTGGAATCTTTCCATTGAACCGAATATTACTCTGTGCAACATTAAAGGAGTTTTTAATTGACCGTCTTTATCCTGATATTTAATATCAAATCTTGCAGGTAAATTGAAATCCAATTGAATAGTTGCACATTGCCAAGTTCTGCCGATAGCATCTTTGACTTTGAAATCGATTTTCGGTCCGTAGAATGCTCCGTCGCCTTCGTTGATGTCGTATTTCATTCCGCGGCGTTCCATAGCTTCTTTCAAGCCTGCTTCAGCCTTATTCCAGTTTTCGATTTCGCCGACAAAACTTTCAGGACGAGTTGATAATTCAACTTCAAATTCCATATTGAATATTGCCATCGTATCTGCAACAAAATCAATAATCGCATTAATTTCGTCAACTAATTGTTCAGGAGTACAGAAGATATGCGCATCATCTTGAGTAAAGCCTTGAACACGAGTTAAACCTGATAAAGCTCCTGATTTTTCTTTACGATAAACCGTACCCAATTCTGCCATTCTTAAAGGCAAAGAACGGTATGAATATCTGTTTGCTTGATAAATCAAGATGTGGAACGGACAATTCATAGGTTTTACAACATATTGGTCATCAGAATCTTCATCTTTTTGTACAAAGAACATATTTTCTTTGTAGTGATCCATGTGCCCCGAAATTTCCCAAAGAGTAGATTTTGCTATTTGAGGGGTATTAACTATTACATACCCTCTTTTGCGGTGTTCTTCTCTCCAATAGTTTTCAATCTGCTCACGAACACAAGCCAAATTCGGGTGCCACAAAACAAGACCTCCGCCCATTTCTTCTCGAGTTGAGAACAGGTCTAATTGTTTTCCTAATTTTCTGTGGTCGCGTTTTTCCGCTTCTTCAAGGAATGTTAAATATGCCTGCAAATCTTCTTTATTCCAATATGCTGTTGCATAAATTCTTTGAAGCATTTTATTTTTTTCATTACCGCGCCAGTATGCACCTGCAACTTTTAATAATTTAAACGCATTTGCTTTGATATAAGATGTGTTTGGTAAATGCGGACCTGCGCAAAGGTCGTTAAATAAAGCATTTCCGTCTTTGTCTTTTGTGATATATAAAGTTGGATTGTCATTTCTGTGTTCTTCCAAAAGTTCGGCTTTATAGATTTCGCCTTGAGCTTTAAATTCATCGATTTGAGCTTGAACATCAGGAATTTCGTATCTTTCGAAAGTTAGATTTTGTTTAACAATCTCTTTCATTTTTTCTTCGATTTTTTCCAAATCTTCCTGTGTAAAAGCATGGCCGTCCGTTAGATCAAAGTCATAATAAAAACCTTCTGCAGTTGATGGCCCGATTGCCAATTTTGCTGACGGGAATAAACTTTGAACAGCTTGTGCCATAATGTGAGATGTCGAGTGTCTTAAAATCGACAAAGTTTCGTTGTTCTTTTCCATATTTAGTTTTCCTTTTCTATCCTTTGGGGTAAATCTAATCAACAAATATCGAACATGTTATCTGTCAATTTTGCATCCTAACATTGGACAACTATAACTTACCCTCGGGGTGGATCCCCCAAACTGAAGTACAAAAATATTATAATACAAATTTACTAAATATGTATAAAGACTTTAAAAAATTATTTGTTAAAAGTTAATTCATCATTATCCAAATCTATTTTGATATTATCGCCTTTTGTAAACTCCTGCGATAATATCTTTTTAGATAACGGATTTTCAACCATTTGACGAATTACACGTTTTAGCGGTCTTGCGCCGTACACAGGATTAAACCCTTGAGTTGCAAGAAATTCTTTCGCATCATCAGATATTTCAAACGTTAATTCTTGTTCTTTTAACAAATTACGTAAGTAATCCATTTGAATATCCACAATTTTGCTTAATTGTTGTAAATTTAATGCCTTAAAGAAAATTGTTTCATCTATTCTGTTTAAAAATTCAGGTTTAAATCTTTCACGCAAAATCGATAAAACTTTTTCTTTTGTATCGTTATATTGTTCAGGGGAAAGCATTGAATTTAAAGTATTTTCCAGAATAACATCAGAACCGATATTACTTGTCATAATAATCAACGTGTTTTTAAAATCAACAGTTCTCCCTTTTGAATCCGTCAAACGCCCGTCATCGAATATTTGAAGCATTATATTAAACACATCCGGATGTGCTTTTTCAATCTCATCAAATAATACAACCGAATATGGTTTACGTCTGACTGCTTCTGTCAATTGTCCGCCTTCTTCGTATCCTACATACCCCGGAGGCGCTCCGACAAGTCTTGCAACATTATGTTTTTCCATATATTCCGACATATCAATACGAATTAGTGCATCCTCATCATTGAACATAAATTCAGCCAACGATTTTGCAAGTTCGGTTTTCCCGACACCCGTCGGCCCTAAAAATAAAAATGTTCCAATCGGGCGTTTCGGGTCTTTTAAACCTGAACGCGCACGACGAATAGCATCAGACACCGTATCAACCGCTTCATCCTGTCCGACAAGACGTTTATGCAATACATCTTCCATGTGCAGAAGTTTTTCCATTTCCGATTCTACAAGTTTTGTAACAGGAATCCCTGTCCATTTTGAAACAACTTCATCAATATCAGATGCTTCAACTTCTTCTTTCAGAAGTTTGTTTTCAATACGTTCTTTATTTTCAAATGCTTTTAATTGTTTTTGAAGTTCAAGTAATTTGCCGTATTTTAGTTCTGCTGCTTTTTGCAAATCCATATTACGTTCGGCTTCTTCAATTTGGTTATTAACCGTATTTATTTGGTCTTTGATATCCGTTTCGGAAGTAATAGAAGATTTTTCCTGTTCCCATTGGGCTTGCAAAACATCAATTTTGCTTTGTAAATCAGAAACTTTTTTGTTTATATCTTCAATTTTTTGTTTTGCTTCAGGATTTTCTTCTTCTTTTTTCAAAGCTTCACGCTCTATTTCCAATTGCATTTTTTGACGAGTCATAGCATCAATTTCTTCAGGCATAGAATCAATTTGAATACGCAGTGAACTTGCCGCTTCATCTATTAAGTCAATAGCTTTGTCCGGCAAAAATCTGTCTGTAATATATCTGTCAGACAATTTTGCTGCTTCTATTATTGCCGAATCAAGTATTCGTATGCCATGGTGCACTTCGTATTTTTCTTTCAAGCCTCTTAAAATACTTATTGTATCTTCAACAGACGGTTCATCAACCATAACAGGCTGAAAACGTCTTTCTAAAGCCGGGTCTTTTTCAATGTATTTACGATATTCGTTTATTGTTGTTGCGCCGATTGTTCGCAAAACGCCTCGTGCAAGCATAGGTTTTAAAAGGTTACCCGCATCCATAGAGCCTTCTGTGGCTCCCGCACCGACAACTGTATGAAGTTCGTCAATAAACATAACTATTTCACCGTTTGAATCTTCGACTTCTTTTAAAACGGCTTTTAGTCGTTCTTCAAATTCTCCGCGGAATTTTGCACCTGCAACCAATGCTCCTAAATCAAGTGAAATTAGCTTGACATCTTTTAAACTTTCAGGAACATCTCCGCGGACAATTCTTTGAGCTAAACCTTCGATTATAGCTGTTTTCCCGACTCCCGGCTCACCTATCAAGACGGGATTATTTTTTGTACGTCTGTTTAGAACTTGCATTATACGGCGAACTTCTTCATCACGTCCGATTACCGGATCTAACTTGCCCTTTCTTGCAAGTTCCGTTAAATCGGTTGAGTATTTTTCCAAAGCCTTCATATTTTCTTCTGCGTTTTTAGAATCCACTTTTTTATTACCTCTTATTTTTTTCATTACACTTAATATTTTATTCGGAGTGACATTAAAACCGTCTAATATTTGTTTAATATTACTATTCTCGAGTTTTGTCATCCCTAACAAAATTGCTTCTATCCCGACAAACTCATCTTTTAGAGTTTCACTTTCAGATATTGCCAATTCAAGCAATCGACCCGTATCGGTTGATAAATACAAACCTTGGGGGTTTTGCGGGTTTGATAATTTAGGCAGATTATCGACTGCAGAGACAATTTTATTAATAAAATTTTGGTTTAGAAGATTTAATTCTGTCAGATAATCTTTTATCAAGCCATTATCCTTTATCATGGCAAGCATAATATGTTCCGGTTCAATTTGCGGATTTTTATGTTCTGCCATAAGATTGCTTGATGACGCCAAAATTTCTTGTGAATAATTTGTAAATTTGTCGAAATCTAACATAAAATATCAACTCCATTCAGTTAAGATTAGAGCAGGAAGAACTGAAGCTAAAAATTCAAACTTCAGGACTTCTTGTCTTCTGTTATCATTTTAACGTTATTTTCAACAAAGTCATGAGAAATTAACTTTTAATTAATATTTAAACATTTTTTAAGGGTTTAATTTTTATAAAACATAGATATAATATATCTGGAATAATATATTATATTTTAGGTTGTAAATTGTAAAAAAAAAGCGGTATATTAAATACCGCCGGTTTTAATCAAACTATCTCTTCTCATACCAAGATTATTCTATTGCAGAGATGTTCTCCACAATGAATCATCAAACTTGTTTTGTTGTGAACTTATTTCGTCAGGAGAAACCGTGACATTGTGAGGTGCAAATACAAATACTAAATCAGCAACTTTCTTAGGTTGAGCATTAAGGGCTTGTGATGCACCGCAAACATAATCAATAGTTCTTTGGCATTGATTTTTATCTAATAAATGCAAGTTCACCATAACTATTTTTCTATCTTTTAAATGTTGAACAATAGTTGAAACATCATCGAATGAATTTGGAACTACTAAAACAATTTCGTTTCCGCCTTTGTTAAATCTCGGATGTTCTAAAATTTTTGTTTCAGTATGTCTTTCCGGTTGAGTAACCGCAACAGGCTCTCTAACGGCAGAACCGTCTAATTCATAATAAGCATCATCTTCATTCATTTCTTCAAACGGATCGTCTTCCCCTCTGAATCCGTCCATAACAAAATCTCCAACCCTTTTGAAAATGTCAACTATCGCCACTTTATCTCCTCCGTTTATATTTAATTAAATAATTTTCTACCTATCCTTAACATTGTCGCCCCAGCTTGAGCTGCTATTTTGTAATCTTGGCTCATTCCCATTGATAGCTCTCTTAATTCACAATCAAATCGGTTTTGCAATTCGTCTTTTATATGAACTATCTCGCCGAATAAATGCTGTAATTCATCCTCACTTGCGTTTATTGGTGCCATATTCATAAGTCCGACAATTTCTACTCCGTCTAATGCCTTAATTTGTTCAAAATTATCAAAAATTTCATCTTTTGAAAATCCGAATTTTTGTTCTTCGTTGGCATTATTTATCTGAAGCAGGATTTTTTGCCGTTTCCCGATTTCTGCCGAATGCTCGCTTATTGTTTTTGCAAGTTTATAAGAATCTACGGAATGTATATAATCAAATACTTTCACAACGTATTTTACTTTATTGGTTTGTAAATGACCTATAAAATGAAAAGTTGAATTACTTTTTATATTCTCCGGCAGAGAATTGATTTTATCGCAAGCCTCAATGGCTCTTGATTCACCAAAATCTCTTAATCCGGCATCATATGCATTGATTATGCCTTCTTGTCCGAAATACTTAGTAACTGCAATTATTCTGGGTTTACAAGGTGCGATTTCTTCTTGTACTTGTAACAGATTTTCTTTGACTCTATTCCCCATTAAATCTCTACCTCTACAAGAACATGCCCGTTTCAATGAGCATATTTTTATTCTACATTATCTTTTGATTAAGTCCAAGAGATTTGTTTTAACAAGTTTTTTGGCTATATGAAAGACGGCTGAAATCATGACAGGAACATGGTTTCAGGGATTTTTACTGTAGCGCTTCTTTTGTTTACATTTCTTTACATTGCAGAACATAAAAAGCACAAAATGTGCGCTATAAACGAAAAGCATGCTAATTTATAAAGTTTCATCAATCATAGGGTTTAGTGTTACATCATGCCTTTTCTGTTGAAAAATACTGCAACGGCAAAAGTTGCAATAACAGACATCAATATGACGATTAAAAATCCGAAATGATTGTTGCCAAAAGGCATAGGTACGTTCATCCCCCAAAAACTACCTATCATTGTAGGGATTGACATAATAATCGTAATTGATGCCAAAAATTTCATCACAAGGTTTAAATTATTATTTATTATGGAAGCCATACAATCCATCATACTTTCCAGAATTGTACGGTGCATTTCAACCATTTCTGAAGCCTGTTTATTTTCAATAATAACGTCTTCAAGCATGTCGATATCGTCTTCCGTAAATTTTACAATTGATTGTAAGTTGCCTGTATTTGCATTAACCATTCTTAAAAGTTTTTGCAACACAAGTTGATTATCCTTTAATGAAGTTGTGAAATAAACTAAAGATTTCTGTATTTCCATCAGTTGGAACAGAGCTTTATTATGCGTGGTTTTCTTCAATGAATCTTCAATATTATCGGTTTGTTTGTTAATTATATTCAAATATCTCAAATAAAATTTTGCAGCTCTAAACAATATACTCAGCATAAAATTAGCTTTTTTGCGTGTATCAAAGAATTTTGCGGTATCTTCATTAAATGAACTGATTATTTTATTTTCTTTCGCGCATACAGTAATCATGCTCTCAGGAGTAAATACAAGCCCTAAAGGCATTGTGTCAAAATTACCCTCATCATCCATTATAGGAACGTTTGTAATGACTAAAAGGTTTCCGTCTTCAAATTCCATACGTGATAACTCGTCTGCGTCTAATGAATTGCTTAAAAAGCTTTCGTCAAGCCCTAAAACCAAAGAAACCTGCTGAATTTCTTCATGAGTAGGATTTATCAAGTTAAACCACGAACCTGATACGGCTTCATTCAAATCTAGGGTTTTTAGTGTTCCGTCATCCTGAGTTTTGGTAATTTCTAACATAATACCTGTTCCTACTTTAGTCCGCAATATAATTAAACAACACTTTATGCCGAATTTCAATACTATAAATCTACGAATTTTTATTGAGGATTATCTTCAAGCAGATTATCCGAATTAGCAGATTTTACTGCCATTTGGTCGCAACGTTCGTTAAATTCATGCCCCGCGTGACCTTTTACCCAAATAAAAGTAACATTATGGGGTTCTTTTGCTTTGAGTAATCTTTTCCATAAATCTTGATTTTTTACGGGTTGTTTATTTGCACCCTTCCAGCCTTTTTTTATCCAGCCGTCAATCCAATTTTGGTTAAATGCATCTACAAGATATTTTGAGTCTGATGTCAATTCAACGTCACATGGTCTTTTTAAAGCTTCCAAACCGACAATTGCAGCTAACAATTCCATCCTGTTATTTGTTGTATTTTTAAACCCTTGAGAAATTTCTTTTTTGTGTGTTTTCCCGCTATCATCAACCGCAATTAAAATCGTTCCGTATCCGCCTTTACCGGGGTTCCCGCTGCAAGCTCCGTCTGTGTATATTTTAACTAACATCTTTTCTCCAAATTAAAAATATTATATTGATTTTAGCATAAAATTTTACAATTTGTCCTGTTCATGATATTCATATAACTATGGACAGAAAACCAATAGTAGCAATAGTTGGAAGACCAAATGTCGGCAAATCGACATTTGTAAATCGTCTTGTTGGGTCAAGAAATTCAATTGTTGATGATATGCCGGGTGTTACACGTGACAGAATTTATTTTGATGTTGAATGGCAGAGTAAAATGTTCACTGTAATCGATACAGGCGGGATAATCCCTGGAGATGATGACGATATAATGAATTCTATTTTTACACAAGCTCAATTGGCGTGTGAAGAAGCAGATAAAATTATATTTCTTGTTGACGGAAAAGACGGAATAAATCCGATAGATTATGATATAGCAAATATTTTGCGCAGGGCAAAAAAGCCTGTTTTTGTTGCCGTAAATAAATGTGACAACCCGGAATCATTGATAATGGTAAATGATTTTTATGAATTGTCTTTGGGTGAACCTGTTGCCATATCAGCTTTACATGGTTCGGGCGGGGTTGGTGATTTGTTGGATTTAATAACCGAGGACTTTGAAATTTCCGAAGAAGAAGAAAAAGAACAGCGCATAAGAATAGCTATCGTCGGACGTCCAAATGCCGGAAAATCTTCTATCGTTAATGCATTATTAGGTTCAAAAAGAGTTATCGTATCTGACGTTTCGGGAACAACTCGCGATAGTATAGATTCTCATATAAAGTATAATGAAACGGATTTCACTATTGTTGACACAGCAGGTATCCGAAAGAAATCAAAAGTTGATTACGGTGTTGAAAAATTTGCGGTAGATAGGGCAATCCGTTCAATAAGGGATTGTGATGTTGCGCTTTTGGTTATTGATGCAACGGAAGGGATTTCAGACCAAGATAAGAGAATTTCTTCAATTATAACAGATGCGGGTAAAGGTATTATTGTTGCCATAAATAAATGGGATTTGGTTGAAGATAAAAAGGCCAATACCATCAATAAATTTCAACAAAAATTAGAACAGGATATCCCTTTTTTAAGTTATGCGCCGAAGATTTTTATAAGTGCGGTTACAAAACAACGTTTAACCCAAATTTTTGACGAGGGGATTAAAGTTTATAATGAAGGAGTTAAGCGTATTTCAACCGGTTTGTTAAATAAGGTTATAAATGAAGCTTATGCTCTCAATCCGCCGACAAGTTTTAAAGGGAAACGGTTAAAGATATATTATACAACACAGGTTACCACTCAACCGCCTACGTTTGTTTTCTTTGTAAATAACGAAGAACTTTTAAAAGATAATTACAAACGCTATTTGGAAAACAAATTGAGAGAGGCTTTCGGTTTTTTCGGCAATCCTGTAAGATTGTCTGCAAGAGAACGTAAAGAAAAGAAATAGTTAACTATTCAAAACGGTTTCGCAAATTTGGTTTGCCGTTATCTGAAGGCATGATAATTTTTCACAGGTTGTTTGACGCCTTGTCCATAAACATGGTTTCATTTCGCATTTATCGTTTGCTTTAATCGGGATAATATTGCCAGATTTAGGAATTAATGTATTATCATCTGTCGGACCGAAAATTACATAGGTTTTTATTCCCAAAGCAACTGCTATATGTAATGGTGCAGAATCAGAGCACAAGAATTTTTCCGAACTTGAAATCAATTCTGCCAAATCCTTCAAATTTTTCGTTGTTCCGTAGAGGTTCTCAAAATTCTGTGTTCGTACGTTTTCTAATATTGTTTCAATACATTCTTTATCGTCAGGTCCGCCGATTAGCATTACCCTTTTACCTTCCGCGACCAATAAATCAATAACTTTTGCCCAAGTTTTCGGAGGTATTGTTTTTATACAGTTTTTTTGAATACTTAATTTGCTTACCCCAGGATGAATCAGAACGGAATTAGCAACAGACTCTTTTTTATTTATGTTTATTTGAGGTAATTCGGTATTATATTCGGTTAAATCTCTTATTAAATCGTGATACATTGCGCAGGCATATTGATTTTTGTTTAACTTAACAGCGTTCGTTAATAAGAATTTACTTAATTTACCCGTATTATATCCGCATCTTGTCTTTATTCCGGATAAAAATAATAAAAGACTTATCAGCTTATTCCCGCCCGAAGATATTACGGTATCATATTTTCCGTTTCGGGCATGTAATAAAAGTTTGAACATTTGAAAATACTTATCTTTACCTTTTGGGTCAATAAGCAAAGTTTCATCAATAACGTCGGTCAAATCTACAATACTTTTACTTCTTGGTTCAAGCGCCAAAGTTATATGCGAATTCGGAAATTCTTTTTTTAAAGAAATCAAAGTGGGAAGAAAAAATATTTCATCCCCGATTCCTCCAAAATTTATCGCAAGTATTCTTTTATTTTCCATGACTCTATTATATAAGAAAAAATCGGATATATTTCAATTGTTAAAAGTGGATAATTTTAAATGATAATAAGAAGATATGGGATACGGTATACCAAAAATCCTGCGTGTTACGAAATTTCAGATTTGCAAATTTGCATGTTGCTGTCTAATAGTGAATTTATCCGTTATATTTGTATTATTAAAAAATGTTTTTAAAAAAACTTCATTAAAAAATATTTCAATCACTGTTACCAAGACTATATGGGGAACATGAAGAATTGTTACAAAATATATCGTCCAAAAGATTTAAATTTTTGTAAAAAGACTTCCAAAGCATGGAAAATTGTAGTATTATAAAAGTACGTTAAGGAAAGAGAGGGTGAAAGCCCCTAGCTGGTCCTAAGTCACTAAAACCAAGAGTTTTAGCAATATGTGGAAACCCAAACAGAAGCCCGGCATGGTGGTAGTTTGTAAGAGTCGGCGGTTCTGTCTTTTTGTACCTAAAGGAGATATGATGAATAATTTAAACAGTGGGAGAGTTGTAAGTATTAACAGCAGTAACGGATTGGAAAGTGCAGCAAGCAGTGCTCGCATGTCAACTCCTGACATGAATCCGAAAAATGTAATCAATATGTCTGAAAAAATCGATTTAAGTGATATTAAAATCGTTAAAAAAGACGGTACATTAGAAGAATATGATATACAAAAAGTCGTTAATGCAATAAAGAAATCTGCAGCTCGTATGCTTGTAGAGTTGTCGGAACAAGATATAGAAAACATATGTAAAAATGTTAATAACAGTGTATTTTCAATGCATTCAAAAGAAATTGATATTTCTAAAATGCACTGTATAGTTGAAAATGCATTGGAAGATGTAAATCCGAAAGTTGCAAAAAGCTACAGAAATTACAGAGATTACAAAATTGATTTTGTAACTATGTTAGATAAAGTTTATCAAGAATCTCAAAGAATTATGTACATTGGTGATAAAGAAAACTCCAATGCTGATTCTGCACTTGTATCGACAAAGCGTTCTTTGATATTTAATCAGCTAAACAAAGAGTTATACAAAAAATTCTTCTTAACGGTTGATGAATTACAAGCTATTCGTGACGGTTATATTTATATCCATGATATGTCCGCAAGACGTGATACTATGAATTGCTGCTTATTTGATGTAGCAAGCGTATTAAAAGGCGGATTTGAAATGGGTAATCTTTGGTATAACGAACCAAAATCATTAGATGTTGCGTTTGATGTTATCGGAGATATCGTTATGGCTGCAGCAAGCCAGCAATATGGCGGATTTACCGTTGCAGAAGTTGATAAGATTTTAGCACCTTATGCTCAAAAAACTTTTGAAAGACAATATGCAAAATATATTGAACTTGGTCTTGATGAAGAAAATGCTTCAAAAGCAGCAAAAGGTGATGTTAAAAAAGACTTTGAACAAGGTTTCCAGGGTTGGGAATATAAGTTCAATACAGTTGCTTCATCTCGTGGTGATTATCCGTTCATTACGGTTACTGCAGGTTTAGGAACAGATGAATACGAAAAAATGGCAACAATTACAATGTTGGAAATTCGTATGCATGGTCAAGGCAAAAAAGGTAATAAAAAGCCTGTATTGTTCCCTAAGATAGTATTTTTATATGATGAAAATCTTCATGGGGAAGGCAAGGTTAATTATGATGTGTTTGAAGCAGGTATAGAATGTTCTAAAAAAGCAATGTACCCTGATTGGTTAAGTTTAACCGGAGAAGGTTATGTAGCTTCAATGTATAAAAAATACGGTAAAGTAGTTTCACCGATGGGTTGCAGAGCGTTCTTATCACCTTGGTTTGAAAGAGGCGGGGCTGAGCCTGCAGACGAAAACGATACACCAATCTTTGTGGGACGTTTCAATATTGGTGCTATTAGCTTGCATTTACCGATGATTTATGCAAAAGCCAAAAAAGAAAGTAAAGATTTCTATGAAGTTTTAGATTACTATATGGAATTAATCAGAGGGCTTCACAAGAGAACTTATGATTATCTTGGAGAAATGAGAGCTTCGGTTAATCCTCTTGCATATTGTGAAGGTGGTTTCTTGGGCGGTCATTTGGGATTCCATGACAAGATTAAACCTTTATTGAAATCAGCAACAGCATCATTTGGTATTACTGCATTAAATGAATTGCAAGAGCTTCATAACGGCAAATCATTGGTAGAAGACGGACAATTTGCTATTGAAGTTATGGAATATATCAACAAGAAAGTTGCTCAATTCAAAAAAGAAGACGGTTATTTATACGCATTATACGGAACACCTGCGGAAAATCTTTGCGGTTTGCAGGTAAAACAATTCCGTAAAAAATATGGTGTTGTTGAGAAGGTTTCCGATAAACCTTATGTATCAAACAGTTTCCATTGTCATGTTTCCGAAAAAATCACACCTATTCAAAAACAAGATTGTGAAAAACGTTTCTGGGATTTGATGAACGGCGGTAAAATTCAATATGTAAAATATCCGTTGGATTACAATACGGAAGCTGTTAAAACACTTGTCTTAAGAGCTATGGATATGGGCTTTTATGAAGGGGTAAATTTATCACTTTCATACTGCGATGATTGCGGACACGAAGAATTAAATATGGATGTATGTCCAAAATGCGGAAGCCGTAATTTGACAAAAATAGACAGGATGAACGGTTATCTTTCATATTCAAGAGTAAAAGGTGATTCAAGATTAGCGGATCACAAGATGGAAGAAATTAAAGACCGCGTAAGTATGTAATAAAAAGATAATAAGGCATTAAGTCAATAAGGCAATAAGTTCTTTACGTTATTGTAAAATGGTCTTATTGCCCTGTTGTTTTAGCGGGGAGTAAAAAATAAAATGAATTATCACAATATAACAAAAGAGGATATGTTGAATGGAGAAGGATTAAGGGTTGTTCTTTGGGTTGCGGGCTGCAATCATCATTGTAAAGGCTGCCAGAATCCTGAAACCTGGGATGAAAACGGCGGAATACCTTTTGATAAAGACGCAGAAGATGAGCTTTTTGAAGCGCTTGATAAACCTTATATTTCAGGGATAACATTTAGTGGCGGAGATCCTTTATTCCCCGGTAATCGCAGTGAAGTTTTCAGACTGATTAAGAAGTTTAAGAAACAATTCCCTAATAAAAACATTTGGCTATATACAGGTTATACATGGGAGCAAATTCAACATCTTGAAGGTATCGAGGATATTGATGTTATTGCGGAAGGTGAGTTTGTAGAAGAACTGTTGGATAATAATATTCATTGGGTAGGAAGTTCTAATCAAAGAGTAATTAACGTCAAAGAAACCCTTGCAAAGTCGGGTGAATTGGTTTTGATATAAAGAAAATTTAAGGTCAGGAATAAATCCTGACCTTTTTAAATTATTGTAAAACTGCTTTTTTGAAATGTTTTTTGCCTTTTCGAACAATTAAACCTTCTTTTAGTTCATCCGTCGAATATTTTTTATCCAAAGCATTAACGGTTTCATCATTTACCGTAACACCGCCTTGCTGTATTAAACGTTTGGCTTCGCCGTTACTTTGTGCAAATCCGCATTTAACAACGAGTTGAACAATTCCGATTTGTCCGTTTTCAAAATCGGTTTCTGACAGTTCGGCTTTTGGCATATTTTCACTGTCACCGCCGCCTGAAAAAATTGCTCGCGCCGCATCTTGAGCTTTTTGGGCTTCCTGATTGCCATGAACAAGTGAAGTCAATTCATAGGCAAGAATTTCTTTTTTCTCATTAATACGGTTATCATCCCAGGTTTCCATTTCTTGAATTTTTTCCATAGGAAGGAATGTAAGCATTTTTATACATTTCATAACATCGGCATCATCAACATTTCTCCAATATTGATAGAATTCATAAGGTGATGTTTTTTCAGGGTCTAACCATACTGCACCTTTAGCGGTTTTACCCATCTTTTTACCTTCAGAATTTAATAATAAGGTAATTGTCATTGCATAGGCGTCCTGCGCGGTTTTCTTTCTTATTAGTTCCGTACCTGCAAGCATATTACTCCATTGGTCATCTCCGCCAAATTGCATATTACATCCGTATTTTTCGTGAAGATAATAAAAATCATAAGCCTGCATAATCATATAATTAAATTCTAAAAAGCTTAATCCTTTTTCCATTCTCTGTTTATAGCATTCTGCGCGAAGCATATTATTAACCGAAAAACATGCACCGACATCTCTTAATAATTCGATATAATTTAAGCCTAAAAGCCAATCAGCATTGTTTACCATTATTGCGGCATTATCTCCAAATGTAATAAATTTTTCCATTTGTTTTTTAAAGCATTGACAATTATGTTCAATGACTTCGGGTGTTAACATAGAACGCATATCGCTTCTGCCTGACGGGTCACCGATATAACCCGTACCTCCGCCAATCAAAACAACAGGTTTATTGCCTGCATCCTGCAATCTTTTCATCAAGCAAAGAGCCATAAAATGACCGACATGAAGTGAATCGGCAGTCGGATCAAAGCCTATATAAAAACGTGCACCGCCGTTATTGATTAAATCTTTAATTTCTTTATCGTCGGTTACCTGTGCAATCAATCCGCGAGCTTGCAATTCTTCGTATATACCCATTTATTTTCTCCTTAATCCTTAATTTTATTATATTAAATACAAAAATCTTCGCAAGTTTCAGAACAAACTCAACTGTTTTTCAAAATGTTTTTTCAAAAAAGACGGTCTGTGGTATTTGCAAAGTCCGTATTTATCAATAGCTGCAAGATGTTGTGATGTCAGGTAGCCTGCGTTATTCTCCCAGCCGTACTGTGGAAATTCAATCGCTAATTCTTCCATATATCTGTCGCGTGTGACTTTTGCCAATATACTTGCGGCCGCAACTGAAGCTGATTTGCCATCACCTTTTATAATAAATTTTTGAGGATTTGTGTAATTCTTTATCAATTTATTCCCGTCTACAAGCGTCATAAAATCTTTCAATTTTGCTTCTTTTATAACGTTTTCGCAAGCAAGTTTCATTGCTTTTAGAGAAGAATTTAGAATATTAATTTTTTCAATCTCATCAACTTCAATACAAACAATCGAGTTTACACTATTTTGAAGAATTATATCATACAAATTTTCTCTGATTTTTTTAGATAATTTTTTTGAATCATTTAATTTTTGCAAATCTGTAATTAAATTTTTTGAAACTTCAGGGAAATATACACACGCAGCAAAAACTCCGCCTGCCGCAGGACCTCTGCCTGCTTCATCCGTTCCGATTACGGTTTTATATTGTTTATCAAAATCAAACAAATTATTCATATTAATATCTCAATTGAGTTTCAATTAAAGCCATCATTTTATCATAACGCAATTTGTCATGAAGATACCACCACCCTATTAAAGCTTCAAAAGCTGTCGCTTGGCGGTATTCCGTTTGAATACTGCGTCTGCCTACAGGAATGGGAAGATTTCTTGCACGTTTTACCAAATCCTGTTCGTCCTCTGTTAATTTATCTTCTATAAAATGTAACAGTTCAAATTGGGAATGAGTTTTTACAAGATTTGTTGTGATTTGATGGAGTTTTTTCGCATTATTAGTTTGGAGAATCGTTCTTTCACGAATAAATAATTCCCAAACTGCATCACCCAAATATGCATAATTTCTTAAATTTATTTCCTGCATAAAAAAATTTTACTACAAATATCCGGTTGTTGTATTTTCAAAATAAATTCAGTAAGAAAAAATATAAATATGAGTTCAAATCTGAAAGAAATTTTGTATCTTATTTTGGTATTTGTTTTTTGTTCGGCATTCTCAATTTCGGGGAAATACGATATAGATAATGCAATCTTAACCGAGCAATATTTAACAAATCACAGACAAAATATTGCAATAGTCCATAATATTCTCAATCTTGAAGATGAACAAATTTTCAAAACAGATGAAATGATGAGCAAATATGACCCCAAATATAATGACTTAACAAAACAAATTTACACCGAAACAAAAAAACTCGAAATTTTGAAAAAAAATAAATTACCTTTAAAAGAAATTTCTGCTCAAAAACATATCTTAAAAAAATTGTATTCTGAATTAAATTCGACTGTAAAAAAAGAAACGTCAGAATTTATGCCCGTCTTAAATCGCAGACAGCGTGCAAAATACCGTTTGATACAACATTTAGAACGCCACAATTATAAACAAGAGCGTCATCAGCCAAAATATCTTCAAAAGCCCTATAATTTTTAGAAAACAAACCTGCTTGATTTTCGTATAGCTTTCAGTTACAATGGTTTTGAGGAAGTAAGGAGAATATAATGGCACAACAATATAATAATCCGAATGCACAAAACATAAAAAAACGGTATGCAATACTTGTTTTTATAAAGGGTTCAACTGCGCCTTTAGTACTGTATGTTCAAGATTACCAAGAATTTTATAATGAATTGGTAAACCTTATGCAATCCTCGCAATCTGTTCTTGTTGAACGCGAAACGGAAGGCCCTGTAAAACGTGTTTGTTTTGCATCTAACCAGATTGCTGCCGTAGCAATTCAAGAAGAACAGTATATTTAATTCTAAAATAAATATATAATTACAAAATCTGATTAGGAATATACTATGCACAAAGTCATATTGATTGATGATATTGAGAATGCTGATAACAAGACGTTATACTGTGTATTTAATGAAAAAATAGACGAAATAGATTGCATAACCCCGATAGAAGCAAAATTGTGCGCAAAATCTTTAGGGGAATTTATACAGATTACGGGACAAGTTAAAGGCTCGGTTTATTTGGAATGTGATTTATGTTTGGAAAAATATGCATACGATTTTAAATTTGATATAGACGAATTGTATTCCAAAAAATCTTTAGTCGGAGATTATGAAAATTCTGACAAAGAGTTTGAAATCAAGGAGGGACAATTCATTACAGACCTCAACGGAGAAGACGAAATAGATATTTATGACTTATTGTATCAATCTGTAATATTAAATTTCCCAAATAAAAAGGTTTGTGGTATAAATTGTAAAGGGAAGGAATATCTTTCTAAGGAAGATAATTACGACCCAAGACTGGAAGTCTTTAATAATCTCCAAATTAACCCAAAAAGTAGTTAGTAATAAAATAAAAAGGAAAAAACAAAATGGCAGTACCAAAGAAAAGAACAGGTCATAGCGCACAAGGTTCAAGACGCGCTAATTGGAAAGCAACAAAACCTGAAACAACAAAATGCCCTAACTGTGGCGCAACAGTTTTAACACACACTGTATGTACAGCGTGCGGAACATATAAAGGTCAACCGGTGAGATTGGCTGACAAGGCAGCAGCAGCTCCTGTTGCGGAAGAAAAGAAAACTGCAAAGAAAACTGCAGCAAAGAAAGCAACTACAAAAACAGCAGCAAAAAAGACAACTAAAAAAGCTGAAGTAAAAGAAGAAGCTAAGGTTGAAGAAACTAAAGTTGAAGAGACTAAAGCTGAAAAAGTCGCAGAAGAAAAAACAGAAGAATAAATTATAGGTGGCATGAAGACAAGATGACAAGAAGACAAGCCAATCTTATACAGCATGACTTCTTGATCTCTTGACTTCCTGACCTCTGATAATGAGGGAGTTTGATGGCAAGAATAGCAATAGATGCAATGGGCGGAGATTACGCACCAAAAACAATAATAGAAGGTGCTTTGTGGGGAGCAACAGAATATGGTGTTGCATTAGAATTGGTTGGCAGAAGAGAAGAAATAGAAGCCGAAATTGAAAAAATTCGCAATACCGGTTATATTCTGTCAGATTGCGGAACCAAAGGTCACAAACGCAAGATACATATTGATTTAGAAAAAATTGATTATACAATAACCCACTGTAACGAGGTTATAGGAATGGGTGAAGCTGTCGGTCAATCAATACGACGTAAAAAAGATTCATCTATTGTATGTGCAGTTCAGGCTGTGGCTGATGGCAGATGTGAAGCAGTTGTATCTGCTGGTTCAACCGGGGCTGCAATGGCAGCAAGTTTATTCGGCTTGGGCAGAATTCATGGTGTTACACGACCGGCAATTGCAGTAACTCTTCCTACAATGAGAGAACCTGTGGTGCTTATTGATGGCGGTGCAAATAGTGACTGCTCTCCTGAAATGCTTACTCAATTTGCTCAAATGGGTGTTGCATATGCAAAATTAAGCTTAGGTATTGAAGATCCGACGGTGGGTATTCTTAGTATAGGTGAGGAAGAAGGTAAAGGAAACGCTTTGGTAAAAGAAACCTATCCTTTATTAAAGCAAATGCATGAAGAAGGAAAAATCAATTTTGTCGGCAATATTGAAGGTAAAGAAGTTTTCATAAACAAAGCAAATGTAATAGTTGCAGATGGTTTTGCAGGAAACATTGTTCTGAAAGTTACCGAAGGTACTGCTTCTATGCTTTTGAAAATGATAAAAACAGAATTCAAATCAGACATAATCGGATGTTTCATAGGCTTAATGGCTAAACCGTTTTTGAGAAGAATTTTGAAAAGAATTAACTGGGAAGTATTTGGCGGAATGCTTTTATTAGGTGTCAACGGCATTTCGGTTATTGCGCATGGCAGAAGTTCAGCTTACGCTATGAAAAATGCGGTCGGCGCTGCAGTAAAAGTATTAAATCAGGATATTAACGGTAAAATTGCACAAAATATATAACAGATTGGATAAGTGATGACAGACAAACTAAGACCATTAAAAATAGCAGGATTGGGATATTGCGTACCCGAAACGGTCATAACAAATGATGATTTAACAAAGTTGTACGAAACTTCTGATGAATGGATTTATACGAGAACAGGTATAAAGGAACGCAGAGTTGTTTCAGGAAATGAAACCGCTATTGATTTAGGTCTTGATGCTGCACAAAAAGCACTTGCAAAATCAGGATTAAAGCCTGAAGATATTGATTGCGTAATTTCAGCCGCATCTGTACCGCCTCAATTGTATCCGACATTAGCATGTACTTTGCAAGATAAATTGGGTATACCAAATCAAGTTCCGGCATTTGATTTAACTGCGGCTTGTACAGGTTTGATATATGCTCTGCAAGTTGCAAGAGGATTTATCGGTGCAGGTATTTACAAAACTATATTGATTGTAGCATCTGATAACAATTCTAAAATAACAAATTGGGAAGATAGAGGAACCTCAATTCTTTTTGGGGACGGTGCAGGCGCAATGGTTGTAACTGAAGCCGAAGACGGAATTGATGATATTTTATCCATCCAAATAAGTGCAGATGGCTCTATAGGACAAATGATTCAAACCAATATGCCGGGGCAATGTTGTCCTTTGGTTGAGCAGGCAGATGAAGTCGGAACAGGCAAAATCATTATGAACGGTAAAGATGTTTATAAGTTCGCGGTAACGACTGTTCCTGCTTATGTTGAAGATTGTATAAAGAAATCAGGTTTGACTTCCGAAGAAATAGATTATCTGATTCCGCATCAGGCTAACCAAAGAATTATCGAGTCTATTCAAAACAGATTAAAATATACAGATGATAAAGTTATTTCAAATATTAAATATTACGGCAATACTTCTGCCGCATCAATTCCGATAGCATTAGTAGAAGGGGTGGAACAAGGTAAAATTAAGCTTGGTTCTACGGCTGTATTATGCGGCTTTGGAGCGGGAATGACTTGGGGCGCTGCCGTTGTAAGATTAAGAAAAGGAATTTGTTAAAATAAAACAGAAATGTAAAATGTCTTAAAAAGCGCTTTTTACAGCGCTTTTTATTTTTGTAAACAAATGTAACAGAATATCTTTTTATTGAAATCGCGTAAAATTAAAATACTTTATATACATGAGAGTAACTAAGTTAAATAAGGAGACGAGACATGGCATTTTTAGCATTAGCAAGTCAAAAAAGTTTGTTGACTTTGCAGAAAAACTTCTTACAGCTGCAGTATACAAGTATTATGAACCAAGAAAATGCAGCAGCTGCACAAATGGCGGCAATCCAAAAAGCGCATCGCGGAGAGCAAGGTTATGATTTAGAAAACGATGCAGAGTATGTTTATTATGAACAACTGGATGAGCAATTGAGTACGGAAAAAGATTCAATAGATACTCAATTAACAGCTATTGAAAACGAAATTTCATCATTAAAAACACTTGTAAACAACAACGTAAAATCAAGTTGTACGCTTAATTTAGCTTCAGGCGGTTAGTTTAACCTGTGTTTTTTGAACAGTTCCACAGTGTTGAGCATTAACGATGCGATAGTCATTGGTCCGACACCACCCGGAACAGGCGATATGTATGCGGCAATTTTTGAAGATGTTTCAAAATCTACGTCTCCTCGGGTTTTCCCGTATTCATCTTTAAAAATCCCTACATCAATAACCACGCAATCAGATTTTAACATTTCCCCTTTTATAATATTTTTTCCCACTGCAGAAATTAAGATATCTGCAGTTTTTGTTATTTGTGAAAGATTTTTCGTATGGCTGTGACAAACCGTAACAGTAGCGTTTCTGTTTAAAAGCATTTGAGATAAAGGGCGACCTACAATTGATGAACGTCCGACAACAACAGCATGCTTACCATCAAGCTCAATATTATACTCATCAAGCATCAATAATATTCCTTTCGGAGTGCAAGGATATACTGTCGGAATTTCGCCGGAAAATAATTTTCCGAAATTATATGGTGTAAAGCCATCAACGTCTTTATCTGCTGAAATCGAGTTTATGACTTTATCTTTTGATATATGTTCAGGTAAAGGTAATTGAACCAAAATTGCATCAATATCGGGGTTATTATTCAATTCGTCTATTTTGTTTAGCAAAGTTTCTTCGGTAATATCTGTCGGGTAATTTATTATTTCAGATTTAATACCGATTTTTTGCGCAATTTTATGTTTATTATTAACATAAATTTGGCTGGCAGGATTATTCCCGACCAAAATAACTGCAAGAGAAGGTTTTACTTCATAAGAATCAATTTTAACCTTCAAATCTTGTAATATTTTATCTCTTAAAGCTTTTCCGTCTAAAATTATTGCCATAAAGTAATTATATCATAAAATTATTGAGGGAGATTCAATCGCGAATAGAATGATTTAACGGCATCTTGGACGATTTTTGATTCTTTATCTATTTTATGTTCTTCCTCTAAACTCGAGTCATAAGGAATTGCTCCCAATATTTCGAGTTCATATTTTGTTAATAACTCTGATAAGATAGGAAGTTTTGAATTATTTACTTTGTTTATTACAACGCCCAATTGAGAGCCTGCGGCATGTTTTGAACTGAACTCCTTAATTCTTTGCGCTAAATGCGCGGATTCCTCTGTCGGATTAGCGATAATAAGAGTTGTATCAATTTCAACATCCACAAGTTGATAAAGATATTTTAAATCAAATTCGCAATCAAAAATTACAAAATCGTATCTGTTTATCAGTTTATAAACCGCATCATTTATCTGTTTTGTGATAGGGCATCTGCAATCTTTAGAGCCGACAAACCAAGATTCTATAATGTCAACGTTTTCGTCAATAGAAACAATAATATCTTCCAGCGCCCATTCTATAAACTCCGATTTTGTCATATCATCGGGGATTCCGGTTTTGTATTCGTGTTTTCCGCTTCTTATCCCGTAAATGGTATTTCTTATATCAAGCCCGAAACTGTGAGCCAATTCGCTTGTTAAGTCATTATCAAAAAGCAATATTGATTTATCGGGAAACATTTCTTTTATAACATGCATAAAGGCCTTGACTATTGTTGTTTTCCCGCTTCCGCCTTTTCCTGTAATTGCAAGTTTGACTGTCAAACTAAAACCTCTTTTCTAATTCCTGTGCCAATTCTTTAATCATAGTCATTGCTTTATTTGCATATTCAACGGATAAACCTCCCGCTCCGCAAGATGATGTTATTAAAGAATTTTCTATAATAAGTTTCTCATCAATCCCAAATTTAGTCAAATTTTTAACACCGTATTCAAATTTTTGCACTAATTCATTTATCGTTAAATCTTTTAAAATATCAGCGCTTAATGTCGGAACAAGTCCCCATGCGATTTTGCCGCCGTTATTTAAAAATAAGCTAATTTCCTTGCCATAAGCCAAAAAATTGTCCATAAACGAATATGCATCAAAATTTATGATATCAACTCCTGCATTAATAGGAATACGCCAATCGCATTTTCCGCAGCAATGTATTGCGCTAATCCCGCCGGCTGATTTTATGACTTCAGAAATCTCACTTATCATACTTACAATATCATCTTCATTTATTGTTAAATATGCGGAAGTTCCGACTTGCGAGATTGACGGCTCATCCATAAATATAATCGGAGTGGTTTCAGAGTTCGCGGTTTTTATATGTTTTATTTCCCATAAGGCTTTTAATGTCAAATGTTTTACAACAATATCTCTTAAAGTTTCATCAAATACAAGTGATGCAGAATTATTATCTGTTAAAACGCCTGCCAGAGTAAAAGCCCCCGTTATTTGTCCTTTCGCAAATTCAGGTTTTGTTTCGGAAATTATTTTTTCAAATTCAGAAAATGTTGAAGATGCATTTTTGCTTATACTGTATTTTTCTAATTTGGGAGAATTTATATCGGGTATTATTTCTTCATAATCGGAAAAAAATTCTTCCAACGCATAACAAAATTCCTCACTATCGCAATCTACACAAAAATCTTTTTCAGATTTATAAGAAGGAAATCCTTCCAAAAATTGCACCATCATATCTTCATTACGGTTATAATTTGCCAATTGCGGGAAGAACGGAATTTTATCAAAATTCTGTCTCACAAGTTCCATTGCAGTTTTTACATCTTTATGCGGCAGAGAACCAATTGCCAAATATTTTAATCTTAAACTCTTATCCATATATAAATTCTATCATAATAATATGCCATCCCAAAATTGTAAATTGAGATGGCATATTAAATATCTTACTTTTCAAATTATTCAGCAGATTCTTCTGTTGATTCTTCTTCAACTTCCAAAGATTCTTTAACGATTTCTGAAGCAGAAACAGAAACTGCCAATTCGCATTTAACTTTTGAAGTCAATTTAATAATCATTTTGTAATCACCGACTTTATTGATTGGTGAGCTTAATGTGATTGATTTTCTGTCAACTTCAACACCAGCTTTTGAAGAAATTTCTTCAGCCAATTTTTTCGTTGTAATTGTACCGAATAATTTTCCTGATTCGCCAGCTTTTGCAGATAATTCCAATTTGCCGAATGCTTCAAGTTTTTGAGCTTTTTCTTGAGCTTCTGCATTTAATTTTTCTTGTTTAGCCTTAATTCTTGCTATATTTTTTTCTCTGTTTTCCAAAGCACCTTTTGTAGCGATTTCTGCTGAATTTTGCGGTAATAAGAAGTTTCTTGCATAACCGTCTTTTACACTGACGATATCACCTGCTTCGCCTAAATTTTGTACGTCTTTTTTCAATATAACTTGCATTCTTATATTCTCCTTTACTATTTATAATTTCGTGATTACTCGTACCATATAACAAACATATTCAATTGTCGAGAGTTTTTATAATTTTGTTAAGCAAGTAAAATCAAGCTTAACCAAATAAATAATATCCCTGACATAATACCTAATATTGATAAGTGCCAATTTCCGTATTCTTTAGCCAATGGTAACAGCGTATCAAAAGAAATATATGTCATAATTCCCGCAACCGCAGCCATTAAAAATCCTACCATAATTTGCGGTAAGAATAAGCCGAAAACAAACATTCCTACTAAAGCCCCAATTGGTTCTGTTATACCTGACATCGCAGCATAAAGCATTGCATAACGTTTTTTGCCCGTAACGTGATAAATAGGAAGCGCAACAGCAATCCCTTCGGGGATATTATGTATTGCAATAGCCAAAGCTACCGAAACACCTAAAGTAATATTTTGGGTTGTTGTTAAAAATGTCGCCATACCTTCAGGGAAATTATGTACGCATATTGCAATAGCCGTTAACATCCCCGCACGCTTTAATTTGTAGTGTTTATAATGATTATCTTCTTCGGGCGAATCAGGGTTTAAAAGTTCTTGCGTATCAACGTGATCTGGCAAAAAATAATCTATCGCAATTGATACAATCAAGCCCAGAATAAATCCTCCAAAAACAAGCCATTCGAAGCTGTTTGGGAAATTTATTTTAAGCATATCTTTAGCACCCGGAATTATATCAACTAATGAAACAAAAATCATTACACCCGCGCTAAAACCAAGACCGACTGATAACGCTTTTAAATTATCTTTTTGCGTAATAAAAGCAATAGCACCACCTATTGCGGTTGTTAAACCCGCAAGCATAGTAAGACTAAATGCTATACCTATATTATTTGGCACTATCATAATGTAAATCCTTCAAGTTGATTTTAGCATAAAAATATTATTGCAAAAACTTATCTAATCTTTCAACGGCTTCTTTTGTATTTTCACGGCTGCCAAATGACGTTAAGCGAAAATAGCCTTCACCGTTTTTTCCAAAACCTGACCCCGGAGTTCCGACTATTTGAACGTTATTAAGCAAATAATCAAAGAATTCCCAAGATGTCATATTATTAGGACATTTTAACCAAATGTAGGGTGAATGTTTCCCGCCGATATGCCAAATATTATGCTTTGTTAAAACGTCAGAAATCAATTTCGCATTTTCTTTGTAATAAGAGAGATTTTGTTGAATTTGTTTTTGTCCTTCATCAGAAAATACAGCTTGAGCTCCTTTTTGAACAATATAAGGTACACCGTTGAATTTTGTTGTCTGACGACGAAGCCACATTTTATTTAAATTCATATCTTCAAAACTTAAACTTTTCGGAACTACTGTCCAACCGCATCTTGTACCCGTAAACCCTGCCATTTTTGAAAATGAACAAAATTCTATCGCGCAAGTCTTTGCACCTTCTATTTCATATATGCTTCTTGGTAAGTTGTTATCCGTAATAAAACATTCATAAGCTGCATCAAACAATATTACTGCATTATTTTCATTTGCATAATCAACCCATTTTTTTAACTGGTCTTTATTGTAAACAGCTCCTGTCGGATTGTTCGGTGAGCACAAATAAATAATATCTGCCTTTATTGAATTATCAGGTAACGGCAAAAAGTCATTAGCCGCATTTGCATCCGTAAAGATAATTTTTCTTCCTGCCATAGTGTTTGTATCGACATAAACAGGATAAACAGGATCAGGAACCAATACGGTATTATCTTTATCAAACAAGTCCAAAATATTGCCCAAATCAGATTTTGCACCGTCAGATATAAAAATTTCATCACTATCTAAATCAACACTATGACCGGCATAATATTTTTGAATTTCGTCTTTTAAAAAGTCGTATCCCTGTTCGGGACCGTAGCCTCTAAAAGTTTCTTGAACACCCATTTCGTCAGATGCTGATTTTAAAGCTTCCACAACCGCCTTACATAAAGGAAGCGTAACATCCCCAATTCCAAGTCGTATAACTTTTTTATCAGGATTATTTTTTGTAAATTCGTTTACTTTTTGTGCAATTGTCGAAAATAAATAACTCTGTGCGATATTTTTATAATTCTTATTAACTTTCATTTCTATTCTCCTTTTGTTTCCAAATATTTTGGTATGATTTCAAAAAAATCACCTACGATACCCGTATCCGCTATCTCAAAAATAGGTGCATTTTTATCATTATTTATAGCAATAATGTGTTCGGAATTTTCCATTCCGACAATATGTTGAATAGCACCGGATATTCCGCAAGCTATATACAATTTCGGTCGAACTGTTTTGCCTGTTTGTCCAATCTGAATTGATGAAGGGGCAAGTCCTGCTTCTACTGCAGCTCTTGTTGCACCAACTGTTGCACCTATACTTTTAGCAAAATCTTTTAACAATGCAAAACCTTGTTCATTTTTTAGCCCCATTCCGCCTGCAACGATTATTTCCGCAGAATCAAGTTCGTTTATTATTGAATCCACGCTATTGCGAAAATCTAATATTTTAACTCTATCTTCAAGACCTTCAAAACTGTATTGAGGGAAAATGAATTCGGTATCTTTTTTATCATAAACAGAGTTTACCCTGAATACTCCGGGGCGAACCGTTGCCATTTGCGGATAAGTTTTACATAATATTGTTGCCATCAATTCTCCGCCAAAAGTCGGACGTGTTGCGGCAAGCAAACCTTTTTCATTAATATCCAATCCCGTACAATCAGCAGTCAAGCCTGTATGCAGTGCGCTTGAAATTCTCGGTGCTAAATCGCGCCCTTGAGTTGTCGCACCTATTAAAAAGATTTCAGGCTTGATATAATTTACAAGATTTACTATCAATTTTGAATAATATTCGGTTGAATAATTTTTGAATAAATCATTCTCAAAACAATAAACCTTATCAAGCCCCATATTTTGAAAAGATTCCCTAAATTCATTTATCAAATTCGGAGTGGTAAAAATTACCGCATTAATTTCTACTCCGCCTAATTTAGAAGCTAATTCTTTTGATTTATCAAGCAATTCAAAAAATACCGTATGAATATAATTTTCTCTTGTTAATTGCGCATATATTAAAATCCCTGAATTTTCCCCGTTAGGCATTTTTTACCTCCACAGATTTTATCTTTTCATCAAGCAGTTTTACGCTTTCTTCTGTCGAAAGTTCGTATTTTTGCGCATTATGATTTGATATGTTGCGAAAAGCTTTACTTACATAAGTCGGAGAGCCTTTTAAGCCTACATTTTCAGGTTCTAATCCCAAACAATTCAAATCGCAAATTCTGATTTCTTTTTTTAATGCTTCTTTTATCCCGTTTATTAAAGGTCTGGAAGGTTCAAAATCATCCTGCAATTTGCACAACAACACAGGGTAAGTTACTTTAACCCGCTCCGTTCCGTCATCAAGTTCTCTTGTAACTTCTATTGACTTATTATCAATATTAACAAGTTCTTTGACATAAGTAACCTGCGCTATATCAAGAAAACTCGCAATACATGGTCCTGTTTGAGCAGTATCACCATCCACCGCGAATTGACCGCAAATTATTAAATCAAAATCGGGTAATAGCGTTTTTATTGCTTGAGCAATTGTTTTACCTGTTGCATAAGTGTCTGCCCCTGCAAATTTTCTGTCACTAATCAATACGGCATTATCACATCCGAGAGCTAAAAGTTTTCGAAGCATATCCTGTGCTTGATTTGGCCCCATTGTGAATACCGTTATTTCGGTATTTTTCAATTTATCCTTAATATCAAGTGCAAATTCCGCTGCATATGCATCAAAAGGATTGAGAATACTTTCTACTCCTTCGCGCTGCAGAGTATTATTTTCCGTCCACTTGATATCGTTTGTATCAGGCACCTGTTTTACGCATAACGCTATTTTCAATGCTATATCCCCTTAAATGCTCTCTTGTTATAATTTATTTTACCATAAACTTAAATTAAGATAATAAGTCAGGTATATTAATTAGAGGGCAGGAAGACAAGAGGAGCGAAAGGCAGGCTTTTATATTGAAAACCGCAGGTTTCTTGCCTTCATCCATAGTTTTGTAACATTTTCGCAATAATATAACAATATTTAAGAGCAAAAATGGTTTTAAAAAGTATGAAGTGTGTTTTAAATAATAGCAATACTGTGCCAATTTTTGGCCGCTCTGTTTCGTATAAGGAAACAGAGAACTTTAAGAATGCCGAACAATATTACAGCGACTGTTATTTAATGGCGACAGTAGACAGTTTAACAAACAGTTATAACGGTCGCAGAATACTTCAACAACAATTAGAAATTGATAATAACAATGAGAACATAAATTGCTATTTATACAGTCCAACAGGTGAGAAAGAGAAGTATATTATCCCTGCAAATACTGCAGTTTTAGGGTATGAAGATTTATATAAAAACCAAAATAACAAATATATAAGAGCGCTTGATATATCTGTCGCCGAATATGAAAAAAGGCATTCGATAAAACCGTTCATTTGCAGGCTTTCGGAGATTGTTAAAACTTATCGGTTTGAAAATAATGTTCCGGCACACTTCATGGAGCAATTGACAGGAGTTAAACCTATAACCGTCGGAAGTACATACAAAGATTTAACATTGAAGGGGCATAGAGAAGAGCTTATGCAATTATTTCAAAAAATGGCGAAAGAAAAACATTACAGCTTTGTTTTGACTTCTGGTTATAAAAAATTCAACGGCAGAAGATATCACGCCTATATTATTGAGGATGTTAATTTAGAAAAAAATACTATAACAATAAAAGAAAAACGCAAAAACACACCTCAAGAAATCAGTATTGACGAAGCTTTATCAGTATTTTGTGCAATGAGCGGATATTTTGAAAGTGATTTGGCTAAAAACCTGCCAAAAGAATATTCCCGAGAATTTACAAACTTCGGAGATTTTTGGAAAAAAGAATTTGTAGTTAACTGATTATTTCGCGGCTTTTTGTTTTTGATTAACTTCTAACAAAGCATTGTATGCCAACATATAAACTGCACATTTTTTTACGTTCGGAACATACCATGCGCATTTATCTTCGCAACATACCATATCGATTCCCGTACCAATACTTGTTAAAGGACAAGTTAACATTTTTTTATCTGCTACCATTTCTCTTTCTCCTATATTTCAACTGTTTTATTTAATAAATTGCAATTTTCATCACGTTTATGTTCAAAATCTTTATAAATTTTCGTTCTGTTTATGACTTCATCAAAATCAATTTTGTGCGCATCAAAATCAGGACCGTCAACACAGGCAAATTTCGTTTCCCCTCCAACGGTAACCCTGCAAGCTCCACACATCCCTGTTCCGTCAACCATGATAGGGTTCATGCTTGCTTCTGTGTATATGCCTTTATCTCTTGTCATTTCCGCAACCGCTCTCATCATAGGCATTGGACCGACCGCGATTACATAATCGACTTTTTCACGTTCTATTATATCTTTTAAAACCGTAGTACCAAACCCTTTAATTCCGTATGAACCGTCATCCGTTGTTAAATAGAGTTCTGTACAGGCATTTTTCATTTTATCTTCCCAGAACAATAAATCTTTTGTTCTCGCGCCTGATATCATATATACTTTATTCCCTGCTTCCTTAAGTGCTTTTGATATTAAATAGCAAGGAGCTGCACCATATCCGCCTGCAACGCAAACCGCTGTGCCGTAATTTTTTATATGAGTAGGTTTTCCCAATGGCCCGACTAAATCGACCAATTCTTCCCCTACGTTTAATTGCGCAAGTTTCTTTGTCGAATATCCGACAGCCATAAATACCAATGTTAAAACACCTTTTTCTTTATCAACGTCAGCAATGGTTAAAGGTACTCTTTCGCCTTCTTCTTCTACTCTGAATATAATAAACTGCCCAGCTTTTGCGTTACGAACGACATAAGGCGCATCTATTGTTATTTCATATTGATTAGGGCAAATTTCTTTCTTTGATAATATTTTGTATCCCATTTTTCCCTCATTTTCAGAGGTCAGGAAGTCAAGAGGTCAAGAAGCCATGCAAGATTTGCCTGTCTTCTTGTCTTCTTGTCTTCTTGCCATCTTAATCTATTCTTCTGTTTGTGCAGTTTCTTTAGTCGGAATTCTCATTCCGTAGAAAGAGCGAATTACAAAAATAAGCGCTATTACAAGGAATAAAATTCCGAAATATGGCGCAATATCTCTGAAGTTTTCATTTATTGCAATTTCCATAGCCAATAATCCGAATAATGTTGTAAATTTAATTATCGGATTCATTGCAACGGAAGAAGTATCTTTGAACGGATCTCCGACCGTATCACCAACTACTGTTGCTTCGTGTAAAGGAGTTCCCTTTTCTGCCAAATCAACTTCAACTATTTTCTTTGCATTATCCCAGCAGCCGCCTGCGTTTGCCATAAATACGGCTTGGAATAAACCGAAAATTGCGATTGCAATTAGATAACTTACAAAGAATGATACAGGTTCATTTTTCCCTGCAGGTGCGGATAAGCACGCAAATGCCAATGCAAATGTAAATAATGCGATAAAGATATTTACCATACCTTTTTGTGCATATTGAGTACAAATTTTTACAACTTCTTTTGAGTTAGCTACATTTGCACTCTTTTCATCAGCATCACCAAGTTTAATATTGTCTTTAATATATTCAACCGCGCGATATGCACCTGTTGTAACAGCTTGCATCGAAGCACCCGAGAACCAATAGATTACCGCTCCGCCCAATAACAAACCTAATAATGTATACGGATTTAACAAATTCAAAACAGATTCAGGTTCAATACCCAAAGTATTTTGGATAACCAAAATCAATGAGAAAATCATTGTTGTTGCACCGACAACCGCAGTACCTATCAATACAGGTTTTGAAGTTGCTTTGAATGTATTTCCCGCACCGTCATTTTCTTCTAAGTATTTTTTAGCGTTTTCAAAATCCGCATCAAATCCGTAATCATTTTGAATTTCTTCTTTTACATTTGGAATGTCTTCTATTAAAGACAATTCATAAACAGATTGAGCATTATCAGTTACAGGTCCGTATGAATCAACCGCAATAGTGACAGGTCCCATACCCAAAAATCCGAACGCAACAAGCCCGAATGCAAATACTGATGAATAATTCATTAATGATTCAGGAATATGCACGCTTGCGATATAAGCCAAAGCCATTAATAATACTATAACGGCACCAATCCAAAATCCCGAGAAATTACCCGAAACGATACCGGAAAGAATTGTTAATGATGCTCCGCCTTCGCGAGAAGCCGTTACAACTTCTTCTGTGTGTTTTGCTTTCGGAGAAGTGAATATTTTTGTAAATTCAGGAATTAATGCAGCGCCTAAAGTTCCGCAAGAAATGATTGTAGCTAAAATAAACCATACATTACTTCCCATATCTTTCAATAACCAATAGCTTACGCCGTATGTCATTCCGATTGAAAGTATTGATGTTAACCAAACCAATCTTGTTAACGGTACTTCAAAATCAAATTTTTCAGTACGAGGAGCATAGAAAAATTTATCCCAAATACTGTTAATGCCGTAAGCTAAAACAGATGTTACAATCATTAAAAATCTCATTACAAAAATCCAAGCCAATAATTGAACTTGATTTTCCGCACCCAAAACGGCCAATAATATAAAGCTGACTAATGCAACGCCTGTTACACCGTAAGTTTCAAACCCGTCAGCTGTAGGTCCGATTGAATCCCCTGCATTATCACCCGTACAATCAGCTATAACACCGGGGTTACGAGGGTCATCTTCTTTTATTCCGAATTGGATTTTCATCAAATCAGAACCGATATCGGCAATCTTTGTAAAAATACCGCCGGCAACACGCAAAGCTGACGCCCCCAAGGATTCACCGATTGCAAAGCCGATAAAGCAAGCTCCGGCGATTTCTCCCGGTACAAATAATAAAATAACAAGCATCATTATTAATTCTATTGATACAAGAACAACACCGATACTCATACCTGCTTTTAAAGGTATATTTAATATATTTAACGGGTTTCCTTTCAAGGATACAAAAGCGGTTCTTGCGTTAGCTAAAGTGTTCATTCTGATTCCGAACCAAGCAACGGCATAAGAACCCAATATCCCGACAACAGACCAGCCAAGTATTGTTAATACACTGCCTAATCCCATCTTTTGCAAATACCCGAAATAAAAAGCAATACATAACCCGATGATTACTTCCAAGCCGAGTAAAAATTTACCCTGTTGAATTAAATATGTTTTACAGGTTTCAAAAATAGTGTTCCCGACAGAAGCCATAGCTTGATGTACAGGAGATTTTCTAACCCGTGCAAACATCCATAATCCGAATAACAGACCTAATACCGCAACGCCGATACCTGCCAAAAGTAAAGTATAGCCGTTAGAAGAAAGGTCTTTAATATTCGGAACAACTAAATCCGCTTCACTTGCTAATGCAGGTGAAATCCCAACAGCAAACAATACTGCCATTAGAGATGTAAACTTTTTAAGCATATTTTCTCTCTCCTTCTTTACATTCGTTTACTCATTTATTATAGATTATATTTTAAATTTAAACAATATGTTTACTAATTGACATATATGAAAAATCATATACAATCAATTTTGAAGGGAGGTTATTATATGACAAATAAACTTGTAGCATATTTTTCTGCAAGCGGAGTGACAAAAGAAGTCGCGCAAAACCTTGCGAAGGCCGCAGAAGCGGATATTTTTGAAATTGAACCAAAGGAACCGTATACTGAAGCGGATTTAAATTGGATGGATAAAAAATCGCGTTCATCAGTTGAAATGAATGATAAAAATTGCAGACCTGAAATTGTTGAAAAAGATTTGGATATGGATAATTATGATACTGTATTTTTGGGATTTCCTATTTGGTGGTATGTTGCACCAAATATTGTAAATACTTTTTTGGAAACTTATGATTTTTCAAATAAAACGATTGTACTTTTTGCGACATCAGGCGGAAGCGGTTTTGGCGGCACTGCTGAATACTTGAAGCCAAGTCTTCCTGATTCGGCAACAATTGTGGAAGGAGAATTGTTTAATTATAATCCTTCAGTCGAAGACCTGGAAGAATGGGTTAAAGATTTAAAATTATAAACCTAATATAGTAAATAAAAATGCATAAAAAAATAACCGTCTTAAGACGGTTATTTTTTTAGCAAATTGTATAAACTTTTTTATAATATAGCCAGGTACCCAAAAGTGCCAAGATTATATCAGGAAGCCATGCGGCTATAAACGGATTTATTGTTCCTGCCGAGCCGAAAGATATTGATAGTGCTCTTAGTACATAGAATGCAAAAATTATTAAAACGCTAAACAAAAATCCTCGATTGTATCTTACTCTTGGCGGTGTTATCGCAAGAGGCACCCCGATTAATACAAAAACTAACGTAGCCATAGGAAGCGCTAATTTATCAAATAATTGAACTTTCAAAGCATTTTTGTCTTCCTCTGCTACTTTGCCTGAAGCTATATATTTGGTAAGTTTCAAAAAGCTCATTTCACTTGCCAAATTTTTATTCAATTCTTTTGACAGGTCTAAACCAAACTTAACTGTTGAAGTATCAAATAATGTGGTGTTCAATACCTCCCCATCATCACCGATGGTGTATATTGCACCTTTTTTGAATAACCAGCCCTGAGGGGATGTTCCGCCTTCTCGTGCTTGTAAAACTTGTACGGTGCCCGGTTTTGAATTGTCTAAAACAGTCACATTATATAAAGTTTTCTTATGACAATACCCTACATAGAATAGGCGTTTCAAATACCAATTATCGCCTAATTCTTTGAATACAAAATTCTGTCTGCCTTCAGGCACATTTTTTTGTCCTAATGCCCATAGAGCCAAATCTTTCGATTCTTTTGCCATTATTGGGGCGATACTTTCATTTATTACAAAAGTTGCCAGAGCCATTACAACCGCAAACGTGAAAATAGGCTTTGCGATACGGTTTAAACCAATTCCGCACGCACGCATTACGGTGATTTCCGAAGATAGGCTAAGTTTATTTAAAACCATAACCGTTGATAATAAAACGCCCATCGGAATAGATAAAACTATAACTGCAGGTAAGTTTAACAATATCATTATTAACGCGACTTTAAACGGGATGCCGAATTGGGATATTTGCTTGATTAAAGTAATAAATGTATCTGAAGCAAATATAATTGTTGAAAAAACAAATACACCCATTATAAATACTAAAATAACCTGCTTTAGCAAATATCTGTCTATTACAGGCATCTTTTGATACATTAATTTAAAATAAGCAACTATCCTTCTTAACATATATTGATTTTAATCTAAACAAAAGTTTTGCGCAAATAATTTTTAGTTTGATTCCCTAAGGACCAAAATTACTTGTCGTATTTCGCTTTTGAGATAATCCAATTGTTCATTTATGTTGTTTGGGTCGTATATGTATCCCCCGCCGCCATATGACAAATACGGATTATATTTTTTTGCTTCCGTCCTTAATAAAGCAACCGAACGCGTATGAATATTCAGTTCCATAAGTTTTTTATATGATACATAATTGCTTTCAGGCTTATCTTCATATTTATCTCTGAAATAATCAATGCTTTTATTAAAATAGTAAACTTTTGCATTGAATAGTTGAACATCTTTTTTGTCATCTATTAAATCATAAATTTCTTCAAGTATTGGAATAATTTCGTGAATATCATTTAAATATTTGGACGTTTTATCAGGTTTTAAAATAATATTTACAAAAGCCGGATTATCGTCAGGTACGGGCTTCAATTCGCTTTCTGAATTAAAATTCTTTGAAGGTATGGATTGAACCGATTTTTCTTGCTTTTTGGCAGAATCTTGCTCAGGCTGATGATATGCCGGCAAATCAGGTAAAGTTCCAACATATCCGCTTCCTTGCACAGGAAGTTTATTATCTTTTGCATAACAGGAAACCTGTCCGATAAGCAAACCTATAACCAATACCACAAGATTAATCTTTTTCATACAAACATTATAATAATTATTCAAAAAAAATCATCATTTATTTACATGACTGTAAAATTTGCAGGTTTAAATTTCAATGCTTCCCAAGATATAGGCAAGGTTAACTCGATTTTTAGCTTTCGTTTTTTGTAAAATATTGCTAACGTGCACTTTAACTGTACTTTTGCTAACAAACAACATTTTGGCAATTTCCGAATTGCTGTAACCCTTAATTATATATTTCGCAATTTCTTTTTCTCTGTCCGTCAAACTGAATGGATACATTATCTTACTTCCAAAATTAAAATAGGAAATTATTAATGAAAATTACTATTTATCGTATTTAAATTAGAATTTCCTATTTTAATTTACTAGAAACATATTTAAAAAGAAACTATTATGAAAATATGTTAAGTAGTGAAAATATTAAAAAAATCTTTGGTCAAAATTTGTGTTATATGCGAAAATCTTTAAAAATGACGCAAGAACAGCTTGCGGAAATTGTGAGTATGGATTATAAGACAATTTCCGGAATAGAAACAGGCAAAGCTTTTGTCTCAAGTGAAGCGATGTCAAAGTTCTGCAATTATTTCAATGTAGAGCCGAGTTATTTCTTTAAGGCAAAGTTTTCTAATGTGACTCCTAAAGAACAAGAGTTAAAGAAAGAAATAGACAGACTGCTATCTGATTGCGATGATGAAAAACTTCAAACGATATATAATGTCATTGCTGCATTGAAAAAGTAATATTAATTACTTTTGGAATACAAATATATATTCGTGGTTAAATATTGAAAATCCGCCTGCTAAAGCTCGATAGCGCCATAAATTAGCCGTTCTTCCTTTGGCTCTTTCATTACCTTGGATATCTTTGACAATAGTCGATTTCAATTTGAATCCGATTTTTCTCATTCTGTCCATGCATTCAAAACCTAAAGGCTGAACTTCCGAATTTTTGTAGCTGTCTCCGATAATAAGGCAGGCAAAGCGTCCTTTTTCAAGTAAATCGTAACCGTTTTGAGCAACTTTTTCAAACATATCATAGAATTGTTCGGTTGATTCACAGTTAGATAAATCTTCCTTTTTGTCAGAGAATTTAATAATATCGTCATAAGGCGGATGGAGCATCAAAAATTGTGCTTTTTCTTCGCCCATAATTTCTAATCTTGCTTTAACTTTTTCAACCGCATCTTGGCTTGTTGAATCTGCACATACAAGGTTTACATCTGTAACCAGCTGTTTTGGAGTGAATTTTTCTGATACTCTGTCAACTAAATCTTGTTTTAATTCAACGCCGATGCAGCGTCTGTTCATATTAATAGCTTCAATACCTGATGTTCCCGAACCGAAAAACATATCTAATACGACATCGTTTTTCTTTGTATAGCGTTCGTACATTTGCTGCGCAATTTGGGGGATATAATTGCCGTGATAATCGTTTGAATGTCCGTGTTCTTTTAATCTAGCAGGGAATAGCCATAATGAATTAGTAATTACATGTGCGTAATCTTTCCATTTATTCAAGTTAATATCACTGTATTTTGTTGTTTTAATATCAGGCTTTTTAACTATCTGTAAATCCGCTTTCTTCTGCGGTTTTAATTTTATGTTTCCTGCAAGTCTTGGCATTTTTCCTCCCATATCTTAACAAATTTATATTACTTTGTTCTATCATTTCTGTAATCAAACGTTTATATGATTTTGTGGTATGATTTTAATAGATAGAGGGATGTATTTTATGGCAAGGATAAAACAATTATCAAAGAATTTGATTAACCAGATTGCAGCAGGAGAAGTTATCGAACGTCCGGCATCAGTTGTAAAAGAATTGACAGAAAATTCAATTGACGCCGGTGCTACAAAAGTCAGTATTGAAATTACAAACGATTGCCGTGATATAAGAATTGCCGATAACGGTTCGGGGATACATCCTGACGATATTTTACTTGCTTTTTCAAAACACGCAACAAGTAAAATTCATGAAGATGATGATTTATACAATATCCATACCTTCGGTTTCCGCGGTGAAGCTTTAGCAAGTATTATTTCAATTTCAAAATTGACTTGTATTACAAGAACTGCTGAATTTGAAACGGGCACGAAAGTTACTTGTGAAAATTCCGAAGTTAAGCAGGTGGAAACGGGTTGTGCTGTCGGTACTATTATGGAAGTTAAAGATTTATTCTATAATTTGCCCGTTCGTTTGAAATTTTTAAAAAGTTCAAATACCGAGTTTTCATATATTCAAGAGATGGTTCAAGCTATTGCTCTATCACATCCGGAAGTTTCAATAGAATTAAAAAAATACGGCAAAACTGTCTTAAAAACAACAGGGCAAAATAATTTAACCCAAACTATAAAAGAAGTTTATTCCTCTGATGTAACAGATAACCTAAAAGAAGTGTTAAAGACTGATGAACTGTCAGGACTGAGGATTTCAGGTTTTGTGAGTACTCCTGATTATACGCGTTACAGCAAAAAAAGTTATTATACATATATAAATTCGCGTGCAGTGAAATGTCCTGTTTTTCAAAAAGCTATTGATAATGTTTATAAAACCTTAACTGCAAACAATAAATATCCGTTTGTTGTTTTAAATTTAGAAATTCCGCCTCATGATGTGGATGTAAATGTTCATCCGACAAAAAAAGAGGTTCGCTATAAAAATCCTAATCAAATATTTAATTTTATATATTCTTCCGTTCAGGCAGGGTTATCAAATTATGTAGAAAAAACAAATGTAAAGCCATTTTCTGCATACTCGCAACAACCGCAAACTCCGCCGATTTCGGATAGTTCGTCGCCGATTGTGCAATTTCCGAAAGCTAAAGGCGAAATTTACATTGATGAACAAAATGACACAATGTTTGTTCCGTCAAATATATCTCCAATGGAGGTAACATATCAGACAAAACAACCTCAACAATATCAGGCCTCTCAACAGGTTATGTTTGAACAAAAATCTCCGATTGAAGAATCAGGCGATAAAATTATCGGACAATATAAAGATACATATATTTTGATTGAAACGGAAGAAGGGCTTGAAATAGTTGATCAGCATATTGCAGAAGAAAGATACAATTATGAAAAACTTCAGGATAATAAAGAAATAATTTCTCAAATGCTTTTTGTATCCGACGTGATAGAAGTTTCCGCTTCTGAAGCTGAACTTATAAAGGAAAATATTTCTAAATTTGAACATTTTGGCTATGGGATAGAATTTGTTAATGACAATGAAATCATATTTCGTAAAATTCCTCAAGTCCTCGCGAAAATAAATCCTAAAGAAATTATCGCGGATATTTTGAATAATATTGAAGGTAATATTGACAATTTGGAAGAACAAATCCTAAAGACAACGGCTTGCAAGGCTTCTGTCAAAGCAAATACCCCGTTATCAATTTGGCAGATGCAGGAAATTATTAAAAAATGGCGCACGACAAAAATGCCTTATACTTGCCCGCATGGCAGACCGATTAGCCATGTTATTCCGCATAAAGAACTGGCTGGATTTTTCCAACGTACAAAATAGTTTATATACCCTTAATCGGGTTGCACGGATTTCCGACAGCTACAACATTCGGAGGTATATTTTTTGTAACGACCGAACCGGCACCAATAACTGCTCTGTCGCCAATTGATACTCCCGGCATAATCGTGGTATTTCCCCCTATCCATACTTCTTTGCCTATTGTTATCGGTTTTGCATATTCCAGTCCTTTTAAGCGTTCTTTAGCATCTGTAGGATGCGCAGCGGTATAAAACCCGCAATTTGGGCCTATTAAAGTGTTTTCTCCGATTTTTATTTTTGCACAGTCTAAAAATACACTGTTATGATTGATATAAACAAAACCGTCAAATTCTATATTGTATCCGTAGTCACAAAAAAAATTCGGTTCAATTATCGGATTATTTCCGATATTGCCTAATAATTTTTTGAGAATTTCCTGTTTCCTTTCTTTTTCTTCAGGTAATAGAGAATTATATTGCATGCAAAGTGTTTTAGCCTTAATTCTGTCATTTTTTAGCTCTGTATCTTCGGGATTATACAATTCTCCTTTTAGCATTTTTGTTTTTTCTTTCATATATAAACTCCTTTGCTATGATTTTATCATAACATGATTTAACAATTTGATTTTTGATTTGTGATACTTTATAATCGTGGAAAAGGGGATAAGGTATGCTTAAAAGAATTTTAAATATATTTGTTTTAATATTTGCAATATTTTTTATTTTTAATAACAGTGTAAGTGCGGCGTCAGATTATGGTCCGGGTTGGAATAAATCTTTAATATCCGTGTATATTCCGCAAGGACACGCTTATTCTGAAATGCTTTTGCATGCATTTCAAAAATGGGAAAACTCGAGTTTCGGAAAATTGAAATTTCAATATGTAACCAAGCAACCTGCGGATATAGAGGCATTTTTTGTTCAAAAAGTTGACGGAACTGACGAGGCCGCAGGTTCATATACTTTAATTGTTCAGGGCGGTAAAATTACAAAAGCTGATATAGCAATTGCTGCTGACTCTGCGAAGTATTCAAATCAGATGATATATACGACAATGCTTCATGAGGTCGGGCATGCTCTCGGACTTTCGGATTCCAGCAGAAAATTGGGCATAATGCGTTCTCCTGTTGTGGAAACTCAGGATATTATTACAAATGACATCGTAAAATTATATCGATTGAACGGCTGGTCATTTATAAATAAAAATAATGCTAACTTGAAACCTTAATTTACCTTGAGTATATTTCAAATTTTGACATGGATTTTTCAGGTTCGGTATAGCAATTTATGTATTCAATAGCATCTTCAGGTGTAGAAGCTACATAGAATAATTCCCGAGCTACTTTATTTGCGAACTTTTCTTCAATAATTCTGTCAAAAAACTCCAATAATTTATCATAAAACCCGTTTGTATTTAATATGACGATAGGCTTCTTATTGTATCCTAATTGTTTTTGAACAATCATTTCGGTTAATTCTTCCAAAGTTCCCAAACCTCCCGCAAGAGCTATTACAGCATCCGATAATTCATCCATTTTACCTTTGCGGTCTCGCATACCTTCTGCTAAATGAAATTCATCGCAATTATCCGTTTTGCAGCCCATATCAGCTAATCGTTTTGGCATAACACCATAAACTTTTCCACCATTCTTTTGAACTTCTGAAGCGCAAGCCCACATCATACCGAGAGTTGAACCGCCATAGACAATGTCATATCCGTTTTGGCCCATAATTCGTCCTAATTCTGACGCATCTTTATAATAAATATCATCTAAAAAATTACTTGATGAACAAAATACACATATCCTTTTAATATTCTCAGCCATATACCTTATACCTATTCCCTAAATTCCCCGCCGATACGATAAAAATGCGAGCATGAAATACCTGTTCCTGTTGACGAGCAATCCTTTTTTAGTTTATCGACTTCCCAATTGTAACCAAGCGGTCTTACTTTTCCGTCAGCATATATGTCGACTCCATAAATATCTCTGCCCCAAGTATTAGGTGCTTTTATACCGTTCATATCCACAAGCATCATAAATGCAGGTTCTAAAGTATTCTCATTTTCGATATCTTTTATTCCTACAATAAGTCCGCTTTCAGATTTATAAAATTTATCAAAATGCCAAAAATCCTTTTTCAAGACAAGTTTACCGTTCATATAGTGTGGGCGATATTTTCTGTTTTGAACTTCGTGCAGGCGTAAATACGGTTTTACAAGAAGCATCATTAAATTTTCACGTTTTTTATTTGAGGTTGCATTTTTTAAACCTTTTACAATATCGGAATCTGCCTGCGCACTCATCGCCGAAAACATATAATCAATTTTATTATAAGCTTCATTCCACTTTGATATATACATTGCGCCTTTTGAAGAAAAAGATGTCGGTATCATAAACAGCATAAATGCAAATAACGCAAGTAAAGTTATAGAATATTCAATTTTCCATATACGTTTTTTCACTGGTAAACCTTTTAGTTTGAAGCAATGTCAACTCTTTTTTTCTCTTCGATAAGTTTATTATAAACCCATTCAGGTATAAAATTTTTGCCTAAAACAATCTGACCGTTCATTACGTTTGGAGCATGAAAATCCGAACCTCCGGTTACAATCAGGCCTAAATTTTCAGCCATTGAAGAAAAATATTCAACCATAGCAGGAGAATGCTTTCTGTGATATGCTTCAATCCCGCGCAGACCGTAATTCATCAAATCTTTTATTAAACCCTCTGCGATATTTTCCAAATCATGCGGATGTGCAATTACCGGTATTCCGCCTGCATCATAAATAATTTCAACAGCATCCTGAGGAGAAACTGTTTTTCTTTGGACATATACAGGCGAATTCAGATGAATATATTTTGCATAAGCATCCATAACGTTTGTTGTTCCGCCTGCGCTTGTTATTGCACGAGCAATATGCGGACGTCCGATACTGCCTCCCGGAGCTACAAGTTTTTTTATATCATCAAATTTTATTCGGATTCCTTCTTTTTTGGATAACAATCCGAGAATTTCTTTTGTTTGTTTTACTCTGGCTTGTTGTTGAAGTTTTATCATATTTTGAAAATCGGAATTGTTTACATCCATAAAATAGCCCAAGATATGAACTTCGTAGTCTTTGTATAATGTGTTTACCTCAATACCGCGTAATATTTCGATTTTATCAGACAGATTTTTTTCTTTGATATATTTTTGGGCTACATCATATGCTAAGATGTTATCGTGGTCTGTGATAGCTATGGCGCCCAAACCGACATCGATTGCGGTATCCACTATTTTTTCGGGTGAAAAAACACCGTCGGAAAAATATGTGTGAATATGTAAATCAGTTTTCATTTCCTTTTTCCTCTACTTTACTTGTACTACAAAAAACTCTTTTTACATTTAATGCTTTACCTGAAGTTATATCAATTTCAACTTCTACCGCATTAATCTGTGTCGTTTTGCCTTCGGCAACTTCATATCTTTCGGGGATTGATGTTAAGAAACGCGCTAAAGAAGTGTTATAGTCCATTCCTATAACTCCGTCAGAAGCCCCGCAAAATCCTGCATCTGTTATATATGCCATTCCATTAATAATCATTTCATCAGCGGTTTGAACATGTGTATGCGTTCCCAAAAACGCACTTACACCAAACTCTGAACAATATTTTGCGAAACATATTTTTTCTGCGGTTGCTTCTGCATGAAAATCTATCAATATAATAGGCGTTTCTTTTTTTATTCGTTCAATTTCTTCTTTGACTAGTTCCCAAGGTGAATCAACCAAATTCATAAAAACTCTGCCTAAAACATTTATAACACCGAATTTTATTCCGTTTTTTTCAAATATTTTACTTCCGACACCGCGCGTGCCTTGAGGATAATTTATAGGGCGAAGCAATTTGTCCGCCCTATCGATATATGTATAAATGTCTTTTTTGTCCCAAATATGGTTTCCGCAAGTCATTGCATCTATTCCATATTCAATAAAATCATTATAATTTTTCTCTGTTAAGCCAAATCCGTGTGAGGCATTCTCAACATTGGCGACAATAAATGTGGTTGAAAGGTTTGTTTCGGTATGAATTTTTTGCAAAAAATCCCTTACGGCAAATCTTCCCGGCTTGCCGACTATATCTCCAAAAAATATTATTTTTACTGTGCTATTATTATCTGACATTTCGTTTTCTGAATGCAAACAGCTACTCAACCGCCGAACCATTCAACCTTTCAACTGATTTATTTAGCTATTTCTGTTGCACGAAATTCTCTTACAACGGTTACTCTGATTTGTCCCGGATAATCGAGTTCGTCCTCGATTCGTTTTGCTACGTCGCGAGCGAGTTTGCCGGAAGCTAAATCATCAAACATATCGGCTTGAACAATAATACGAACTTCACGCCCTGCTTGAACCGCAAATGATTGCTTAATACCTTCAAAACTGTTGACGATTTCTTCAATCTTTTGCAAACGCTTAATATATATTTCTAATGTATCACGTCTTGCTCCAGGTCTGCCTGCTGATATTGCATCTGCGACTTTGACTAATACGGCTTCTATTGTATTTGCAACGACATCATCATGGTGAGCTTCAATTGCGTGAATAACTTCAGGTTTTTCACCAAATCTTGTAGCAATTTCAACACCCAATTGAATGTGTGTACCTTCTTGTGTTTGGTCAACTGCTTTACCTATATCATGTAATAAGCCTGCTCGCTTTGCTATTTTTTCGTTTGCGCCTAACTCGGCAGCCAGCATGCCTGCAATGTGACCGACTTCTAAAGAGTGTTTTAATACATTTTGGCCGTAACTTGTTCTGTAATATAATCTTCCCAATGTTTTTATTAACTCTTTATTCAAGCCCATAACACCCATTTCTAAAGCGGCATTTTCACCTTCGGTCCAAATCTTTTTATCAATTTCTTCTTGAGCTTTTGCTACCATTTCTTCAATACGAACAGGGTGAATACGGCCGTCTACTATAAGTTTTTCTAATGCAAGTTTTGCAATTTCACGTCTTACAGGGTCAAAACTTGATAATACAACAGCTTCCGGAGTATCATCAATAATCAAATCGACACCTGTCAAGGTTTCTAATGCTCGGATATTACGACCTTCGCGGCCGATTATACGTCCTTTCATCTCGTCATTTGGCAATGCTACAACAGAAACTGTTGTTTCAACAACCTGCTCTATCATACATCTTTGCATAGTAGTTGAAAGAATTTCTTTTGCTTTTTCCAGTGAAGTTTCTTTTATTTTAGCTTCATTTTCTCTTATTAATTGCATTTGTTCTTGTGCTAAATCATTTTTTAATTGTTCAAGCAAAGTTGTTTTTGCTTCTTCACAGGACATGCCCGAAATTTTTTCTAATTCTTCAGTTTGTTTTTGAACCAACTCAGCCAAATAATCTTCTTTATCTAACAGTTCATCTTTTTTGCGTTGAACTTCCTGCTCTTTGTCGGTGTATTCTTGAATTTTTGATTCAAGTACATCTTCTCTTTTGGCTAATTTTTGTTCTTGTCTGGTTAATTCTTGTCTGCGTTCTCTTTCTTCTTCGTTTAACGCTTCTCTGTCATTTTGTAACTCTTCAAGAGCTTTGATTTTTGCCTCTTTATAAAGAATTTTTTCTTTTTCTACGAGGGCTTTTTTGTCTTTTTCAACCGCATCAATTGCGGCTTTAACTTTGTTTTTTTGCAAAATCAGCATTACAACTAAGACTATTACCGCAATAGCTGCAATAACCAATAACAAGGTTTTTGCTTCCATAAAGTTAATACCTTATCCTTTTCTATTTTTTTATAATATACGCAATCACAGATACATATATCCTATCTGCGTTTTTTATTCAGTTTTTAAATTAAATAAAATTTATTGCATATATTTCCTAAAAAAATTTTTATACTACATCTGAAAATATAATATCATATTTTTATGTTTTTGTATAGTATTTTCAATAAAAAGTAAATAATTCAGTCGAGTCATATAAATTCTTTGATAAGAAAATCAGAGGGTTGGCTTTTTATTCAATTTTATAAAGCAGACGCCCTTGTGTGCTTCTATTGTTACGCACTTCTAAATTCCATTTTCTCCAAAAATATGTTATGATGTATTTGTAATAAATTTGGCAGGAGTGTAAATATGGAATTAACGGACCTAAGAAAAGAGAATGAACTTATAGATTTATTTTGCAATTTGGCGCAAATCCCTTCCCCATCGAGACAAGAGGAAAAAGTTTTGGATTGGATTTGTAATTATTGCAAAGAAAATAATATAAATTGCGAACAAGATGATTATAAAAATATATACATAACCATTCCCGCAACAGACAAAGAAAAAGAACCTATTTTACTGTCTTCACACGTTGATGTAATTGGGGATGATTCCCCTGTTATACCATATTTAGACGGAGATTTAATCAAGGCAAAAGGAAGAACATTAGGCGCAGATGATAAAGCGGGAGTTGCAAATGCTCTGTATTTCGCGAAATATCTGAATAATCACCCTGAAATAAGTCATGGGGGCTTAGAAATTCATTTTACGCGTGACGAAGAAGACTCAATGACAGGGATTAAAAACACCGATTTTAACAAAATCAATTCTAAATATGTATTGGTATTAGATAGTGATGCGTTAGGACAATGCTTAATAGCAGGCGCAAGTTATGTAATGGTTGACTTAAAATTAACAGCACCGAAAGGCGGACATTCAGGTAATGATATCGCCGACCCGACAAGAGAAAATGCAGCAAAACTTATTGCGGATTTGGTTTCTGATATGCCGCAAGGTGTTTTCTATTCGGAAAACGGTCAAACCATTACTTCTTGTAATATCGGCGGGATAACATCAGGCGATTTAAAAGTTACCAATGTTATAAATACTGATGCGCATGCTACATATTCCATAAGAAGTTCAAATAAGGCTAAAGAAGATGAGCTAATTGCACTAATGCAAAGCTGTGTTGATAATTTTAATAAAGAGCATGAGGGTATTGCTAAAGCAGAAATAACTTTTACCGTAAAAATGCCGATGTTTGAAAAAAATGAGGATGAATATATTCCTATATTGTTTGAAACAGTCGCAAAAAAAATCGGAGTTACCCCTGAAATTTCGTCTTTCCATGCAGGTGCAGAAACTCATATATATGCAAATAAAACAAATGCAAAAGGCGAAAGATTTTCGCCATATCTGATAGGTTTGGCAACTGTTTGTAACATGCACTCAGCAAGAGAATACGTTGATTACAAAACAATGATAAAAGGTCAGGAATTGCTAAGGGAATTTTTCCTTGCTCATAACAAATAAAAGCTTGAAATTATTAAAAAATAAGTTATACTGAAAATAAAGAGGTATACCTGATGAAATTTGATGTAATATTACACAAAGAAGAAAACGGTTATTGGGCAGAAGTACCCGCGTTAAAAGGTTGTTTCACTCAAGGTGATACAATCGAAGAAGTCAGAGAAAATATTAAAGATGCAATATTAGCTTGGATGTCTGTCGATATTCCAAATGACGGGAATGAAGTTATATCAGTAGCGCTATGAAAAATATTACCGGCAAAAAACTTTGCAAAATACTAGAAGAAAACGGTTGGGAATTAGTCCGCATATCAGGTTCTCATCATGTATTTGCAAAAGATGGCGAAGAAGCAAAAATAGTCGTACCTGTTCATGGCAACAGAGAAATAAAAACGGGATTGTTAAAAGCTATTCTTAAAACTGCAGGATTATTATCTATATTTTTTACATTGATTCCATGATTATAAAATTAAACCTTGCAAGAAATTGCTTAAAATATTTGGTAAGAACATACGGAATAAAAGAAATTTTTGTTCCGTATTATTCGTGTGATACCGTTTGGAAAGCTTTAAGACAAGAAGGCTGCAAGCTGCATTTTTACCATATTAATAAAAATTTTATGCCGTTATGTCAATTTAACAAAAACGATTTTATTCTATATATAAATTATTTTGGCTTGTGTGATGAGAATTGCAAAACACTTGAAAAAAAATATCCTAATATAATTATTGATAATACTCAAAGCTTTTATTCAAAACCTTCAGGATTAGCAAGTTTTAATTCTTTAAGGAAATTTTTCAAAGTTCAAAACGGCGCATACCTATATACGAAAATATCCATAAACACAAATTTCCAAACAGACAATTTAAAGTTAGAACCTGTATTGTTCCACGAAAATTATGATAAATTCGTCAATAATGAAAAATTTTTAGATAATGAACCGATAAAGGTAATTTCACCAAATGTTGAACAAGAAGTTCTCAAAATTGACTTTGAGAAAGATAAAATTTTAAGGCAAAAATTATTCAAAAAATATGCAAAAATTTTTGATAAATACAACTTGATAAAATTGCCGTATGACAATAAAAACGTACCTTATTGCTATCCGTTTTCAACAAATGACAGCAAAATTTTATCAAAATTATCAGATTTTACAGTTCTAAGATTGTGGGAAGAAATTCCAAGAGATTATCCGGAACGTGATTTTTTAAACAACACAATCGCCCTGCCGTTAAATGACGAAATTTATTGTGAGAAAATTTGCACCGCTCTATCTAAAATTCCCAAGCAATAGGAAATTGTTATTCCGTAATTCGTAATTGGAACACCTGCCTTGTCAGCTTTTAGAATACGCGATAAGATTTCTCTGCGGTTTGTCATACAAGCACCGCAATGGATTATCAATTTATAACCTGAAATATCAGGGAAATCATGCCCTGAAAAATGCTCAATAATCAGGTCTTTGCCTGTTTTCTTTTTTAATAGATTAGGGATTTTTACTTTGCCGATATCATCTTCAATTGAGTGATGAGTACAGCTTTCCAAAATTAAAACCCTGTCGCCGTTTTCAAGTGTATCAATTGCTTTTGCTCCTTTAATAAATGCTTCCAAATCACCTTTTAATCTCGCAAACAGTATTGAAAAAGATGTTAAAGGAATGTCGGGCGGAACAATCTCGGAAACTTTTTTAAAGGCTTGCGAATCTGTTATAACAAGTGATGGCGGTGTTTTTAGATTTTGAATTGCATCAGCAAGTTCGCTGTCTTTAACCGTATAAACCATGCAATTATTGTCCAATAAATCCCTTAATGTTTGAACTTGAGGTAATATAATTCTGCCTTTCGGTGCTTCTTTATCAATAGGAATTACAAGGATAACCGTAGATTTTGGCTCTATTAAATCTCCTGCTATTTTTGGAGAATTTACAAAATCTTCAGGCAGTAAATTCACAAGCAATTTTTTGAAATTAAAAACCAAATTTTCATCATTCAAGGCTGAAGTTATCAAAATATTATCGCCGTATTTTTTAATATCATCAAGTTTGTTTTGGCTAATCTTATCTATATCAGTTTTATTGATGATAATTATAAAAGGGATTTTTAATTCATTAAATTTTTCAATAAGTTCCGTTTCATAATCATCTATCCCATTGTTATCGCATACAATTACCCCAATATCAGTTCGGTCTAAAACCTTCATAGTTTTTTCAATGCGTGCAATTCCAAGTTCTGTTCTGTCGTCTAAGCCGGCAGTATCTAAAAAATTTACAGGGCCTATCGGTAAAAGTTCCATTGATTTTTCAACAACATCGGTTGTTGTCCCTGCGATGTCAGAAACAATAGAAACATCCTGCCCCGTAATTTTATTTAACAGAGTAGATTTTCCGACATTTGTTCTACCGAAAAATGCGATATGTAATCTCATTGATTTTAGTGTTTTCATTATTTTACACTTTCTATAACACCGCCGCCTAAAACAACATCCCCATCATAGAATACCGCAGATTGTCCGATGGCAATAGATTTTTGCATATCATCAAAAATTACTTCAACCTGATTTTCTCCTATCGGTCTTATTTCAACATCAACGGGCTGTTGGGTTGAACGGATTTTTGCCTGACATTTGCGCGCTTCTTTTAATCCGTCAATGGCAATCCAATTCAAATCATTTGCGATTAATGATTTCTTAAATGTTTTATCTGCAAATCCGACAACGACTTCATTAGTTTCTTTTCTCAATTCTAAAACATATAACGCTTCTGATGCCGAAACCCCCAAACCTTTTCTTTGTCCGATAGTATAATTCCAAATACCCTTATGCGTACCTAAAACTTTACCTTCGGTATTAACGATATTTCCTATTTTATCTTCAACATTTAAAAGTTCATTATAATCTCCGCCGTAGAAATCTTGGCTGTCAGGCTTATCTGCGGCTTGCAACCCGTTTTCTTTAGCTATTTGTCTTATTTGGTCTTTTGTATAATTACCTAAAGGCAAAATTATATTTTTTAACTGTTCCTGCTTTAATCTGTATAAAAAGTAAGATTGGTCTTTATGAGGGGCAACTCCGCGTTTTAATAAAAATCTGCCGTTTTCTTCTTCTACTCTTGCATAATGACCTGTGGCAAATTTGTCAAATTCTACGCCGTTTAATCGTGCAATTTCAGGCAAAACTCCGAATTTTATCAATGCATTACACCAAACACAAGGATTTGGTGTGTGACCTTGAAGATATTCTTTTTTGAAGTTAGAAATAACGATATCCTCGTATTTTGTAACGCAATCAACAACATGATAAGGAATACCAAGCTGATCTGCCAAGTTTTTAGCGGCTTCAATATCTTCTTTTTCATCAGGTCCATAGCAGGCATTGTGCTTGCCTTCTGCAACAGCCAACCCGTCTTTACCCCAAATTGACATAGTAGCACCGATTACATCATATCCCTGCTCTTTTAAAATTAACGCGGCAACTGATGAATCAACTCCGCCTGATAATCCTACTAATACTTTCATTGATTGCTCCTTATTTTATCTGACTTAACAGATTTTGACTTTTATTTATATATTAGCAAGTTTTGTATAGAAATCATTTGCCTGTTCAAATTGATAAGCAAAATTAAATAATCTTCCTTCTTGCAATTGCGGAGCAAGAATTTGTAATCCGATAGGCATACCGTCAGAATCAAATCCCGCAGGAACACTTATCCCCGGTAAACCCGCAAGGTTACAGCTGATTGTCGCAATATCTGTTAAATACATAGCTAAAGGATCTGAAGATTTTGCACCCAAATCGAATGCTGTATTCGGGCAAGTTGGAGAAATCAATACATCAACTTCTTTAAATGCTTCGTTAAATTCTTGAGTAACTAAAGCTCTCATTTGTTGTGCTTTTTTGTAATATGCATCATAGTATCCTGCTGATAATGCGTAAGTTCCAAGCATTATGCGGCGTTTTACTTCAGGTCCGAACCCTTCTGCTCTTGTTTTTGTATACATTTCCATCAAATTTTGCGGATTTGGAGTTCTGTAGCCGTATCTAACCCCGTCAAATCGTGCAAGGTTTGAAGAACATTCAGCAGTTGCTAAAATATAATAAATTCCGATTGAATATTTTAAGTTTTTCAATGAAATTTCTTTTATTTCACAACCTAATTTTTTGTATGTTTCAATAGCGTTGTCCATTGCTTTTTGAACGTCCGGAGTAATTCCTTCTCCTAAAAGCTCTTTTATTACACCAACTTTTTTGCCTCTGATATCGTTATTTAAAAATTCGCTGTAATGTTCAACAGGCAAATTTAAAGATGTTGAATCTTTAGGGTCGTGGCCTGAAATAACTTCCAAAAGATTAGCCGCATCTTCAACACTTCTTGCAAACGGTCCTATTTGGTCTAAAGATGAAGCAAAAGCAATTAAACCGTATCTTGAAACCCTGCCGTATGTAGGTTTCATACCTACAATACCGCAAAAGCTTGCCGGTAATCTGATTGAACCGCCTGTGTCAGAACCAAGCGCCAATGTAGCTTCACATGAAGACACACTCGCTGCTGAACCGCCTGATGAACCGCCAGGAACTTTGTTTAAATTCCAAGGGTTATGAACTTTATTAAAAGCAGAGTTCTCGTTTGATGAACCCATTGCAAATTCATCCAAATTAGCTTTCCCCACAATAGGAACCAAGTTGTTTAAAAGCTTTTCCGTTACGGTTGCATTGAACGGAGATACAAAATTTTCTAAAATTTTAGAAGATGCTGTTGTCTTTGATCCGACAAGATTCATGTTATCTTTCAGGACTAAAGGAATTCCTGCAAGCAGAGGTAAGTCTTCTCCGGAGGCAATCATTTCGTCAACCTTTTTTGCGGTTTGAAGTGCAGTTTCTTTTGTTAATGAATTGAATGCACCAATTTTATCTTCTAATGAATCTATTCTTTCAAATGCTGCGTTAGTCAATTCTACAGCTGAAATTTCTTTATTTTTCAACGCCTTACTTTGTTCGGCTGCAGTTTTTCTTAATAGCTCGTTCATATCTTCTCCTTAAAAAGCTAATATCCTTTAAAAAAATTCTATGACAAAAATAAATCGTAATCAAGAAGACACAAGTATGGCAAAAATAATCTTTACAAGTTTTAAATCAAATAACAGAGAAACTTATGAATGATAATACTGTACAAAATTTAAATACGGCATGTGCCGCGGGTGTTGGTCTCGGAACATATGTTTATAGCAATGTCCGCGGATATAGTTTTATTTCAAAACATTTATGGATTAAAGCGGATAAAAAACCTTCACCTCAAGATATTTTTGAATACAGGCAGGCTGTTCAAAAAGCAATTCATTCAGAAGGTTTTGATAAGTTCGGATTAAAAATATTGGATTGTTCAAAACCGGAAGGAATGCGTCTGCTGCAAGAATACGAAAAAAAATGTATTGATTCTTATAATGAAAAACTAAATAAAGCTAAAAATGGTTTTTCAAAGTATTTAATTAAAAAATTTGATAAAGCAAAGCTCCAAAGGAGAATTAATTATCTTTATTTGATAAAAGAAGGCAGGAATGCTTTCGCCATTCAAAGGACAATTAATGATAAGAAATATCCGACCATTCTGATTAATATGGAAAAATTTCCGTCGGCTGTTTTTCATGAATTAGGTCACCATAAAAATCACAGGAAACTTGGTAATATCGCAGACAGTTTCTTATATGGTGTATTACGAAATAAAAAATATATGCAGCGTTCATTATGGGGAATTTTATTAGTTTCTCTTTTTACCAACAAAAAACGGAATAAAAATCCTAATAAAACGAATCCCCTCTATCCTGTCGGAAAATTCATAAAAGATCATTGCGCCTTGTTAGCAGGTCTTGTTTGCTTGCCGTTATTGGCAGAAGAAACAATGGCGAGTGTAAACGGACAAATCCTCGGCAAAAAATATTTACCGAAGCAACAGTTGAAATCTATGACAAAAACACATATAAATTCATTTTTAAGTTATGCGAAATATTCGGGAATGTTTTGTGTATCAATGTTTTTAGCGAATATGGCAAGAGACGGATATATTTTTGCAATTTCTAAAGCGCAAGATTTGAAATCAAAATATTTTGATTCGAAAAAATTTGCTCATTAATTTTGCAAACCCCGCAAAGCTTTCATTATTCATTCTTGTTTGGTTTTGGCCGCACTGAACTCATTTCGCTGCCACTTCATTCGCAACGGCGGTGATATTATGTTGCGTGTCTTGTTCGTCTTGCTTATCGCAAGCCGATTCCGACGCGCAACATCGGCTTACGCATTTTGCTCCTGTGGTACTCTGCTTACGCCTGCGTTCCTACGTCGCCTATATTATGCTCGCTGCCCTGCCAACCTTGCTCATCGCAAGGTTGCACCGGCAGACTCCGCATCGGCTTGCGCTTGTCTTGGATTTTGCTGAGCTGCGGGCAAGTACTCATTACGCTACGCTGCCATTCGTTTTGCCTTTGCAACTGACGAGTTCCGCGCACCTGAATTTAATTCAGGCGCGACTCCACTCTAACGCAAAATCCGCAAAAAAAACGACCTGTTTTAGCAAGTCGTTGGAAAATCAATAGGAAAAAGGGAAAGGAAAAGTCTTTGTATCTGTTGAATGTCGCGGAGTTAAACAGCTAAAAGGTTTATAAATGCTTTATTGACCTAAATAACTATTAAGCTATTCGACCGTTCAACCATTCAATTGTTTATCATTATGCGTTGAATGTCTTGAATGAAGATTCAACGTTTTTAGAAATAACTTTCTTAACTGCATCCATTTCAGTTTGGATTGCGTTTTCTTCTGTGTCTAATTGTTTTAATTTCAATTCTAATTGTTTATCTTGAGTCTGGATAATTTCTAATTTTGAGTTGATTTCTTGAACTTTATGATCATATTCGTGTTGTTTGAAATGATATTTGTTCATTGCATCATTGTATGCTTCTTCGTCAGTTGAAGTTGTTGTTGTCAAACCGTATGTTGTAGGGTTGCCGTCTTTATCAAATAATGTGATTGCAACATATCTGCCCGAAGCATCTTTTTCAATTAAGCCTTTTGCGTTCAAAATTTCTTTTGTCTTTGTTGTTGAACCCAATGAGAAACAACTGATGCTTGCCAAATTTTTGTCATTGTATTTTTCACCATCTTCTAGTTCTTGTGTTTTATAGAAATATGGTACATAGATGCCGGATGTTGTATTTTTTATGTATCTGACTTGCCATTCTGTATCATCACCGAATTTTTCTTTTAACATAAGGTTATAGTATTTTTCAGTTTCTAATAAGTCTTCTAATTGTTCGTCGCTCAAGCTCAATAAATACGGGTCAGTTATGACTGTTCTGTCAGGAACTTTTCTCTCTCTTTTTTCTATTTGCTCGATTTCTTCTGGAGTTAAGTGGTGTTTCCCTGTTGTAGTTGCAGGTGTAGTATTGTCTCCTGATTCCTGTGAATCTTCATCTTGAGCATTTTTTACAATTTGCTCCTCGTATTCACTGTAGTCGTAGTATATAATCTTTCCGTTTTCGTCAAGTTCTCCATTAGTAACCACATATTCACTCATGTCTGTGGGTGCCGGTTGTTCTCCTCGATTGTTCGGTAAAAGTGTTTTACCATCAACATCAAGATCACTAAAGAAATAATATTTGCCATCTATAAGTACTAGACCTTCTCCTTCAGCGTTCCCGTCTGCACCTTTATGGAAGAATTGGTATTCTCCGCTGTTATTTGCATCAATTTTATTATTGTCGTTGTCTGAAGTATTTTCAGTTTCAGGATTAGTATTATCTCCATTGGTATTATTTACTATTTCATCTATATATGCGCCTTCATCATCATATTTTACAAGTTTTCCGTTAAAAAATTCTTCATAAACAGTATTCATCGCAATTTCCATCAATGGTCTTATGAATGAATTCCCAATACTATATTTAAAACCGGAAGTTGCATCTCCGCTTCTTGCAACCAAGCTTGATGCAGCAGTAACAATTGAATAATCATCTTGCCATTGTTCAAGGTAGCTGATTGAATATTCATTGTTGCCTTTTGCCAACATAGAGATAATAGTGTTAGTCATTGCACCATCATTGAATGTATAGCTGACTTTTGTATAGTCATCTATTGAAGGAGGAGTCGGAACTTCCATGTTGCAAAGTTCGCTGTAATATGTTGCAGATTCATTTGATAATGTTGTTCTTTGTTGGTTAATCTGTTGTCCTTCAAATTCAACATTGTTTTTCCTTGCTGTTAAGCATAAAAACCTTGCTTGTGATGCTGACATTCCCATGTTGGTATTCCCTTTCGTTTTCTTATTGTATTATTCTTCATGTCGGCATACTTTATTGAAAACTTTAATATTTCAAAGATTAATGTTAAGATTTTGTTACAAATAGGGTTGAAAAAGTTTAGAGATAAATTATAATTACAGTAATCGAACATTAAAAATATAATACGTGGGGACGTTCTTGGATTAGACAGGACGTTTGGTAGGAATATATGGCGTGTCGGAGAGCTGTTCTCCGTTATCAACGGGCAAACTAAATTAAATGCTAACAATGTAATTGAAGCAGATTTCGCTCCTGCATATGCAGTTGCAGCATAGTTTCTGCTATTTAGCTACTCATAGAGTCCAGCTTGCCGATTTTATGAGTCCATTATGCAAGTGGCAGTACGCCAATGCAAAGTAAGCGTATCAAGATAACTTTGCAAGGTTTAGAGTTTCCTTTAAATAAAACCTAGGGTTGATTCATAGGGTTTCGACTTTTTCCTGAATCAATTGAGCAAAAAACAGTCTACACATGTAGAAGTATATTTTTATCCGTTTTGGACGTGGGTTCGACTCCCACCGTCTCCAGATTATATATTAAAAATAGTATGTGTATAATGGAGGAGAACCCAACAAACCGATAGGTTTGTCTGTGGTTCGAGCGCAAGCCGAGCAAAGGCTGAAGCCGTCGGCGAAATAGTCAGGCGGTCGGCAAGACAAAAGAGCCGACGCGGAAGCCGTATAATGCGAGGCGCAGCAAGACACTC
>DESZ01000024.1 GCA_002361485.1 Cyanobacteria bacterium UBA3301 | reverse complement strand
TTCTTTGAATTTTTTACCAGCTGAGAAAGCAGGAACTTTCTTAGCAGCAATTTTCAAAGTAGCACCTGTTTGAGGGTTTCTGCCAGTTCTAGCAGCTCTCTTGCGAGATTCAAATGTTCCAAAACCAACTAAAGTAACTTTTTTGCCTTTAGAAACTGTTTTTTCGATAGTTTCTAATGTTGCAGACAAGATGCTTGCAACAGCTTTTTGAGATGATTTTGATTTTTTTGATACTTCTTTTACTAATTCTTCTTTGTTCATTACGAACCTCCTTCTTCCTAAACTACGGCTAACCATTTTCCGCAGTCATGTGTAATCGACAGACTCATTATATCACTTAACCCTTTTCTGTCAAGATTTTTTCCAAATATTATTTGTACAATACCCTCTGTGTATATATTTGAGGATATGTTTTTTATATTCATTCAATAAAAATAAATAATTCGCCCATTAATATTAATACATGTGCAAATAAAAATATAGAAATAAAATTGGACTTAACAAAACTTCACATTTTCCCTCAAAAGTTAAAGATTATTGATAAACATGCCGATTATATACATGTAAGGAAAACAAAAGGGATTAAATAATGGGTCTGAACGTAAATTATACATCATTATATCAGCATGGTATTGATACTTCTATGTTAAAAGAAGTATCTAAAGAGATATTGAATCGTGCAGCTCAAAAATCCGCTCAGTTTTCAGGTAATATTTCAAGTGCTTCCGTTACGAATTATGCAAAACCTGTTGAGTTAGGGGTTGATTTATATCAAGGCAGAATTGATACAAATCTTCAAAAACAGATTGCAACTAATAATGTTTTGCAGTTTCAATTAAATAACGAAACTTTAAAATCCATTCAATTTTTGAATTCGCAAGCAGCTATTACAAACAGAGTTGACGGAAAATATATGCCGAATGTAAATGCTGCTCCGACAGAAACTCAAAAAATTTCTGAAGCAAACAAATCACAATTTGCTCAAATTCATACTGTAGAAACCCAAAAAGACAGAGATGGCTCAAATCCTTTCTATGGCGGTGAATTATTGATGGACAATTCTCCTAAAAAAGATAATCAAAAAGAAAATAATAAAAAGTCAGACTCATTAAAAAGCATATTTGCTTAATAATGAAATTATATAATCCTCAGTTTAGAAAAATCCTAGTGTTTATTAAGTAATGTATAAAATTCCCTTGGCTAATCGGGGGAATTTTTTTTATCCGTACGGATAATTATTTTTTTATGTCGCTTATTTTACTATTTCAATGAAATTTAAGGAGGATTTATTATGAAGAACAATATTTGGTTTGTTGCTACATGCTTATTATTCTTTTTTGCGGGTTACAGTTTGAATAATGTGGCTGTTTCGTTTCCGAAATACAAAGTCGCAGTTGTTGATGTTACGCAAATAATGGAAAAATCCTCTGCTGTAAAAGGTTTAAAAGCATCTCAGGATAGACAGATGAAAGAATTGGATACTTTGATTACCAAGGCGCAAAATGAGATAGTAAATGCGGAATCTCAAGAAAAAGCTCAGCAGTTAGAAACAAATTATCGTAAACAAATTGAAACCAAAAAAAACGCTATAGATGAAGAATACAGTAAAAAAATAGTAGAAATAACTTCAAACATAAAAAATGAGATTTCAAATCAGGCAAAAAAGAGTGATTATAACTTGGTCTTGCCGACGGGAATGGTAATCTCCGGCGGGGAAGATATTACTCAAAATATCCTTACGCATATAAAATAACAACTCCAAAAAAGAAGTAACGAAGTACAATCGTTTCGACTTTTCGCAAACCGCACAAATTTATGTACGTATCGATCCTCATAAAACCGTGTTACTAAGTCTATCTTCTGAACAAATCACGCACCGAAAATTTGCGGGTTTTGTTAGCAACGCTAAAGTCCAGCAACTTTTGTGCGATAGGATTTGTCTGGTGAGAAACCCTCGGATTATCAAGAACTTCTTTTTCTCTCACTCTTGTTTCAATTACTTCAAAGTTTTGTCCTGTTTTCTCAACCATCGATTTAATTATACCTCGTTACTCTTATATAAACAATTTTCAAAAATAAAAATTGCTTAAAATTATATAAAAAGTATATATTTGTTACATATCGTTACAAAAACGGCTAAAAATCAAATATAGCTTAATTAACTTGAAAAATATAAAGGTTATTCGTATAATAGTTGTATGTATGAAGTAAAGAAACAAATATATCTTGATTTTACAAAAAATCAAAAATCAGCATTATGCAATTATTTGAGAGCATATGTAAAGCAAAGGTTGAATATGTCTTGCGATGCAATATTTGAGTCTTTTATTGAAGATGAAAAGTATTATTTAGAATTGGAGTGTTCAAGATTTGAGTTTTTGTCAGATACAATTGATAATGATGAATTTATGACTGATACCTTGAAATATATAAAAGAGTGCAAAAAGTATTACGAATATAAAGAAAAACAGCGTCCGATAATAGAGGCAAATAAGGTTTATGAAAAGAAAAAGAGAGAATTTTTAAGAGAAGTTAAAATGTCAAAAGAGCCTCCGACCAAAAAGCAATTGTATTATTATGAACGCTTATGCAAAAAATACGGACTCAAGAAAAGAGAATTGGATTCAAAATTGGATGCGCGAAATGAAATTGATAAGATAATTTCTGAACATTCACAGGAGCACTATATAGAGAATATAGAAGGTTAAAAATATGAATATACCTGAAATAGTAAAGATTTTAACAGATGCCGGAATTGAAGAAAACGAAGCAAATATTGAAGTAAGACTTTTAATAGAGCATTTTGCAGGTTATGGTATTTCGGATATTATTATGGGCAAAAAGTTAACCGACGAAAATTTAAAGATTGTCGAACAAAAAGCCCGCTTAAGAGCCAAAACAAGACAGCCGATACAGTATATTATCGGGCAAGCTGATTTTATGGGTGAGAAATTTATTGTAAATGAAAATGTTTTAATCCCGCGTGATGAAACAGAAATTTTGGTTCGCAAAGCTGTGGAAGTTATTGAAAAATACGGTTTTAAATCAGTTTTAGATATATGCACAGGCTCAGGAATTATAGCCTGTATGATTGCAAAATTAACTGATTCTATCGTAATAGGCTCTGATATTTCGACTGAAGCAATTGAAGTGGCATTTAAAAACATGGAAAATTTAGGATTATTTAATCGTGCTTTATTCAGAAAATCCGATTTGTTTTCAAAAATAAGAGAAGATGAAAAATTTGATATGATAATTTCCAATCCTCCTTATATTCCTTATTCTCAAAAATCAACAATTCAAAAAGAAGTAACTTTTGAACCGGACATTGCGTTATACACAAATGATTCTGACGGATTAGAGTTTTATAAAAAAATTATTTCTGAAGCTCCTGCTTATTTGAATAAGGGTGGTTTTCTGCTGTTTGAACTTGGTATAAATGAGAGTATGAATGTCGCAGAACTGATGAAAGCCCATGGCTTCATGTCAATTCAGATTGTTAAAGATTTGGCAAATATTGACCGTGTAATTTTGGGCAGATTAATTTAGTGATGTTAAAATATGTAATTCCATGCCAAAAATTATTTGACAATTAAAAACGGCTTATGTAATATATTGTTATAAAATGTGAAAGGGATAAAGGGGAAAGACCATGCCTCAAAACGGAGTATATGATTTACTTAAAATGCTTGATATAGCATTAGATACGGGATATAACATTTTCAAGTATTCTATTGTAAATAAGAAAGAAATGGAAGATTTGATAGACAGAATATATTCGGCATTGCCTGTGGAAGTACAGGAAGCTCGTGTATTTTTAAAACGCAAAGAAGAACTTCAAGCTGAAGCTCAGGCTAAAGCAGACAAAATTATTGCGGATGCTCAAGCAAAAGCTGAAAAAATGCTTTCTCAATCTGACCAACTTAAAGCGATAGAACGCGAAGGTATCAGAATTAAAAACGAAGTTGTAACTGATTGCGAAAACATCAAGCATACTGCTCTTCAGGATTCTGAAAAAATCAGACTGGATGCAACTGATGAGGCTATGAAAATAAGAGAAGGTGCAGAATTGTATGCGCAAAGAGTTCTGACGAGTCTCGAAGGTAATTTGACTCAGTTACAACAAAGCGTAAAAGAATGTCAGATTTATATGGAACAAATAAAGACTGATTCCGCAAATAAATATGCAACAGCAGCGATGCAGTCATCGCAGAATTCCAGAGATTGGGTTCAAGACAGAGATGTGAAAAAAGTTTAAGACATTCAAAAAAATAACCTCGGAAATTCCGAGGTTATTTTTTTATATTAGTGCAAGTAAAAAATATTATCATTTGTTTACAAAAGGTTTGATTTTTTTTATGTTTGATATATTATAGAACCATAAGCCGAATTAAGAAGAATGTGTATCAATCACATTCTTTTTAAAATGGAAGAAGAATTCAATAAAAAAAGGAATAAAACAATGGGTATCAAAGGAAAAGTAGACAAAATGGTAGTTCTTGCATGTGAAGATTGTAAAGAAAGAAACTACACTACAACAAAAAACAAAAAAACACTTAAGGAAAGAATGGAATTAAGCAAATATTGCCCTAAGTGCAAAAAACACACAACTCATAAGGAAACAAAATAACGGAAGACCGGAAGACAAGATTGTCAAGAAGTCAAGCTTAAATAGCTTGCCTTCCTGCCTTCCAAGCTTCCTGCCCTCTGTCATGCGTCCTTAGTTCAGTTGGTAGAACGTCGGTCTCCAAAACCGGATGTCGAGGGTTCGAGTCCTTCAGGGCGCGATTTATATACAACGTAAAGGATTATATTATGAATCAAAATCAAACAGTAGAATCAATTAAAGCTTATTTTAAAGGTGTAAAAGCCGAATGGGGCAAGGTCAGCTGGCCTGAAAGAAGACAAGTTGCAGGCGAAACTTTGTCGGTAATCTTTATCGTATTTGTTTTTACTGTTGCGATTTATATAATGGATTTATTATTCAAGTTTGTGCTTGGATTTATAAAATAAGATTTTACCAAAATTATAAAGGTGGCTTATGACTAAAAAAGAAAAAACAATGGAAGAACAGTTAAACGAAGATATCGCACAAGAAAAAGCTCTTGCTGCGGAGGCTGAAGAAGCTGAAAAAGAAAAGAAAAACCAAAAAAGATGGTATATTGTTCATACTTATTCAGGGTATGAAAATAAAGTAAAAGTAAACCTTGAAAAGCGTGTTGAATACATGAATATGGGCGATAAAATCTTTAGGGTGGAAGTTCCTCAAAAAACTGTTGTGCAAGTAAAAAGCGGAAAAAAACAAGAAAAAGAAGAAAAGATTTTCCCTGGGTATGTTCTTGTTGAAATGATTATGGACGAGGACAGCTGGTATGTTGTAAGACACACTTCAGGGGTTACAAAATTTGTCGGTTCGGTTAAGAAACCAATCCCTGTTCGTGAAAGCGAAATTAAAAGAATATTACACAGAACTTCATCTCAAGTTGAAAAAGTTGAACTTGATGTTAAAGTTGGTGATAAAATCAGAATTGTATCAGGTCCGTTTGCAGACTTTGATGCTGATATAATAGAAGTTTACCCTGATAAGTCTAAACTTCGTGCAAACGTTTCAATCTTCGGCCGTGAAACGCCTGTTGAATTGGAATACAATCAGATAAACAAATTGTAGATGCATGGATGCAAAGACGCATAGATGCGTAGCCTAAATACAAGACTGTGCTTCTAAACTTCTAAACCTCTATACATCTTTGTAGTACACATAAAACTGTGGAAGGGACTCACAATGACCCGTTATTACCACAAAAGGAGAAAACAATGGCAAAAAAAGTAGTAGGAAAAATCAAGCTTCAAATTGAAGCCGGCAAAGCAAATCCGTCACCTCCGGTTGGTCCTGCATTAGGTCAACATGGTGTAAACATTATGGATTTTTGTAAGCAATTCAATGCAAAAACTCAAGATAAAGCAGGATATATTATCCCTGTTATTATTGATGTTTATGAAGACAGAAGTTTTACTTTTGTTATCAAATCACCTCCTGCTCCTGTATTGATTAAGAAAGCATTAAACCTTCCAAAAGGTTCTGCTGTTCCTAACAAGGACAAAGTTGGTGAAATAACCAGAGCACAATTAGAAGAAATTGCAAAAACAAAAATGGACGACCTAAACGCGACTACAATGGATGCTGCAGTTAAAATGATTGCAGGTTCTTGTAGAGCTATGGGCGTTACTGTAAAAGATTAGAAGGCAAGAAGGCAAGAGGACAAGAAGGCAAGTCAAAATCTTAAAAAGCCTGCCCTCATGACATCTTGACCTCTGTTCCTCTTAAGAAATGGAAGGACGATGAGTCCGTTACTACCACGAAAGGAAAAATTAAAATGTCAAAATTAACTAAAAAACAACAAAAAACTCAACAGTTGATGGAAGGTTTTACTCAACCTTCAACCGCTGTTGATGCAATAAAGAAATTACAAGAAATTTCAAAAGAAGTTTCTAAGTTTAATGAAACAGTTGAATGCCACATGAGATTAGGTATTGACGTTCGTCAAGCTGATCAGCAAATTCGTTCAACAGTTGTATTACCTGCAGGGTTGGGTAAAACTGTAAGAGTTTGCGTTATTGCTAAAGGGGCTAAAGTTTCTGAAGCAACTGAAGCAGGCGCAGATTTTGCAGGATCAGAAGAAATTATTGATAAAATTTCTGACGGCTGGTTTGAATTTGATACATTGATTGCAACACCTGATTGTATGGGTATGTTAGGTAAATTAGGTAGAGTGTTAGGTCCAAAAGGCTTGATGCCAAACCCTAAAACCGGTACTGTTACAATGGACATTGCAAAAGCTGTTAAAGATGCTAAAGCAGGTAAAGTTGAATACAGAGCAGATAAACAAGGTATGATTCACTGCCCTATCGGTAAAATCCAGTTTGCTGAAGAAGATTTGGTTAAGAACTATGCAACATTAGCTGATGCTGTTTTGAAATCAAAACCGTCTTCTGCAAAAGGTACTTATGTAAAATCAATTTACTTATCAACAACGATGGGACCTGGAATTAAATTAGATCCAAAAACCTTTGCTGCTGAAGTAAAAGAATTGGTATAAGGAAAGATAAGAAAAAATCCCTTGAGTTATTCTCAAGGGATTTTTTTTTGTGTGTTTTTTAGAAATTACATTTCGAATATTCATTAAAATATCCGAATTGGTCTTTTATGTATTTGTACGGTAATATATCAGGCAGGCATTTTAACAGGTTTTCATCTGCTATCTTTTCTATTTCTTTATTTTTGGACAATTCGGAATCAAAAGATTTTAAAGTTGCAGAACCGTAGTCTGTCAGTACTTTTTTTTCATATTTGAATTTTGTAGGATTTTTTCTGTCGAATAAAAATCTTTGAGTATATTTGCCAGAGTCAATATCCATAAGAATAATTGGTTTATTTGCGCCGTATATTGGTTTAAATGTTGATATTGCTCCTCGTTTGCCCTCAATGCTAAATTTTAGTGCTGATTCATCCAATTCACCTTTTCGGATTTTAGTCCATATATCTTCGATATAGTCGCTCAAGCCGCGAAACAGTTTTATTGCTTTTTTTGATATAATGTCATCACAAAAATCAACGTTGCTGTTTTTTACTTCTCGGATAATGTTACTTTTTGCGTAGTATCCGCCAAAGTTTTGATTGTAATTTTGAATATTAGATATCTGCATGTTGTAAACTCCTTTTGCGGTTTAAAAATCCAAACAAAAAATTTTTGACCACTTTAGAGAATAAATATTAAGTTTTATAACGCAAAAAGCCCTAAACTATTAAAGTTTAGGGCTTTTCACAATATTTTTATATTTTAAGCTTCTGCATTAGCGTCTTTATTTTTGTTTACTAAATCTTGAATTTTTGATTTAATTTCTTCCCCTTTTTTTTGAAGTTCAGAAAGAGCATCATCTGCTTTTGTTTGAATTTGTTTTGCTGTTTCATCTGCGCGTTTTGCTAAGTCTTGAGCAGAATCTGCAAGCATTTTTCTTGTTTCTTCACCTGATTTTGGTGCTAATAAAATACCTGCGATAGCTCCGATAGCGCCGCCAATAGCAAAACCTGCAATAAATTTACCTGCTGACATTTTAGTTTCTCCTTTTTTGTTACTTACATATTATAATTTCTGATTAAAAAATTTTTTATACCTGAATTAGTTATTTTTTCTTTGAAAATATTGTATAAACTGCCATAAATCCTTTTAAAAATCCTGACAAAACGTTTCCTGAAAGTAGTTTTGTCCTGTTAATGACATTTTCTATGCCTAATTTTACGTTACCGACACCTTCGCCTGTGTTTTGTACTATATCATTAAAAGATTTTATGGCTCTATTTAATTCATTTAATGTCGGTTTTAATTCGGAATTAACTAAAAGAGTTGTTTCATTAAGATTTCGTACTAGTTTTGCCGAATCATATATTAACTTTGCAAGAAATCCGCCGATAACCAATAATACAATGCCCAATGAAACGTACAAAAACGTTAAACCCTGATTAAGAATAGTTTGAGAAAGTTCAATATCCATAGCTCATTCCTTTCTTAATAATCAAATTCACTCTCATTATTAGAGCTTTCAGAATCTTCAAGAGCTTTAGCTTTTCTCATTTTGTTTGATTTTAATGAATTAGTCAATTTTCTCATTTGGCGTTCTAATTTATACTTCATTAAATCAACAGATTCTAATGCTTGTTTTTTAGCATCAACAATTTGCGGTGCGTGTTTTTCGTACAATTCGCAAGCCGCATCTTTAATGTCTTTTCTTGATTCTTCGCCGGATTTTGGTGCATACAAGACACCGCCGATTATTCCGCCGATAACACCTGCTATTATGCCTAATGAAAAGGCAAATGCATCATTTTTTTTGCACATAGTTGTAAACCTCGTTTCTTAAATAACATAATTATTTTATCATATTTCTTGTCAGATTTCAATAGCAAGTCTATGCTTTCAGGCTATTAAAGACTTTGCGCAGTGAACTGATGAAATCTTTCAATGATAATGCGAGTTCTACGGTTGTCAATGCTCGTTTTGCGTTGTAGTTCAACAATAAAAAGCAAATTCCGGTTAATATATTTTTAAGCAGTACAATTTTATATTCTTCTTTTTTCTTTTTAAGTTTTATTTGAATTTGAGTTATGGAAAGATGAATTTTATTAATTTCTATTCTGACAGAAGTAATTCCCTTTTTTATTTGAGGTCTTGCAGAGAGTATTTGTTCATTGACTGTACAAATTTTAGCATCTGCCTTTTTGATGATTTGAATAATCTTAGATGCAACAATCAATTCTGCTATAAAAACTATTACAAAAAATAATACAAACATTTTTTACCTTTGTTTCATATTTATAATATAATAATAGCAGATATTTTCAATACATTCAAAAGGAGTATTTTGGTGAGTAAGGTGAAGTTTTATATATCATTAGTTTTGGCGCGATTTGTCTATCTGGCGATAAGGCTTCTTTCCAAATCTTCGGGTACTTCATTTGTTGGTATGGTCGTTTTAAGGTTGTGCCCGAATTTTTTAACTTATTGCCAAAAATATGTTAAAAAAACAATAACGGTAACGGGCACAAACGGTAAAACAACAACTTCAGGTATTTTAGCTCATATTTTGGAAGAAGATAAAAACAATGTTATCCACAATCTCAAGGGTGCAAATATGCTCACAGGGGTTGCCAACGCTTTTGCTCTCAATTTAAAACCTCCCAAAATTTTTGAATATGCCGTCATAGAATCAGATGAAGCATATTTGACAAAATTATATGACTATTACTGTGCTGATTATCTTGTAGTGACTAATCTTTTCCGTGATCAATTAGACAGATACGGGGAATTATCTACAACTGCAAGTTTTATTCAAAACGCAATCGATAAAAATAAAGAATTAAACTTAATATTGAATGCTGATGACCCTCTTGTTGCGAATTTTGGTAAAAATAGGGAAGCAATTTATTATGGTTTTGAAGATGTTGAATTTATCTCTGACAAGCATAATTCATCTTCTCTGGCGCCAAGTGAAGTATTTAATTGTGTTTGCGGCGAGGAACTAAAATACGGCAAACAATTTTTTGCACAAGAAGGACATTATTATTGCGATAAGTGCTCATACAAGCGTCCTGAACCGAACATAAAAGCTTATGCAAAAGTGTATGATAATTATACCGATTTGAGCGTAGCTTTTGGGAACAATAATTATGAATTCAGGGTTAATTTAGTCGGGTTATACAATGCCTATAATGCTTTAGGCGCGATTTCGGCAGCACTTGTAAACGAAATTCCTTATAAAAAAATAAAAGAAGCCGTAGAATCATACACATCGATTTTCGGGCGAACGGAAAGGCGCGTGATAAATGGGCATAATACTTTGATTCAACTCATAAAAAATCCGACAGGCGCAAGTGAAGTTTTAAAAACAGTTGATTTAAATTCAAATATAATAGTGGCGATAAACGATAATTATGCTGACGGCAGAGATATTTCGTGGCTTTGGGATAGTGATTTTGAGAGATTAAAAGATGCAAAAAATCTTGTTATAACTTCCGGTATCAGAGCAAAAGATATGGCGGTACGCTTAAAATATGCGGGTATACCGCAAGAGAAAATAATTGTGGAAGAAAACATAAAACGAGCAATCGAATTAGCTTCCAAAGCAGAAAATAATGGAGAAAGCATTACAATTTTACCATCATATACGGCATTATTAGAAATTACAAAAATGAAATTTTAAGGAGAAATAAATGATATTAGGTGTAAATATAGATCATGTTGCGACACTAAGAAATGCAAGAGGCGGAGTTGAACCGAGCGTATTGGATGCGGCGCGAATTTGCGAAAAATGCGGTGCTTCTTCAATCACTACTCATCTGCGTGAAGACAGACGTCATATAAAAGATGAAGATGTGGATGCTATTTCAAAATTTATAAAAACAGATTTGAATTTAGAAATGGCAGTGACAGATGAAATGCTTGATATAGCGTTAAAATTAAAGCCTCATTCTGTTTGTCTTGTTCCCGAAAAAAGGCAGGAGGTTACAACAGAAGGCGGATTGGATGTTGCAGGTCAGCAGGATAAAATGAACGAATTTGTCGGGAAACTTGTAAATGCCGGAATTATTGTAAGTATGTTCATTGACCCTGATAAAAAACAAGTAGAAGCTTCCAAAAAATGCGGGGCGCAATTTATTGAAATGCATACAGGTTCTTATGCAAACGCATTTGGTACAGACAAAGAAGAAGAAGAATTTTTAAAACTGAAAACTGCAGCAAAATATGCACAAGAATTGGACTTGAAAGTTAATGCAGGACACGGTTTGAACTATACAAACGTAAAAAGAATGCACGAAATAGAAGGACTTTATGAACTAAATATCGGGCATAGTATTATTTCACGAGCAATATTTGTCGGATTAGAACAAGCAGTTATTGAAATGCGCGATTTAATAAAATAAAAGGATAAATTTATGACAAAGTCAAAAGAAGAAATTGTAAAAGAAATGCAAGCCGTTGCTGAGCAAATGGTAAAGGATGATTTGGAAGAAAATCCTGATTTGGCGAACGAATATTTTGAATGTAATTGCTGCGGGCAGACCAAAAGTCTTGCCGGTTCTATTCAATATGATAAGTATAGGCTTTGCAACGATTGCGTATTACTGGCAGAAACAGGGTTTGCACTACATAAGTTTGATAATATTCAATCGCTGATTGATGCTATGGAAGACAATCGGCTTGAAGAATTTTGCGAATATATAAAAAACGAAGAAGCAAAAACAAATTTTGATAACAATTAGTCTTATTGCAAAAAAGTATATACTATGCTAAAATATGGCATGTAAAATATAGTGTATCTGTGGAAGAAAGGGTTTATATATGGCTAAAGTTTTGGTTACTATGCCTGATGAATTTTTAAACAAAGTTGACGGGTTGGCAGATTCGGAAAATTGTTCAAGAAGTGAACTTATTCGTGAAGCTTTAAAAAATTATATGCGCAGATTGTCAAAATCTCAAATTGAAAATGCTTCTGCAAATGCCGAAATTTTAGACGACATTTTAAGCTAAATTATTTATTAAATTCTTTCATCAAATTATCAATCCATTTAATCAGAGTTGATATATCATACGGTTTTGGCAGGTACAAGTCCGCACCTGTATTGAGTATGAGTTCTTTGTCGTGAATAATTGAGGTTACAATGATTTTTGTATTCCTAAAGTCTTCCGATTGTTTTAATTTATAGCATAAATTCAAACCGTTTTTCTTTTCCAAATCGCCTGCGTCAACAATTATCAGTGCCGGTATGTCTGATTTCTTTGGAACTCTGTATTGATTCATTATGACAGTCTGAAACCCTTGAAGTTTTAATATTGTATTCAATAATGTGCAAAGTGCTTCATCTGTTTCATATATAAAAATTTTATTATTGTATGCAGGCGTAATAACAGAATCTTTACCCGTAATTTGCGGTCTGTCGATTATATAATTGGATTTATCAGGCAAATCCGCAAGGTCATGTAACTGCTCTAGTGCAGAAATAACTTGAGCATAATCTCTGTATGTTTTAGCTTCATTTGTTATGACACTAATGGTAAAGTGCACAAAATCGGCGCGTTTTCCTGCAAATTCATCTCCTTGTAAAATTATATAACCTCTGGATAAGTCATTTTCTGCATAAAACTTATTTACAACTGAATCAAAAGCAAAGGTTAAAAATTTTGCAATTCCTTCAGCCTTTAACGGATCTGTAATGACAAAAAATACATTTTCCTTTAATTGTCCGACATAATCTTGCTCGGATAGTGAAGCTTTTATTATTGCGGAATATGTTTGTAGCAATTTGTCAGATGCCAATTCGGTATATGCCTGTTTGTATTCATCAAAGTTCTCTATACTAATATATAGCATAGCCCATTTTAATTCTTGAGATATAGCTCTTTTTATTGCGCGAAGCGTATAATTTTTTGTAGGCAAAAACTGTTTTGTATCAAGATTTGATTCAAATTCACGCCGCAAATGCGCTTGCATTCTTACCTGAAACTCTTTTGAATTGACGGGTTCAGAGAGAAAATCATCCGCACCTGAATTTAGAACTTTAATTCTGTCGTTAAAATCTGCGGATTTAGACAGTGCAACAATAACAGGGCGCATATTGTAGGTTAATGCTCGCACCTGCTTGCAAAAATCCGACAAATCATCGTCAAAACTATCTGAAATTATTATCAAATCAGGCTCACAATCTTTTATTATCTTTATTGAAGTAAGCATATCACGAGATACTAACACCTGATTTGTATCCGTTTCCAATAGTTTTTTATATTTGGTTGAAAGTTCCAATCTTCTGTCAATTATAAGTGTTACCGACCGCATTTTATCCTCGTTTGTTCTTCTATATCTTTTATGGGCATTTCTATTGTAAAAGTGATTTTACTCAAATCCTCTGAATTATTTAAAGGTTCTGATTTAACATATATTTTCCCATCCATTTTTTCGATTAAATTTTTGGTTATATATAATCCAAGTCCGCTGCCTTGTACTTTTCGTGTCAGTGGATTATCTATTCTGGCAAATTTAGTAAAAATTTTATCATAATCTTTTTCTTTAATGCCAATTCCTGTATTAGAAATATTTATTTTTATAATTTTGTTGTCCTGTTTTACATCTATTTCTGTTGTTGAGTTGTCAGGTGAATATTTTGCGCTGTTTTCGATTAGATTTACTAAAACCTGCATAAATTTATCTTTATCTGCAAATATTTTCGGCGTATTAGGTTCAATATTTATTTCAAATTTTTGAGATTGATATTGATTTTTAACTAAAGTGACGACCTGCGAGATTAACGGTTTAAGCTCAAATTCGCTAAAGACAGTTAAATTTGAACCGGATTTTAATTTTGTAACGGCAAGCATATTTTCAACAAGATGAATAAGCCTTTCGGATTGTTCTTCCATAATTTTGATAAACTTCTTTTTATTCTCATCATCAAGTTTGTCCCAGGAAGATAGTAAAGTTTGAGAAAACCCGCGAATTGATGTTAGCGGTGTTCGCAATTCGTGGCTGACTGTTGATATAAAATCTTCATAATCTTGTTCAATATTATCCATATCGTTATTATAGCAAATTATTTATTTTCTTCAATAAATGGTATTGATTTATTCTTTCTTAAAAGGTAATATAATGTTTGTAGGGAGATTTATATTATGGAAAATAAAATTTCAAAAAAAGGGATTGCAGTATTTATATTAGTTTTAATAGGCATTTTGGTAACGATAGACCTTGCGTTTATATATTATCAAGCGAATTTTAACAGCCATGCACTGCCGAGCTTTTGTTCCGTTAATGATTTTATTGATTGCGACGGTGTTGCAAGAACTGTTGAATCTCAGTTCTTAGGCGTGCCATTGGCTTTATGGGGCTTGTTTTTGTATTCGTTTATGATTTTGATGTTATGGGTTGATAAACTAAAAAAAGTTCCGTTTTTGAAATTTTTGGAAGTTTTTAAAAATAAGTATCATTATATTGCATCATTAGGGTTGATATCATTTGTTATATCAATGCTTCTGCTTGCTGTAAGTTTAGGTGAAATTCATAAAATATGCGTAATGTGTGTTGTTACATATTGCTTAAATTTACTAATTGGAATGGTCGCTGCGCATGGTATCAAGGGTCATTTTATCGGAGCTGTAACCCAAAGTTGGAATGACTTTGTTGAAGCTTTAAAGCCGATACCATACAGAATCGCCTTTATAGCAGTCGTTATTTTGGCTTCTGTCGGTTTATATTGGACGTATTCAACTGCGGTATTATCTCCTGCGTTAACTTTTTACAGGAATTATGGTGAATTTACTCAATCAAAAATTAATAAATACGCCATAAAAGGTAATGTGCTGGGTTCAAAAGATGAGAATGCCGTAGTATTGCATGTATATTCGGATTTTAAATGCCCTATTTGTTTTACTTGCAATATTATGGTGCATAAATTGGTAAGAGAATTTAAAAATCTTCGTGTAGAGCACCACAATATGCCGTTGGATATTTCTTGTAACCCGCATTTGAAAAACCCGTTTCATACAGGCTCGTGTATAAATGCACAATATGCATCCGCAGCTAAAAAACAGGGTAAATTCTGGGAAGTTGAATCTTTGTTATTTGAAAAATCACCAAGTTCTGAAGAAGAAATTTTGAGTGTGTTAAAAGAAGCCGATTTTGGGTTGGATTTGGAAAAACTCCAAAAGGATGCAAACAGCAAAGAGATAAAAGATGAAATAAAAGTTGATATGGATTATGCAGCATCTCAGGGAAAAATCGGTACTCCGTCGTTAAAAATCGGAGATGATTTTGAAATGGGTGTGAAAGGTTATCCGAGATTAAAAGAATGGGTTAAAGAACATGGCGGAATCGAAAGACACGGTCTCTTCCAATAAAAAAATTTTATTACACGCTTGCTGTGCAATATGTTCGGCTTATCCGATATCTTTATTAAAAGAATTGGGATATGAAGTTGTGGTGTATTTTTATAACCCGAATATTTATCCTAAAGAAGAGTATGAAAAACGCCTTGATTCTGAAATTCGTTTGTGTGAGCATTTTGGATGTGAATTAATAATCGGTGATTACGAACCTGAGGTTTATTATAACTATGTGAAGGGGCTTGAACAGGAACCTGAAAAAGGCGCCAGATGCGATAAATGTTTTGAATTGAGATTGCACAAATCTGCTCAAAAAGCTTACGAACTCGGAATAAAAGAATTTACAACTTCAATGGTAATAAGCCCTCATAAAAATTACGAAAAACTAACAACATTAGGTGAAATAATAGCTGCTCAATACGATTTGCTATATTTTGGATATAATTTCCGAAAAAATGACGGTTTTTTAAAAACAAATATTATTGCAAATTCATTAAATTTATATCGCCAAAATTATTGCGGATGTCGGTTTGCTATGCAAAATTCCTAAATCTCATACGTTCGGACTATGACGAATATTATTTAATATAATATAATACCGTATGAACAGAAAATAAAGGAATAAAATGATGCGTAAAAATTTAGATGTGTTATTGATGGCAATATTAGCGGTAATCACAGTTTCAGGTGTTTCTTATGCTTTTACAAATCCTTTGCAAAAATATAATTTGTATGAGGATACTCACAAGAGCGGAGCCGGTCGTCAGGGTGTTATGAGTGAATCATTCTACAATATTCCAAGCTCAAATTCGACCTCTACATATAATCCTGCATCAAATGCTGTTCCTTCGACAGCTAATATTTCTTCAAAACCTGTTCCGACAGCTGCGGCACCGACAGATACTTCATATCAAGCGGAAGTGCCTCAAAGAAGAAATGATTATTTGCGCGAATCATCTAAAAAGAGATTTGGCGAAACCTCTCCGGGATGGCTGGAAGGACCTTCGTTCTATGCTAATCCTACATTAGAAAGTATTAAAGCAAAATATAAAGCAAGTAATTTTGCAGGATGCAGACAAGAAGCAGAATCTTATGTAAGGCTGCATCCTTCTGATACATTAGGTTTTTATTATCTTGCAATGAGTTATGCAAAGACAGGGGATAAAGATAATGCAGTTTTAGCCTATGAAAAAGTTATATCTTTGCATGATAATCCAATGATTGTGAAATATGCAACAAACGGCAGAAATTGCGTAATGAGTCCTAGTGAAGAAACTTGCTATCCAAGAGTTAATGAACCTGAATATGTGTATCCGTATGCGCATGTTGCTGATGGAGTTGATATGACATTAATCAATCCTCAAACGCTTATTAACAGAAATATAAGCAATTTACAGGCACAATTATCTCCTCAACAGGCGGCTGCTGTGGGAACTCAAGCTGCGGATGAAAACGGAAATATAATTCAAAATGCCGCAAAGCAAGTAAATCAAAAATACCCGTTTACAAATCAAGATGCGGATTTAGATGCCTTTATCAATGCTCCGTACGGCTCGGGGATGTCTGCTGAGTTGGAACAGCAATATAAGCAGATGAAATTGAAAGAATTACAACAAAATTTAAACAATTCTGAAGAGGTTCAAAATCTTAAGGATTTTGATTCAAAAAAAAAATCTGAAATAGATAATTTGGATTCTGTAAAGTTGGCGTATGACTCAACTTCTGTTGATGATGTGATGGAAAAATTTTCAACAGATTCAGAGGTCATACAGGCTCAAAAAGAATTGGATGAAATTAAGATGCTGTTTGGTGATAATGAATCAAAAAAATCCGATTCATTAACAGATTTGTTGCCGTCATTATTAAAGAACGGAGAAAACGTTTCTCCGGAAGTTATTCAAGCATTAATGATGCAATCTATAGTTCCTGATATAGTAAATATTGATAATTAGTATGAAAAAAGATAAATACTTGCAGGTTAAAAATGACTTTTTGTCAGGCAAAATAAAAGGTTGTAAGGCATATTTTGAAGCTCACGGGTATGATGTAGAATGTGCCTATGCAGATATTGTTTTGGGAAATTTGAGTAAAGCGGAAAAACGATTTCAAAAGACTGCAGATGTTGATACCAGAGCGCATTGGGGCTTGTTTTTACTTCAAATGCTTTCAGGTGATATTATATCTGCGCCGACTTATTTTGAAATAAGAAATTTTTTGGAGGTAGATTTAGGTATATTACTAACATATTGCCAAGGGAATTATATAGAAAAAATATTAAAAAATGTTGATTATATGGCAATGTATAATTTAGAATGTTATAAATTTATCGGCAGAGCCTTTTGGGCTCATAATTATATGCCTGCAGCGATGTTTTATTTACGTAAAGCATGTGAACGTATGTATAAAGATCCTGAATTACATTATCTTTTAGCGTATATAAATTGCTATAATATAAGAAATATTGAAGCTTGCAAAAAAGAATTAGACACTTGTTTGTGGATTTTACCCGAATACGGCCCTGCATGTATGTTGAAAGATAAATTAAAAAAAGAAAATTTAATATAATCTATCTTAATTTTTTTGCCAAAGACAAACCCGCAGGCAGAGGTAATACAATATTTTCATAATCAGGGTTTTTATCTATATCTTCTAAAAAAGTTTGAACTTTTTGGGCATGTGATATTACGTTGTCACACGCAATATATCCGCCAATATTAAGATGCGGTTGAATAAGATGAAAAAAATCAATATATTGTCTTTTGTTTGCATCAACAAAAGCAAAATCAATTTTATAATCTTCCGGCAAATGCTCTAAAATTGTTGCGGCATCCCCTTGTTTTATTGTGATAATATCTGATACCCCGCATTTTTCAAAATTTTCTTTGGCAAGTACTATTCGTTTATCGTAAAACTCAATTGTGGTAAGTTTCCCGCCAGTTTTTTTTAAGGCTTTGCCAAGCCAAATGCCGGAATATCCGTTTGAAGTGCCGACTTCCAGTACATTTTTAAATCCGCCGTCAACAATAAAATTATACATAAATTCCGCAGTTACACGAGATATATTCCAAAAATCACGTTGCGTTTTTTCCAATTCTTTCAGGGTGTTTTGGGTAATATTGTCAAATTTGTCTATTATATTTATCATAGTTCCTTCTTAAAATTTGTAGCATTACTATTATATATTAAATAGACGGATGTTCAAGTTTGATGTTGACACCAAAATCAAGTGGTGATATAAATATATTGAAATATTATTAAGAAATGGGGAAAATATGGGAAGATGCAGTATTGAACATAATCAACTTGAGAAATTGTATAATTATGCAAAAGAGATATATGCAAATATGAATTTACTAAAAGCTTTTTGCGAAACTAACAAAAGTTCGGAAAATTTATACATTATAAAACCGCTCGTAGAATACACATACAAAACCTCGGATAATCTTTATGCAAATTTAATTGAGATGAATTGTCATAAGGAAACTATTTTATAGTTTCAACCTTGTCAACTACAACAATTGCTCTAACGGGGAGTTCTAACGGACTTGTTTTTACAATATCTTTTGTTTCCGTATCAACAACCGAGTACATCCCTGAGCGTGCGTTTGTAATCATTATCATCCCTGTGTCATCAATAGGAGTTATATTTGTGGCAAAGGAATTAGTATTTAAATATAGAATATCCGTAATAACGTCATCTTGCGCATCCAAAACTTCTAATAAATTGTCCTGTGCACCCAAAATATATAATTCATTTCCTTTTGCATATAATTTAACCGGCTTTTCGCATACTTCCAATTCTTTCAATAAACCTAATGTAGCGTAATCCACAATGGCTAAGCGATTTCTTGTACGGCTGATTACATATATTTTCCCGTTTATATATGCAATTTCGGAAATATTCGGAAAAGAACCGATATTTTTTAATAAATAGTTATTATCTAATTCAATTGACCAAATGTCATTTTTATTTCTGTCAACGTAAAATATTTTTGTACCGTCTTCACTTAATGTCAGTTTTTCGCATTTACCGTTAATTTTTAATTGTTTTTTCAATGTCATTGTTTCCAAGCTGAAAACATAAATGCTTGAAGCATCGCCTGATGAAATATATGCGACTTTATTATTATTATCTATTAAAATTTGCTCCGGAGTTGAGTCAAAATGAACATTTTTTATTACTTTTTCATCCATTAATGAGATTATACTCATAGTGTTTGAATCAAAGTATGTGACTAATAGGAATTTTCCGTCAACGCCTTTCATATCATTAATAATAAAATTTTGTTCAAGCGCATAAGACGGAGTTTTCGTATCAGAACTTACAACTTGAATATTTTTATTTACTCCCGGCGCAATATAAAAAGTTTTCTTATTTAATTGTTCAACGGGTTCTGTACGTTTTTGACCAATAGCTTTAACGTTATTAATTCTTAAGCCTGTATCTTGTGTTGTCGAAACATCAATATCACCTATAATGCCTTTTAAAGTCTCAGGTAATACTAAGCCTTTAGGTAATAAAATTTCCTGCGGCAACAGACCTGATTGTAATTCATCAGGCGGGTTTGTGATATTTATAACTGTTTTTTTACCGTTTGTATTGATAACTTTTAGCAGAACATACCTGTTATTTAAAATAACCATATCAGGCTTTTGCTTCATCCCTTGCCCAAGCGGATAAGTGCTTTTTATCCCGAGGGTTTCCACATTTTCCGGTTTTGAAGGGAATACCGGAAGATACATTGTATTATCAGGTAGTATTATTGCTCCGTCAAAACGAAAATCCGTCTGCGGAAAATCTTTATTGATAAAATCTTTAACCTCTTTCGGAAGTTCTATAGAAAAAGCGCTTCCGCAAGTAAACATACATATAAGCAAGGTCAGAAATATCTTTTTCATACTACTTAAAAACTCCTTTAACTTTTGACATAATAGTTTGTTGATTTTTGGCTTCTCTGCCTGTCTGAATTTCATATAGCTTCTGGTATAAATTTCTTTCTTCTTCAGACAATCTTACAGGAATCCTTACATTTAATACTACTACATGATCGCCTCTTTGTGAAGGTCTTGACAAAACAGGAATACCTGCACCTTTTATTTTGACAATACTACCATGTTGAGAACCTTGCGGAATTTGAATTTTTTTATCTCCGTCAAGTGTTTTAATAGTAACATTATCGCCCATAACTGCTTGAGCCGGTGATATTTCCAACTCGGAAAAGACATTAATCCCGTCGCGTTTGAAATCAGGTGACGGTGCAACATGTATAACTACAAACAAATCCCCGTTAGGACCGCCGTTTATACCGCAATCACCTTCCGAGCCAATTCTCATTTTGGACATATTATCAACACCTGCAGGAATTTTGATTTCAATTTTGTGCTCTTTTGCAATTCTGCCTTCGCCTGAACAGGTTTGACAAGGTTTGTCAATAACTTGTCCTGTACCATGACAGTGAGGGCAAACTGAAATTTGTGAAAAACTACCCAAAGGAGTTCTTGTAACATGTTGAATTTGACCTGCACCTTTACATTGCGGGCATGTTTTTTTTGCAGTTCCTGCTTGCGCCCCTGTTCCATGGCAATCAGGACATATTTCTAAATGCTCATAGGCAATTTCTTTATTTAACCCGAACGCGGCTTCTTCAAATTTTATTTTAACATCATATCTTAAATCATCACCGCGTTGAGGTGCATTCGGGTCTTGTGCGCCTCCGCCGAAACCGAAACCTCCGAATCCGCCAAAGAATGATTCAAAGATATCATTCAAATCGCCAAATCCGCCGGCGAACGGGCCGCCTGTGTCAAAGCCGGCATTTTTCAACCCGTCTTCACCGTATCTGTCATAAGTTGCTCTTTTGTTATCATCAGATAAAGTTTCATAGGCTTTACCGAGTTCTTTAAATTTTTCTTCGGCATCAGGGGCTTTGTTAACATCCGGATGCAACTCTCTGGCTTTTCTTCTGAAAGCCGATTTTATCTCGTCTTTTGAAGCATCTTTTGATACTCCCAATATTTCATAATAATCTGCCATTATCTCTTAATTTATCCCTAACTATTTATATATATACTACAATTATTCGGCTGCGGCAACATTTACCATTGTCGGTCTTAATACTTTGTCACCCAATTTGTATCCTTTTCTTAAATCGGCTATAACAGTATGTTCAGGGTGTTCTGATGTTGGGGTTTGCATTACCGCTTCGTGAAAATTCGGGTCAAATTCTTCACCGACAGCTTTTATTTCTTCTAAGCCCATCTTTGTTAATGCTTCATAAGTCTGTTTTTGTAATACATCAAAGCTTTCTTTGATTTTTGAGATATCTTCGACACCTTCTAATGATTTTTGTGCACGCTCAAAATTGTCTAAGACCTCAATAAGTTTTGTTAATGCATTTTCTGTTCCGTAATTTATCAGACTTTCCCGTTCTTGTGCTTGGCGTTTTCTGTAATTATCAAAATCTGCAGCTAAACGCACATATTGATTATTTAATTCGTCATATTTTTTTTGAAGTTGTGTCAATTCATCAGCCGCTTCGGCTTCTGAAGTTTCTTGTGCGGATGTTTCTTCTTCTTTTGTCTTTACTACATCATCTTCTGTGACAACATCTTCATTTTTGAATGGATTAGAATTGTTTTCAGACATAATATTTATCCCCTCTTATAATATATCTATATTATAAGACCTCAAGTATAGATAACAAGGAAAATTTATTATTTTTTAATATTCTGTATTTTAAACAATGCTTCAAATATTCCTTCAGAGTATGTCGGATGTGCATAGCATACTTTTTTAAGTTCATCAATGCCGATATTATTTTGAATAGCGATTGTCAACTGTTGAATTAAAGAGGAAGCTTCATTAGACATAATATGAGCGCCGACGATTTTATTTTGTTGTATTAATAATTTTATTATTCCGTCTGTTTGTGAGTCGCAATGCGCTTTGCCTAATGATGATATCAGCACAGTGGATTTATCATATTCCAGCCCCTCCAAATCCTGCTCGCGTTTGCCTACCCACGCTATTTCAGGCGTTCCGTAAACAACGGAAGGAGTCAAATCTTTTCTGAATTCTATATTATCAATTTCTTTTATTGCCTGTTTTATTGCGTAATGTGCCAGCTGAATTTCGCCTGAAACATCCCCAAGATATGAAACACCTTCTATTCTGTCTTCTTTGCTTGGAGTTCTGCCTATTGCGACTAAAACAATTTCAGGTGTTAATTCTTCCCCGTTTGATAGTGTTACTTTTTGATTATTTATTGATGTTACGGTAGTTTGGGTATAAAATTTTATTTTATTGGTTTTAAAACTTCGTTCTAATCTTTTTGAGATATCAATATCAGCTAATGGTAAAAGATTTGGGGCTAATTCTACAACGCAGACATCTACACCGAAATTGTTAAATATTCTTGCCCATTCAATTCCTATTGCGCCTGAACCGATAATTAAAATACTTTTTGGTAATTTTTCAAGATTTAATATATCATCTGAAGATAACAAAAATTTGTGATCAAATTCCAAACCTTTGACAACTTTTGGTTCTGAACCGGTTGCGCAAATAATTTTTTCACAAATATATTCTTCTTTGTTTGATTGTATAAGATTTTTATTGATAATTTTTGCTTGTGAATTTACAACAGTAATTTTAGCATTTTTAAATGCCAGAGTTAAACCTTTTCTCAATATTTCTACTGTTTTATTTTTGCGTTCAACGACTTTTGAAAAATCAAGATTTATATTTTCCGCGCTGATTCCAAATTCTTCGCAATTTTTTGTTTGTTTGTAAACTTCAGAAGAATGAATAATTGATTTTGTTGGGATACAGCCTTTATTTAAACAAACTCCTCCAACGAAATCTTTTTCAAAGATTACAACAGATTTTCCCAAAGATGCCGCATGTAAAGCTGCCGTATATCCTGCGGGTCCGCATCCTACTATCCCTATATCAAATTTGTTTTCCATATAATACTCCTCTATCTAACCTCACCAATTCGCGGTAAGAGAAAAACTATCTTGTATAAACTCGCGGTAGTCTTACTTTTAAACGGCAAGTTAATTCATAATTTATGGTATTTAATATTCTTGCCCATTCATCAATAGATTTTTCTTCGCTTAACAATGTAATGACATCTCCGACATTTGCATCAACTCCCGTTATATCAAACATCATTTGATCCATTGTGATATTACCGATTTGCGGAACTTCAATACCGTTTAATATCCCTGATATTTTATTTGACAAAAGGCGCGGAATTCCGTCAGCATATCCTAAAGGCACGGTTGCAATTTTTCGTTCACCATCAGAAATATATGTATGGCAATAACTTACGCCTTCTCCGTTTTTAGCGGTATGAATATTTACAATTCTGCCCTTTAGTGAAATCAATTGTTTTAAATCAGGTTTTTTAAATTCGACATTCGGAGGAAAATCAGGATATAAACCGTATAATGAAATCCCTATTCTGCGCATGTTTGAATTTGGTTTGTCATAGCAAATTGTTCCTGCAGTATTCAGAATATGTAATAAAAGTCCGTCAGTGTTTATATTATCTATAACAGAATCCCATTTTTTGAATTGCTCTTGAGTTTTATCAAGTTCTTCGGCTGAAGCAAGATGTGTAAAAATGCCTTTCAAATCAATATAAGGTAAAGTTTGAACTTTTTTAATATATTCAACGGCTTCATCTGCTCTGACACCGATTCTGTTCATACCCGTATCAAGCTTTATGTGAACTTTTGGCTTGATGCCTGTTCTGTTATATGCATCTTCACATGCTTTTAAGTGTTCTTGCGAAAATATTGAAATGCTTATATCATTACGAACCGCACTTTCTACCGCCCAAACAGGAACTGCGCCCAATACAAGAATTTCGCAATCTATTTTGGCCTGTCTTAAATCAACGCCTTCATCAATTGAGGCAACGCCAAGCATATCAACTCCGCTTGCAAGTATGGTAGGTGCAAGCATAACCGCGCCATGACCATAGGCATCCGCTTTTACTACGCCAAGCAGTTTTACACCTTTTGGCACATTCTTTTTTATCTCTCTTATGTTGTGCTCAAGGTTTGATATGTTAACTTCTACCCACGAATCCCTATGAATATTTATATTTGTTTGTCTTGTGTTTTTCATACCGAATTAAGTATATGACAAAATTTCGCCATGCGCAAATTATTCGTAGGAATAATTTGCGCATCTGATACAAATATACATTCCACATTTCTTTGACCGCAAAGAAACGTGGAGCAAAGAAACTCCTGCCCATCGCTCCGTTCACTAATAATCTGTAATGCTCGAATACAAAACGGACAACTCGCTATTGCTCAAACAAGTCCGTTTTTGAAGTTTTCTCGCATAACAATTATTGTTCACTTCGCGGAGAGCGAGGGGGTGGGATAAATGATATGGTGTTTCACTTAAAGCGTGACATTTTTCAAATGCGCGGCGTTGTTTTAGCCGCGGTGATTGGTTTTTGCCTATTTTAGGCAAAAACACGTGTTACCGCGTAAGCGGTCTGTTGCGATGCCGAAGGCATTGCTATGAAACTGCGTTTTTTCTCTTTCTTTGCTTATTCTTTCTCTTTTGCTCGCAACAAAAGAGAAAGAATAAGCAAACAATTAAAATTTATATGCACAAATTATTCCTACATTTTTTTCTTGCACAAACTTTATTTTAATAGTATGATATAATAGTGTAAGGGGAGAAATTATGGAATTTTTCAGAAACCACCAAAAAGCTATAATAGTAATTATTGCAATAACATTTTTAGGGTTTATGTTTATACCGATGATATTGCCTTTATTGGCTTTTGGTAATTAGTTTAATTGTTTATATATATGCGAATAAGAAATACTGTTGTATACATTTTAATATGCTGGATATTTGCGGGAATAGTATGGAATAACGTTCCCTCATGTTATGCTGCACCGACAGCGGCATCACTAAATCAGCAGTTGAATCAAACTAACAGAAAACGTAACCAAATACAACAAAAGAAAAAACAAGCGGATTTGCGTCTGCGGTATGAACGAAATAAGTTAAGCGCAAATCAACAACGCTTAGAGGCTGCGCATGAAAAATTACAGGCAAATACAGTAAGATATAATAATTTGTCTGCAAATTTGATAAGTATGGAACGCAATTTAAATGCTGCGATAGAAGATTTTAGACGTACTGATGCAGAAATGAAATCAAGAATACGTGATGTGTTTAAACATCAGCGTTTTGGAATGTTTGAGTTAATTTTGTCTGCTCAAGATGTAAATTCTCTTTTGGATATTGTTCATTTTGAGAAAATTGTAATAGAAAAAGATTATCAGCGTATGAAAGCTCTAAAAGCCAGAGCTGACGAAATTGCAAGATTAAAAGCGCAGGTTGAAAATCAAAAACGCATGATTGAAGCTTCAATAAGAGATATCAATTATCAAAGGGTTACTATTCAAAACTCTATTCAATCAAATAAAAATATGATTGAACGTTTGAATAAAGATAAAAACTATTACGAAAAAATGGAAGAAGAATTGGCAAGGCAATCAGCAAGTATTCAAAATATGATTGCCAGTTTAGCTAAGAAAAGTTCTCAGTCTGGCTCTCAGCAGGTAAAGGTCTCGTCAGCCGGATTCATCAGACCAATATCCGGGCCTATTACTTCTCCGTTTGGGTATAGGATTCACCCGATATTTAAAACAAGAATTTTCCATTCAGGTATTGATATAGGCGGACCGAACGGCGGAGCTATCAAGGCTTCAAATGACGGTAAAGTTATATACTCCGGTTGGTACGGCGGATATGGAAAAGTTGTAATTTTAGACCACGGTGTTATCAACGGAAAACCGATAACAACATTGTATGCACACATGTCTACAATTCTTGTCGGTAACGGTCAATTTGTCAAAAAGGGTCAAACCGTCGGGAAAGAAGGGTCTACCGGTTACAGTACCGGACCTCATTGCCACTTCGAGGTCCGTGTAAACGGAAAACCTGTAAATCCGTTAAGCTACATATAAATAATATAAGGAATAAATAATTGAAAAAACAGTTAATTTTAGTTGCATTAATTTTATCTTTGACGCAAGCAGGGTATTGTCAAGATTTTACCCAAGCTGAAGTCATGGATCCGGAAGATATTGTTTTCCGTTCCCATCTTGAAGATATAGCGCATGATGTAGAGGATACTTCGGATGAATACAATGATGACAGAGAATTTCAATCTATTGACCCGTATAGTATGCCGTTATTTAAGCAGATAAGGTTAAGGTTGACCAATAAGTATATTGAGGCTTCTTCTAAAGAAAAAGATGTGAAAACTTCTGCATCACCACGGTGGAAATTCTGGGCTAAAAAGAAAAATACGGAAGAACAGCCGGTTCAAAGTGATATTAAAACTGATTTGGAAGATACAATTGAAAATGCAACATCATCTATATTGCCTGATGCTGATTTATCCTTAGAAGGCGGAATCAATGCTGAAGAAACCGAAAAACAATTAATGCTTGATTCTGAAAATATATCATTTGACGAAGAAACGGGTGATATAATTTCAACAGGCTCTCCTGTTTTGTATTTACCGCCTCAAAATACGAAAATAGTTGCAGATACAATGACTTATAATGATGACTCAAATATATTGAAAGGAATTGGCAATGTAGTTATAACACGAGACGGCAAGCCGATGAAATCAGATTATGTTGAGATTAACATGAATGAAGAATCAATGTTAATGGATAATTTGATGTCGGGTAATTCCGCAATGAAGATGAAAGCTGAAAAGGGTGTTCAAAAAGACGGGCTTTTGATTTTAGATAAGGGTACTTTTTATTCGGATAAATCTTCAGTTTCAAGAATTGCTTCAAGAATGGTAGGTCCTCGTTTTGAGGATATGATTGTGGATCCAGAAGCGGAATCGTTATTCTTTGGTAACCCTGAAGGTAATAATTTAAGGGTTGATATAGATTCAATTTATATTGATGCTCGCAGAAACCACGATATGATTAAGTTGAAAAATATTAGGGCTTACCATAAAGACAGAAGATTTTTAAAATGGCCTGGTCTGACAGCTTATACAAATAAAAAACACACATATTTTGAAGCAAATTATCCTGAATTTGGTTCAAAGCGTAAACTGGGTATGTTTGCCGGTCCAGGGTTTGCTTTTGGCGGACCGTTCGGGTCTGTTGTGAAAATTGTACCGTTCATAAATTATAAAAAAGATTTCGGAATCGGTGGTTTATTGAAATATGTAAATACTTTTAACCGTACGGAATTTGGCTACGGTACTTCAAATGAAATATTCTTCTTAAGAGGTAAACAACAATTTGATGATAACTTATATTTACACTATGGTATAAATTCCTATTCAAACGAATGGTTTTTGGGTGGAAGAATGGCAAAATATATGGCTGAATTGTATTATGATAAGTCATATAAGAAGAAGAACTTTTTAGCAGAAGGTTTGGATTTAACTTTCCGTCACAAAATCGGGTTTGGTTTAATGCAGGATGATGACAGGAATTTTAACGGTGAAAAGTTTAAAAAGCCGAATGATATGTCAACGACAAGAACGCGTTATATGGCTGAAATTAACCAATCCTTATACAAATACGAAAATATTCAAAAACGTGCAATGGTTGATGCAAGTGTTGTAATGCAGGGTTCTGCCGCTTTATACGGAACCGGTGATACCCAATTTATAGCAAGAATTGGTCCGAGAATTCGTATTCAATATAAAAATTGGATGCAGGATTTGAGTTATTATTTAACTGGTTATGATGATCAAACTCCTATGCCGCGTTATGATGCTTATCGTTATGGTAAACAGAGTGTACGTTTAACGGAAGCTTTCAGATTGAATAAATATATTTCTGTCGGTTGGTCAGGGTATGTGAACTTGTCTGATGATGCACCAAACGGAAAAATGTTCCAAGAAAATGCTTTCTTGGTATCTTTGGGTCCTGATGATTTGAAAATTATTTTCGGGTACGACTTCCAAAGGCAAAGGACATATTTCGGATTTAACATGGCGTTTGACCCTAAAGGTACAGTTATAAACTATAACAAAATGACTATAAAAAATCCTGAGCATCTGGGTAAAACCGCAGACGAACAAGACGGCAATGACAGAAAAGTTGCATTTGCAAAACCGACATCTTCGACTGAATCATCTCAAAAAGCTTCTAAATCATCAAAACCTGCCGTTTTAAAATACGCCCAAGTAATTGATATAGAAGACCCTGACAAAGAAAGAATTGATTAAGCTCAAATGTTTGAAGAAATAAAAATGGAAATTATAAAATACGGAAAACTTTCCGGGGATAAAAATTATACCCCCGGAATTTCCGGTAATATATCTGTAAGAGCTGGCGATAGTGTTGTTATAACTTCAACCGGCTCAGCAAACGGCATGCTCATTGAAGATGATTTTTCCGTAATTGATTTTAGCGGAAGCATAATTGAAGGGGCTAAACCTTCAAGTGAAAAATTTTTGCATCTTGAATTTTATCGGCAAAGAGAGGATATAAATGCTATTTTGCATTTTCATTCCCCTTGTTTAACAGCATTTGCTGCTTGCGGTTTGGGGTTAGATTTGCCTGTATTGCCTGAAATCATATTTTGTTTTGATAATATACCTTTAGCAGAATATGCGCTGCCCGGTTCAAATGATTTGGTTGAAAAAACTGCTAAATATTTTAGCACGCATGATGTTATATTGATGAAGAACCACGGCGTAATTGTTGGCGGGACCGATTTGAAGGATGCGTATTTAAAGCTGGAATTGTGTGAAGAATATGCGAAAACTATGATATTTTCAAAAATTCTTGGTGGTGCTAGAATATTATCAGATGAAGAAGTAGAAAAGATAAAATTATTGAAATAAAGAGGAAATAATGGCAATTACACTGGAAAATAAACAGGGATTAATAGCAGGAGACGGAATACTCCCTATCAGAATGGCACAGTATGCAAAAGAAAACGGATTTGAAGTGATTTGTATTTCTTTGGCAAAAGATAATGTCGGGGAACTAAAGAAATATTGTTCAAAGGTATATTCTTGTCATCCGGGAGAAGTTAACCGTATTGAATCAATATTAAAAGAAGAACAGATAAAGCAGTTGACTTTTTTAGGAAAGGTGCATAAAAAAGTTCTTTTACAGCTTCATAAATTCGATAAACGTGCGGTTGATTTGGTCAAGGAAGCAACTCGTCTGAATGACGATAAAGTCATGCTTATTATTGTTGACGAATTGAATAAAATCGGAATAGAAGTTTTGGATCAAACAATATTTATAAAAAATTTGATGATTCCTGCCGGAGTTTTGGGTAAACATAAACCGACAGAAGAGCAGATGGCTGATGTGAATTACGGATTTTGGCTTGCAAAAGAAATGGGGAAATTAGATGTAGGTCAATCTGTCGTTATAAAAGATAAAATGATAATGGCGGTTGAGGCTATCGAGGGTACGGATTGCTGCATAAAACGCGGTGCAAAATTAGCAAAAAAAGGCGCGGTAGTTGTAAAGGTTGCAAAACCAAATCAGGATAAAAGATTTGATATTCCTGCAATCGGGATGAGAACATTAAGAACAATGAATCACAAAAATGCCGGTGTTATCGCGGTTGAAGCAAATGAAACAATTATTGTTGACCAAGAGAAAGTTGTACAATATGCCGATGATCACAATATTGTAATAATGGCAGTATAGAATATGAAGAAAATTTTTATTATAACAGGTGAATATTCAGGTGATATCCACGCTTCAAATGTAGTTAAAGAATTAAAGAAAATGAGTTCTGACTATGAGTTTGAGGGTATTGGCGGTGATAATCTTCAAGCTGAGGGGGTAAAAATATTTGAGCATATAAAAAAGCTTTCTGCTGTCGGAATCTCGCCTGAAATTGTCATAAAGCATTATAAACTCGGGAAAAAACTCGTTGATTATCTGAAAAATAAATATAAACCTGATTTGGTTTTGATGGTTGATTACGGAGGATTTAACCTTGCGGTATCGAAGTACTTAAAGCAGGCGGGCATAAAAATTTTTTATTATATTCCGCCGCAAGTGTGGGCAAGTCGTAAATATCGTATAAAAAAGATAAAAAAATATATAGATAAAGTATTATGTATATTTCCGTTTGAGTTGCCTATGTATAAATCATACGGAATAAATGTACATTATTGCGGACATCCGCTTGTTTCTCAATTACAATTGCCGCCGTCTAAAAAGGAGTTTTTTAGGTTGCATGGTTTGGATGCGGATAGAAAATTGGTTTCTGTTTTTCCGGGTTCAAGAGTATTTGAATTGAAGAATTTAATGGAACCGTTCAAGGGAGCAATAAAAATTTTGCAGAAAAAATATCCTCAGCTTCAATTTTGCTTGTCTCAAGCTCCGAATTTATCTGACGATATTTATAATAAGTATCTTGGGGTTTGTGATATAAAAGTAATAAAAGGTGAGAATCAAGCTTTATTAAGTGTTTCAGATGCTTTAATTTTAGCATCAGGCACAGTGGCTCTGGAAGCTTGTTTATACAAAACTCCGATGATTATTGCATATCGCGGTCCAAGGTTGTTTTATTGGATATATTTACTGGTAAGATGTATTAAGCGTGTATCTTTACCAAATATAATTGCAGATAAATCTATAGTTCCTGAATTACTTATGGATAATGCAAATCCTATTAATATTGCAAAGCATATAGAAGACTTATTGTTTAATACTGATGACAGGACAAAAATGATTGAAGAATTGGATAAAATTCGTTCAATGTTATCTGAAAAGAAATCTTCATTTGAAGCTGCAAAAGAAATTGATAAAGAGCTTTTTAATTAAGTTTGTCTTTTGCAATACGAACAAGTTTTTTTACATATAGCAGATGAATTAAAGATATTATGTATGTCGTAATGCACATACCGAATAATATTGAGCCGAGGTAGTATCCGTGGTTTTTAATTATTGATAAGTGTATATAAAATTGATAAAACATATAAACCGTAATTCCAAATAATATTATAATTTGTATTGTCGCGGAAATTACAGGCAAAAATGTTTTTAAAATAATGTTTTTTAAGGTATTAATTGTGTAAAATTTTTTGTTATATTTTAAGTCTTTTGAATATTGTATATAAATAAGATTTACAAAAATTCCGATAAGACCGAGTAATCCGAAATAAATGTATGATGCAAAAGTTCCTAATTTAAATAAGCCTAAACCAACAAAAATTCCTGCAAACATATAAATATTCCAAAAAATCATGACAGGAAGCATCTTTGCAAATACCATAAAACAATTTAGTGAAACTTCAGGTATCTGACATTTATCGTCTTTAAATAAATCGCCGGCATATTTATAATAATATCCGTACAGGAATATAAATATTAAAACACCTAAAGGAAAGGCAAGCGACGAAATTGTATCTTGCGGTGAAATAAACCATTTAGGAATTTCCATCCCTACAATATATGCAAAATAATCATTCAGAATAATTGTCAAAATTCCTACAATAGAAAATAGTGCGATATGTTTAAAAAATATTTCTCCCCGGATTTTGTTTATTTCAGTCATTTTTGTCCTATATTAAATTTCAACGTCCTGCATCATTTCTATAAGTTGATTTATTGTTCCGTCCATCGTAACGCTTTCATCAGTTCTTTGCTGTAAGAATCCGTTAATTTTCGGCATCATTTCAATAGCCGTATCAAGTCTCGGGTTTGACCCCGGTTGGTACATTCCGACATCAATAAGGTCTTTATTCTCTCTGTATAATGACATAATAGTTCTCAACTTAGCTGCCGCCTGTTTATGCTCAGGCGTTGCAATAGCACTCATCAAACGAGAAATACTTCCCAAAACATCTATTGCAGGATAGTGATTGGATTCTGCAACTTTTCTGGATAAGAAAATATGCCCGTCAACAATACCGCGAACAATATCTACAATAGGGTCATTTATATCGTCCCCTTCCATAAGTACGGTATATAAGGCTGTTATGGAACCCCTTTCACTATTTCCGGCACGTTCCAGTACTTTTTGGAGCCAAGAAAATATTGATGGCGGATAACCTTTCATAGTAGGCGGTTCTCCTAATGATAACCCGACTTCGCGTCCTGCCATTGCGCAACGAGTAACCGTATCTGTCATTAGGAATACTTTTTTACCTTGATCTCTAAAATATTCACACACCGCAGTTGCCGTCAGAAGACACTTCTGTCTGATAAGAGGCGGCTTATCTCCTGTTGAGCATACCAAAACGGAACGTGACATCCCGTATTCGCCTAATGCATCTTCAACAAATTCTTTAACTTCTCTGCCGCGTTCTCCGATTAGAGCAACAACGTTAACATCAGCATCAGAATTTCTTGCAATCATACCAAGAAGTGTACTTTTACCTACACCTGAACCTGCAAATAATCCTAAACGTTGTCCGCAGCCCATTGTCATACATCCGTCTATCGCGCGAACTCCTGTTGAAAACATCTCAGTTATAATCGGCCTTTCAAACGGCCCCGGCGGCGGTCCTTCAATAGGACGCCATTGAGCATCGGTTGTATCTAAAGGCTTTCCGTCTAAAGGATTTCCCATCGGATCAATCAATCTGCCTAATAAAAAATCTCCGACAGGTATAATTATTGGTCTGCCGGTTGATGTTACAAGGCTTCCTTGCCCGATTCCTTCTCCGTCAAGTAATAGCGATAATTGTGCAACTTCTCCTTTAAAAGCTTGAACTTCGGCAGGCTTTTGCTTGCCGTCATAGGTTTCTATAAAGCATAAATCACCAATTTTTAGTCCGGGTAATTTTACTTCAACTGTTAACCCTAAAAGTTTTGAAACAGAACCTTTATAAGAATATAAAGATACCGAGTCAAGTTTTTCTTTGACTCTTTGTTTTAAATCTTCCATATCACTTTTGTCAAGCTCTCTTGTCATAATTTAATTATAACAATATTTGTATTAATATCAATTTTTTAATATTAATCGGTATCTTCCGTCCATTTTTTTGAGTCAAATTTTATATCAGATATTTTCATATGCAGAGATTCAAGATACGGTTTAAGTTTTGATATTATTTGAGTTTTTCGAAGCATTAATTCTTGAGCAACTGTAGGAGTTTTGCAGGCAACTACCATAATAGAGCCTTTTAACATTGAATAAGGCTTTGAATTTTGTGCAAATTTTGTGCCTGCTGCTTTTGACCAGAATTTATATAAATTGTTGCGCGTAATTGCACGTTTAATATCCTTTTGTTGAGCCAATTCAGAGATTAAATCATCTATGTTTTGAAAGTTTGTATATAATATTTTTTTCATAAATTTACTCGGATATTTTTATGGTACAATTCAAGAATGATATTAGAACAGTTAGATAATACCATAAAGAATTCTAAAAATATATTGCTTGTTTCTCATATAAACCCTGATGGTGACACTTTGGGTTCTATGTGTGGTATGTATTCATTAATAAATGATAATTACAAAAAAAAATGCGATATGGTGATTGTTTCAAAATTACCGTCAACGTATGAATTTTTACCTAATATTTCAAAAGCAAAACAAATTGAACGGTTGGATTTATCAAGAGAATATGATTTGGTAATTAATCTTGATGTTGCTTCAATTGACCGATGTACGGATGCCAAAATTCTTTTTGATAAGGCGAAAAATACTATAAATATTGATCATCATGAAACGAACAATAATTATGCGGATATAAATATTGTAGAGCCTGAGGCTTCTGCAACAGGAGAAGTTTTATATAATATTGCTGATAAATTAAATTGGAAAATATCAAAAGATTGTGCAACAAATTTATATACTGCAATTTTAACCGACACAGGCGGGTTTAAATTTTCAAATACCACTCAGACAACTATGGAAATTGCAGGGAAATTATTATCGTTCGGAGCAAACGGAAACGAAATTTATCAAAAATGTTATGAATCGTATTCAAAAAATATGGTATTATTTCAATGTTATTGCGTTGGTAAGGCCGAATTTTTAAATGATGATAAGATAGCTTATACCGTTGTTTATAAAAAAGATTTAGAGAGATTTAATAATAACGGCGAAGATTATACGGACGGATTAACAGAAAAGCTCCGCGCGATAAACACAACGGAAATAGCATTTGTTATAAAGGAATTGAGTCCATCGGTTTCAAAAGTGTCGATGCGCAGCAAGCAAAAAGATATTTCAAAGGTTTGTTCAGCTTTCGGCGGCGGCGGACATAAATTAGCGGCAGGAGCTGTTATAAAAGATAATGTTCAAAATGCCGTAAAGCTTATATTGGAAGAATTGAGAAAGCAAAATTTATGTTAAAATCAATCATAAAAAAATTAATGAAGAATAAATATTTTCATTTGCTTATCAATTTGATACGCTCAATTATAAAGAATGATTTTTTTGGTATGGCTGCAGAAATGGGTTTTATGCTTGTTGTCGGGATTTTTCCATTTATGCTGTTCTTAATGGCTGTTTTTGGCTGGATGGGAAATCAATCTTATATGGATCCTATACTGAGGGTTTTGTCTAATTTTATGCCGGTTCAAGCAATGGAATTATTAAAGACAGTATTAAATCAAACTATGATTTTCAATCATGGTAAGCTCCTTGCTATAATCGGCATCACGGTATCACTAGTGTTATCAACAAACGGTGTAGCTGTTATTTTAAAAGGTTTAAATCGTGCATATAAGGTCGAAGAAACAAGAAGTTTTGTTTATACCAGAATATTGTCATTCTTGATGGTATTTGTGAATATTTTAATTTTATTTTTAACAATAAATATTATCATTTTTGGTAAAGTAATTATTGTATTTCTTGTAGAACATTTTTCATTATCTCCATCGGTGGCTATAACTATTTTAACTTTAAGATGGCCTGTTGCCTTTTTAGCATTGTATTTGTTGGCTTTTTTGAGTTATTATATTCTGCCTGATTTAAGAGGAAATGAGTCTTTCAAAAGAAAGAGTGCCCTTCCCGGAACTGCATTTTTTACGGTGTTTTGGTTAGTCGGTTCGTGGGGATTTTCTTTATATGTAAACAATTTGGGAACATATAATATTGTTTTTGGCACAATCGGTGCATTTTTTATTTTAATGGTTTGGCTGTATTATACTTCCATTGTTTTACTTATCGGCGGAGAGATAAATTCGCAGGTGTATAATAATCTGGAGCACAAATCAAGAGAAATTCATGAGGCCATTGCTACATTAAGAAAAAATACTTTTAATAAATAAATATCTCGGGAATAATATAAATTTTTTGGGATATAATAAATTTATGAATATTAATCAGGAATTTGATACAATTGCAGCGATTTCTACTCCGCTTGGTACGGGCGGCGTCGGTATTATAAGAATTTCAGGCGATAAGAGCTTTGATATCGCTCTAAAAATTTCACATAAAAAGACTTTACCGTCTGGCAAAATTTGCCACGGCTGGATATATGATAACGAAAACAAAATAGACGAAGTCGTGATTTTACCTTTTGGCAAGCCGAACAGCTATACCGGTGAAGATGTAATCGAAATACAATGCCACGGCGGAGTTCAGGTTGTTCAAAACATTCTTGATATCGTTTTAAAAAACGGTGCAAGGATGGCAGAACGCGGTGAGTTTACCAAAAGGGCTTTTCTTAATAAGAGAATGGACTTATCAAAAGCTGAAGCTGTTGCGGATTTAATCCATTCTAAAACCTCTGATTTTGCCATTCAATCGGCCAAAAATTTGTCAGGAGCATTGGCGGATAAAATTATAGAAATAAAATCAAAACTTTTTGAAGTTGCGTCAAAAATTGTAGCAGGAATTGATTTCCCTGAAGACGTAGTTGAGCCTGAATATAAATATTTAGAAGATAGTTTTTCTTCAGCACTAACCGAAATAAACAGAGTTTTATCCGGCGCAAAAGCTTCGGATATATTAAGACAAGGAATAAATATTGCAATTGTCGGACGTCCAAATGTCGGGAAATCTTCACTATTTAATGCATTATTGAATATCAATCGCGCAATTGTTACAGATATTGCAGGAACAACAAGAGATGTTATAAGAGAAACAATTGATTTGGGTATTCCCGTTACTTTAATAGATACGGCAGGAATTCGCAACAGTGATGAGGTTGAAAAAGTCGAAGAAATCGGTATTGAATATTCAAAGCAATCAGCCAAAGATGCGGATTTAATTATATTTATGTATGATGCGACAGAAGGCTTTACCGCTCAAGATGAAGAAATATACAATATTATTAAGGATAAACAGCATATTATTGTTGCAAACAAAACCGATATTTTAAACGGTTCCATAAATAATGAATTGCCTCAAACATATAGGCTTTCGACATACTCAAACGAGGGTTTGGATGAACTTAAAAAACTTATTAAGCAAAAATCTTTGGGGATTTCAACCGAAGATATTGAATTTGTAACCAATAAACGTCAGCAAACCTGCCTTTTGAGGTGTAAAGAAAGTTTGGAACGTGCTTTAGACGGAGTAAAAATGCACGAATTGCAGGATATGATTTATATTGACGTGAAATCTGCCCTGTTGTCTTTAGATGAGATAACGGGCGAAGTTATAAATGACGAAATTCTAAATAATATCTTTGACCATTTTTGCATCGGGAAATAAAATCAGCTCAAACCATTTATAAACTCGACCACTTCTTTTAGAGAATATATATTTTGTTGTACAAAGAAATTTTTACCTGATTTTTGTTTCACATAATCCAAATTTTTTCCGTCTAAAAAATCTTCGCTGTATGGTCTTAACATAACAGAAGGAATTACGACAATATCGCAATCTTCATTTTTTACGGTATCTATTAAATCATCCGTTGTAATTAACCCTGCAACGGTAATATCTTGACCCCAATAATTTGATTTGACGGGACAAACTTTAACATCTAAATTCTTAATTTTTGATAAATTTTTAGCGATTTTGTTGAGCATATTTTTGGCTGCATAAGAACAAGCAAAAACCATTTTAAAAGGTTTTGATATTTTTTTAGGCAATTTTAATTTTTTAAAATCATCGTATGTTAAACGTAATGCTCCCACACCATCATCTAATTGCGAAAAATTGCCGTAATATTTTGCAGGAGGTATCGGTTTTTCTGCAAGTAAAAATATTTCATCAGAACAGCATACTCTTTTATATTTTGAAGCAATTTCAACTGTTTCTTTGGCGCATTTTTTATCAACACGTTTTAAATTATTATCCTGCCTGAATTGAGTAATCCCGACAGGAACAATCGCGACTGATAAAACCGTTCTTTTCAGCTTGGCTAAATCGGATAATGTTCTGTCTAGCTCAGCGCCGTCATTTATTCCGGGGCATAAGACAATTTGTGCATGGAAAGGTATTTTGTTTTTTCTGAACCATTCAAGATTTTCTAAAGCCTTCCCAGCATTTTGATTTCTCAACATTTTTACGCGCAAATCAGGATTTGTGGTATGAACAGATACATAAAACGGTCCAAGATGCATTCTTTTTATACGTTCTTTGTCTTTTTCGGTTAAATTTGTCAGAGTAATATAAGTCCCTTGCAGATAGGATAATCTGTAATCATCATCTTTTATATACAAAGTGTTTCTTAACCCTTTTGGCTGCTGGTCAACAAAACAAAATATACAATGATTTAAACAAGGTTTAACCCTGTCAAAAACCGCACTCTCAAACACTATCCCCAAATCTTCATCATAATCTTTTTCGATTTCAATTTCTTCTTCTTCGCCGTTTTTGTGTTTTATAAGGATTGTAATGTCTTCTGATTTCATATAAAAATTATAATCAATCATATCGGACAATACCTGACCGTCAACAGAAACAAGCTCGTCCCCTTTTTGTATTTCTAATTCTTGAGCTATTGAACCGTCTAAAACACTATCAACTATTGCGGGCATCTTTCTCTAACCCTTCCAGCATTGAAATAAAATTATTATATTCACAAACAGTATTATCCAAAACTATTTTTTGATAAAAATCAACAGGGGTATATTCATCGTTCAAAATTTTTTGAGCATTGTTTTTATGCAAAAGAGCCAATGATTTTATTTCATTATACATTATTTTCGCATCTTCAGGTGACAAAAATGATGCGCAACAAAGTTTAATTTTTGCTTCCGAAACAAATTGAAGCGGATTTTTAGACATAGGCTTTAGCAATAATTTTCTTAACTCTTTTAAACCGGCATCTGTTATAGTGTAATAAATTGATAATTTCCCGCCGTCAGACATAATTTTTGAAGTTGTAAGCAGTTTTGCTTTTTCCAATCTTACCAGAGCCGGTTTTATTGCTCCAAAACTCGGATTTGTATAAGGACAAAACCTTTCCCATATACGTTTGTGGATACCGTACATTGTAAAATCACGTTTCATCAATACAAATAAAATCATCAATTCAATCATAATTAAAGAATAACATTAATTTTTAATTTTAACAAACAAAAAAGACCTTTCGTAATTGAAAGGTCTTTTTGTATATTGACTATTATTTAAGGTAGGTCAGCGTTGTTATGCCGATAATACAACTTTGTAAAATCTTTGTAATAATAACGGGCTAATAATCAATTTTTGTATGCCAAAATTTTTTATATATACACGGGGAATAAAATTAAGGAGGAAATTATTATGGGAAATCCAAAAGTTATTTATAGGCCGGTTATTCGAGAGAATGGAAGATATACAATGATTACTTATCATAATACAAAAGGTAAAAATGCAAGTTTTGAAGTTGGAAATAAAGCAGTCTGTGATCTGCCAACACAAATCGCGAGATTGGCTACAGGTAAAAGACCAAATATTAATCCTAATGAATTACAGGATGCTTTAGATAATAATTTATATATAGGTACAAATCATAAATCGGGTCGTATGGCAGATGTTGTTGCTGTAAGAAATATGGCAGACAAATTAATTATTAAATATAGTAAGCCTGATTCTGAGGGTGGTAAAATGATTACTCCAAATGAACAGTATAAAATGATGGAATACTGGCATAAATGGTTTGGTAACAAAGATTGATTTGGGGCAAATATAAGCAAACGAGGTACATCATAATTGATGTACCTCGTTTGTGCTTATATTTAAACTGTTGCTATTATTTAAGCAATGCGCCAACTGCTTTGTATACGTCCATACGAGTTGCAGCATCTTTTTGAGCTTGAGCATACAAATCTTCAGCAGCTTCAGGATTTGTTTTAAGTAATGACTTATAACGTCCTTCTGATCTGATGAATTCTTGGTAATCAGCTTTAGGCTCTTTAGCATCCCAAGTGAACGGAACTTCAGCTTCAGGATTGTAACGATACAATGGGAAGTAACCCGCTTCAACCGCACGTTTTTGCTCTGTTTGAGTTTTAGACATATCAATCCCGTGAGCAATACATGGAGCATAAGCAAATATGATTGATGGTCCGTTATACGCTTCAGCTTCTTGGAATGCTTTAAGAGTTTGAGCTCTGTCTGCACCCAAAGCAACTGATGCAACGTAAACATAACCATAAGACATACTCATCAAGCCCATGTTTTTCTTGTATGTTTTCTTACCGCCTGTAGCGAATTTCGCAACTGCACCTGTCGGAGTTGATTTAGAAGCTTGACCGCCGGTATTTGAGTAAACTTCGGTATCAAGAACCAAAATATTTACGTTTTGGTTTTGAGCTAATACGTGGTCAATACCACCGTAACCGATATCGTTAGCCCATCCGTCACCACCGATAATCCATACTGATTTATCTGTAAAGTAATCTTGTAGTTCTCTTACTTTTGCTAAATCCGGACAATCACAATCAGCATATTTTGCAAGAACTTCTTTTGCTTTATTTTGAGCAGCTACCGCTTCTTCTGTTTTTGAATTATCAAAATGAGCCATAGCTCCGTTTAGTGCTTCTTTTAAATCAGCTGGAGTCTTTTCATTTTCAAGAACTTTAGAAACATAAGTTTTTAAAGTATCTCTGTTTTGGTCAACTGCTAATCTCATACCAAAACCAAATTCAGCATTATCTTCAAATAAAGAGTTTGCCCAAGCCGGACCTCTGCCTTCTTTAGTTTTTGTATAAGGAATAGTCGGGAATGTACCCGAGTATATAGATGAGCAGCCTGTTGCGTTTGCTACAATAGCGTTTTCACCGAATAATTGAGAAACCAATTTTACATAAGGAGTTTCACCGCAACCTGCGCAAGCGCCGGAGAATTCAAATAATGGTTTTCTCAACATTGCACCTTTAATTGTTTTTGTTGTGTTTTTACCCATTACGTTATCAGGTAATTCATCAAAGAATTTTTCATTAACAACTTCACCAACAGCTGTTTCTTCTTCTATTGATGACCAGGTTAAAGCTTCTTTACCTGCAACTTTTGACATAGGACATTGATCAACGCAGACTCCGCATCCTGTACAATCGTTGCAATATACTTGTACTTTGAATTTTTCACCATGGTCATTCGGTTTTGCATCAACTGTTTTGAATGAAGATGGAGCATTAGCCAAATCCTTTTCTTCAACTAATTTTGTTCTGATTGCAGCATGAGGACAAGCAGATGCACAAATTCCGCATTGAATACAAGTTTCTGAATTCCAACGAGGAACCCTTGGCGCGATACCGCGTTTTTCTAAACAGGCAGTACCTGTCGGAATTACACCGTCGACGCTCATAGCAGAAACAGGAATATCGTCACCCTTTTGTCTCATTGAAGGTTCAATGATTTTCTTTGCAAAATCATCTGCATTTGCAGGAATCATTTCGACATGTTCAGCGTGAGCAACGCCGTCTAATGAAGCAGGAATAACAACTTCTTCAGTTGCGTTTATTGCTGCATCAATCAACGCAAGGTTCATATTAACAACGTCATCACCTTTTTTCTTAAAGGTTTTTGTTGTCATTTCTCTCATACCTTCATAAGCTTGTTCAAACGGAATAATACCCGAAACTTTGAAGTATGCAACCATCATAACGGTATTTGCGCCTTTACCGCGAAGACCAGGTTGTTCTTTAATAAGTTTTTCGGCATCTACATTGTAGAATTTGATTTTCTTATTAATAATTGTTTCTTGCATATCTCTTGTTAAATGAGAGAATGCTTCTTCCTTTGTCCAAGGAGAGTTTAGCAAGAATGTTCCGCCTTCTTTAATACCTTTTAATAAATCATATCTGCCGATATAAGCATGTGCAGAACAAGATACAAAATCAGGTGCAGTGATTAAATAAGTTGATTTAATCGGTTTATCACCAAAACGTAAGTGAGAAACTGTTACACCAAATGATTTTTTAGAGTCATAAGCAAAGTATGCTTGAGCATCTTTGTTTGTATATTGACCGATAATTTTAATTGAGTTTTTGTTAGCACCAACCGTACCATCTGAACCCAAGCCCCAGAACATACAATTTGTTGTTCCTGCAGGCTCTGTAACGATATGTTCTTTAACTTCTAAAGATTTATGAGTTACATCATCATTGATACCAACCGTAAATCCGTGGAAACCGTTAGATTCAGAGTGTTTGTATATTGCAAGAACCATTGACGGAGTGAATTCTTTAGATGCTAAACCGTAACGTCCGCCGATTACTCTGATTCCTTTGCCTTCAACAGCAGCAACAACATCTAAATATAAAGGTTCGCCGATTGAACCAGGTTCTTTAGTTCTGTCGAGCGCTACAATTCTCTTAACTGTTGAAGGAAGTGCTTCATTAAATCTTTTAACATCAAACGGTCTGTATAATCTTACTTTAACCAAACCGTATTTAGTTCCGCGGGTAGAGTTCAAGTATTCGATTGTTTCTTCTATTGTTTCACAACCTGAACCCATAGCTACGATTACGTCTGTTGCGTCAGGAGCACCGACATAATCAAACGGGTGATATTGTCTGCCTGTTACTTTGGCAACTTTATCCATATATTCTTGAACGATTTCAGGTACCGCATCATAGTATTTATTAGATGTTTCACGACCTTGGAAATAAACGTCACCGTTTTGCGCACCGACTTTTGAAACAGGAGCTTCAGGTCTTAATGCTCTTTGTCTGAATTCTTCAATATATTTTGGTTCTACTAAAGATGCGATATCTTCATAAGAAATTTCTTCGATTTTATGTATTTCATGAGAAGTTCTGAATCCGTCAAAGAATTGTAAGAACGGAACTTTTGCTTTATAGGTTGATAAATGAGCAACTAAAGCCAAATCCATTTCTTCTTGAACCGAATTAGCGGCTAACATTGCATAACCTGTGTTTCTGCAAGCCATAACGTCTGTATGGTCGCCAAAGATTGCCAATGATTGAGCTGCTAATGCACGAGCTGCAACGTGAATAACGTGAGGAAGCATTTCCCCTGCTACTTTGTGCATAACAGGTATCATCAATAACAAACCTTGAGATGCTGTATAAGTTGAAGTTAGAGCACCTGCTGCTAAAGAACCATGAACAGCACCTGCTGCACCTGCTTCTGATTGCATTTCTGCAACACGAACTTCTTTGCCCCAAATGTTTTTCTTGTGTTGGGAAGCCCATTCATCAATCCATTCTCCCATTGTGGAAGACGGAGTGATAGGGTAAATAGCTGACACTTCTGATAATGCATAAGCAACATGAGCTGCAGCATAATTACCGTCAACTGTGATAGTTTTTGCCATAATATTAAATCCTCCTTATTTATCTTCTTAATATCCTTGCAACTATACTTAATTATATGATAATACAAACATATTTTTTGACAAAGCGTTTCCCGCAAATTGAATGTTTCAAAAAATTAACATACCAAATAAATAAAGCAAAAATTTTTTTATTTTGGTTTAATATGAACAAGAAGGTAAATAATAATGATTAAAAAAATAGCCCCAAAAGTAGAAAGAATATTGGGAAAATACCCCAAAACACAGCCAAAAGCGAAGCCCCATGCACCAAAAGAAGCAAATGATGTAATTCCAAAGAAAGCCAGAAAAAAGCATTCTTGGTATAATAACCGCCGTACAAATCTTGAGCGAACTCCTAAGGAGGATACTTTTGAACCTTCTAAGTCTCAGAATGACACTAAACCTTCGCTCAGACGACCGAGTGCAACTATGAATCTCGGTGATTTCGTTGTTTGGCGTAACAAACAACTCGCAGAAAAATATAAGGATGATTTGGAAAAAATTGCTCAAATAATACCTGAAGTGACATTTTTTCGAGCAGCAAATGAAACTTCCGCGAAAGAAATGAAATCCATATTAGCAAAAATTGAAAAGCGTTCGGAACAATTTTTAGAGCGCGGTTATCGCGGAGTTGTAAGAGATAGTGTTCGTGCTCGTATTTTTATGCCTGATGCGGATAAAAATTATGGCAAAATAATTGACGAAATGAAAAAAATGAAATATAAAGTAGCTCTTAATTATGTTGATGATGCTGCAGGAAATGCAATAAAAAATTCTGACGGGACTTTCAAAATGGCAGAAGATATTGATGTGCGTTTCGGAAAAAATGCAAAAAAATCCGGTTATGAAGATGTCCAAATAAGATTTCAAAAAGACGATGTTCTCTACGAATTGATTATTTTACCTGGACCAAATTATATGAATGCGGCAAATAAAGAGCATGATGTTTTTGAAAATATAAAAAAATATACAAATCATAATTTAGATAAAGACATGGGTGCAAAACAGATTATTGCGGCGATTGAAGAAACTTTTGCAAGTTTTTCAAGACGTCTATATGCAGAAGCGTTGGTAAGAGATAAAGGCGGTGCTAAAAAAATTACCGAATCTACAACCTTTACTCCTGAAGAGGTAAAAGATATAAACGCATTATTTAAATCTCTTAAAAACTTATTCTTAGGTAAATTCAATGCGCTTCCGCCAAGCAAACGTTTAAAACCGGCATTTAAAGATACAAAAACATATGCAAATTTGCATTTGTTGGAAACAAATCTAAGAAAGTTTATCGATCTTTATAAACCGGTTACTCCGCAAAGCTGATTAAAACCAATTATTCGGGTTTTATTATTGATAAAACATATTTATCAGGTACAAAGTATTTTTTTGCACAATTTAAAATTTCTTCTGCGCTGACTGTTTGCACCTGTTGTTTTATATTGCTTGAATAATTAAATCCCAAGCCTAATACATCGTATTTTGCAAAAGCGCATGCTTGCTGTATGTTTGTTTCTTCTAATAACTCGTATTTCCCGATAATATTTGTTTTAGCATTTTCTAATTCTTCTTGGGTCACAGGATTAGTCTTTATTTTTTCTATTTCTGCTTCAAAACCTTTTAAGCATGTTTCTATGTTTTTTGGTTCTGTTGCAATATAAATCATGAAATTCCCTGCTAGCTTGTAGGTTTCATAAGAACTTCTAACCACATAAGCCAAACCTTTTTTATCTCTCAATTCCAAAAACAATCTTGAAGACAAACCGCAAGCACCTAAAATTATATTCAATAACACAATTGCGGGATAATCAGGTTCGCCGTATGTAGGAAGCAACCATCCCTTAATGATATGCGCTTGATTCAAATCGGATTTTATAATTTCTGAAGTCTTAACTTCTTCGAGTTTCGGTTTCGGAATTTGAAAATTTGTGCTTGTAGCCAAAGGCAATTTACCCAAAGTGTTTTCTATTTGCGGCAGGATTGAATCCAAATCCAATGTACCTACAAGTGCTAAACTTTTTTTACTGTTATTCAATATATAAGTATATGCGGAAATAATATCGTCTTTGGTAATATTATCTATATTTTCCAAAATCTTTATAAGCGAATTTCCGTAATAATGATTTTCGAACATTTTACGATAATACGCATCCATAGCTCTCGTTCTTGGGGAATCTAATTCCGCCGTTATCTCGCCTTTTAATTTAATCTTTTCTTTTTCCAATTCTTCGAATGTTGAATTTTTGAGAATTTCATCAGTTAACTCCAAAGCTTTGGAAAAATCTTCATTTAAACATACAAATTTCACTCTCAAATAATTAGGGAAAAGTTCTGCAGCAAAGTCTATTGCATATTTTTCAAATTCATTTGCCAATTCTTCACTGTTATATTTTTTTGTTCCTTGCAGCAACAAACGTGCCATCAACGTATAAATCCCGGGAGTTACTTCGGGTTGGTTTATAGAAAAATTCAAACATAATGCCATTCTCGGTGTATTTTTATTTTGTTTATATATATAGTCAATATTGTTATTTAATTTGGAAATAATTTTATTCATAATAACCTCTCTTATGGTCGAATTTTAGCATAATGATAAATAAAAGACAAATTTGAAATATTATGATATACTCGAAATCAAGATGGTAAACAGAGTACAAACTGCAACGGGTATTGGCTTAAATGCATATAAAATTTGGGTAGAAACAGATGTGATAAATTCTCTGCCCGCATTTTCTATTGTAGGATTGCCTGATGTAGCAGTTAATGAAGCGCGTGACAGGGTAAAATCTGCTATTAAAAATTCCAATTTTACGTTTCCATCCCGCAAAGTCGTAATAAATCTTGCGCCTGCTGATATAAAAAAGAACGGTACAGGTTTTGATTTGCCTATTGCAATAGGGATTCTGATTGAAGAAGAAGTTTTAACACAAGAACAAGTAAACGATTATGCATTTATCGGAGAATTGGCGCTGGATGGCTTAATAAGACCAATTGCAGGCATGCTGCCGTTGGTTTTAGGACTAAAAGAGGTCGGAGTAAAAAATGTAATTGTGCCTGCCGAAAACGTTAAAGAAGCTGCACTAATTGAAGGCATAAATGTATACGGCGCAAATCATTTAGGTGATGTTGTTTCTCATTTTACGGACGCACCGTTAAAAATAACAAAGATTAATGCAAGTGAATACCTGGAATCAAAATTAAAAGAAGATTTTATAAATGATTTTCGCGAAGTAAAGGGGCAGCAAAAAGCGAAGAAAGCATTGGAAATTGCAGCTGCAGGCGGACATAATATCCTTATGACAGGTTCTCCCGGTTCAGGTAAAACAATGATGGCAAAGTGTTTCCCGTCAATACTTCCACCGTTGGAAATGGAGGAAGCGCTTGAACTTACGAAAATATACAGCGTATCGGGTTTGTTGCAATCAGATGAACCGTTAGTAACCCAAAGGCCTTTTAGAGCCGTTCACCATACCGCTTCTGCAAACGGAATAATCGGTGGCGGCAGCAACCCGAAACCCGGTGAAATAACACTTGCACATCGAGGAGTTTTATTTTTAGATGAGATGGTAGAATTTCCGAGAGCTGTATTGGAAGTTTTGCGCCAACCTTTAGAAGACGGCGAAATAGTTATTTCAAGGGCGACACATTCTGTTAAATATCCCGCTAAATTCATTTTACTTGGCGCAATGAATCCTTGCCCTTGCGGATTTTTGGGTGATAAAGAAAAACAATGCACCTGCTCTGATTTTCAAATAAGCAGATATTTATCAAAACTGTCAGGCCCGTTGTTAGACAGAATAGATTTACAAGTGGATGTTCCGCGTCTTACCCCGTCTGAATTAATGAATTATAATAAAGCGGAAGAAGATTCCGCTACAATCAGAGAACGGGTTTTGAAAGCAAGAAAAATACAACTTGAGAGGTATAAAAACGAAGGTATTTTAACAAATTCCGAGTTAACTCCAAAGCTTATTAAAAAGTATTGTAAAACAGATGAACAATCGCAAGAGCTTTTAAAAAGCGCTATTGTAAAGTACCAACTTTCTGGCAGAAGATATGACAGAATATTAAAACTGGCAAGAACTATTGCTGATTTGGACGGTAGTGAAAATATAGGGCAAATACACCTTATGCAGGCTCTTCAATACCGAATGATAAATCTTGAAAGCTATGGGAAATAGGAATTAGATGCATCTATGCTTCCAATCATCTATGCCTCTAACTCTTATGTTCAATGTCCCTATTCTTCTTTGTATCCGAAAGATTTTAGGATATTATCTTTTTTGCGCCAATCTTTTTCAACTTTTACTTCCAAACTCAAAAAAACTTTTTTTTCTGTGATTTCTTCCAAGTCAATACGAGCTTCTGTTCCGATTTTTTTTAGTAAGCTTCCGCCTTTACCAATCAATATACCTTTTTGACTTTTTTGCTCGCAATAAATTGTTGCATAAATCTTATCAATATCATCATGTTCTTCGTATTTTTCTATTTTAACGGCAACGGCATGCGGTATTTCATCAGAAGTATTTAATAATATTTTTTCCCGTATTATTTCTTCTGTTACATCACGCATGGATTCTTCCGTCACAACATCTTCAGGATATAAAATATCGCCGTGCGGAAGTTTTCTGTATATGTTTTTTAGTAATGTATCTATATTGCGTCCTGTTTTTGCAGAAATTCGTACAATCGGAACATTTTCATCAAACAAAGTTTTATATGTCAAAAGATTTTCGTCAATTTTCCCCGCTTTTTTAACCTTATCAACTTTATTCATTACAATAATTACGGGTATATTTGTTTTTAAAATATTATTAACAATCCATTTATCGCCTTTTCCTGCGGGTTCAGAACCGTCAACGAGAAATAGTATTAAATCTGCATCAGGTACGGCAATTTTAGCTTCGTCAAGCAAAAATTCTCCGAGTTTATTGAGCGGTCTGTGAACCCCGGGGGTGTCAATAAAGACAATTTGTCCTTCGGGTTTTGTATAGATTCCTTTAATACGTTTTCTTGTTGTTTGAGCTTTGTCTGTTGCAATAACAATTTTCTGCCCGAGTATTTGATTCAGAAGGGTAGATTTACCGACGTTGGGACGTCCTATTATTGTTACAAAACCGCTTTTCATAAAATTATTGTAACATAAAGTTATCATTTTTTAATAAACTAGCAAAATTTTTTACTCTCGGTTATTATATAAATAGAAGTGTAGTAAAAATAATAAACGGTAAAAATGATTAACAAAAAGAATATGGTAATAGCTGCATTTGCGGCAATATTGATTGGGAATGGTGTAAGTTTAGCAGACAATTCAAATGATCTGCTCAGAATGGATATCAAAAAATCAGGAGCTTCAGATACTGTTGATGTTACTTTTTATACGACAGGCGGCGCGACTGATTCGGTTGTAACCAGAAAATCGGATAACAAATATGTTGTATTATTACCAAATGTAGCAGGTTCACAATCTGTTGCACCGAGTTTGGGCGGGGTAAAAGATTTGGTAAGTGATGTCTCTGTTAAAAATGTGGATGACGGTATTGGCGGGTATACAAAAGTTACTTTTTCAACAACCAAACCCGTAAAATTCCAAACTTATACAAAGAAAACTGCGCCGTTAACTCAGGCTCAACAGGATTACAAAAACTTGATTGCTGCAAATTCCAAGTTTGACCCTGATAAGAAAATGCAGAATTTCAAAGGTACAAATACGACAACGAGTAGTGCAAAACCTTCTGCTCAAACAAAAACTACAACTTCAGCCCCGAAAGCAGCAGCGGCAAAAACTTCAGTAAAGGATTCTAAAACGCCTGCTACAACCCCTCAAAAGACGGTACAAAAACCTTCTTCAGCAGCGCAAAAAACGGTTAATAATGCACAGAAACCGTCAGTATCAAAACAAGAACCTCAAAAGTCATCGCCTAAAAAGGTTGAGGCTAAACCGCAACAACAAAAGAGTGTTCAACCTGTAGCAGCTCCGGTTACAGCTTCCAAGACTTCTTCTGCTGCGAATAGTGCTAATAGTAATGTTACTGATAATGTTCCGAAAATGCAATTTGATAAAAACGGTAACAGAACTATGGATTTAGAACCAAAGGTTAATCACAATGTAGAAAAATCCACTGTTGTTCCAAAAATTGATAATACAAAAGTTGATGAGAAAACTGATACTGCATCAAAATCAGTAAACAATAATACGCATAAAGAGAAAAACGGATTACCGATATTCCCGATTGCCGGTGCATTATCTGCTTTGGGCATTTTGTTATTGTCAGGTATTATCGGCAAGTTAACTCATTCAGCATCAAAAAATTCATCAAAATTGCGTGAATCTTTCGGTGCTTTTGATATAAATCAATCCAAAAAACGCGGAAGTGAATATAAGAACTTGATGGAAGATAAATCTTTAAGCTGGCAGGAAAAATATAAACGTTATACTCAAAAAACCGAAGAATTTAATAAGGATTCATCCGTTTCTTCAGATTATTCATATGTTACAAATATGGGCGCAACTCAAAGTGCAATATCATCCGAAGAAATACAACCAACTCAAATACAAGCAGTTGTCTCACAAATGGAACATGCGCTTTCTCAGACTCCATCATTGAATATGGATATAAAAGAGAAATCAAATGATGTTATCACGGATGAAAATGCCGTAACGGAAAAAATGAATTCGGTTAAATTGAAATCATTTGCAAAGAGTATGTCATTAAGAGAAGCCAACCGCTCAATATTGAAAACGACATCACCGACTGTTTCAAAAACTTCTGCCAAAGAGGGTCGTTTTGTAAAATTGAGAAATTCGGCATTAAGTATGAGCAGAAGAAATTCTTTAAGCTCAAGAGTGAATATATCCGATTTAGCTCGTACAAACAGTATATATGATAAAATATCGAAGGGAGAAAATATGACTGAAACAAAAACAAGCACTTCAGGAATACAACCCGTTCGACAAACGGTTTCGGGAAATAATCGATATGCATCTCCAATAAATACGCGCAAGGCTTATTCAACCTCTTCAATAAATGAATATCTTGACCTTGTCGGAAATGAAAACGGCGCCTCTTCTTTGGAAGTATTATCAAGACCGATGGCATCGATGAATCACTCGAATGCTTCAAATCCGGTTTCTCCGGTTCCTGTCAGAAAACATGGTAAAGATAAACTTTCAAAAACATCTGAATCTGTCTCGTCATCAGACGATAAGTTGGCAGTAAGAGATAAATATTCAATAGATAACGACAAAAGTATCTACCTTGTTGATTTAAATGGCGAAACTTCAATAGTTGCCGAAGTTAACGGCGAAGTTACCGTGATTAAAAAGTTTGACAAAATAATAAATAAACCGTTGCAGGTTCGCTTGGATTACGGTAATGTCTATATCGTGAAATTAGGCGGATATAAGTCATTAGTTGATGTATCCGAATCAAAAGTCGGGACATTATTGGAAATTTAGGATAGGTAAGAAAGTTAGAGGAAATGAAGGTATAACATAATATGTCAGGTGTTGTACCTTCATTATTTTTATAAAATTATGAAAAAATTTTTATTGTTATTAACTGTTTTGGTATTTTGTATAGCTGGTTGGTTGTTTTTTAAAAACGAATTTTCAAAAAACAGTGCTATAGTAGTACAATTTGCGTCTTGGGGTTCTGAATCGGAAGTAGGAATTTTAAAACCGATTTTGGCAGATTTTGAGAAAGAAAATCCGGATATAAAAGTGGATTTTATGCACATACCGCAAAATTATTTTCAAAAAATACATTTGCTTTTTGCTTCAAATACAGCACCTGACGTACTTTTTTTGAATAATCAATATTTGCCGATATATGCAAAAGCGGGAGTTTTAGAAAACTTATCTGCTTACATTTCGGAAAACGAATATAAGCAATATTACCCGAAAGCCTTAGCATCTTTAGCTTGGAAATCCGATATATATGCCATTCCAAGAGATATTTCAAATCTTGTAATTTTTTATAATAAAAATCTTTTTGATAAATATAAAGTGCCATATCCTCATTCGGGTTGGACTTATGATGAATTTTTAAATACCGCACAAAAATTAACTCATTTACCTGAAGTTTTTGGGATTTCATTTGAGGAAATGCCGTTATTTTATTTGCCGTATATGATGATGTACGGTGGTTGGACTCAAGAAGATACGTTGAATTTCTTTAAAAACGATGTGCTAAAAAGAAGTGAAAATGCAAAAGGATTGGCGGAGTATGCAAATTTAAGAAATAAATATCATGTAGCACCGTATAAATCCGAATCAGCAAGTACAACAATGGCACAGTTGTTTTTGCAAGGACGCTTGGGTATGCATTTATCAGGGCGCTGGTTAGTCCCAAAATACAGGCAAGAAGCTGATTTTGACTGGGATATTGTAGAGTTCCCGCGAATAAATAATAAAGCCAAAAGTGTCGTGCCTTTAGATGCCTCCGGCTGGGCTGTTTCAAAATCTTCAAAGCATAAGCAACAGGCGATAAAGTTAGTAAAATACTTATCGTCCAAATCATCTTGTGAAAAATTTACTAAAAGCGGATTGATTGTCCCTGCAAGGAAAGATGTTGCAAAATCAAAAGCTTTTCTGGACGGACAAAAACCGTATAGCGCCAAAATATTTTTAGATATTATTGATAGTTCCTATATAACCCCTGTTACAGTAAATTATAAAGAAATTTTAGATGTCTTAAAAAATAAGAATGAAGAATTATTTAACAAATTTCAATAATATATTTGTGTTATTATTAATATATTAAGCAGGAGGTATGTTATGAGTGAAGATTGTATATTTTGCAAAATTATAAACGGAGAATTTAATACTGAATTTGTTTATGAAACAGAAAATACAGTTGTATTTAAAGATATAAACCCAAAAGCTCCGATACATTTGCTTGTCTGTCCAAAGGCGCATATTCCATCATTAAATGAACTTGAAGATAAGGCTTTGATGGCAGAACTTTTGCAAACAGTAAAAGATGTTACGAAAAAAATCGGTTTGAAATCATATCAAACTCATATTAATACCGGCAAAGAGGCAGGACAGGTTGTCTTTCATTTGCACATACATATTTTAGGAAAGGAAAATTAATAATAATGAAAAACGGTATAGAAAACGGATATTATCATGAGATAACCCCGCAAGGTTTTGGGCTGGTAATAAAAGCTAAAGAAGTTTTATTTTCTGCTCAATCACCTTTTCAAAAAGTCGAAGTGTTTGAATCAGATTCAATGCTTGGACGCGTTTTAACCTTGGATGATTTAATGATGGTAACGGAAGGGGATGAATATCATTATCACGAAATGATATCTCATATCCCTATGATGCAGCATTCTAATCCGAAATCAGTCCTTGTAATAGGCGGGGGTGATGGCGGTACGGTTCGTGAGGTATTAAAACATAAAACCGTTGAAAAAGTGGTATTGTGCGAAATTGACGGTATGGTAATCGAGGCTTCAAAGAAGTTTTTACCGTCTGTTGCTTGTGAATTAGACAATCCTAAAGTTGAAATAAAAGTAGAAGATGCAATCGAATTCATCAAAGATAAAAAGGATGAATACGATATAATATTGATTGACTCAACTGATCCTATGGGACCGGGGGAAGGGTTATTTACGGATGAATTTTACACTAATATCAAGAATTCACTAAAAAAAGGCGGTATAATGGCGGCGCAATCGGAATCGCCCGTAACTAATCATAACGAAATTAAAAAAATGTATGAGCAGCTGCACAGGGTATTCCCTATTGTATCTACTTATACTTCAAATATGCCTACATATCCGGGCGGCTATTGGGCTTGGGCTTTTTGCTCCGTTGATGTTAAACCGCTTGAATATTTTGATGAGCAAAGAGCAAAAGAGATTATTCCGACTTGTAAAATGTACAATAAAGATTATCATTATGCGCGTTTTGCATTACCAAACTATTTAAAGGAATTGGTGTAATACAAAGTCGTATATTCAATTTTGTTTGTCATATAATAATGTTATGAATAGCGGATATATGACAAATTCTTATGACATAATTGTTGTCGGCGCGGGACATGCAGGCTGCGAAGCGGCTTTGGCTTGCGCAAAATTGGGTTTGAATGTGTTATTATGCACATTGAACGTTCAAAATATTGCGCTTCAACCCTGTAATCCTGCTGTGGGAGGTCCTGCCAAATCTACTTTAGTTCGCGAAATTGATGCTTTAGGCGGAGTGATGGGTGAAGTTACTGATGCTACCTATTTGCAGATGAAAATTTTAAATTCTTCAAAAGGGCCTGCGGTCAGAGCATTGCGTGCGCAATCAGATAAAATTCAATATTCAAATTATATGCGCAATTTGCTTGAAAGTAATGAAAATATTTTTATAAAACAATGTTGTATAACCGAATTAACCGTAAAAGATAGTGAAATAACGGGTGCCATTGATGAATTCGGGGTTGAATATAAGGCTCGTGCGGTAATTTTGACAACCGGAACTTCTCTTGAAGGTCGTATATTTGTCGGGCTGCGTTCGTATAGTGCCGGAAGATTAGGTGAAAAAGCCGCTATCGGATTGTCGGATTCATTGCATAAATTAGGAATTGAAACAAAAAAATTAAAAACAGGCACTCCTGCTCGTGTTGATAAGCGTACTATCGATTATTCAAAATTGATTATTCAACCTGGAGATGAAGAATTGAATTTCTTCTCATTTAAGCCTGACAGACCGATAAGAAAAACTTATCCTTGTTATCTTACAAAAACAAATGAACAAACTCATAAAATTATTAAAGAAAATCTTGATAAATCACCAATGTATCAGGGTTTGATACAAGGTGTCGGGCCAAGATACTGCCCTTCTATTGAGGATAAAGTTGTAAGATTTGCTTCAAATCCGTCACATCATATTTTTATCGAGCCTGAAGGACTCGGAACTTATGAAACATATATTCAAGGTTTTTCAACAAGTTTGCCGTATGATGTGCAGGAAAAAATGCTTCGCACATTACCGGGGTTGGAAAATGCCCACATGATAAAACCTGCTTACGCGGTCGAATATGACTATGTCCCGGCACTGCAAACGACACATTCTTTAATGTCAAAGAAAATAAAAGGCTTATTTTTCGGTGGCCAAATAAACGGAACAAGCGGTTATGAAGAAGCTGCCGCTCAAGGGTTAGTTGCAGGGATAAATGCTTATAATTATTTAAACGGTTCCGAGATGTTGGAATTGTCGCGCAGTTCTTCTTACACGGGAACTTTAATAGATGATTTGGTAACAAAAGATATCCAAGACCCGTATAGAATGTTGACTTCACGTTCTGAATACCGTTTACTCTTAAGACAGGATAATGCTGATGCACGCCTGACGCCAATCGGACATAAAATCGGATTGATTGATGATGCTCAGTTTGAAAGATTTAATAGAAAACTCGAAATGATAGAAGCCGAAACAAAACGGCTTGAGAATTTAAAAATTCCTGCCTCTGATAAGGTAAATTCAATTTTGGCGAAATATGAAGAACATATTGAGCGCGGAATGAGAGCGTCAGAACTTTTGAAACGCCCTAATATAAACTATAAAATAATAAAAGAACTTGATGAAAATACAAATGAATTAAATATACCGCGAGATGTTTATGAACAAATTGAAGTGCTTATAAAATATGACGGATATTTAAAGCGTCAGGAAGAACAGGTTGCTCAAGGTTCAAAACTTGAAAAATTCAAAATACCTGACGATATAGATTATTCAAAGCTTGAACATATATCTTCCGAAACAAAAGATAAATTGTCTAAAATACGTCCGAAAACATTAGCTCAAGCCTCTCGCATAGGCGGAATTAAACCTGCTGATATATCAATTCTGATGGTATTGTTAGACAAACACAGAGTATAGTTCCGTCGTTTTACGCTTGAATATGGCTTTTTGAGAAATTCGGAAGCCAAGAAGGCAAGAGGGCAGGTATTTTATTTAATAAGAAACTTAATGATATATAATTTGTATACTTAATATATCTTAATATTTATGATAATATTTGCAATTTTGCATGAAAAAAATCCTTTATATACATGTATAAGTATAATTACAAGGAGAGCTATGAGTTTAGCGGATGCAATAAGAGCATTAAGCGGAATAGATTGTATGTTAAGTTCCGGCATAACATATTCGCAGCAGATAAAAGCAGGAGTCCCTGCTCCGATAGCAAATGCTGGCTTATTCGGCAACATAACAAACGGACTTATCCGTAATGAAATAGCTTATGGGATGCAAATGTACGGCAATCCTGCAGGTAATATAATTAACGGATATTACGGCTACGGTAATCCGCAGGCAAATGCAATGGCTACTTATGCAATGCTTGGCGTATGTTCTCCATGGTTTATGTTCAATTCAGGGATGTTTGGATGCGGATATTATTATCCCGCAATCCGTTGTTGTTATTAATTGGGATAATTAAATTTTCCAACTGTTTAAATATTTTTCCTGTTCTTCTGTAAGGGTATCTATTTCTATTCCCATGGATTTTAATTTTAATTCTGCTATTTTGTAGTCAACTTCTTGCGGTAGGGTGTAGAGTTTGTTTTCTAATTTTCCTTTATTTTTTACCAAAAATTCTATGCCTAAAGCTTGGTTTGCAAAACTCATATCCATAACGCTTGCAGGATGCCCTTCGGCAGCCACAAGATTGACTAAACGTCCTTGTGCTATTACATATATTGATTTACCGTTATTCAAAACATATTCTTCAAGATTAGGACGAATTTCTTTTATTTCTTTTGTATGAGCTTTTAAATCACCGACATTGACTTCCCAATCAAAGTGTCCTACGTTACCTACAAAAGCTCCGTCTTTCATTGATAAAAGGTGTTCAACGTCAACAACGTGCTTATCCCCCGTAACTGTTAAGAAAATATCGCCTTCTAAAGCTGCTTTTGCAATCGGCATTACTCTGTAACCTTCCATAGCTGCTTCTAAAGCTTTTAGAGGGTCGACTTCGCAAACTATAACGTTTGCGCCCAGTGCTTTTGCTCTTAAAGCTACCCCTTTACCGCACCAACCGTAGCCTGAAACAACAACGGTTTTCCCTGCAACAAGAATATTAGCTGCGCGCATAACTCCGTCAAAAGAACTTTGCCCTGTTCCGTATCTGTTATCATATAAGTGTTTTGTTAAGCTTGTATTAACTCCGACTGCAGGAAATCCTAATGTACCTTGCGCTTCCATAGCTTTTAATCTTATAATGCCTGTTGTTGTTTCTTCGGTTGAGCCGATAATTTTTCCTATTAAATCAGGTCTTTTTTCGTGAATTGTTGAAACCATATCACAACCGTCATCAATTATAATGTCAGGATTAAAGTTTATGGCTTCTTCTATATGTTTTTTGTATGTATCAACACTTTCACCCGCAATTGCATAGACAGGTATGTTGTAGTATTTTACTAAAGCGGCTGCAACATCATCTTGGGTTGATAGTGGATTTGATGCAACTAAAATGGCATCTGCACCGCCTGCTTGCATAACAGTACACAATGCTGCTGTTTCTTTTGTAACGTGGACGCATGCTGATAATTTTAATCCTTTAAAAGGTTGTTCTTTTATAAATCTTTCTCTTATTGAACGCAAAACGGGCATATCTTTAAACGCCCAATCAATTTGTTTCTTCCCTTGAGGGGCTAAATTTATGTCTTTAATATCGCATTTTATATCTGTAATCATACTTCTTCTCCGTTAAAATAATTGTAAATTATACAATAAATTATAAACCAAAATGACCACATTTTGTATCATTTTATTGTAAAAATTTCTTAATAAACTCATAGAATTTAACAAAAAATTTTTTTCAGCTTTGTTATAATTTGAGGTAAGGAGTTCATTGTGAAGGTAAGCTTAAGCACAGAAACGAGAAACCCTCAAAGTTTTACGGGATTTAAAATTGTTAAAGATGAATCAGGATTTAAAAATGCCGAATTCTCGTATCCGTATGATTCAAACAGACAAGAAGTTGAAATAGAGTTTTATAAACTTGGAAAAGATGAATACAATAATTATTATACGACTGAAGTGATGTCTAATTACGACGGACAATCCAGATTCAACATAAGTAAAGGCGTAAATCGTTTTGACTTGGCTGCAGATTTCGGATTGTCAGATGATGAGCCTTTCGGATATCATTATTTGGTAAAAAATAAGGGGGAATGGAATTCAAGGGTATATTTGGATGCTGGTGATAATATTCCTGTTAACGGCAAATCGGAACGAGTGAATATAGTTCTTCCGAATGGTTCTGTCATGTCAAAAGGCGGATCTATGAAACTTGTAATTCCTGATTCGCAGAATGTCGGGGTTGTATATAATAATGACGGATCATATAGTACTGATAATGAATTACGTCTAAGAGCAGAAAATGATGTAAAAACTCTTTGGAACAAGATGGGCGGAACTCTTGCCGGAATTGAAAAAGATATAGACGAAGGAAAATTTGATGAATATTCAAGAATTGTAGGATTGCCGATATTCGCGCGTGACAGATTGAGCTCGCATCAATATTGGCTTGAAGAAATGTTTCAAATTTCTCCTGCGTTAGGAAATATTAATAACTATGCTTCAATGCAGAGAAAATTATTTGCGCATGGTTTGAATTGGGTTTCTGACGGTGCATTTGTAAACGAAGGTTTGCAAGGTGCACATTTTACTCATATGCTAAAATGGGGCGTAAAATCCCCGTTTTACAGATGGTTTAGAGCGGGAAGCAGAGAATTAGCGCCTTGGTCTTTGGGAATTTTTCCTAACGATACAAGAAATATTTCGTTCAAATTAATTAACTCACCGGTAAATTACAGACAAATTCCTATCGGAAATATCATAAAAGAAGAAAATCCGGTGTATAATCCGAAAAAGCCGACTTATATACAGTATCTTGATCCTCGATATGTATCTGAACATGATTTGGCGGATACTCAGCATCCTATAACAAATTATACGGTATCAAGTAAAGAAAATGTTTATGATTTGCATACTCATAATGATTCTATTTTCCCTGTGCTTTTAGAAATTGAACCTGAAGAATTTGAGAAAAATATAGATGCTTTAAACGAATATAATAAATCTTTACCGCGAGAAGAAAAAATCAGATTGAAAGAATATGAAGGAACGCGTTTTGTATCAAAGTTTTATAATTGGTATGTGTCAGGGAAGCACGAAAGCGGTTTTGAAACTTGGGATGCAAACCCTGATATTGCAAAATTAAATTTTGTACAATCTCATACCGATACAATGGCGTTAAAAAATTTGAAGCCTGCTGACCGTGAAAGAGAAAGAAGACGTTTGGCTGTCGCTAATGCTCAGGTTCAAGATTATGCGGTTGAAGTCGGAAGATATTGGACAAGAACAACTGACGATATTTTGAGATTATATATAGCCCAAAATTTAAAAAATGTTGATAAAGCAAATCCTAAAAAAGTGTATAACGATATTACAGGCAAAGCTGACGGCAAAATTTTCCCTGTTGCTATTGATAAAACTCATAAGCAATTAAGTGAAGATGAAGTAAGAAATGTATTAAATGGTGAGTATAACAATAAAAGAAGACTTTCATACGAGGATAAAAATTCTCAAATTCTTGAAGGTTTGATGAATTTTCCGCTTGAATCAATAGAATTTGAAAATAATTTGGTATCAATTTTTGCCTCGCCAATGATAGCAAAAAGGGCATCCAATTTTGAGGAAGTTGAACTTACTCGTTACGAAATATATAAAAACGGCAATCCGAATTTGCCAAAAGAATATTTAGAAACATATACTCAAATGGAAGATATATATATAAATCAGATGAGTGATTTTGCACGAAGAGTTCTTGATAGTGTGAATGAGTCTATGCCTGAACAGTCAAAGTTATTTGACGGAGATGAAGTTACCGAATTCGGACAGTACACGCTTCCGCTAATTCTTCCGCAAATAGCAAAGTATGCAATAGTAAAATCTCTTGCGCCGCAAACAGAAATTCGATTCAAAAAAGACAACGGTGAAATTGTATATGATTATGACGCATTAAATCAAGTAAGTACTCAGAGCTTGGGAATTGATATGGCTGTATCTCCAAAAGATGAAGCCGAACTTTTACTGGATAAATTACGAGAAGGAATGAGTTTGTTAAAAGACGAAGATATTTCCTTTATGAAGGATAGTATCATAAAAGCATATGCCGGAACAAGTGCTGACAGCTTTAAACTGGCTGATGTAATTATAGATAAGACTCAAGCCGGATTAGATTGGAGAATTGATGCTACAAAAGATATCGCCGATGTCGAAGCAATGCGTAACGGATATATGGATTTTGAGGATACTTGGCAAGATATCATTGATTTTTGGTCACGTTTTGCACGCGGAGTATACAGAGAAAATCGTAATTCATATATGGTGGCAGAGGTTACAAATGAACATGAATTATGGTCTCAGGGTTGGGGCGCAAGAAGTGACAAATTCAGAAATTCAAGCGATATTAATCAAAAACTCATCAGAGAAACGGGCATGACTTCAATTGCTGATTATGCAAATTATTTCTATAAAGTCGTTAAATTGTTTGCTCGTTCGCCTCAAGACGGAAAGTTCTTGGAAACTAAAAATGACGGTCCTGTGGTGGATGAAAATCCTAATCAGCTGGCTTGGGAATTGCGAAATATATTATTAAATAATGAAGGTCAGGGCTCTTTGAAAAATAATTCTATGCCTTCTGCGGTTTATTCATATACGTTCTTCTCAAATCATGATAAACCTCGTCCGCTTCATTGTATAGCTTTAGATATGGAAATGTTTTATTCGGATTTTACTTTTGATACAGATTCTCACAGACAGGATGCATACAGATTGTTAAATGATGATTGGTTCTCAAACCCTGATGATATTGCATATAAAGCTTCAAAATATAATTTTAATTCGGCATCACCGATGGCTGTTGCTATGGGGTTGCATTTACACAAAGCATTGATTGATGTTTTAAAAGAATACGAATCAAAATTAGGCGAGCGAAAATATAAGAAAAATTATGAGGCCGTAAGTAAAGCTTTGACCGATTTATCAAACGGAAGATACAACGGAAGATATTTTGAAGCTGATGCTTTTGGAGTAAAGCCGATAGATGTTAATATTGAAATGGTATTAAAGCAAGCAGAAAAATATTACGGGTTAGATATGCCTAAATATATGAAAAAAGAATATCAAGATAAAGTCTTTGAAAGTGCGATGAAACCTGCAATGAATAAAATGCTTGCTATGACAAAGGTTTTAGCGGCATTACCGGGGATGCCAACATTGTTTGACGGTGATGATTTAGGAGCAACAGGTTATGATACCGAGAAAAAGAATATGTATGTTGCTTGCCGTCAAAAAGTCCATAATGAATGGGCGCAAGAAGGACACGAAAAATATAAACCGTTTATAAAAGATTATAAAGAAAAATTTGATAAGGTTATGGCGATAAGGCGTAAACCGGAATGTAATGCGCTAAATAACGGCGCTCCGTTTGTATTGCCAATGCAAGACGGGCATGCTTTAGGTTCAGGATATCAGGGAAAACTTCCTGCTGTATTGCAGCAAAGTACAGACGGTCGAATGACTATTTCAGTAATAAATTTACACAAACAACATAACGAATATCATGATTACAAAAAAATGTATGATAATGAGCAGGATTATAAACCTTTAGCACTCGAATTGGATTCTATAAAATTAAATTTTGAAAATTCAGGAGACGTAAAAGACGGCGCATTAGGAATCGGTATTCCGGGAATTGAAAACGGTACAAAATTTCAAAATGCAAATGATCCTAATGATTGGTACACCGTAAATGAGGTCAACGGCAAGTATTTCTTAAAACACGATACAAATAACGGTAAGATTGTTGTTGATGACACTACTTTAGTTTTATATCATGTGCCTTCGTATACAAAACCGTTATCGTTTACCGGAAGTGTTAAACCAAACTCTGATTTTGTAGTAAATACTTATGCCTCATTGCAAAAGTGTAACGGATAATTTATATTTGCATTGAATTTGAATAATGTTTAGGTTATGCTTAATTGGTTGAGAAATTCAACCGATGATGTTCAGCGAAAACAGGGAGAAAAAAGATGTATAACGTCGCTATTATAGGAGCAGGACCTGCGGGAATTTTTGCCGCATTAGAGATAATGAAATTAAAACCTGATTGGAAGGTTGTTTTAATCGAAAAAGGTCAAAGGATTGAAACGCGTAAATGTCCTTTAAGGCAAGGTTCGCCAAAGTGTGTAAATTGTAAAAAATGCGGATTGCTTTGCGGATGGGGTGGTGCCGGTGCATTTTCTGACGGGAAATTGACTCTTACTCCTGATGTAGGCGGACATCTGGTTGATTATATGACAAGAAAACAGGCAGAAGATTTAATATCTTATGCTGATGATTTGTATTTAAAATATGGCGCAACTGAAGAAGTTTTCGGTACTGATAAAAAAGTTTTTGAAGAACTTTCACATCAAGCGGTTTTAGCGGAACTAAAACTGGTTCATTCGCCTGTAAGGCATTTGGGTACGGAAAGAAGCTTGGATGTTTTGAAAAATATGCAGGATTATTTGGATGAGCGTATTACGATTTTGAATAACGTAACTGCAAAATCTTTGATTGTTGAATGTGAGCAGGTAAAAGGTATTGAACTGGATAACGGGGATGTTATTTCTGCGGAATATACAATTATAGCTCCCGGCAGAGAAGGGGCAGATTGGCTTACTCAAGAGTTTGCAAAACATAAAATCGGTATGGTAAATAATGCGGTTGATGTTGGGGTCAGAGTAGAGCTTCCGGCTCCTGTTTTTGAACCGTTAACATCAAAATTATATGAATCAAAATTGATTTATCATTCACCGACTTTCGGGGATGAAGTTCGTACATTTTGTATGAATCCGAACGGTGAAGTCGTTCAGGAAAATTATTCGGGTATTGCGACAGTTAACGGTCACAGTTATGCAAATTATAAAACTCCGAATACAAATTTTGCGCTGTTGGTAAGCGAAAAATTTACGGAACCGTTTAAAGAACCGATTCAATACGGTCAGCATATAGCAAGATTGGCAAATATGGTTGGCGGCGGAATTTTAGTTCAAAGATTCGGCGATTTATTGGACGGACGCCGTTCAACGCCTGAACGTATAAGATCAAGTGTAATAACTCCAACACTTTCTTGTGCAACACCGGGGGATTTAAGTTTAGTTATTCCGTATCGTCAAATGACAAGTATTATAGAAATGTTAAAGGCATTAGATAAATTATGTCCGGGAACCGCTTCAAGATACACTTTGCTTTATGGTATAGAAGTTAAATTTTATTCTGCGAGAGTAAAATTAACAAATGAACTTGAAACGGAAGGGGTCAAGAATTTATTTACAATAGGTGACGGTGCAGGTGTAACAAGAGGCTTGTTGCAAGCTTCCGCATCAGGCGTTTATGTAGCAAGAACGATTTGCGCAAGATAAATATAAATTAAATAAAGATGGCGCAAGGAAAATTTTCCTTGCGCCATTTGTTTATGGTTGGCACATTCCGAACATACAGTTTGTTGTCGGGTTAAGCATCGGGAAATTATTATGCATTTGTGTCGGGGTTGAAATGGTTGGAATTTGGTACATTTTTTCAAGTTCTTTATAATTGGTTTGGTCTTTGAATTGGAACGAATTCTGGTTGGTTGAATTGTCAATTCCGGAAGCTCCGCCTGTGCATGCTTCTTGTTTTTTTAGATTTTCGACAAGGCAAGCCCCATGTGCTTGAAGTTCTACAAGTAGTAATATCAATCCGCCAAGTAATAAAATCTTTTTCATAAAAACTCCTTTCAGATTTACATAATACGTATTATTTGTACTATGACATATTTTATATTGTTCACTTTTCTTTTTGATTGCGACGCAAAAAGAAAAGTGAACCGAAAAGAAAAACACGCTATTTCTAGCAATGCTACGCATTGCAACGTGGTGCTATCGCACCGCACTTTGTGCCGTTTTGTCCTTACGGACAAAATCTCTTAGCGAACCTAAATAACGGTTCGCCTAAAATGTTCGACCTTTACGTAGTGAGCAATCATTGTTTGCGACACGAATTCAAGGCGGAATTTGTTTGAGCGTACAGCGAGTTATTCCGCCTGTATGTGGAGCAATACAGATGATTAGCGAACGGAGTAGCAGGTCGCGGGTTTCTTTCTGACCGCTTTCTTTGCCCGCCCAAAGAAAGCGGTCTATGCAAGTATTATATCTTATTTTGATAAATACTTATAATACGTATTATGTTTATATTAAATGATTTTGATAAAGATTTGTTTCGCCGAAAGCAGTATCTGTTCTAATACTAACGTACAATCTTTTTGCTTTGTTTTTTCTCGATTTTATTTAAAACTTCTTTAAAAGATACTATAGGCTCCATTTTGTAACCGCATTTGTCAGATAGTGTTCCGCCCATGGAAAACAATTCTTCCTGCGGATATCTTCTGCAAATTCCGGGACGCCTGTAATGGATTTTGCAGCGTTTTGTCTCTTTATCAAGATGCGTACATTCAAAAATAAGCCCCAATTCATCTTTGCCGATAACTTTTAACCCTGAATAAAAACTGTGAATATATTGCAATCTTTCGAATTCTTTTTCATCCTTTAGAACGTGTCTGAAATGTTTTACATAAATATGCGAACAACATTCTCCGCACCCTTTACATTTGCCTGTACGCCAATAATGTTTTTTCAATATTTTTGAATGAATGAATTTCTTTATCTTCTCAAACATATCTATATGATAGTATTAAAACCCTTTGAATATTGTTAATTTTTGTAAATTATTTATGCAAAACAGGCAAATATAAATCTTGAGGGTTATTAAAAAAAATGGAAGTACACAAAAAAAATACCCCTTAAAATTCAACAAAAACAATTAACCTATATACAGTTTTTTAACTGACATAATACTATAACATAACCAAAAA
>DESZ01000013.1 GCA_002361485.1 Cyanobacteria bacterium UBA3301 | reverse complement strand
GTAGCCATGAAAAAACCTCCTTCACGCCATATTGTGGCACAAAAGAGGGGTCTCAGATTCTTATTTTTTTGCTTTTTATCGGCTAAGAAAACAAAGATATATTTTTTGATAAACGTTTTTAGCTGTTTATATTTTTGATGGTTGTGATATAATAAGAGGAAAATTTAGTAGCCATGAAAATTGAGAATAAATTGCAGTTTATGTTTTAATTTTTTTACAGAGGTGTTTATTTGTGCTATCTTCGTTGCGAATACAGGGGTATAGAAAATTTGATACCTTTAGTGTTGATAATCTTAGTCGAATGAATTTTTTTGTAGGTTCGAATAATGTAGGAAAAACTACAATTTTGGAAGCTGTTTACGGATGGGCGAGCGGACTAAGCCTTTCGCCATTTTTGGGGACGAGTATACTTAGAAACCAAATAATGCAAAGTCCGTATTACATAGCTGACCGCATATTTTCTGCTGTGAATGATAGAAATCATTTACCATTTACATTTAATATCTCCGCTATTGATGATGATAATGAAATAACTTTTTTTCATACTATCAATGTAGGAGACGTTTTTAGAGCATTTATTAAAAAATTAGCTATGTCTACTGCAATAATGAAAAAAAATAATGAGTTGGCTAATCAGAATAATATTAGTCGCTTTCAACAAGGAACTAGTTTTCCTATGTCTATTCCAGCTGTTCAACTTGCTCGGTGGGAAATTAAAGATAATAGAGATAACATTAAAAGTTACAGTCTAGATTGGCCTAATTTGTTTGTCGAAAATACGGAACCGCAAAGATTAGCGAGTTATAAAGATATTGGTAGTCATAGAAACATTGAAGAGAATTTAAAAATATATGTTTACCTTAAAAGGCAGAATTTGATTAACGAATTTATTCAGGATATGCGAGTTATATTTCCAGAAGTAAAATCCATTGATCTTTTACCTTATGAAGACAATAGTACAACTCCAGTAAGTATTCAATTTAAAAATACAGAATACTACCCTCTTGATAATTTTGGTGATGGATTTAGACGTTGGTATCATATTATCGGGTCGTTAGTATTGTATAATAATAGTATCATTTGTATTGATGAAATTGATGCAACGTTACATCCAGAAGCACAAAAAGAATTTTGTCGTAACATCATTAGATATTCTAGAAAACATAATGTCCAACTTTTTATTACAACTCATAATCTTGAATTTATCGATTATATTTTAACAGCTTGGAATGAAAATGCTGACCTAAAACTACAAGATGATATAAGAATTATTACGATAAAAGATTCTAGTGGCGAAACAAAATTTAGAAACATGACTGCTGGCGAAGCATTCAACGCACGCGAAGCATTTCAAATGGAGTTGAGATAAATGTACGACATAATATTATGTGAAGGAGAAACAGATGCCATATTAATTAGTTACTATTTAAAAAACTTGATGAGTTTTCAGTATATCAATTCAACCCCAAAAAAAGTACCTAAGCTGAATAATGTAAATAATCAAATTCAATGGTATAAAGGTAATAGAAATCAATACTTAGCAATTTGTCCCATAGGTGGTTCGGATTTCTGTCATGCTATGAATGAAATAGTTCATTATAATAAATCTGCGAATGACACAGAAATTTTTTGTAAAATTGCTTTAGTTATGGATCATGATGATGATTCAACTGAAAATGTTATTGATTTGATAGGACAAAATCTATGCTTCAAAGAACCATTTAAAGCGGGAATATGGAAATCTTTTATTTATAACAATTCATTTAAAGCGGAAATAAAAAGTGAGATTGTATGTATATTACAACCCGATGACGAATATGGAGCATTAGAAACTTTTGTTTTAAAAATGTTGTCTCAAAATGATTTAGAAAATGAAAATGTTGTTAAACAAGTTAAGAAATTCATTGCTGATTTTTCATCAAAAAAGTATTTAAAACACAGACGAGACAAAACAAAAGCAGAATTATCGGTCTCATTGTCTGTCATTTGTCCTAGTAAGACTTTTACTACTATCAATGAATTTCTGAGCAAAATTGCATGGGAAAAATACAACGGATTTAAGCAACAATTTCGTTTGCTAGAACATTTTAATGAAGATATATGCGATTGATTTCTAATAAATATTGGAGAAAAATCATGCCGACACTTAATTGGATTGGTAAAGAAAAGGTTGTCAATCACGCCTCCGTCGTGCCCTTTCATGTCCTCGAACACGTCTACAACTTCGGCGGCAAGTCAGAGAATAAAATCATTCACGGCGACAATTTACTCGCATTAAAGTCGCTCTTGCCGGAGTACGAAGGGCGCATCAAGTGCATCTACATTGACCCGCCTTATAACACAGGTAATGAGGGCTGGATTTACAACGACAAAGTCAACTCTCCGCAGATTAAAAAATGGCTCGGCGAAGTCGTCGGCAAGGAAGGCGAAGACCTTTCCCGTCACGACAAATGGCTCTGCATGATGTATCCTCGTCTCAAGCTTCTCAAAAAATTGCTTGCAGACGACGGCGCGATTTTTATTTCTATCGACGACAACGAACAGGCTAACCTTAGACTCATCTGCGACGAAATTTTTGGC
>DESZ01000012.1 GCA_002361485.1 Cyanobacteria bacterium UBA3301 | reverse complement strand
CCAAAAATTTCGTCGCAGATGAGTTTAAGGTTAGCCTGTTCGTTGTCGTCAATGGAAATAAAAATCGCGCCGTTGTCTGCGAGCAATTTCTTGAGGAGCTTGAGACGAGGATACATCATGCAGAGCCATTTGTCGTGGCGGGATAAGTCTTCGCCTTCTTTGCCGACGACTTCACCGAGCCATTTTTTAATCTGCGGAGAATTGACTTTATCGTTGTAAACCCAGCCTTCGTTGCCTGTGTTATAAGGAGGGTCAATGTAGATGCACTTGATGCGCCCTTCGTACTCCGGCAAGAGCGATTTTAAAGCAAGGAGATTGTCGCCGTGAATAATTTTGTTTTCTGATGTTCCGCCAAAGTTGTAGACGTGTTCGATAACATGAAAGGGCACGGCAGTAGCGTGATTGACAACCTTTTCTTTCCCAATCCAATTGAGTGTCGGCATAACCTTTTCTCCGTTAATACTTGTAATTTTAATTGAGTTAATTATAAATTCCGTTGTCTAATGGGTCAACTTAATTAGTGTAGCAAAGAGAATCTTTTTTGTATAAAAAATTTTTCTTTACTTAAAGGATTTTGCCTTACCGTGTTGAATATTCAGCCAGCTGAATATTCAACACGGTAAGGGTTACTAGGGGAGAGTTATTTCATGAGTGAAAAAAAGAAAATAAATACTGTAAATCAATCTCAAATCATAGAGCCCGATTCTGTGCGTGTAGGTATAAAGGAGAATGCAATTCAATTTGAATTTGCTCAGACTAAACTTAATGACGATTCACATGATAATGAGAAAGTGTTAGTTGTGGCAAATATTCGTTTAGATCCTAAATATTTACAAAATTTCATGATTGCTATTGTTGAAGCTGGCATAGAATATGAAAAAAATTTTAATGTAGATATTGGATTTACACCTTTTTGGAAATCTGAAAATACTTGAGGAGGGATTTTTATGATACACTATAATTTTTCTAAAATAAATCCTTCAAATTCTGAAATCAAGTATTTGCCCATAGTTAATTTTAGTGATGACATTGCTACTTCTAATAAAAAATCATGTCTTATTGTCGCTTTTATCGCTATGTTGTCTAGTCCTTTAAGTAACGATGCTATCACAATCAATGATTCTTTGAGATATATAGGAGAACAACAAATTATTTCTCAGGAAATTCATTTAATAAAGACTGATAAAGCGGTAGATATTTTAAGGAAAAATTGGGACTTACATATACTTATATCTCGTGCCGAAATTAAAATAAAAGATTATTTTGGTTTAACTCCACTATATTTGGAAACTTTGGGCGAAGACGAATTGTTACTATCAATAATTACAGAAAAATCTCCAGATGAAGCACTGGACACATTGAATAAGTTTGATAATGAATGGTGGATTGAAAACGAAAAACTTGCTAAAGGTAAATTATGCATAGATGTGGTGCCGAAATGACTGCAGGACATGTTAGATTCAACTGGAATAAATACTTAGATTTTGCAGAAAGTCTACTTAAATCTATGTCAAGTGATGAAGATGATGAACTTAAAGATCGTTGTGGTATTAGTAGAGCTTATTATGGGGCTTTTCATAGGGCTCAGGCATATTTAATAAAAATTGGTATCACCATAGATTTAAATAATAAGGGCTCTCATAATTTCGTCATTGGACAATTTAAGGAAATAGGAGGAGCAAATCGTTTATGGTCTAAAGTGGGATTGGATTTAGAAAGATTAAAAAACCAACGCAAAAAAGCAGACTACAATGATAAATATTTTAGTGACAGTGAAAGAAACCTTAGTTTAAAAAATCAGTTAGAAATGGCAGTATCAAGAGCACGTTCTATTGTCAAAAAAATAGATGCGATAGAAGAGGAAGAACTTAGTAGATAAAAAAATTTTTAACCTATTGCTTTTGTCTCGATAAAAAAAGCAAAAAAATAAGAATCTGGAAGACCTCTTTTGTGCCACAATTGGGCAAAGGAGGTTTTTTTCATGGCAACTTATCATTTAAGAGTAAAAAATGACACTAAGCCCAGTGGTGGAAAAGTATCGGCTAAACGTCATGTTGATTATATTTTGCGCGAAGACGGAAAAGCACACGCCGATTATATCAATCGAGAAGGAGCACAGAGCGAAAGGATAGACTGTGTTTATAAAGGCAGTCATTTGCCAAAGTGGGCTAAAGACTCTCCACAAAGATTTTTCGATGCCGCAACTCGTTACGAGGATAAGGGTAATAGGCGATACAAAGAAATCGAGTTGTCTTTACCCAATGAACTGACTTTTGAACAGAATCTCGAAATTGTCGACAGATTCATTGCTAATCACTTGTCAAATCACTACTATGCCTACGCGATACATGAAAAAGCAGGAGAGTTGTCAGGAGAACGACATCCTCATGTTCACATTATGTTTTCCGAACGCTTGATTGATGACGTAGAGAAAATGAGTGAACGCCCAGCTTATAAATATTTTCGCAGGGCAGCAAGACCGCTAAAAGGGGAGCATGTTGCCAGCTTCGAGCGTAGAAGCGAACATGGTGCTCCTAAGGATAAGAAATGGCACGACAAAAAATAT
>DESZ01000007.1 GCA_002361485.1 Cyanobacteria bacterium UBA3301 | reverse complement strand
GATACAAATGCGCTATTGAAATTTTTAAACCTTCACTATCCATAACAGAATTATACAACAAAATTTATGCTATAATCCTATTATGGAAAATATTTATATAATAAATACTCATACGCACGTCAATATGTTAAAACAAAACCCCGTTGATGATGCGGTTGATGATTTAAAAAATCAGAATATGATTGGGATTGTTCCGTCATCAACAGCTGAAGACATCTTTGAAGTGGATGAATTTATAAAAAAATACGATAATCTCTACGGGTATGTCGGAGTTTTTCCCGAAGAAGTAAAAGGTTTTACTGACAAAACACTCTCTGATATGGAAAATATTATAAAAAACAATCCTAAAATTATAGGAATCGGCGAAATAGGACTTGATTATTATTGGGATAAAACTTTTATAGATTTGCAAAAAGAAGTTTTTATAAAACAGATAGAATTTGCAAACGCAATGAATTTACCGATAAATATTCATTGTCGTGATGCTCATTTTGAGACATTAAATATATTAAAAGAACATAACAAAAATTCAAAAGCGATTATGCATTGTTTTTCGGGTAGTTACGAATTTGCAAAAGAATGTATAAAAGAAGGGATTTATATATCGTTGGGCGGAGTTGTAACATTTAAAAACGCAAAAAAGACAAAAGAAGTTGCAAAAAATATTCCGCTTGAATATTTGGTTTTAGAAACAGATGATCCGTATTTGGCTCCTGTTCCTTATCGCGGGAAAGAAAATAAACCATCTTATGTAAAATATGTAGCAGAAGAAATCGCATCTTTGCGAGGAATTTTACCGGAAGAAGTTGCGCAAAAAACAACTCAAAATGCACTAAAAATTTTTCCGCAAATTAATTGTATATAATCATGCATAAATATATATGTCATTCATAAAACTATGCCTTGTATAAGTATATTTTATGCATTCTGGTTAATATGCCGGATTGTCAATTTCTCAGATATATTTCTATGTAAATCTTGACTTTTTTTAAAACATCATTATGATAGAGGTACGAGGTAGAATTTATAAGGAATTTATACTATGGTATCAAGTGCAGGTGCTTCTATTATTTCATCGATTACATCAGGAATGAATAATACATATGAATATTTGGCTGCGTTATACCCGAAAGATGGTGTAACATATAAAAATATAACAAAAGCAAGAAACGATAATACAAATTATTTGACACTAAATCAATCTTTTGCATCTTATTTACAGAATAATTTTGCTTCATTTGATTCTGATGGCGACGGAAAAATTAGCGCTGCAGAAATGGAAAAGTTCTCTCAAACACTTTCGTTATCGGGCGTTTCTAAAAATGAGTTATCACAATTAGCTGCAAGTGGTGCATATTCAGCATCAACGATTTCAAAAATATTAGAACATTTTGATGATATTGATTCTAACCATGACGGCAGAGTAACTGCCGCTGAAATCTCTGCATATTCTGCCAATTGTGCAAAGCAGGAAGAAATGGACAAAGCAAATTATAGAAAAGCAACCTCAGATATGTCTGTTTTCTATGGTAGTGATGATGCTTCTGAACCTGACAGCTACAGTATTTTAAGTTATAAATACAAAGGCTTCAATTCTTGATTATTTCTTCTTTCGTTTTAAAGCGGCATCAACCAACCCTTTGAATAACGGGTGCGGTTTATCGGGTCTTGACTTAAATTCAGGATGGAACTGGCATGCGACAAACCAATCCAATTTCGGAAGTTCTACGATTTCCGACAGCATACCGTCAGGGGACATGCCTGAAAATACCAAGCCTGCTTTTGATAATTGCTCTATATATTCATAATTCACTTCGTATCTGTGGCGATGACGCTCGGATATAATATCTTTTCCGTATGCTTTATATGCTTTAGTACCTTTTTTAAGATGACAGTCATAAGCTCCTAATCGCATTGTTCCGCCAAAACCTTTTACATGTTTTTGTTCTAACATTATATCAATAACAGGATGTGTCGGATTCTCATCAAATTCGGTTGAATTAGCACCCTTTAAACCTACTACGTTACGGGCAAATTCTATTACGGTGCATTGCAGCCCCAAGCATAATCCCAAAAACGGGAGATTATTTTCTCTGGCATAACGAATTACATTGAGCTTACCTTCAATCCCTCTAACACCAAAACCGCCGGGAACTACAACCGCATCAACATCCGATAACTCATGTTTACAATTAGAGTAATCCACACATTCTTCCGAATTTATCCATTTAATTTCAATAGCTGATGAATTTGCATAACCTGCATGTTTTAATGATTCTACGACAGAAATATAAGCATCAGACAATTTTGTATATTTTCCTGCAATTCCGACTTTTATTGTCCTTTCGGGCTTTTTAATCTTATCAACTAATTTTTCCCAAGAAGTTAAATTTGGTTTTTTATCTTTTACGCCAAGCATTTTTAATGCGACTTGACATAACCCTTGGCTCTCAAGCGCCAATGGAACTTCATATATAGTTTTCATATCACGACATTCAATAACAGCGTCTTTTGAAATAGAACAGAACAGAGCCAATTTTTCCCGTTCTGTTTTTGGGATAGATTTTTGGGTTCTGCAAACTAAAATTTCAGGTTGAATACCGTAACTTCTCAAGACATTTACGCTATGTTGTGAAGGCTTTGTTTTTAATTCGCCTGATGTCGGTAGATATGGCAATAATGTACAATGAATAGATATTGCATTGCCATACCCTACTTCTGTTTTATATTGTCGTATAGCTTCAATAAACGGCAATGACTCAATATCACCTATTGTTCCGCCTATTTCTATAATATGAAAATCCGGATTAAATTGTTTTGCAGCACCGACAATTCTTGATTTAATTTCGTTAGTTATATGCGGAATAACTTGAACGGTAGCACCAAGGTAATCTCCGCGGCGTTCTTTTTCTATAACTTTTTGATAGACGCTGCCTGATGTTACATTATTGAATTTACCCAGATTTGTGTCGGTAAATCTTTCATAATGCCCTAAATCCAAATCTGTTTCCGCGCCGTCATCGGTTACAAAAACTTCTCCGTGTTGAAACGGGCTCATTGTCCCTGGATCCACGTTTATATACGGGTCAAGCTTTTGATTTATTACACTAAATCCTCTAGCTCTCAACAATCTGCCTAGTGATGCAGCGACAATTCCTTTTCCCAAAGAACTTACAACACCGCCTGTAACGAATATATATTTAGTCATATCTGTATCTTAACCTCACAAATTTACTATTCGGTTGAAATGTTTATTGTTAAAAAGCTGAATGGTTGTTACATTGTTTGTTAATATATTACATTGTCAAAAAATATATTAATTATTCACCCGTTCAACTCTAATTAATCTTCGGTACTTTAAAAAATCCGTTTTCTTCTTCCGGAGCATTTGCCATCAATGCTTCCTTTGAGATTTCCTGATTTGGTACATCTTCTCTCATAACGTTTGAGAAATCTATAACTTGTGTCATCGGTTTTACGTTTGAAGTATCAACTTCATTCATTTGGTCAACGTATTTTAATACATCACCAAGTTGTTTTGTATAAAGTTCTTTTTCTTCTTCTGTTAACTCTAATCTTGCTAATTTTGCAACATGTTCTACATCTTTTACGGTAATCATTTTTTACTCCCTGATACTATTTTTACACATTAATACTAGCATAAAAATATTTGCACTTCATTATTTATTTTATTAATAAATATTATACAATTTTTCTTTGGACTGAATTTATGTTAGTATAATGATATTGGTGGGGATTTATGAAAAAACAAAAAGTGTCAGAGCTTGAAAAATTTGAAGAATTGATTTTGTTATATAAATCGGAACAGGATGAAAAAAGAAAAAATGTTCTTTATCTGAATTTGGTTGAAGAATTATTATTATATGTAAAAAAAATAGTTATCGGTATGAATTCACTTCCTGCTAATGTTTCAAATGATGATTTAATTCAAGTTGGCGCGTTAGGTGTTTTGAAAGCAATACAAACATATTCTCCGGAAGGTAAGGGCAGTTTTAAAACATATGTTACAAAATATATTAAAGGAAAAATACTGCAATATTTGCGGGATAAAGCAAATTTGGTAAAAGGTTCACGTTATGTTGCAGAGCATTATTCCGTCATAAGAGATGCAATAAAACAGCTATCCGATGAAGAAAATAATATATATCCTTCTGTGGAGGAAATTTCAAAATTTACAAATATTTCAAAAGAGCACGTTCAAGATTTTTTAAATGCGGATTTGGTGAAAAATACCGTATCTCTTGACCAAAGCGTATATTCTCCTGACGGAGCTGAAACTCTTGCCGACAGGATTCCTGACGAGAATGACGACAGTTACGAAATCTCGTATGAGAATAAAAAGATAATAGAATTTGCAATGAAAAAGCTCGGCTCCCTTGATATGCATGTTGTTTACAGATACTATATAGAAGGGGTTACAAAAAAAGAAATAGCATCTGAGCTAGGAATTTCACAGGTTCAAGTCGGAAGAATCGTAAAGCGTGCGCTTGTAAAAATGTATAATATAATAAAAGATGGTTGGAATAAGGAGGAATAATGTTTTTTTCACTTACTATATTGGCACTAATATTTATTGTTGGTTTAGTCACCGGCAGTTTTTTAAATGTCGTTATTTTGAGAACAATAAGCGGTGAATCAATCGTTTTTCCGGGCTCGAAATGCCCAAAGTGCCAAACTCCTCTGAAATGGTATCATAATGTTCCGATATTATCATATCTCTTTTTGAGGGGTAAATGTGCGTTCTGCGGTGAAAAAATAAGCATTCAATATCCTATTGTCGAACTTTTAACAGGAATTATCTATGTTTGGATGTTTATAAAATTTTGTGTACCGTTTGATGAATATTTCGGGTTATCAGTAATGAATCCTATAAATATTGTTCAAGTTATCACTTATGCTTTTATTTTAATTGTATGTTCTTTGTTTATTGTAATTGCGGGCACGGATATAAAGGAGATGATGGTTGCAGACAGGCATACATACGCTTTAATCGGTGTTGGTATCGGATATAGCATAATAATGTCAATTTTAACACTACTCTATTATACGAAGCAATTCGGTAAACCTACGATTGATTGGGGCTTTTTTGTAACATGTCCTATCCTGTATGCAATAGCGGGAGCTGTTGTGTGCTTTATTTTTATGGAAATAATAAGGCGAGGAGCAAAATTTATGTTAAAAGTTGAAAGTTTTGGCGAAGGCGACTCATATATCGCAGCCGGTATAGGAGCTGTAATAGGTGCATTGTACGGTATTTCGCCTTTGGTTTCAGATTTTAGACAAATATTTTATATTCTTATTTTAATCTTTGTTTTAAGTGTAATTATTCCTGCAATAATCCTTTTTCCAAAATATATATTTAATTTGTTCAAGGCAAAAAATATGTTTCAGCTCGGTTGTATCATTACTTTTGCAATTTATGCGATTGCGTACTTCTTGGCAAGAGAATACGGCTGGTTAAGTAATAATATAGCATTGTATTCAAGTACAATTGTTTTGGCGTTGTTAGGCATATTATTATGCGGTGAAATTTTGCATGGTATAAAGAAAAATCCTGCCAATATAACAACAATACCTTTCGGACCTGCGTTGGTTCTGTCCGCATTTTTGGTTATTGCTTTTTTACCGATTGCATAATTTAGTTAATATTTGTTAACAATATTCTATTCAAATAAGCAATTATCCAAAATTTTCGTTTTTTATATTAATGTAAAAGTTTGTATATTAGGGAAAATAGGAGAAATTGGAATGGCAATAGGAATTAATTCTCTTTTTAGAGTTTTTGCAAAAAAGGGCAGCGTAGCTTTTGACAGATTCGCAGAAAGAGCAGTACAAAACAAAAATGTCAGAACGTGGCTTGAAGCACGTCAAAATCCGGATTATTTGGAATTTAAATCTTTTGGTGACTCAATAACAGGATGGAATGCTCTTTTTTAGACAGATAAAAGTTGCAATGATTTTTTAAGGATATCTTCTGCGGAAGCATTTTCCGGCAGAGTCTTTAAGGCATTTTCAACGGATGTAAAAACTTCATTCTTATCGTAACCCAATGAAAACAGAACGTTTTTGGCGTCATTTGCATTTTCGTTTGAGTTATCAGGTACGGATGAAGTTTTTGATATTGTTGTAATTTTAGAATTTTCGGTAAATGAATTAAGCTTGTCTTTGAGCTCAAGTATTATTTTTTGAGCTAATTTAGGCCCAACACCTTTTGCTTTTGTTAATTCTTTATGATTGCCTTCAATAACAAATGAGATTAAGTTTGATACTTTAAACGAATTAAGCAAAGTTAAAGCCATTTTTGACCCAACACCTGATACAGAAGTTAAAATATTGAATATATCTCTGTCTTCTCGTTTTATAAATCCGCACAGACTCATTTTGTCTTCCCGATGGATGAGTACGGAATGCAGCTTAAGCTCTTCTCCTTCTGAAGGAAGAATGTTGTAATCTCTTTCCATAATTTCTAAACGATATCCGATACCGTGAACTTCGACTGTTGCATAATAGCCTTTGTCGGATGCTGTTTTAAATGTGTAAATCCCTTTTATATAATCAAACATAAATTTAAATATCCTTTATTATATTTTTTAATTCTTTAATGCTTTCTTTTATATCCGAATTACTTTTGAGTTTTTCTTCAATTTGTTCGCATGAATATAAAACTGTTGTGTGCTTTTTATCAAAGTAATTTCCGATGGCCTCATAGCTTATTTGCGTTAAATCTCTTGTTAAGTATATGGCAATTTGTCTTGCAAGTGCGACTTTTTGCTTGCGGGAGTTGCCTTTTAATTCGTCAGGCTTTAAATCAAAAAATTTACTGACCGCTTTTGCAATGACTTCAGGAGTCAATTCTTTTTTCTTAACTTCAAGTTTTAATGCTGTTTTAGCGGTTTCTAACGTTATGCCTTTGTTGAAGATTTCGGCATAAGCACAAACTTTTGTCAATGCCCCTTTTAATTCTCTTACGTTATCTTTAAAGTTTTGCGCAATATATGCATAAACTTCATCATCAGCTTCCGTTCCTCGTTCTATTGCATAAGCTTTTACTATTTCAAATCTCGTATCATAGTCAGGCGGAACGATATCAACAACAAGCCCCATTTCAAAACGAGTTCTTAATCTGTTATCAAGTTTAGGGATATCTCTTGGCAACCTGTCCGAAGCTATGACAATTTGCTTATTATTCGTATATAAAGCTTCAAAAATAGAGAAAAAGTCCTCCATTGTTTTAATACGAGATTCAATAAACTGGATATCATCCATTAATAAAATATCAATATTTTGAAATTTTTGATGAAATTTTCTCATTAAAGTATCATTACAACGAGATTTTCTCACTCCGTTAACATCAGAATACGAAAAACATTTCAGCCATTCGTTGCAATATTCTTCCATTCTGATATAGCGAACTTTTAATTTTGTATTAAATAAAATATAATGACCGATTGCTTGAAGCAAATGAGTTTTTCCTAAACCAGAAGCTCCGTATATGAAAAGCGGGTTAAACTTTTTTGAAGGATTATTTGCAACAGCATAAGCTGCATTATATGCAAATTTTGAATTGTCGCCCACAACAAAATTTTCAAATTTCAAATTTAAATTTAAATTAGCTTCGGATTGCATCAATCTCGATTGTTGCTTTGCTTCTGCATCTTTTCTATCTTCTTCGCTTTGACCGGGAATTATTTTTGTCTGAACTTTTTTTTGAGAAACAATATATTCTTTTCCGTAGTCTGCATCATAATTAAGAGTATATGTAGCTTCAGGAGAAATAACACTTCTGACGGTTTCTCTGATAACAGAACCGTATTCGTTTAGAATATTTATTGATAATTGCTGAGGTGTGATGAGTTCTAATGTGTTATTTTGGTAATTCACTGCTTTTAACGGTTCAATCCACATTTTAAATGTAAGCTCAGGAATACCGTTTTCTTTAAGCTTCTCCTTTACTTTGTTCCAAAATTTTTCAACTTCCCGTATATCCATAATAAAATTCTACAATAAAAAATTTCTATATAAAATAAAAATTAAACTTTTGTAATTTTTGAAAATAGCTATTGCACTTTTTATTTTTATATGTATAATATATTATGTACAGCGAAGGATTTATAGATTAGTTAATCTATATGTAAATTACCTTCCTTTAGAAGGAAAGAGATATACTCCATAGATGAGTACAACAGGATTTAATTATAAGTTTATAAAAGAACAGGCAGGACCGGGAAATTGGCGCAGAGGTTATGAATACCATTTGAAGGATATGGTGTTTGATAATTACCCTGAAAAGAATTTTTATATGGGTAAAGTTAAAGGTAATTTCCAAGATCACTACAATACGGACTTAATATTCAAAAAAAACGAAGTAAAAGCCCGTTGTAATTGTCCGTTAAAGGATGAGTGGTGCAAGCATGCGGTTGCTGTTGCATTGAAAGCGATTGATGCTCATGCATATGAAGATTGGTTATCTACAAAATTTGGTATGGAATTTGATTTCCCTGATGAAAATACCGCATTAACCGAAGAGCCTCAAGGAAGTTATATATTTCACTTTAATGCGAAAAGAAAAGCAAATTTTTTCTCTGTTTTAGTTCGTTCAAGAGAAACGGGTAAGGTTATTCGCCAGATTGAACCTATTTTGCGCGGGCTTTTGGAACTGCAAAGAAAAGATAAATCTTTTGTATTAAATGAATCCCAAAAAGTAGAAGTTTTGATATTTAAGGAATTACTTCAAATATCCAGACAAGATAAAAAAGCCGGCTGGTATGATATTCCTATTGCCAAATTCGGTTCGGTATTCTCATTATTAGCGAAAGCTGATGAAGTTTTAGATGAGCGTACTAAGGAACGCTTAAAATTTACTGATGAAGAGTGGAAATTGATATTATATGTCAATTCTTCACAGACTCCCGGGACTTTGCTTTTATCATTAGAGTGGCAAAGACCTGATAGAGATGATGTTTATCCGTTTGAAGAGGTAAGGTATTTTTCAAGACATTTGAAATGGGGAAGATACAAAAACGTAATATTCCCGACAAATGTTGCTATTCAGGCGCTGCCGCAGAATATAATAAAATCATCATTTACGGATTTGAAAGATGCGGAATGCGGAAAATTTATTTATGAGGATTTGCCAAAACTTCGCGAAGTTATGGATGTTGTTGTTGATGAAAAAATTACAAAGCAAATGCTTGAAGAACGTCCGCCGATAAATGTAGTTTCAATGGGAATTGATTATGACCAGAGTTTAAAAGCCGAATTAAATTTTGAATATGACGGAGTAAGGGTTCCATATTCTAAAATGACAGAAGATAAGGCTCCGTATATTACGGTTAAAAAACCGGAAGAAGATTCAATATATTGGGTTAAACGTAATATAAAACATGAAAACGAAGCTTATGCTATGCTATTAGCGTGCAAATTTGTACCGATGCAGACAAATAATCTGGCGCTTGAGAAAGAAAACGCAATAGATTTTTATAATTATTACCTAAAACAAGCAGGAGAAGGCTGGAAATTTGAGGAAAAAGACGACATGTCGTTTTTCAAAATTATGGATAATCCGTTTAAACTATGTGCGAAAATTGATTTTTCGGATGAACAGCCTGACAGTTTTGATGTAACCGTTTATGGTGAAGTAGGAGAAGAAATAATTGATTTTAACGAAATATATGAAACCGCTCAAAAAGATGAAAAATATTCAAGGATAAGAAGTTTAGGCTTTGTTGAATATCCTGTTCAAAGTATTTATGCAATGTTGAGAACCTTCAACTCATTTGATGTATATAGAAATGATGATAACAGATTTACCGTAAAAACTTTCAGAGCAGGTTTGATAAACGAACTTAAAAATCTTGGTGTAGAACTAAAATTAAGCGACAGATTTAAGAAATTTTGGGATCAGATGTCAACATTCTCAACTTCTGAGGATTTATCTTTGCCTGAAGGTATCAACGCGCAGTTCCGCGAATACCAATTAAAAGGCTTCGGCTGGTTATGGTTTATGTATAAATACGGACTAAACGGAATTTTGGCGGATGATATGGGGCTTGGTAAGACTTTGCAAGCTTTAACAGCTATCCAAAAAGCTAAAGAAGTTGACGGACCGATGCCTACATTAGTTGTTGCGCCGACAACTGTTGTATTTAACTGGGAAAATGAAATTCAAAAATTTGCGCCGAATTTGTCTTGTTTAAAATTACAGGGCGGGGAGCGAAAACAATTTTTCAAAAAAATTCCTGAATATGATGTTGTCATAACAAGTTATGCACTTGTTCGCCGTGATATCGCAAAATTAAAAGATGTGAATTTCAGATATATCATTCTTGATGAATCTCAAAATATCAAAAATTCGACATCTCAAACAGCGATGGCTGTTAAACAATTAAATGGTGTACACAAACTCGCATTATCAGGTACTCCTATCGAAAACAAATTGGAAGAATTGTGGTCTGTGTTTGATTTCTTAATGCCGGGATTTTTGTTCTCAATGGGTGAATTTAATTCACATTATGTCAATCCGATTATGGAACGCCATGATAAAATTGTGGAAAAACGTTTGAAATTACAGATTTATCCGTTCATATTACGCCGTATGAAACGCGACGTTGCAAAAGATTTGCCTGATAAGGTTGAAAACGTTGCATACTGTGAATTGACAGATGATCAAAAAGATTTCTATTTACAAGTTCTTGATTCAACAAGAGAAGAATTATTTAAATCAATTGAACAAAACGGACTTGAAAAAAGCAGAATGTCTATATTCTCCGCATTATTGAGAATGCGTCAAATATGTTGTCATCCGAGACTTTATGATAAAGATAATGTCAAAAACATTATATCTTCGGGTAAATTTGAAAAACTTAAAGTTATGCTTGAAGAAATTGTATCAGAAGGGCACAGAATATTATTATTCAGCCAATTTGTCAACATGCTTGATATTATAAAAGATTGGTTAGACAGAACAGGTATTAAATATGAATACTTGACAGGTAAAACTAAAGACAGAAAAGAAGCGGTTGACAGATTTAATAATGATCCGACAATTCCTATTTTCTTAATAAGTTTAAAAGCCGGAGGTACAGGTTTGAACTTGACAGGTGCGGATTATGTAATTCATTATGACCCTTGGTGGAACCCTGCAGTTGAAGATCAGGCAACAGACAGAGCTTATCGTATCGGCCAAACTAAAAAAGTCTTTGTATACAGACTTATTACCAAAAATACGGTTGAAGAAAAAATTCAAAAACTTAAAGGAGTTAAAAGAGATCTTGTTGACAGCGTAATTTCTGTAGACAGAAACATAACAAAATCGCTTACAATGGATGATATTCGTGAGATATTCTCCGTTGATTAGGAGATAAATAAGCATAAATGTATTATCGGGTGTTGGCTGCCCGAAGGTTAAGGGGTAAAAATGACAGAAAACAGTGAATTAAAACGTTTTACGACGCTGAATTTTTTAAATTTGGCGCTAGGTTTTTTGGGGTTACAGTTTGCTTGGCAAATGAGAATAGCATTATCAGAACCTGTAACTTCAAGTTTAGGGGCTTCGCCATTGTTGTACAGCTTAATATGGCTGGCAGGTCCGTTTTCGGGAATGGTAGTACAACCTATTATCGGAGTATTGAGTGATAATACAAAATCACGTTTCGGCAGAAGAAGGCCGTATTTATTGGGCGGTGCAATAATTACAGCTTTGGCATTGTGGGCATTTCCGCATTCTGCAGGAATTTCGGATATTATAGGAAATATATTCCATTGTAATATGCCTGCGTGGGGCGGACTCTTAATTGCGGCGTTACTTATTTGGGTAATTGATGCTTGTATAAATATCGCTCAAGGTCCTTACAGATCGTTAATACCTGATGTTGTACCAAGGGAACAGCATGCTCAAGCAAATTCTTATATCAGCCTTGCAATAGGTTTGGGTTCTGTTGTTGCAATGATAGTTGCACCTGCATTAAAATATTTCTTCAATTATCAGATGTCAATTCCTGCGCAATTTGTTATGGCAGGTATAGCTTTTGCTCTTGCAATGCTTTGGACTTGTATGACAATTCGTGAAAAATCAACAAAAGATGTACAAGAAAATATTCAGCTACAATTAATTGAAACGGGAGAAAAAACAAGTTTTTGGCAGTCATTAAAGGAATTTTTCTTGTTATCACCGGAAGTAAAGAAAATTTGCACTATGCAATTTTTTACATGGATTGGCATGATGTGTTTATTGATTTATATAACTCCGTTTGTTATGCATACGGTTTATAATATACCTGATGTTGCGGCAAATCCGATTGCGCAGAGTTTAAAAGATACGGCGCAAAATTATGCATTAATTTGTTTAGCGGTATTTAATCTTGTATGTTTTTTGGTGGCAATTCCGATTGGCAATTTGGCAAACAAATTCGGCAATAAGAAAGTTCATATAATTTCTATGATATCAATGATTGTTGCATATTTAGGCTTGGCAATATTCAAATCAAGTCCTGTTGCTGTATTATGCTTGATGGGTTTGTCAGGTATCGGCTGGGCAAGTGTTTGCGCTTTGCCTTTTGCGATGTTATCAAAATACATAAAACCCGGTACGGAAGGTTCTGTCATGGGTATATTTAATATTTTCATAGCAGGTCCGCAAGTATTTGTATGTACATTGGTTGGGTGGCTGATAAATGCTTCCGTAATTTCAATAAACGGAAATATCAATCATCATTATGAATATACGTTTTATATAGGAGCAGCGTGTTTATTAGCTGCAGTTTTGGTAACGAAAGCTATAAAAGAATAAAGTAGAGGCGGAAAGAATTCCGCCTTTATTTAAAAAATAAATCTTGACATTAAAAAATGTTCTTGCTAGTATTTTTTTATACACAGCAAGTCGGAAATATGAATAGTTAGCTTGCGCTTGTAGCTCAGCAGGTAGAGCACTCCCCTTTTAAGGGATAGGTCGCGCGTTCGAATCGCGCCAAGCGCATAAAAGAAAAGATAGGTTGTACCTATCTTTTCTTTTATTTGTTTAGCCAAGATTAGAGCGCATTTTTGCGTTCGGCGCAAGCGAGCCAAGTGCGGAGCCTTGCACCTTAAGTATAAGCTGTCCGCAGGACATAAAAGGTGCAAGCGGAGTCACGTCGAAGGCGAGCGCAGCAAGATAATCGCGTAATTGTTTAAAAGATAGGTTGTACTTATCTTTTCTTTTATTTGTTTAGCCAAGATTAGAGCGCATTTTGCGCTCGGCGCAAGCGAGCCGAGTGTGATAATAAAATTTTGACCTGTTATGCATGTTTTGCTTGTAAACTTGTGATATTTTAATAATATTTATGATAAAATTTTTTAATAAAAATTTATTAGGATTGATTAATGGAAGAATTTAAATACACGCCAAAAGAAGAATTTATGAACGCGTTTACGCATGCTATGGGGGCATTATTTTCAATATATGCTATAGTAATGCTTGCGGTTAGCTCAGCAACACCCGTAGAAGCAGCATCAACATCAATATTCGGGGCAACTTTATTTTTGTTGTTTCAATCATCAACCCTGTATCATGCGATGGTTAATGAAACAGCAAAGAAAGTATTCAGGAAAATAGATCATAGCGCGATATATTTGTTAATTGCGGGTACATATACTCCTATTTTACTATTGACCGTAAAATTTCCGCTTTCGGTTGCTTTAATGGCCATGACTTGGTACTTAGCTATCTCGGGAATAATATACTCTTGTCTTACTCTGAAATTTAAGCACTTATCAACCGGTTTGTATTTGGTAATGGGATGGCTGAGTGTGTTTTTGGCGGTTACAATATGGAATAACGCGAGTCATTTGGCACTTTGGTACCTCTTAGCCGGTGGATTGGTATATTCATTAGGATGTGTGTTTTATCTTTCAAAAAAAAGATATACTCATTGTATTTGGCATCTTTTTGTGTTTATAGGGGCTATTTTACATTATTTATGTATTATGGAAGTACTAAGAGCCGTAAAATAGATTATAGGTAAAATATTTACTTATACATCAATATATTTTCTTGCGCATTCGAGCATTGCATTTACTAAAGCTATATTTGCGTTTATGTTCATTCCGTTTGCCTCAAGGACTTGCTTCATTCTTTCTTCCCACAGATTGTAAATATCATTTTTATCAAGATGCAGGGTTTCGCCTATCATTGATAATTCCTTCATATCAATAGGAAGCGGGTATGCTCCTCGCAATATATCAACTATGTATAGTCTGTTTTTTCTGGGAAATGTTTTTAAGAAGTTTACTACGCTCATTTTATTTTTTTTCATCATCTTTTTGATAAAAATAATAGATTCATCTTGCAAAATCGGTTCTTGCGGAATTTTATATTCTTCAAATTCTTCGGGTGAAATATCCATGACCGTTGCGATGCGTTCCAAAGTTGTGCTTCTTGTTGAAAACGGTATTGTATCATCAATAAGATTGTATACGTACGACAGAGTTACACCTATCATTTGTGCAAAATCTTTTTTATGCAGTGAATTTTTTTCAAGAAAATCTATAAGTTTTTTAGAACTCTTTTCTGTTGTTTTTGTTTTCATATATGTTACCTCTTTTTATACACTAATTTATTTACAATTTGTCTGTTTTGTATGCTTAAACTTTCTATATCGTTATGGTAATATTTATTTAAGGTAAAATAATAATTAAATATGTAATATAAAATCAAAGGAGCAAAAGTGAAATTAGTCGCAGGATTGGGTAATATCGGGCCGAAATACACTTGGACAAGACATAATGTAGGATTTATGTTCGCAGATAAATGGGTTTTAAATAATAATGCTGAATTTAAAGAAAACAAAAAATTAAAATGCTATATTTCAAAATTTGAATATAATTTTCAAGATATTATGCTAATAAAACCGACTACATTTATGAATTTGTCAGGTGAAGCGATAAGTGCAGTTATGAATTATTACAAAATTCCTGTTGAAGATTTGCTTGTCGTATACGACGATTTATCTTTGGAATTGGGCAGAATAAGATTTCGTGCTGATGGCTCGGATGGTGGACATAACGGCATAAAGTCCATAATCAAACACTTGGGAACAAGTGATTTTGCACGTTTAAAAATAGGTATCGGACCTCAGCCGCCAATTCCTGCAGAAGAATTTGTGTTACAAAATTTTTATAAATCTCAACTTGATACTTTAAAGCCGACTTTAAAAAGAGCCGTTGAAGCAGTTGAGTTTTATCTGAATAATGATATGCAAAAAGCTCAAAATTATTATAATTAGTATTTTACAAATTGCTTGTTGATGGTATAATAAAATAGCGAGAATCTTAAGAAGGAGCATTATATGAGTTTGCAATTAGCAGAACAGTTTGAAGCCAATGAGCAGTATCAGGAAGCTTATAATGAATATAAAAAAGAGTTTGAACAGCATCCTGAAAATATAGGGATATTAGAAAGAATTGCTCACTTATCTTTGATATTGGGCAATAGGGATGAAGCCGCATCTTGTTATAATGAAATATTACGACGCGATGTTACTAATCCTTTGGCATATGAACAGTTAATGTCTATCTATGAAGATACTGATAAGTACAAATATTATATTTACCGCGGAAATAAAAATTCAATCGAAGGTAAGTTGGAATTTGCTATAAATGATTTTAAAAAAGCATTATCTGTTGCAACTGAAGGTACTCAAATTGCAATGACTCGTTTAACTTTAGCAAATTTATATCGTCGTGCCGGAAATAACATGAAAGCTATTGATGAATTTAATGTTTTGCTTGAAGGTGAAGATTTGCACGAAGAAATGTTTTTGGAATTGGCTGATATGTATTTGCAGGATGAAGCATATTCAAGTGCGATAGATACTTTGCAAAGGGCTAAAAATAAAGGATTTGATACTCCAAAAGTAAATGAAGGGCTTGCAGCAGTTTATTTAAAAAGCGGAGACGCTCAATCAGCTATAGAATACACTAATGATGAATTATTAAAAATTCAATGTATGCTTGAATTGGGACAAGGCGAAGAAGCTTATAAAAAATTGGATGAATTGCCTGAAGAATTGAAAAATAATCCGAGATATTATACTTTGAGGGCTCAATATTATTATTCAGCAAAAGATTTTGAGCAGGCACTGAATGCAATTGAAGAATATAATAAATTTGTGCCTAATTCTCCTTTGACATATCAAATGCGAGCATTAGTTTATGAAGAAAAGAATGATGATTATAATGCGCACCTTAATTGGGGAAAATATAATGTTTTAAGAGGGAATAATGACATTGCAATAAATGAATTCTTAAACGCTGTTCAAATAAAAGATGATGATATTGATTTGCTGTTTGAATTGGCGGAATTATTAACTGCAAACAAAGAAATTGACCACGCCAGCGAATATTATTCAAAAATTGTAAAAATTGACCCGAATAACAAAGAAGCTTTGGAAAAATTGGCGCAATATAAAGAAGGTATTGGTGATTATAACGGCCAGATAGCTTGTCTTGAACAGATAGTAGATCCTCATGGGTCTAATGCAAATGATACAGAGGCTTTAAAAAATTTAGCAAGAGCTTATGAAAAGATTAAGGCTAAAGGCAAAGCTTTAGAGGTTTATAAAAGATATTTGGAATTAATCAAAAATCCGTCTGAATATAAAGTTGTTAAAGACAAAATTGAAAAATTAGAAAATTTTGGTGTTGCTGATGCTGAAGAATCGGAAGGTTTGATTGATAAAATAATGAAAATATTTGGTAAATAAAAATGTCGGAGTTTTAACTCCGGCATTTTATGCAATAAAATAATAATGAGGAAGATATGAGCAGATTAATCGGAATTTTAGGGATAATAGTAATATTAGCAATTGCGTATCTTATGTCAAATAATAAAAAGGCTATAAATCTTAAAACTGTCGGTCTTGGTTTTATTTTACAGGTATTTTTTGCTATTTTTATATTCAAGGTTCCTTTGGGACAAAAAATATTCATGGCTTTAGGAAAATTTATTACTAAAATTCTTGATTTTGCAACAGACGGCGGGGCTTTCGTTTTCGGGCCTTTGATGCAAAAGGCAAAATTGGTGCTGGTATGGGGAAGTGATGCTAATATTTTTGCGCTTCAATTGGTTGCCTCATTGATTTTTATGATGATTTTAGTAAATATTCTATACTATTACGGTATAATGCAGCGTATAATTCCGATATTTGGTAAAGCAATGAATAAATTTATGTCTGTCAGCGGCGCAGAAGCTTTGTCAAATGTTGCAAGTGCTTTTGTCGGACAAATTTCAGCGCAAATAATGATAAGACCGTATTTAGAAAAATTAACCCGTTCGGAATTATTAGCATCAATGGCAGGGAGTATGGCTTGTATATCAGGTGCAACAATGCCTATTTATATCGCAATGGGTGTACCTGCACAGTATGCTTTGGCATCTTCTATAATGGCAGTTCCGGGGGCTTTTGTTATTTCAAAAATTATTTATCCCGAAACAAGAGTGCCTGAAACAAGTGAAAATTTTTCAATACAATACAGCAAAAGGAAAAAGCCTTATATAAACGTCTTTGATGCAATATCTTCAGGAGCATCGGAAGGTATGAAAGTTGCATTGAATGTTGTTGCGATGATTATTGCGCTTGTTGCATTAGTCGCAATGATTGATTGGTTCTTAGGGATTTTAGGCTGCGGAGTAATTAAATTGTTCCATTTATCAAAAGGAATGGTTGGTTTTTATGCATTGAGCCATTTGTCGTTAAAATATATTTTAGGCAAAATATTTGCAATTTTTGCATTTTTAATAGGTGTTCCAATGAAAGAAGCTTCAAGCGTGGGAGCTTTAATGGGTACAAAGCTTGTATTAAATGAAATGGTTGCTTTCTTCGATTTAACGCATCTTGAAGGTTTATCAAATAAGGCATTTTTAATAGCAAGTTTTGCATTATGTAATTTTGCTAATTTTGGTTCTGTCGCAATTCAATTAGGCGGTATCGGGGAACTCGCTCCAAACCAGAGAAAAAATTTAGCAAGATTGGGCGTTTTAGCTTTGATTTGCGGAACTTTAACGGGGTATTTGTCAGCAGCAATAGTCGGAATTTTATTTTAAGATATAATTAGTTTATGGAAATAAGGCAATTAGAATATATTCCGAATTTATCAGTGGCTCTCGGTTTCTTTGACGGAGTACATTTGGGACATCAGAAGGTTATATCATCTGCTGTTGAATACGCAAAAAATAATAACTTGAAATCTGCAGTTATAACTTTTAAAGAGCACCCTTTCTGTGTTTTAAAAAATATAAAACCGCAATATATTTTATCAAGACAAGACAGTTATAAAATTATGGAACAGCTTGGCGCAGATTATATTTTTGAATTAGATTTTAATCAATTAAAAAATATGAGTGCTGAAGAATATTTATCGAATGTTTTGGTAAAATATTTCAAGCCATCGGCAATATTTACGGGGTATAACCATAATTTTGGTACAAACAGACAAGGCAACAGCGATTTCTTGCGTAAATATCAGGGAAAATATTCATATAAATATTTTGAAATCTCTGCTCAAAGTATAAATGGCAAATTGATAAGCAGCAGTGCAATTCGTATGGCACTAAAAAGCGGACAAATTGAGCTCGCAAACTCGATGCTCGGAAACATGTTTAATATTTCAGGTACGGTTGTTGAAGGTCAAAAGTTAGGACGAACAATCGGTTTTCCTACAATAAACATAAATTATCCTAAAAATATTGTAGAACTTTTATATGGAGTTTACGGGGTAAAAGTAAAAGTCGAGAACCAAGTATATGACGGAATCGCAAATTTTGGAACAAAACCTACGGTATCAGAAAATTTAAAACCGATTTTAGAAGTGCATTTACTTAATTTTGATAATGACATATACGGACATTTTGTTCAAATAGGGTTTATAAAAGTGATAAGACCCGAAAAGAAATTTTCGAGTCTTACCGATTTGCGTAATCAAATAATTGTTGATATTTCGGGATTGCGGTAAAAATTATTCGTTATGCAATTTTTCTTCTTCTGGAGATGCTGCCTGAAAAACCTCTGTTATTGACGCCGGTAGCAGAATTATTCTGTTTCTGCGGTAACATCGCACCTAATTGCTGTAATTGTCCTCCTAGTTCCATCAAATCATCTGCACCGAATTTCTTGATACCTGATTTAATAGCTGAATTACCGGTTTTTTCTGCAGCTTCGCCTAAAGCTGATTTGTAAGAACTTTTAGCAGCTTCTTTTCCGACTTTTGCAGCTGCTTTTTCTGCAGTCTTTTCTACAGATTTTGTACCTTCTGCTGAAGCTTCTTTCAGCGCCGCTTCTTTTGCTTTTGCACCAGCTTCTTTTGCTGCATTTGCTGCATCTTTAACTGCTGCAGCCTTACTTGACATTTGACCTAAAGCTTTAGTATTTTTCATCGCAGATGCTCCGCTCATGGCTGCGGCCCCTGCTGACATTAAAGCACCTTTTAAATTTCCGTCAGCTGCGTATGCTATCGTATTTGTTAAATTACCTGCGGTTTGTGTATAATCTCCGACTGTTTGTACGCCAACTCCGACATGCTCAACCGTAACACCTGCTGCTGCCGTGTAAGGGTTTGATTGCATAGCTATACCGACCATTTTTGTGATGTTACCTGTTAATGATGTTACCTGTCCGACTTGTACTGTTGTATCAGCAATTTTATGTATTTTGCTATTTTCTTGTTGGTTTTGTTGAAGTGTTTTTGTTCCGGTTGATATGCGTGTTTGATAATTCTTTGCGGTTCTTGACATTCTGCGAATTGTCTTACCTGATTGAGCTTGAAATTTTGTTATTTTTATTTGGCTTTTACCTATTTTATTCGCATTAGATGACATCTTTTGCGTTTTTGCACTAATTTGATTTTGAACATCATTAATTTGACCTGAATTATCATTTTGCGTATTTGTTGCTTCTACTTCTTCTCCGGTTGCAGAGACAGATTGCATACGAGCAGAAGAAACCTGTTGTAAATTCGAAATTTGCGCAGTCAAATTATCAACTTCAGCCATTTGTTGTGTGTTGTCAGCTGTAAGTTGTTCTATCTTTTTAATTTCTTTGTTGATTTGTTTTTGATTTTTGGCAATTTCGTTATTACCGTTTTTCATTGCTTTGTCTAGAGATTTTTCATCTTTGATCATATCGCTTTGGGTTTTGTTAGATGATGATGATATTTGAGATGATCTTGATGCCCCGTCTTGTGCTTCTCTAGATGCTGATTTTGCGCTTGAGGCACTCCCTTTAGCTTCTTTTGCGGATTGTTTACCGTCAGTTGCAGATGGCTCATTATTGCTTTTTAATTCTTTATTGTCTTGTTTTTCGTCAACTTTATTGCCAGAAGCTTCTGCGCGTTTTGAAATCTCATTATTAACTTTGCCTAATTTCGTTTTAATTCCGTTCAATAAAAATAATGGTGCATTTGAATCTTTTAATTCAGTTAATTCTGATTTCAAATTTTGTAATTCTGATTCTGATACTTGAGTTAAGTTATCAAAATCATAATTTGAAATATCAATGTCTTTATTGTCTTGTCCTTTTGCTTGTTGTGCTGTGCCTGTTTGTTTTGCCCCTGATAACCCTGAAACTGATTTTGCAACGTTTGCGTTGGCTACATTACCTATCGTGCCTGAGAAAGCAGTTCTTCTTGCTGCCTGTGTTTGAGAAGCTCCGCTAACCATGTTCGCGGTACCGTCAAAAATTGACCCTTCTTTTGTAAATCTTTGGTCAATTCTTTTAGACATACCGGTTCTGCCTGCTTGACCCGTTTTCATGGTTTTAAGCAGTTTTTGAAGATTTATTTGGTTTTGCGATTGTAAACCGTCTATACCCATAATTAGCTCTCTTATTTAAACTCTCTTTTCTATATAAAAAATTTTGAAAAGAGCCGTTTTCAGCAATTATGGAATTGTTTACAATTCGTTACATTTATTTAAAACCAATTTTTAAAATATTCTTTTTAAATTTTTTTTCAAGATTATCAAAACATTTTGCGAGATTTTCCTGCTTAATATTTTTGGATTCTTGTGCGTAGAGAGAAAGTTGTTCTGTTCCTTCTTCTCCTATTTTTTCAAGTACTACGCCTGTTGCACGATAAATTGTATTAGGGTCATAAATTTCTTTTAAAAGTTCTATAGCAATTTTTGATATTTCCAATTCAAAATCGACAGGGGATAGCAAATCTTTTTTTGTATAAAAAACTTTAAAATCTTTGGTACGAAGCATTACACCAATTTGACGGCATTTCGTGTTATAGGAACGGAGTTTGCGGCAAGAGGTGTGAATGTGTCTGTTTAATTCGCTTTTTATATAATTAAAATCTGATGTAAATTCGCTAAAAGCCTTAGTATTTTGAATGGATTTCGGTATCGTGCTTTCGTTTTTTACTGTTGAAACCATTTCTCCAAGCAGTTCGTGGCGCATTTCTATTCCGTTTATCCCAACCGTTTTATCCAGCCAATTGTCAGTTTTTTGAACTAAATCATATGCAGATAAAATCCCTGATTTCTTCATTCTTAATTCCAGTCTGCGTCCGATTCCCCATATTTCTTCAATTTTTGTAGAAGGTAACACCTTTTGCAATTTTCTTTTACCGATTAAAAATATATGTGATTCTATATTTTTTGATTTGTCTGAAGCTAGTTTCGATAGTGTTTTAGAGGTTGAGACTCCGATTGAAACTGGTATATCTGCTTCCTTAAGAATCTTTTGCCTTAAAAATTCAGCTAATTTATAGTAATTCTTTTTGTATAATCTCGTTAATCCTGTAAAATCCACAAAAGCTTCGTCTACAGAATATATTTCAACATACGGGCTAAAATCTTTTAAAATAGTCATTACCTGATTGGATACTTTAGAATAATATTCGTGATCTGCAACCACATATATAGCATTAGGATGTTCTTTCTTTGCCATGAAATATGGTTCTCCCATTCTTACCCCCATAAGTTTAGCTTCTTTTGCCCGCGAAATTACGCATCCGTTCGGGTTTGACAATACGCATACGGGTTTGTTTTTTAAGGCGGGATTACGTTTTTGCTCGCAAGATACAAAAAACGAATCACAATCTACTAAAGCTATGACTTTTTGTTTTGGCATATTAATAGTATCAGCCATATTTCAGCTTTGGTCAATGAAATATAAGTATATTTTGTAATAAATCTATAAATAATAGCAAAAAATATATTGATGTTTTTTTACTAATAATGTATTATTAGAATCGAAAGGTAGTATATTATGAATAAAGATAATTATATGTTTCCTAAGAAGTCTGAATTGAAACATTTGACAATATCAGAGATGAACTTGTCTGTTCCTGATTTGAAAAATATTTTTGAAGCAAAGTCTGTAGCTGTTGGCAAATGGCTTATGAATGTTATTGAAAAAGGGCTGGAAAAAGGGAATTTAAAAGTAAATGATGTATTACCTTCAAAACCTGAGTTTGCCTATTATTTAGGCGTAAGTATCGGTACTATGCAAAATGCGTTTCGATATATAGAAGATTTAGGATATGTTGAATCTAAGCAATGTATAGGAACATTGGTTCGTGATTACAAAAAACCTGTTGTAACTTTAAGAAAGCTTACTTCAAAACGTGATATTGCAGCAAATGCAATAAAGCGTTATATTTTATCAAACGGGTTAAAAGTCGGTAAAAATATGCCATCTTCCCGTACTCTTTCCGTTATTACCGGTTTTACGGCAAATACTGTCCGATTAGCAATGGAGAATTTGGCTATTCAAGGTATATTGGAACATAAATATAAAAATTCGAGTGAATACGGGTGGATTTTAAAAACTACCGATTTTGAAATAGAAGAAAAATCAGAATCTACAAAAGTAACAACTCTTGTAGATATGGTAGTAAAAGATTTGGAAAATTATATATCGTCCAACCTGAATGTCGGCGATAGACTTCCTTCTCATATGGTGCTTGCAAAAGAATTAAAGGCAAGTATTAAAACTGTTCATGATGCGTTGAATATCTTGGCTGAAAACGGAGTATTACTTTCAAAACGCGGCAGATACGGTACTACCGTAATTAAAATGCCAAATGATAAAACAATTGATTTAAAACCGGAAACATCTATTTTTGCTCCGGCTTCTGATACCGCTTTTTATCATTATGAAAAAACTCAAAACTATATTAAGAAATTAATCGTAGGTAATTATCAAATAGGTGATAAATTGCCGTCAATTTCAAGTTTGTCAAAAGAATTAGACTTGAGTGAAAATACTATACGTAAAGCTCTTCATAATCTTGCAGATGAGGGATATCTGGTGTTCTCCCGCGGAAGATACGGCGGAACATTTATTATAGATATGCCTGAAGTTGAGAACCACAGTTTTAAATGGCTTGCTGTAAATCCTCAATATGCACATGAATATGGCAGAGACATTGTTGAAAACTAGTATATTATTGTAAATTGTTTGACATGACTGAATTATCCCTGTAATATAGATGTATATTACACTTGGGAAGATTTATGTACATAAAAAAGATAGAGATAGATAATTTTAAATCATTTGCCAACAAAACGGATATCCCCATGATGGACGGTTTTACTACTGTTTCGGGTCCGAACGGTTCGGGTAAAAGTAATATTATAGACAGTGTAATGTTTGCTCTTGGCTTGCGTACAGGTAGTGCATTACGTATTGAAAATTTGTCCGATTTCATATCTTCGTTTAATAACCGTAATGAGGCATTTGTAAAAGTTACATTTGGCGGTTTGAAAGATGCGGAAGAAGTTTCTGTCGCAAGAAGGATTAAGAAAAATTCCCAAGGCTTTGCTTCTACATATTATTTGAATGACAAGGTTGAAACTTTAACAAATATAAAATCTGTTTTGGAAGAATATAATATCACTCCAAACAGTTATAACGTAGTAATGCAGGGTGATGTTAACAGTATTATCGGGTGTTCATCCAAGGTTCGACGCGGAATAATAGATGAAATTGCAGGAGTTGCTGATTTCGACAGGCGTATAGATCAAGCAAAAGGCGAATTACAAAAGGTTGAGCAGCGTGTTGAATCTGCCTCTCTTATTCTGACCGAAGTCAGCTCCGAATGCGAACAATTAAAAGAAGAAAGAGAAGTTGCTCTGAAATATAAAAAATTAAAAGATGAAAAAACAGGACTTGAATCTCAAATAAGTACTGTAAAATTTTTTGATTTAAAGCGTAATTTGGAATTAGCACATGAAAATATTCTAAAGGCGAATAAAGATTTAAAAGAAAAAGAATTATCAAGAAAAGATTTAGACGAAAGAATAAAGCTTGTTAATGAAAAGTATAAAGAATTGAATGATAAGCTTCAAGAGCAGGGTGAAGAAGAACGCAATAAGTTGAAAGATGAACAAAGCAACCTCAATGCGCAAATTCAAACAAAAAAGAGCGCAATTGATTATTCTGATACTCAAATTCAAAGAGGGCTTCGTTCTATTGAAAATTTCAAAAACGGTATAGAAGAATTTAAGAAAAATATAGAGAATGAAAGACTTAATATAAAGCTTTCTCATGACAAAATCGGAATAATTGAAACTCAATTAAAAGAAAAAAATGATGAATTGGCAAAAAAATTGAAAGATATTTCCGGTTTAAGCTCAACAGCCGACAAATATATTAAAGAGCGCAACGAGACCTCAAAAGCTCTTGATGGTTTGAAGGATAAAGATAATGAATTGTTAAAAGATTCTTTGCCAAAAGAAAATGAGTTGAAAAACTTGCGTGACTCTATATCAGATGCAAAAGATTTTATAGAAAAAGCAACAAAGGATAAGGCTGAATTCGATGATAAAAAATCATTAAAAGAACTTCAAGTTTCCGATTTGCAAAAGGATATGGAAGAATTAAAAGATATTCAGGGCAAAACAATGAAAGCTCTTGATGATGCAAAGACTTCTGTCGAAGATTATGATCATGATGTTCGTGCTGCATACAGACGTTTAACCGAAATGGAAGCGCAGCGCAGTGCAATGTCCTCTTCTCCGTCCGGCGGCCCTATTAATGCTGTTATGAATGCCGGATTAGAAGGTGTGCATGCTCCATTGATGCAGTTAGGTTCTGTGGATGAAGAATACGAATTGGCGCTTAATATCGCTTTTGGCGGCAGATTATCGCATATAGTTGTGGATGATACGCATGCTGCTTATGTCGCTATGGAATTGTTAAATTCGTCAAAAGCCGGCAGAGCAACATTTATACCGCTGAATAAAATAAAAAAAGCTCCGACAAAATTGCAGTTGCCAAAGAATCGCGGGGTTATTGATTATGCGATAAATTTGGTTGATTTTGACAATATATATTTGGATGCATTTTTCTATGCAGTTGGCGATACGTTGATTGTTGAGGATTCTGATGCTGCGGAATCTTTGATGGGCAAATATCGTATGGTCACATTAGACGGCAAATTGTATGAAAAATCAGCTGCGATTACAGGCGGTTATGTTAAAAAATCAATGTTTGGTTTTGGTAAAAACGATGATGCAGAGTTAGAAAATGCGCGTAAAAAATTAGACGAATTGCAGAAAAAATATAACGATGCCATTGCTAAGCGTAAACAGCTTGAAGAAAAACTTGACAGTGTCAGAGTTTCTCATTCAAATGCTTCTACCGAATATTCAAAAGCAAAAATTGAATTAAATAATATGGTGTCAAATTTTACTGCAAGTCAAAGTTTACTTGAAGAAAAACAAAAATTTATTGAAGAAAATGAACCGAATATTGATAAACTTTCAAAAGAACTTGATAAAATTGAAGAAAAACGAATATCTTTAGCTGAGGAAATAACAAAGGCTCAAGAACGCTTGGCGCAGCTTGATGAATTATTAGGGGATAAAGATTTAAAAGAATTGAAAGAAAAAACTCAAGGGATTGAAGATGATATTCGTCAGCTTGAAACAAATAGAATGAATGTGAATAATGAAATTAACGGTTTTGAAAACAAAATCAAGTTTCATGAGCAAATGATTATAAATAGAGAAGACGATATAAAAAATACAATCAAGAATAATGAATCACTTGAAAAAGATAAAGAAGAAGCAAAAGCAGATATCATTCGAATAGATGAACAATTAAAAATCCTATCTGATAAAATTGCAATTATTGATGAAAAGATAGGAGCTTTAGTGAAAGAAAAAGAAGAAATTCATAACAGTTTAGTTGAGCTTCAAACCAGCAGTGCGGTCAAAGCTTCGGAAATTGAACGTGTAAACGAACAAATAGAATCATTTAAGGCTCGTCGTCGTGAATTGGAACCGCAGTTAAAAGAAGCTTCCGATTTCCTTACTGATTCGGGAGTCGATATAGAAAAAATTGAACCTGTTGAAATTTCTATTGATGAATTAAATGCAAAAATTCAGAGATTAGACAAGCGTATGCAGGATTTAGGCGATGTCAATATGCGTGCGATTGAAGCGTATGAGAAAAAAAATGCACGAAAAGATGAGTTAGAAAACAAAATACAAACACTTACTCAAGAACGTCAATCAATACTTGAAAAAATGAACGGGTTTGAACAACAGAAAAAAGAAGCGTTTATGACAACATATACTGCAATAAACGAAAACTTTAAAGATATTTATCATCAATTATCTGAGGGTGAAGGCAGATTGATTTTGGAAAATGAAAAAGATCCGCTTTCTGCAGGTATGACAATAGAGGCAAAACCGCGAGATAAAGTTACGAATAATAAACTCGGAGCTTTGTCAGGAGGAGAAAAGGCGCTAACAGCATTGGCTTTAGTATTTTCTATTCAAAAGTATTTACCAGCCCCTTTTTATGCGTTAGACGAGGTTGATGCAAGTTTAGATACGATGAATGTTGAAAAGATAGCTGAAATGATTCAGAAACAATCAAATGATACTCAATTCATAGTAGTAAGCCACAGACGTCCTATGATTGAGGCAGCTATGCGTACGATAGGTGTTACCCAAAAAGAAAAAGGCAAAACAAAAGTTACAGGTGTAAAATTAAGAGATGACAATGAACAATAATCTGATAAACGCACAGGATTTAGATATATATGAGGGCTTTGGGTCAAAAGATGCCAATGATGGTATAGGTATACTTGTAGATATGGCAAAGTCAGGTAAAATTGACCCTTGGAACATTGATATAGTCGATGTTACAGAAAAATATCTTCAAAAAATGATAGAAATGAAGTCTTTGAATTTAAGAGTTGCAAGCAGAACATTATTATTTGCTGCAATATTATGCAGAATGCAGTCAAATGTTTTGGCAGGACTTTCCATAGAAGATTTTAAAGACGATGAGCAAGCAGAGCCAATTTATGATGAGGACGGATTTATTGTAGAATATCCTGAAGATGAACAGGAATTTGTTCCGACCAGTAATGTTGTTCGCTGGGATGAGGCGCTAAAACGCAGGACGAGTATAAGGCTTAATCGTAATCGTGTTGTTACTTTGAAAGACTTGATTAAACAACTCGAATTTTATGAAAAGTTAGAAAAAAAAGCTTCTTATAAGAGTGCGCATGAACGAGCAAAGCGTAATGTTCGGAATTATTCCAGATTAACACCTGATGAAATTGTTTCAATGGCGCATGAAGAGTATATTGAAGAAGCAGTAAAGAAGTTGAAAGATAATTTAGAACAGATTTTTGAATATAATGATAAAATTGAATTAAATGATTTAGCTCCTTTAGGGTTAGACAGAATAAGTGCGTATATGGCTTTGTTATTTTTAAGTCGTGATACGGATTATGATTTGGAGCAGGAAGAATTTTATTCTGATTTATATGTTGTGAAAGGCGGTAGCCATGTCGCAACAGCTTAAATCAAGAATAGAAGCGGTTTTATTTGTTACTGCCAAAGCCTTAAGCTTAGATGAAATATCAGCGTATTTGGACGAGGAACCGGAAGTTATAGAAGAAGCATTATTGGAATTGATTATGGACTATTCTTCGCGTGATGGTGCTTTGGAAATCGATGATGAAGACGGTTATATTTTGCAGGTAAAAGAAGATTATTCGGATATTGTTGAAAAAATATGTCCTGTTGATTTATCTCCTGCAGTATTGAGAACTCTTTTAATAATCGCAATAAAAAAGCAAATCAGACAAACTGAACTCGTTAAATTGCGTTCAAATGCATATGAGCATGTAGCTGAGCTTGTTGAACGCGGATTGGTTTCAAAACATAAAGATAAAAACGGCAGAAGTATAAATCTTAAAACTACCCCAAAATTTGCTGAATACTTTAAACTCAAAGGAGATATAAGTTCACTGGCCAAACAGCTCGAAAGGGAAATAGATGAAAAAAGGGATATTCAGTAAAATTATATTATTAATTTTAATCTGTTTTATACTTTATATTCTTTGGTTAAAATCACCTTTATGTTCATCGTATTTTTACTCAAAAGGGAAAGATTTATATAACAAAGGGTTGTATAATGAATCCGTAAGAGTTTTTGAGCGCGCTTTGTCTGCTGACCCAAGTAACAGTGCGTCAAGATTTATGTATGTTCAGGCTTTATCTCGTTCCGTGCCTGATTACAGTGTGCAGGAAAGCTTGTATAAGATGTCAAAATCCGAGACTAATGATTCGGCAAGGACTTATGCTAAATCTTATGTTGTAAGATTAAAATCTCGTTTATTGGAAGGCTTGGAAGATAATTATATTTATAATGCGATGTTGAGTAAGGATATTGTTCATTGGAATATAGAATCTTTTCCTTTGAAAGTTTATATAGAAAAAGCTAATGACGTGCCGGAGCATTATAACAAAAGTGTAGAAGATGCCTTTATACATTGGATGCAGGTATTCAGTTTTATCAGATTTACTCGTGTAAATGATGAAAAAGGTGCTGATATAGTTTTAAAATATGCACCGTACTCCGGTAATAATTGCCAAAATGGTGTATGTAAGCATATAGTTGCTGTTACTTATCCTGTAATAGATAAACATCATCGTTTAGTTAATATGGATATGACAATTCATAAAACAAATTATGCAGGGGAAATTTATTCTAAAGATGAAATATATAACAGTACGCTGCATGAAATAGGTCATGCCCTTGGAGTCATGGGACATAGCGATGTTTCGGAAGATGTAATGTATTCATCTTCAAATAGCAAGGCTTCTTATTTATTCGGATTAAAAAAATCGCGAAGAAATTTTTCTAAAAGAGATATAAATACTGTAAAATTGCTATATCGACTGGCTCCGACTATTACTAATACAAAGGTATGGTACAATGAAGATTTATATTATGCTCCTTTGATTTTAGGTAATGATGATGAAATTATTAAAAATAAACTGGCCGAATATAGGCAATATATTGAAAGATATCCGAATTTTGCTTCGGGTTATATAAATATTTCTTCTCTTTATTCTTCGCTTGGTGAAGATGCAGAAGCTTTCAAAGCTATTGAAAAGGCAGAAATTCTTGCTCGCTCGCAAAATGAAAAATATTTAGTTGAATACAACCGTGCCGTTCTGTATTATAATAAACAAAATTTTTCAAAAGCTCTTGAACATGCTCAAAAAGCAAAAGCGATAAAAGCCGGAGCGAGTATAGACAGTTTGATTGAAGATATAGAGAATTCTTTAAAATAAGTAATTATTTTCTTGCAATAACCAATGCATTTGATAAAGCTATTCCCCCGGGTTGTGGTGGATTGTTCACAATTGTTCCGTCTACATACATTACGGTTGAGCCTCCGCCATCAAGGTTTATAGCATTAATGCATCCTAATGATTTCATTAAATTTGCTAGTTCATATAATGTCATACCGATAGAACTTCCTTCTCTGCCGTCAACTGCGACGAGAATTAAATCGTTATCTTTAGTGTACCCTATTGCCGTTCGCGGATTTCTTCCTGATATTGCACTTAGTTTTTCTTCGGTTGTGTCTATGTAAATATTGCCGTTTCTGACGAGATACGGGCCTCCGCTTATAATATGCTTAACATTCTCCCATTTAGGGTTCATGCCGATTTCAGCTTCTACGTATTGCGCGCCAAAAAGTTTTCCTAAAACTTCTTTCGGACCAACCAGCACATAACCGTTTTCGGGAATAGAAAGGGGATTGGCGGAAGCTGCAAGAATTTTATTTCCTTCAATTTGAAGTTGTACACCGTAGCGTGGTGAAGCGGGTGCATATTTCCCCCAATCCCTTGTGTATGCCAAAACGTATGAGGATAAGATACGTGGTTGGTTTATATTATCAATTTTTATCGTATGTCCGTTACCTGTAATTTTCCCTTCAATGCTTACTCTGCCTACATCATATCCGTCTTCAAATATTCCCATTGCAACTCTGTTATAAATCGGGCCTGTATAAATTTTGCCGTCAATCATTAATGTACCTAACGGTACTCCTGATTGCGGTTTAAAAAATCCGCCGTTGATTGCAACAATAGAATTTGTTCTTCCTGCTATTGTTCTTAATGTTGTTTTATGATGCAGGGTCCAGGTTGATGCAGTAGCAGGCTTTACTTCGTAATTATTAGCAACTTTATGGTTCATCTCTACTACGTTTATTCTGACAGGCTTCCCTGCGTAGTATTTGACCATTTTAATATGTTTAATCCCTTTATCTACACTGTTAATGTTAAGTCCATTGTATTTTGTTTGTATTCTTTGCTCAAATTGTTCTTCTAATATATTCGGATTTGTTTCCCTGTTTAACAGAACTCTCTCGCCGGTGTGTTTTAATGTAGGTGCCGTAATTACCGTATTTGCGATTAAATCGTTCGCGAATATCGGCTGCTGAGCCACGCCCGGCGAAAGAGCTAAAATTAATAACAATATTAACGCATAAGCATATTCAAATGCTTTTCTCTGTTGATCCTCTATTTTGTAGTATTTAAGTGTATCCATACTTGGCACTCCTAATTAAAAAAGTAACCGGATACCTTTTTGTTTTAAGAGTGGTGATGGGGTATAACACTCATCAGAGCCCTATGTGGGCAGATAGGATACTCCTACTACTATTGTAACATATTTTACCATGACATTTCAAGTGTTCGCAACCCTTTTATAATAATAAATTTACAAAACTAAATAGTGGTAAATGTACACTATATCTACAATAGCGTATGTTGTACACTTTAAATTTTAAGTATACCAAGTGATTTAATTAATCAAAATCGACAGGTTCACGCATAATTTTTTCGATGGCTTCTCTTGCCGTAAATACAAGAACTTCAGGTATATTGTCGATTATTGTAAGCTGTCTTAATACATCAACAGTTCTTTTAAATGCGCGTACAATATCGCCTTCACCTATATCTAAAGAACCTTTTACGGTTTCCCAATCTGCACCTTCAACCCATAATTCTATAAGTGAACTAAAGTAAGGATTTATATATGTTGGAGAATCTATATCATAATCGCTTTGGGCTTTTTCAACTTTTCGTTTAATATTTCTTATTTTGTTCAGAGTTTTTCTGACAGGTTCCGAGAAAGGAATATATGGAATTTCAGCTCTAATATCTTCTGTTGTGATTGCGCAAATTACACCGGCTAATTGGGATGGTGATAAATTATCCAATAAGCCCGAAAATATTACTTCTGATAAATATATTTCATTTTCGCTTCTTAATTGTGAAGTTGTTTTTCCGCGTTCTGTCGGATAATCGTTTTCAAGATAGCCCCAATTTTGGAGTATGGCGCGATGAGCTAAAAATTTATTCCAATAAATATCTTTCTGTTTTTCAATTTCTTTTTCTAATTTTTTACGTTTTGACAGTAATCTTTGGGTAACTTCAATATTTTTAGAATGTTTTTTGTAGAATTTACAATTATCGCATGCATACTTTTGCATTTGTTGAAGTTCTTTTTTGTTGCGTTCTCCGAATTCTATAACTTCAGGAGAGAGTGCTCTATGTTTTGATTTTTCTTGTCTTAAGATTTTTTTATATGTTTGTCTGTTTTGGACGTACATAAATCTTATTTTGTCGTATTTTTGAACATCATCATCCGTTAGTTTAAATGGGCATTTGAAAGCTCTTTGTTCTATATCATTGTCATATTGTTTGATTTGTTCAAGTATCGGTATAAGTCTGTAATCAGAAGAATAATACCCAAAACTCTTTAAAATCAATTCTTTAGATTCTTCTAAATCAAATCTCTGTAGAAGATTTAGCACCATAGAATAACTTGGTGAAAATTTACTTTCTAACGGATTAGAATTGCTCAATACAAGTTGAGCTACTTCTTCGGGTGATTGGAATGAAGTTCCTATAATCGTAACGTATCCGACTTCATCCATTCCGCGGCGTCCTGCTCTGCCTGACATTTGTAAAAATTCGTTTGCGGTTAACATTCTGTGCCCTGAATCAGTACGCTTGCTAACAGCACTTATAACTGTAGAACGCGCAGGCATATTTATTCCTGCGGCAAGCGTCTCTGTTGCAAATACAACCTTTATTAAACCTTGTTGAAATAATTTTTCAACCAAATTTTTCCAGGCAGGTAAAAGTCCGGCGTGATGCGATGCTACCCCTTGTATTAAATAATCAATATTCTTATTGCCATATAAGTGTGGATTTTCTGCGATAAAATCATCAATAAATTCTCTTATTTTTTGTTGTTCCGCTTTTGTATTTAATTCAAGCCCTGAACATTTTTCCATCTGCTCGTCGCATTTCTTGCGAGAAAATGTAAAATAAATTGCAGGAAGCATATCTTGTGATGCAAGATTTGATATTACCTGTTTGACATAAGATTTTTTGCGTTTATCACGACCTTTTGACCATTGAGGCTTTTCCGGTCTTATTTTTGTATTTATTTGACCGCTAGGAGTTAGTAACGGCAATAATTTGAATGGCTGAGATGAATCAAAATAGTAAAACCTCAACGGTACGGGACGAAAATCCGTATTTACAAGTTTAGTTTTGGAATGAACCGTATTTATCCAATCCGTTAATTCTTGACAGTTTGCAACTGTTGCCGAAAGCGCGATAATCTGAATATTTGTCGGGCAATAAATAATACTTTCTTCCCAAACAGTTCCGCGCTGTTCATCATTCATATAATGAACTTCATCTAAGACAACATACCTGACGTCTTTTAAATTATCTGCTACAGCACCAAAATTTGTACCATATAGCATGTTTCTGAAAACTTCAGTTGTCATAATCACAATTTGAGCATTGCGGTTTATTGAAGTGTCGCCTGTAAGTAAGCCGACATTGTCCTGACCGTATTGTTCGCAAAAATCGTAGAATTTCTGGTTTGACAAAGCTTTTAATGGCGTTGTATAAAATATTCGAACATTTTCTTTCAGAGCATTATTTATTGCGTGCTGTGCAATAACCGTTTTCCCTGCGCCTGTCGGAGCGCAGACAACTACGCTCTCCCCGTTATCAATAATTTGGCAGGCTTCTTTTTGAAACTCATCTAATTCAAAAGGAAATTCACTCATAAATACTCCCAACTTATACTATTATACCACATAAGTTGATAAATATGAATAAGCATAAAAATACCGCCATAAAACATGTTAGGCGGCATTTCTTACTTATATTTTATCAAATCCGGTATATTTTCTCAAAACTTCAGGAATTATTATTGTTCCGTCTGCTTGTTGGAAGTTTTCAACAATAGCTGCAAATGTTCTGCCAACTGCAAGTCCGGAACCGTTTATTGTGTGGACAAATCTTGTTTTGCCTGTTGCTTTCTCTTTGTATCTGATATTGGCACGTCTTGCTTGATAATCTCCGTAGTTTGAACAGCTTGAAATTTCTTTGTATGTATTATAAGAAGGTAGCCATACTTCTAAATCCCAGCATTTATTTGCGCTAAAACCAATGTCTGCAGTGCATAATGCAACTTTTCTGTATGGCAGTCCTAATAATTGAAGCATTCTTTCGCCGTCTGCGGTTAATTTCTCGTGTTCTTGAGCAGAAGTTTCAGGTGTTGTGTATTTAACCATTTCAACTTTGTTAAATTGGTGTACTCTTATCAAACCACGAGTATCTTTTCCTGCAGAACCTGCTTCACGTCTAAAACACGGCGTATATGCAGTCATGTATTTAGGTAAATCATCTTCTGATAATATTTCATTTGCATAAATGTTTGTGACAGGAACCTCTGCTGTCGGGATTAGGTACAAATCTTCATTTTCGCATTTATACATATCTTCTTTAAATTTAGGAAGTTGTCCTGTTCCTGTCATAGTTGCAGCGTTAGCCATAAATGGCGGAAGAATTTCTTCATAACCTTCGTTTTGTGTATGCTCATCAAGGAAAAAGTTGATAATAGCACGTTCTAATCTTGCACCTTTACCTCTATAAAGTGTAAAACGAGATTGCGAAAGTTTTACTCCGCGTTCAAAATCAACGAGCCCTTTTTCTTCGCATAAATCCCAGTGAGCTTTGGGTTCAAAATCAAATTTTGTAGGTTCTCCCCACGTTGAAACGACAATATTATCATCTTCTGAAGTTCCGACAGGGGTTGTTTCGTCGGGGATATTAGGGATATGTAATAAAACGTTTCTTTGTTTTGTGTCAAGTTCGTTTTGCTTTTCTTCCAATGCTTTTATTTCATCCCCTAATGCGCGAACTTCTTCTTGAATTGCATCTGTATTTTCGCCATTCTTTTTCATCAAACCGATTTTTTGAGATTCATTCTTGCGTTTTGCGCGTAATTCATCCGCTTGTGTTTGGATTTTGCGACGTTCTTCGTCGATTTGGATAACTTCATCTATTGACCAATCAGGATTTCTTCTTTTTAAAAGTTCGTT
>DESZ01000020.1 GCA_002361485.1 Cyanobacteria bacterium UBA3301 | reverse complement strand
AATATGCTATAAGGTAGTAAGTTTTAAGATGAATATAGCGAAAGAATTATTGCACAAATTATTTTCATACGAAGAAGAAATCCTCTACGGCAGGGACTTTGAACCCGATATAAACTGCCCTGTTTCTGTAAAAAGTTATGATGAAACGCATATATTGTTAGAAATATTTGGTATAAAAATTAAATTTCCAAAGCGTGAATATTCTAAATTAAAAAAACAAAATCCTTTTTACAAATATAAAGCAAGAGGAGTTGATATAACAAAATTACCACCGGCGCAAGGCAGAATAAGAGATATTCAATTAGCTAATTTGGTATTACTGAAAGAATTAGATTATGTTTGCCGCCAAAGTAAACTTTCTTATTGGCTCGATGGCGGAACATTATTAGGCGCGGTAAGGCATAAAGGTTATATCCCGTGGGATGATGATATTGATGTAGGCATGCTGTTTGACAACTATGAAAAAATTATAGGGGCATTCGAAAATTTTTCAAGAGACAAAAATATATACGCTCAATATTTTAAGGACAAAAGAAATCCTGATATTTATATGATAAAAGTTCTGCACAAAAAATGTCCGCATTTATTTGTCGATATATTTCCGTTTTACAGATATGGAAAAACTTTAACAACAACAGAACAACTGCATATCACGAAAGAAATAAAAAAAATAAGAAAAAATGTACTCTCAAATATTGATTTCTGCACAAATGACAGTGAATTAAAGCAACTACACCAAAAGACAATGAATGAAAAGATTTTATGCACAAATGACGAAATTCCCCAAAATTCGGACTTAGTATGGGGGATTCAGTATAACCACTGTTGGAATAATTGGTTTACACGGTACGATGTAATTTTCCCAATAAAGCCAATAGTATTTGAAGGATATGAATTTATGGGGATGAATAATCCACAAGCATTTTTATCACGTGTTTACGGAGATTATATGTCATATCCGTCCAAAATAACATTTGGACACAGTGCATATAAAAATCTCAAAAAAGAAGAATTAGAAACGATTAAAAACTACGCTTCAAATAATAGACATAAATAAATTGCAAGTATATTTTTTAAATATATAATAAAAGGAGTAAAGGAATGAGGATGTCAAAGCTTCGGCCGTTAGAATATATATTTTCAATAACCAATACAGGGGTATACAAACAAATAATGATTTTGGGTATCCCTATCAAATTTGATCGCTCGCGATATTATAAAAAATTCTGCGCGCAACTTCCGATTGAACAAAATAAAATCGTATTTTGCAACTTCAACGGAAACAGTTACGGGTGCAATCCGAAATATATAGCGCAAGAAATTATAAAAAGAAATCTGAATTACGATTTGGTATGGCTTGTTAAAAGCGTTGAAAATGAAACCAATGCAGGCAATTTCCCTCCAAATATCAGACTCGTCGGATACGGCACAAAATTAGCATTAAAAGAACTTGCAAGCGCAAAATTATGGATTGATAACCAGAGAAAAAATTATTTTATAAAAAAAGGTTTAACCAAAAAAGACGGTCAATATTTTATCCAAACTTGGCATGGTTCACTGGGGATAAAAAAGCTTGATGCGGATGTTAGAGCGTTTACGGGCGAATACAATCAGGAGTGGGTAACGCGCTCCAAATTTGATTCTTCACTATGGGATTATTTATTGACTAACAGCGAGTTTGAAAACGGAATTTTCCGCCGCGCATTGTGGTTTGAAAACGAAATCAAACAATTTGGACACCCCAGAAACGATATTTTCTTCAAAAACAACACCGAAATCAATAAAAAAGTAAGAGATTTTTACGGTATAGATGAAAATACCAAAATCCTTTTATATGTACCGTCATTTCGCGATGATGGAGATATTGACTGCTATAAACTCAATTATCAAAAGGTTTTAGAAGCTTTAGAGCAGAAGTTTGATGGCAAATGGGTTTGTATTGCAAGACTTCACCCAAGAGCCAGAAAGTTTGACCAAGAAATCATTCCGCAAAATCCAAATATTATTGACGGAACATTTTATCCCGATATACAGGAATTGCTTGTGGCTTCAGATTGCGCGATTACCGATTATTCAAGCTGTATCTTTGATTTTATGCTTTCGAAAAATCCCGCATTCATTTTTGCAACGGATATTGATAAATTTAATACGGACCGAGGCTTCTATTACCCTCTGGAAGCAACGCCTTTCCCTATTTCATCAAACAATGAAACTTTAATTCAAAATATTAAAGATTTTGATTATAATAAATACAGAGAAGATGTTGAAAAATTCCTAAACGAAAAAGGCTGTACAGAAGACGGGCACGCATCGGAAAGAACGGTGGATTTGATAGAAGAAATTATGAGCAAACCGATTTGTCATCCTGAACTCGTTTCAGGATCCTGTACCTAAACACAAAGATTCTGAAATAATTTCGTAAACGACATTTTAAACACAAATTAAAATATAAGGATTATAAATATGAATATCGCAATAATATTTGCAGGCGGAACGGGAGAAAGATTAAAAAATGGCGAAGACAAAACTCCAAAACAGTTTTTAAAAATTCATAACAAGCCTATAATTGTTTATACGCTTGAATTGTTCCAACAGCATCCCGAAATAGATAAAATTTATATTTCTATTCACCCTGATTATTATGAATATATGACACAACTTGTAAAATTATATATGATAGA
>DESZ01000031.1 GCA_002361485.1 Cyanobacteria bacterium UBA3301 | reverse complement strand
ATTTGGCAGTTGCAAAAGGAAGCGCGGAACCTCCGAAATTTATCCACATGAAATACGTTCCTCAAAATCCTAAAAAACGTATAGCAATAATCGGTAAAGGTTTATGTTTTGACAGCGGCGGTTTGGATATCAAACCTGCAAATTCAATGCTGACTATGAAAGATGATATGTCAGGTGCAGCGTGTGTATTAGGTGTTATGAAGGCTGTTGCGAAATTAAAACCTGACGTTGAAGTTCATGCTCTAATTGCGGCTTGTGAAAATATGCCGTCAGGAAGTGCATACAAACCCGGTGATATTGTAACTGCAATGAACGGTAAAACAATTGAAGTTGACAATACGGATGCCGAAGGTCGTTTAACATTAGCTGATGCATTATGTTACGCGTGCAAACTCGGTGTGGATGAAGTTATTGATATCGCAACCTTAACAGGAGCTTGTATGGTGGCACTCGGAACGGCTGCTTCAGGCATTATGGGAAATAACGAAGATTTTATAAAAGAAATTATAAATACAGGTAAAAATGTCGGCGAAAAATATTGGCAATTACCTATGTGGCAAGAATATCGCGACAATATGGACAGTGATGTCGCTGATATGAAAAATACCGGAACACGCTACGGCGGGGCATCAGCTGCAGGCATGTTCTTAAAAGAATTTGTAACAGATGATGTTAAATGGGCGCATCTTGACGTTGCAGGAACCGCATTTATAGATAAGCCGATAAAAGAATTTTGCAAAGGTGCAACAGGTATCGGTGTAAGAACTTTGATTAAATATATTACAAAATAGTGGTAAACAACTGATTGAATAAAAGTCGGTGCAGTCGCGCCGACTTTTATTTATGGCAGGGCAATAGATGCTTAGAGGTTTGGAGGCGTAGAGGCGAGAAGGTCGGAAGTTTGGATGTTTAGAGGTTTGGCTTTTATTTAATTAAAAGTTGAAAATGGAAAATGGAAAATTGTTTCGTTTTTTAATTTCCCCTCCCTTGGGGGAGGGTGTCCGAAAGGACAGGAGAGGGGTTATTGAGTAATCATGTCATTGCGAGCGAACGTTAGTGAGCGTGGCAATCCCATTGATATAATATGTCAGCTTGCAATTTGCCTAATTGTATCAATGAGATTACTACACATTCTTCGAATGTTCGTAATGACATGAAGTTGCATAGGGCAGGCGTTTTATATAATTGCAAATGGAAAGTTGAAAATGGAAAATTGTTTTGCTTTTTCCCCCTTACCCTTTGAGGGAGTGGGCAAGGGGGAGGTTTATAAAACAAAAACAAGAATCAACTTGATTCTTGTTTAAATAGGGGGTTACGAAAAACTTATTTTAAAATCCTAAAACATAAAAAATAGTAATGTAAACATACACCCCACAGATGCCGCACTGAATAAAAACCATGTGTGCATTACAGGATTTTGATAAGACCAAATTTCTTTAATAGTTGCAGTTGCGTTAGTAATTGTTTTCATATTTTATTCTCTCTTTCTCGTGGGTTATATATCTATTTTCTATTTTTATGAAATTTCTACATCACCTATTTGGTTGATTATTTGGTGTGTTTGAATTATTATCCGATTATTATGAAAAAAGTTGAATTATTACTGCCTGCGGGCAATATTGAAAAATTGGAATATGCAATAAATTATGGCGCAGATGCCGTTTATTTGGGAGTAGTTGATTTTAGCCTGCGCGCAATGAGAAAAGGTGAATTGATTACTTTTGAAAATTTAAAGCAAGCAATTGATTTGGCACATAAATTTGGCAAAAAAGCGTATATGACGTTAAATATTTTTGCATTCAATAAAGATATAAAACATCTTGAAGAATGTATTGAAATAATAAAAGATGCAGCTCCTGATGCGATTTTAGTAAGTGATTTCGGGATAATGAATTTGTTAAAAAAATATATGCCTGACACCCCTTTACATATAAGCACCCAAACAAATATTTTAAACTATGAATGTGTAAAATTTTGGCAGGATATGGGAGCAACAAGAGTTGTTTTGGCAAGAGAGTTATCAATTCCCGAGATTGCCGAGATAAAAAATAAAGTTCCTGATATGGAAGTGGAATGTTTTATACATGGCGCGCAATGTGTTTCATATTCGGGAAGATGCCTATTGAGTGATTATTTTACGCAGGGCGAAAGAATTTCTAATCAGGGTAATTGCTGCCAGCCTTGCCGTTGGAGCTACAAACTCGTTGAAGAAACAAGACCGAATGAGTATTATGAAATTAATGAAGATGCGCATGGCACTCATATTTTGAGTCCAAACGATTTATGTCTTGTACATCACCTGAAAGAAATGATTGATGCGGGAGTTGACTCATTCAAAGTTGAAGGAAGAACAAAGAGTTTATATTATGTATCTGCTGTTGCTAAAACATACAGACAGGCGATTGATGAAATTTACGAAAATCCTGACGCCGATATGGAAAAATATTTTTTGGAATTGAAAAAGGTCGGCAACAGGGGCTATACAACTGGTTTTGCGTTAGGTGACGGTGATGGCGGCTACAGTTATGATTTGTCAAAAGGTCTTGCCGGCGCGGATTTCTTGTTTGAATTTCACAGAAAAGAAAAAATTAATGCTCAAGAACTTTATTTTGTAAAAATCAAAAATAAAATTTTACCAAATGATGAAGTGGAAATTATTACACCGACAGAGCAGTTTGTTACAAAAATTCTCGGTATTTATGATGAAAACGGATTAGAGCTTGAGGTTGGCAATACGAATGCGGAAGTTTATATAAAATTTGAAAAAGAACCGCAAGATTATAAATACGCAATGGCCAGAACTGTCGGGATAAAGGAATATGTTTAATGTTTATCAAACCTGATTACAATTTAAAAAGCATATATGATATAGATTTAGACGAACTTCAAAGGCAAGGTATAAAGGCGATGTTGTTTGATTTGGATTCAACATTGATGGCATCAAAATCAGGGATCTATACGGATGAAGTTTACAGTTTTATAAAAAAAGTGGAAGAAAAATTTTTTATGGCGGTCGTTTCTAATAATAAAAATCCCCACTATATAGAAAAGGTCCGCTCAATATCTCATTTCCCTTTATTATTCAATGCGTGCAAACCTAAAACGGGAATAGTGGAAAAGTTTTTGCAAGAGCATAATCTGAAGCCTTCCGAGTGTGTTTTGGTAGGCGACAGGCCGTTAACGGATATTTTATGCGGAAAACGTTTAGGATGTAAAACAATACTTGTGGATTCAATAACTGCTGATACCGAATCAAAAATAGTGCGTTTTGTCAGAGCGTTAGAGAGATTAAGTATAAAAAAATAGATAAATTTTTTCTTTATCAATCGAGGGATTGATATTTTTGGTAAAAATTATAAAAAATTATCAACTTAACAAAAATTAAACTTTTGAAGCGCTTGATATCCATAGCTTTTAGTCATATCTGGTACGAATGAATGATTAATGCTTGTATTTTTGCCCAAAATTTTAAAATATGATATTATCCAAAATAGGTGGTAGTGTAATTTTATTAAATTTTACAAATACCAAAGTTAAATAAATAACAGACGAAGCGGGAAATTTGGATAGATGATTAAGAAAGAGAAAAGAGTAAATGGTGTAAAAATGCTGCGTGTATTTACATTATTGGTGTCATTACTTGTAATGGGTATATTCACAAGCGGTTGTAATTCAACCCAAAAAGCCGATATTGATATTTATGATACAAAATCTTTAGAATCAGTTAATGTTCCGCGTGATACCGGAGTTGAGTTAGCGGTGGCTTCGACAACACAGCCGACAAAAATGGTAACCTATGATGTTTCCTCAATAGGACGAAGTGATCCGTTTATGCCATATGGCGAAATTTCTGCTTATGATAAGGCAAGACAATCTGCAATATCCGAAGCGGCAGCTCATAATGCAGAAATATACAGACTAAAAGCCTTGCAAAATAAAGCAGTAAGAGAAGCCGATGATATAAGCCCTTATAGCTTTAATTTACCTGTTCCGCCAACATCTTTGGCTACGGGTACTGTTGCGGCAAAGATTACAAAGACCAAGGTTGTCGGAATTATGTATAACGCAGAAAGTCCTTCAGCTATTATAAATGTTGATGATAAAGATTATCTTGTAAGAACGGGTGATAAGATTATCGGTCAAGAATATAAAGTCGCTCAAATCAATCCGACTTGGATAACGGTAACAATGGGTTCAAATATCTATTCGGCAGCGATTGGCGAATTGTTTACAAAAGATGATATATTTAAAAACCAAAATGATATATATAATTTGAAAAACAGATTTGGTGGAAGAAAAGGTTAATATAGGAAATAATATAATCAGGAGCAATTATGAAAAATAAGATTAGAGAGAAAATTATTGCAGGGTTACTATTAACGGCGTTTTCAGCTTCGAACATATCGCTCTCCGCATTAGCGATAGATACGTACAGACCTGCTTTGAGATCGGCAGATGCGGCAACGGCATTGAATGTAGGTTCTGATATCAGAATTAATAATGCAGATTCAATAGTTAATTTAAGTTTAAGAGATGCGGATGTAAAACAGGTATTAAGAATGTTTGCCGATCAGGCAGCAATGAATGTCATTTTTGCTCCGTCTGTTGAAGGAACGGTTACAATGGATTTGGTAAATATTACATTGGAAAAAGCTCTAAACCTTGTTGTAACAACTCAAAATTTATCTTATGATATTCAAGCAAATACTTTGTTGGTTGCAGGTAAGGGAGATGATGCAAGCTTTGGCAACGCATCAAAAGAAATGGTTTTATTACCTGTCAAATACGTAAGTGCCGCATCTTTAGCAGCATTTTTGAATAAAAATATATTTAATAAAAACGGTATTGCTCCGGGGGTTTCATCAAAACCTGTTGTAACAGTAAATCCTGCTACAAATGAATTGATTATTATGGGAACAAGAAGTGATGCAATGTTAGCTCAAAAAATAGTTGATCAATTCGATAAGAAACCTTCAATAACATCATTCAAAGTTAATCATACAACTCCTGCAGAAATGGCAGGTTTGATATGCTCAACATTGATACCTTCAATAATGAGTCCCGGCGGTTCCGGAGAAGGGGCAGGAGCAACTGGTGGCGCGGCATCAATAGAAGGTGTTCCGACAGGATATGCTTCTGATGCTTCAATGTCCTCAGGCTCAGAAGGTTCAGCTGAAGGTATTGCAATCGGCGGCGGTAAATTGTTATGTTCTGTTGAACAAAGTGCGACTGCCGATAATATGGACTCATTGCCGTTTAAGAATTTAACGGTCACATATTTTCCTACTCAAGGAACTATTCAGGTTATAGGCGGTTCTGAAACTCAGCTTGATATGATAAGAAGTTATATCGCCGAAAATGATAAAAAAGCTCCGCAAGCATATTTGGAAGTTCAAATCGTAGAATTGTCAGAACAAGGAATGAAAGACTTCTCCAATACTTGGCAATTTATGAGTAAGAACTTCTCATTCAATGCTACTCCGGGAGAGTTAAAAACATCTTCTAATTTACCGATATTCTTTGCAGGTCATGGTTATAACTCAAATGCCAAAGAAGGTTCTATGAACGGGGTATCATACGGAAACAGATGGTCCCATTCTCCAACGTTAGTTTATACGGTAAATTATTTGGTTGAGAATTCAAAAGGAAGAGTATTAGCAAATCCTAGAGTATTATTGACAAGCGGTCAAGAATCCGTTATCGACTTGACTTCAGATTACGTTGCTAAAGTAACTACTCAATATTTGGATAATGGCGGCGGTGTAGGCTCATCTCAGGTTCAAAAAGATTACGATATTCAGGATGATAACGGTATTAAAGTTACAATTACTCCGTTTATCAGTCCTGACGGATATGTAACATTAGATATTAAACCTGAATATGCAACAATTGCAGGGCAGGTTACGACACCTGGTGAAGGAGATACAGAAGATATACAGGCAACATTACTTCAAAGACGAAATCTTGATTTGAAGGGTGTAAGAATTAAAGATGGTGAAACTTTAGTAATCGGTGGTTTAATTCAAGAATCCGAAACAAAGACTGTCAATAAGATACCTTTCTTGGGTGATATTCCGCTGCTTGGAATGTTCTTTAGAAGTACTCATAATCAAAGACAAAAACAAGAAATGGTTATTATGTTGACTCCGCAAATTCTTGTTGATACAGAAGATGCAGGGGATGAAATAACTTTATAACCCTTTATTAGATAAAGACAAATAAAACATGAACGAAGTCATTTTAAGATTAAAAAACAGTATAGACAGACGTATAGTCGATGAAGTTGATAAGAAACTGATGGGGGAACTTATGTTCGTCCCCATCAGTATTCGTCGCGATTGTTTATTTGTGGCTGTATCAAAAAATTCGGATAAAGACAGAATAAACACAGAATTAAAAAAATATTTTGAAAATCCTATAAGGTTTATGCTGGTTGGTTCGGATGATTTATCCGAATTGTTAAATGATTTTGTTCCGGCAGGTTCTGTGCCTGACCAAAGAACACCCCAATCTCAACCGCAGGCACCTGCCTCGAATGCTCAAACACAATCTGCACCTGTAACGAAACCTACAAATGCCGCTAAATCAAAAATAGGCGAAATGCTTGTAGGTGAGGGTGTATTGACCCAGCAGCAGCTTGAAAGCGCATTATCTCAAGCAGGGAGAACTCATACACCGATTGGTTCAATGCTTTATGAAATGGGATTTATCTCATTAGACCAGTTAAAGAAAGTTTTGAATGAACAGACCGGTTTTGAACTTGTATCGACCGAACAATTATCAAAACAAAATGATGTTATTGATATTTTGCCTGAAGAATTTATAAAGACAAATTCTGTGTTACCAATATCTTCAGACGGACGGACATTAACTGTTGGTGTTGTGAAACCTTTGGCTCCTGATGTATTAAAATCAATAATATATATAACAGGTCAAAATCCGAAACAATTATTGATGACTCATCATGAATTCAAACTTTCTGTACAGCAATTTTTTAACAGTCAGAAAAAACAAGCGGAAACAATGATTGAGCAGTTGAATGCGGAGGCGGTTGATTTAACGGGCGGTCCGAGTTTAGCAGATCAATTGGATGCCGAATTGCTTGATTCAACAGGTGCTGTTGCAAAATTTGTTAATCAAATAATTACAAATGCGATTGATTCAAAGGCATCAGATATTCATATTGAACCGAGATTAAACGGGTATATTGTCAGATACAGAAAAGACGGTATGCTTCAGAAAATTATAGATATTCCGCAAAAAGCTGAATCATCAGTTATTACACGTTTCAAGGTTTTGGCAAGAATGAATATAGCTGAGCAGCGTCGTCCTCAAGATGGTACTTTTTCTTTGCCATACAAGGATATGTCGTATGATTTTCGTATCAATACTTTGCCTGTATCCGGAAAAGAAAAGGTTGTTATTCGTGTATTAGCGCCTGCTGTCAGTTTAAAAGTAGAGGATAGGCAAATTTCGTTGGTCGGTGCAACAGAGTCGGATATTGCAAAAGTTACAAAAATGGTATCTGCGCCTAACGGAATTATTTTAACATCCGGTCCTACAGGTTCAGGTAAAACGACAACTCTGTATTCTGTACTAAAAAGTTTAAATGATGAATCAGTAAATATTACTACTATTGAAGACCCGATAGAAATTAAGTTAGACGGCATAAATCAATCGCAGGTCAATGTAAAAGCAGGTATAACATTTGCATCTTGTATGCGTGCGATATTACGTCAGGACCCTGATATTATATTAGTCGGTGAAATTCGTGACTATGAAACATTAGAAACAGCAATATCTGCAGCGTTGACGGGTCATTTAGTATTAAGTACGGTTCACACAAATTCAGCAGCAGCAACAGTCACCCGTTTGATTGAAATGGGTGCAAAAGATTATTTGGTATCTTCGACTTTGACAGGTGTCATTGCGCAGCGTCTTGTCAGACATTTATGTGATGATTGCAAGCAAATGTATCATTGCACAAGAGAAGAGGCCGAAAAAGTTACATTAGATGAAGCTGAAATTCAAAAATTGATGGCTACTCCGATTTATAAGCCTGTCGGTTGTCCAAGTTGTGCATACCAAGGTTATAAAGGGCGTATGGGTGTATATGAAATAATGCCTATTACAAAAGAAATTAAAAAATTAATTGCGCAAGGTGCTCATGATTTGGAAATTGAAGAATGTGCCGTAAAAGATGGTATGACAACCTTAAATGCATCTTGTTATAAACATATTATCGAAGGCAGGACATCAATAGATGAGCATGTAAGAGTATTGGGCTTGGCGGGAGAATAACATGGCAACATATAGTTATACTGCATATAAAGACGGGACAAATGAAATCGTAAAGGGGAAAGTTGAAGCATCCAGTTTACGAGAAGCACGAAGTGAGGTTCGTAAAAAAGGTCTTGTTTTGACTCATATTACCGAAGATAATCTTGATTTATCCCCAAGACAGGTTAAAAAGCAAGCCCTAAAGCCCGGTGTTATGCCAAAATTAGGTTTAAGGGAACAAATTGATTTTACTTCAACTTTGCAAATTTTAGCAGCTGCGGGTATTCCAATTATTGAATCTTTGTTATTTATAGAAAATGATGCTGCAAAATTAAAGATAAGGCAGGTCGCTTCCGAATTAAGACGTCAAATTATGCAGGGTGGTACTTTTTCAGGTACATTGGCTAAATATCCCGAACAGTTTGGGCAAGTTTATATCGGTCTTGTTAAAACAGGTGAAGATGCCGGTGAATTAGAAAAAACATTAGACCGTTTATTAGAATTATTAAATAAGCAGGCAGCAATCAGGACAAAAGTTATCGGAACATTGTTATACCCTGCGTTTGTAATATTATTAGCTGCGTTTATTGTAATTGTTATGCTGGTATTTGTATTTCCGGTATTTAAAGAAATGTTTGATTCAATGGGTATGACATTACCTTGGATTACGCAAAAATTGATGGATATGGGATTATTTCTCAAAAAGAATTGGATTACAATACCTGTCGGGTTTGCGTTGATTGTATTTTTGATAAATTTCAGTTTAAAATGGAAGCCTACCCGTTGGAGGATTGACGATTGGGTATTAAGGGTTCCTATTTTGGATAAATTAATACAGTTTTCAAATTTTGCAAACTTTATTGCCGTAATGCAAGTTGCGTATGATGCCGGTGTTCCGATATTGGAATGTTTGTATCTGGCAAAATTGACATTAACAAATCATACTCTTGATACACGTGTTGAAGAAGCTACCGTAAAAATTCAACAGGGTCAACATCTGTCAGCGGCACTGAGTTCAACAAGAACAATGCCTAAGATGATATTATTTATGATAGCAACCGGTGAACAGTCAGGACGTTTGGGTGATATGCTTGGTCAGGCAGTAAGTTATATTGATAAGGCATTGGATAATGTTATTGATATTATGACAAAGATGATTGAGCCGATAATGCTTATTGTTATAGGTTCTATCGTTTTGACATTAGCATTGGCATTGTATTTGCCGTTATTTGCTTCATATATGGGTATGTAAGCAAGGACTGCCGATAAATATTAATGTGTCAATAATCTGTTTGCGGATTTATAATGCAAATCTGAAATGTGCCAAATCGCCGTCTTGCATTACATAATCTTTGCCTTCAAGACGGGTTACTCCTTTTTCTTTGCAAGCGTTGTATGAACCAAGTTCTATAAAATCTTTGCAAGGGGTAATTTCTGCTCGGATAAATCCTTTTTCAAAATCTGTATGTATAACACCTGCTGCTTGCGGTGCTTTGGTCCCCGCGGTGATTGTCCAAGCTCGAACTTCTTTTTCGCCTGCGGTTATGAATGTTCTTAATTTTAATAATGAATAAACAGATTTAATCATACGGTTTATTCCGCTGTCTTCTATGCCTAAATCATTTAAATATTCTTTAGCTTCATCTGCTCCTAATTCTGCCAATTCTTCTTCTATTTTTGCTGAAATAATAACCATTTCAGCGCCATGTTCTTTTGCGTATTCCCCGACCTTTCGTGTATAGTCGTTTCCGTCTTTTAAATCGTATTCTGAAACATTAGAACAATATATGACAGGCTTAACCGACATCAAATTAAGAGCCTTCACAACAGGAATTTCATCTTCTTCAAAATGTTCGTTAATGTTGATAAATGTGCAGTTTTGCAGCAATTCGGTCAATTTTGTTAGAACATTATTCTCTAAAACAGCTGATTTATCTCCACCTTTTGCGGATTTAGAAATTCTTGCCTGACGACGTTCAACAGATGCCAAATCTGCCAATGCCAATTCTGTATTAATTGTTTCAATATCGCTTATCGGGTCTACTTTTCCTTCGACGTGAATTGTGTTTGGATCGTCAAAGCATCTTACAACTTGAATGATGGCATCCACTTCTCTTATATTTTGCAAAAATTGGTTGCCTAAACCTTCGCCTTTACTTGCACCTTTAACCAAACCTGCAATATCAACAAATTCTATTGCTGTCGGAATGATGTTTTCGGTTTTGCATAATTTTGCAAGAATAGGTAAACGCTCATCAGGAACTTCTACTACTCCGATATTAGGCTCTATTGTACAGAACGGATAATTTGCGCTCTGTGCATTTCTTGTGCTTGTTAAAGCGTTAAATAGTGTTGATTTCCCTACATTCGGCAAGCCGACAATCCCTGTTCTTAGCATTTATAATTTCCTTCTTTTATTTAAATCTATACATTGATTGTACCCCAAACGATAATAAAAATCATTATTATTTTTATGTAAATAAATGTTAAATATAGCTTAAAAACGGGTAAAGTTTTCTCTAAAAAATCCGTTATATAAGATGTGAAAGAAAATGGATTTGCCAAAATGAAACATGAAAAATTAATAACTACTGAAGAATATAACCGATTAACAGGCGTAAAAAGCTTAGAAACATATAAGTGTGCGTGTTATAAGGTTAAAGATTTAATGAAAAATTACAGAGATGAGTTTAAAAATGATCAAAAGCTTTTGTTTAATTTCATAACTGTAAGTGATTATGCAAATTCATTGTTAGAAAAAGAAGACATATAGTTTTATTTCCAAATAATGCATTGGCAAAGGATTAAATGTAATTAATTTCATATATGTAAAGTTATGTTACAGAATATATAAAAATTAGATAATATTTAGCAATTTTTTAAACAAGATTTACTTTATATAGATGTCGGGGAAAACAATAGGGAAAAATAAAGGAGAAAAGATATGGCAAGAGTATTAATTTCAATGCCGGAAAAATTTTTAGACGAGATTGATTCGGTAGCATCAACAGAAAATCGTACACGTTCCGAATTAATTCGTGAAGCGTTAAGAACATATATGTACCGTAACCAATTAAGAAATTCAAAAACATCTGTTACTAACGCAGAACTATTAGATTCTCTGTTGGGATAGTAAAATCTTTACAGGAATAGGGGAAAAGGAAATGAACAAAGACTATCAAATGACAACGGTATTAAAATACGTTGAAATTTTAGATGAAGATTTATCATTTAAAGAAAAGAAAATTCGGGATTCAGTTCTGCGTTATATTACCAGAATGAAAAAATCGGATGCCAATGCCGTATTTTTAGAAAAATTATTGGCGTCATAAAAGCTTCCAAGGAAAAGTTATTCTCAGGTAAAAGGGTTAATAGAAAGAATAAAAAAGACTTGAACAAAAGTTCAGGTCTTTTTTTTATGAGAAATCCCGATTTCTCGGTACATAATACATATTATGTGTATCGTATAGACCGCTTTCTTTGGGCGGGCAAAGAAAGCGGTCAGAAAGAAACCCGCGACCTGTTACTCCGTTCGCTAATCATCTGTATTGCTCCACATACAGGCGGAATAACTCGCTGTACGCTCAAACAAATTCCGCCTTGAATTTGTGTCGCAAACAATGATTGCTCACTACGTAAAGGTCGAACATTTTAGGCGAACCGTTATTTAGGTTCGCTAAGAGATTTTGTCCGTAAGGACAAAACGGCACAACGTGCGGTGCGTCAGCACCTGTTGCAATGCCGAAGGCATTGCTATGATACAGCGTTTTTTCTCTTTCTTCGTTTATTCTTTCTCTTTTGCTCGCAACAAAAGAGAAAGAATAAACATAGGTCTTTGTATTCAAAGGATAGCAATTGAATGGTACATAATATGTATTATGTACAAAAAAAGACCCTTGGGGGATTCCCAAAGGTCTTTTTTGTTTGTTTATAAAATTATTCAATAATTTTGTCAACAACACCGGCACCAACAGTTCTGCCGCCTTCACGGATTGCAAATCTCATACCTTCTTCGATTGCAACAGGGTTAATCAATGTAACTTCCATTACAACGTTATCCCCAGGCATTACCATTTGACCGTCAAATTTGATTTCACCTGTAACGTCAGTTGTTCTGATGTAGAATTGAGGTCTGTAACCAGGGAAGAATGGAGTGTGACGTCCACCTTCATCTTTTGTCAAAACGTAAACGTTAGCTGTGAAATGAGTGTGCGGATGAATTGATCCAGGTTTACATAAAACTTGACCGCGTTGGATTTCAGTTTTATCAATACCACGAAGTAAAGCACCGATATTATCACCTGCTTGACCTTGGTCTAATGATTTTCTGAACATTTCAACACCGGTAACCGTAGTTTTCTTAGTTTCGCCTAAACCAACTAATTCAACTTCGTCACCAACTTTAACAACACCACGTTCTACACGACCTGTTGCTACTGTACCACGACCTGTGATAGAGAATACGTCTTCTACAGGCATTAAGAACGGTTTGTCTAAATCACGTTCAGGAGTTGGGAAGTAAGAATCGATAGCATCCATCAATTCCCAAATTTTATCAACCCATTTATCTTCTCCTCTTTGAATGTTTGGATTAGCTTGAACAGCTTCTAAAGCTTTTAAAGCTGAACCATGAATGAACGGAATGTTATCTCCGTCGAATTCGTATGAAGAAAGAAGTTCTCTAACTTCCATTTCAACTAATTCTAATAATTCAGGGTCATCAACCATATCACATTTATTCAAGAATACTACTAAGTTAGGAACACCAACCTGTCTTGCTAACAAGATGTGTTCACGAGTCTGAGGCATAGCACCGTCAGTTGCTGCAACAACAAGAATTGCACCGTCCATTTGAGCTGCACCAGTAATCATGTTTTTTACATAGTCAGCGTGACCCGGACAGTCAACGTGTGCATAGTGTCTTGCATCTGTTTCATATTCAACGTGAGCTGTTGCGATGGTTATACCACGAGCTCTTTCTTCCGGAGCAGCATCGATTTCATCGAATTTTTTAGCATCTGCTTTACCTGCTGCAGCCATAACACCGGTAATAGCTGCTGTTAATGTAGTTTTACCGTGGTCAACGTGGCCGATTGTACCTACGTTAACGTGCGGTTTCGTACGTTCATACTTTTCACGTGCCATAAGGTTTGTCTCCTTTTTTTTGTCTACTTATATATCCTACTATAATTTAGTATTCTATAACACTCTTTTATTCTATTTGCTCATAAAATTTTGTCAAGTTGAACACGAAATTTTTCCTGTAATATCATGATATTTGCCTATATGTAAACTTTTGTAACAAATTGTTGTCATGTCGCAATTTGGACATTAAAAAATACTTTATATAGGTAAGATTATGAATATGGAGGATAACCATGAGTGGCAACAATTTACCGATTTCAAGAATATCAGGCGATTTGAAGTCAAATGCGGCTGAACGTCTTAAAAAATTTATGTATGATTATCAACAACATGCTGCTGCTTCAAGTGGTAATGCTAATTGGAATGCTCATTTACAAAACAATTTGATGGGAGCATTGAACGGCTCGGATGCAGCTTGCGGAAGAACTAATCCTGCAAATTAACACTGTATAAAAAATATATTTGTAATAAAATAATCCTTGTAATAATACGAGGATTATTTTTTATGCTTTTAGTCGCAGATATAGGTAATACAAATATTACATCAGGTTTATTTGAAGACGGTGTTTTCAAGACAAGTTTTCGTCTTCCGTCGGATAAAGAGCTTTCTCAAGAGGAATACGAAGCTATTTTAAAATCAATGTTAAAAGATTATGAAATAGACGGCTGCGTTGTGGCATCAGTAGTGAACGAGTTGAATATCAAGTTCAAAATGGCGATAGATAATGTCTTAGGTTTAAATTCGATTTTTGTAACGGATAAAATAAATTTAGGAATAACTATTATTGCGGATGATACGGCTGAAGTCGGGGCAGACAGAATAGCAAATGTCGTTGCCGCAGTAAACAAATATCCTGATAAATCAGTTATTGTGGTTGATTTTGGAACTGCAACAACTTTTGATATTGTAAATTCAAAAAAAGAATTTTGCGGCGGAATAATAATTCCGGGATTAAAAACACAATTAAAAAGTTTATTTTTAGGCACTTCAAAATTACCTCAAATAGAGCTCGGGGACTCTCCAAAAGCACTTGGTACTACAACCGAAGAAGCAATCCTTGCAGGTGTAGTAAGGGGCAGTGCTTGCGCGGTTGACGGTTTAATTGAGCATTGCGAACGCGAGCTTGGCGAAAAAGCAATCATAATAATTACAGGCGGATATAGCGGGTTAGTTTCAAAATACATGAAACATCCTTTTGATGAAACAAATCCTATATTAACATTAGAAGGATTGCGCGATATTTACTGCATGAATAAGTAAATTTTATGCAATAGTTTTTATCCAACCTTGCGGAGCTTCGATTTTACCGTATTGAATACCTGTTAATGTATCATACAATTTTTTGGTTATTTCACCCGGAACATCCATACCTGACGGGAAGCATATTTCTCTACCATGGTCAACAATTTTTCCGACAGGAGAGATTACTGCCGCAGTACCGCATAGGCCGCATTCTGCAAAATCGTCAAGTTCGGATAATAAAACTTCTCTTTCTTCTACTTCCAAGCCTAAATAGTGTTGAGCAACGTAAACCAGAGAGCGTCTTGTAATTGAAGGTAAAATACTTGGCGATTTAGGAGTAACGACTTTACCGTCCTTTGTTATAAATAAGAAATTTGCTCCGCCTGTTTCTTCAACTTTTGTACGTGTTTGAGGGTCAAGATAGAGGTTTTCGGCATAACCTTCATTGTGTGCTGTGACAATTGCATGTAAACTCATTGCATAGTTTAAACCGGCTTTAACATGTCCTGTACCGTTCGGTGCAGCTCTGTCAAAATCACTTACTTTTAATGTGATAGGTTTTGAACCGCCTTTGAAATAAGGGCCGACAGGTGATACAAAAATTCTGAACATAAATTCGTTAGCAGGTTTTACACCCATTACAGGTGAATATCCAAACAAATACGGTCTTATATAAAGACTTGCTCCTGTTCCATATGGCGGAACATATTTCAAATTAGCTTTGACAACTTGCTCTACGGCTTCTACAAATTTATCTTCCGGGTATGGCGCCATTTCTAATCTTTTTGCGGTATCGTGCATTCTTTGAGCGTTCATATCGGGTCTAAAGATTACAACTCTGCCATCAACCGTTTCATAAGCTTTCATTCCCTCAAAACAAGTTTGAGCATATTGAAGAACGCAAGCACATTCATTCATCACAATATTTTCATCATCAGTTAATTTACCTTCGTCCCACTGTCCGTCCTTATACATAGATACAAATCTTTTATCTGTTTTATAGTATCCAAAGCCTAAATTTGCCCAATCTATATTTGCTTTTTCCATTGTCATCACCATTTTTACACCTCATCTACAGGATATATAACTACATAATTTTTTTCTATTTCATTTTTAAAAGCATCAGGGATACTGTTAAATTCCGATATATCAATTAAAAACGGAATATTACTTTCTTGAAGAATTGTTTTTAGTTTAGCAATACTGCAATTTTCATTTCCAAAATCCTTCACAACCAGATCAAGGTCACTACCTTCGTGAGAGCTTTCATTAACACGACTGCCGTATGCCCAAATTTCGCCATTTGGACAATAATTATTAAAAATTGCCAGTAATTCTTCTAAATATTCTTTTTTGACAGATAATTTATTCATTATCAATCACCTTTTTTAAATTTTTTGCATCGTTTAAGAAATCATCTATTAACAAGAGAGTTTCCAGTGCAAATTTTACGCCGTAATCATGCGCGGTATTATTGCGATTTTCACGATATTTGAACCAACGCTCAACTGTATTGGTATCAATCAAACCATGTTTTGCCCCATAGCGAAAAATATCTTTAAAATACAATGAATCTATTGCCGATTTTGATGGGAAATATGGTTCTAATGCTTTTTTTAGCAATTTTCCGCTTTGTTCAATTGTAATTTCAAAACCTTTTACTAAAGAATTACGATACATTTCATATTCTATCGAATCCGGTTCAACTGTTTTTATTAGCTGATAAGATTTTTCTAAAGTATCAATACATCTTTGCAAATATTCAGTATTTATCTTATCCATAATGATTTTCCTATCTTATTTGTACAGGCATTATCAAGCAGATAAAATCATCTTCACTGTTAGGTTTTAATACTGTTGCCGATAATGGCGCATTTAAGCCGATTATAACTTCATCGCTTTCAATAATTCTCAAAGCATCAAGTACAAATTTATAATTGAAAGCTATCAATAATTCTTCTGATGTATATTGAATATCTATAGAATCTTCCGATTTTCCCGCATCAGGTGTATCTGCGCTGAGAGTTAACTCGTTATCGGCAAAATGCATCTTGATGATACTTGTTTTATCATTAACCATAACAGAAACTCTTTCAATAGCCGCAATAAGTTGAGATACATTAACAACAGCCTGTTTAGGAGTTTCTGACGGAATAAGCTGGTTATATCTCGGGAATTGACCTTCCAAAAGTCTTGATACCATTGAAATTTTTTCAGTCTTAAATATAATCGTTGATTTATCTTTGCATATTTTTACACTTTCTTCATTAATAAACGGGCTCATTTTCAAAAGTTCGTTTAATGTTCTTGAAGGTATAATCAATTGAGTTTGTTCTTTTATATCGCTTGTAATTTTTTCTCTTACTCTTGCCAATCTGTTACCGTCAGTTGATGCAATTTCTAAAATACCGTCATTAAATTCGCAAACAATACCTGACAAAAGACTGCTTACTTCATAACCCGCAGCGGCAAATCCTGCTTGTTTTATCCCCTTTAAAAACGTATTCAATTCAACGTCAAAGCATTTTGAATCGTCTGCATCATAATTAAATACATCGGCAGGAAATTCATTTGCGGAAATTCCTATGATATCAAATTTTGATTTTTGGCATGTAATGCTTGCATTGGACGAATCAGGTGCAACTTCTACGGTAACCAAATCATTACCGAGTTTTGAAACTATTTCGTTTAATTTTTTTGCAGGGAGCGTTATCTTACCTGCTTCAACAACTTGTGCATCAACCGTTGTAACAACGGTTAAAACCAAGTCCGTTGCCGTTAATCTTATTTGATTGCTCTCTAAAGTTTCAATTAAAATGTTAAATAAAACGGGTTGAATAGCTTTTTGAGATGTTGCTCGTTCTACAATTCTGACTCCGTTTAGTAAATCCTCTTTACCTATAATAAATTTCATTCCCTATACTCCTTATACTTAATTCTATTATAGATAAAAAATAAAAAATGTAAATTTTAAATAATTTGAGCTAAATCATCTTCCAACAATGTGTGCTGAAACATTTCGCATTCTTCTGCCATATCATATATTTGCAGATAGTCTGAACTGTTTAGCAATTCCGATATATTATCAATGTTTATAAGTTGAATTGTATAAAATGCGGAATTCTTTTCAGAAATACTTATGTAGCCTTTAGCTTCAAATAAATTTAACAATCTTTCCACTACATCATTTGATTTGCCCAGATAACTGGAGCAGCGTACAAGCTCAAATTTTCCGTTATTATTGTTTGATGCAAATTTGACCATGCCTGCAAAAGTTTTTAACAGCCCGATTTCGTCAAATAACCTCAATTCATAATTCATAAAGTGCAAGCCTTTTGGTTGTGCGGTATCTAAAATTTTATCAAGCGTTTTTCTGTCTGCAGGATAATCAAAAAACATTACTACATCACATTTTGGAATATCTTCCCTTGTAAAAGCCCTTGAATATATTTCTTGATAAGGTTTAATAATGTCTAAAACAGGTTTACTTTCCGCAAAAACTTTAATATTGAGCTTTGTATTTCTTAAATAATCGTTTACATCATTCAAAATACCTGTTTTGGTTCTGTTATCAAATATCTTATATGCACTCTGTACTTCAACTTCTTGGTCTAAAACCTCCGAATGAATGTCATCAACAATCAACTGAACAGTTGTATTTCCGTTAAATTCATTTATTTGCGGATGGAAAGCCAAATCTAAACTGTCACCGTTAGATAACCCGACATCACCAACGCTCCACCACAAGGATGTGAATTCATATCCGCCTTTTGAAACAACCAATCGCAGATGCGAATTATCATTGCCAATGAGCCTTTTTTGAGAAACCTTTAAGCCGTTCATTTCAAAAATCGGACTCGGATTGGATGCCCCGAAAGGTTCAAGCTTTGAGATTTCTTCTGTCAAATCCAATGTTATATCTTCAGGTTCTAAAACCAAATCAATATTTATAAACGGTTTTAAATCTTTTCCTTTTGTGTATTCATTAACCGTTTCATTTAAAGCTTTTTTAACGGTTTCAAAAGGTGTTTTGTCGCCGTTAAAGCCAAGCCCTGCTGCCAATTTATGACCGCCAAAATTTTCAAACAGTTCTGAATTAGCACTAATAACATCATATAACGGCACCCCTTCAATACTGCGTGCCGAGCATCTGTAATCGTTTGTTTCTTTTATATGACTCATCAAAAACACCGGTTTATAATATTTTTCAACGAGTTTTGATGCAACAATCCCTATTATCCCGATATGCCAATCATCACCTGATAAAATTATCGCAGAATTTTTATTTCCTTCTTTGCGAACCATTTCATCTGCCTGTTCAAATACATCATTACAAAGTTTTTGACGAATTTGGTTTAATTCATTTAATGTTGTAATTGCCATTTGAACTTCTGCCATATTGTCGGAAATTAAAACTTTTAGAGCATCATCAACAGTATCAAGCCTGCCGGAAGCGTTTATTCTCGGCGCAACTCCAAAAGCGATGTTTTCAGCGGTTATTCCTTTTGTTATGTCATACCCCGCACTTTCTAACAGCATTTTCAAACCTTCATGTTTGCCTTTTGAAATCAAATCCAAACCTTTGGTTACGAAATATCTGTTTTCGCCTAATAACGGAACAACATCCGCAATCGTACCGACAGCAACAAAAGGAATAAGTTCATATATAAAATCCGTTTTTTTATAATGCGTTAAAATTGCTTGAGCGACTTTAAACGCAACACCGCATCCGGCTAAATAAGTCAAATACTCAATTTGTTTTGCAGAGAGGTTTTCGTCTAAAGCATTCGGAGCTTTTGGGTTAATTATTGAATAGGCTTCCGGCAAAATGTCAGGCGCTTCGTGGTGGTCAGTTATTATAACATCAATCGAATGGGTAAAACTGTTTACAAATTTTACCGCTTCGACATCAGATATACCGCAATCAACAGAAATTATAACTTTAGGCTTCACGGTTGTCATCAACTTAATTAAAGCTTTTGTATCAAAACCATGCCCTTGAGTTTCACGATTTGGGATAAAATAATGGATATTTGCGCCTAAATATTTGAAAGTTTTATATAATACGGAAGTTGAAGTAACACCGTCCGCATCAAAATCGCCGTATATTACAATAGGTTCGTTATTATCTATTGCTTGAGATAACCTTTCTATCGTTTTTTTCATATCGGTAAAAACGTCAGGAGATGTTATTTCCATTTCCAGAGGGTTTAAAAAATCCTTTATTTCTTTTTCTGACGTAATTCCGCGAGAGATTAGCAATCTTTTTATAAGGGACTTTTCATTAGTTTCGGTGCTGTCTAATATCCATTCTTTTTTCATAATCCGTCCTTTTGAGATAATTATATCACCCTTATACAATCGGGCAAATTATAAATGTATATTTATGTAAAGACTTTTGCCCATTTCAAAAAAAAGATTACAATGTAAATAATAGGAGATTTGGCATGAAAAAGATAACAAAAATTTTCTCATCGGCATTAGCTGTAATGCTTATAGCAAGCGGAATAACATTAGCGGAAACAACAAAATTTACACCGTTAAACTTCGATGAAAGTAACGCAGTGAAAGCACCTGCGACAACAACATCAAAAACAGTTTCGGGTGTACAAGCAAAATCAACGGATTTATTAGATCCTGCACAGGTAACAGGTGGCGCAAAAATGCAAAATGCTATTTTACAAATAGATAATGCGCAAGTTGAAGTAAGAAATAATTTGTTGAATTACAAATCAAAATATGCAGAAATCGATGCTCAATATGAAAAAATAAAAGCAGAACGCAAAGCTGCAAAAAAACAAGTAAAACAAGCAGAAAAGAAAATTAAGAATTTAGATAAAGCTAAAAGTAAAATCCGTAAGAATTTTGAGAGAAGAGCAAATATCTAGTTTAATATATCTAAAAATTAAGAAGAGAGAAAACGGCTATCATGGTATGATAGCCGTTTTTTTACAAAGTGCTTGATTTTAAAAAATGTTTATGTTAATCTTGACTTGCCGAAATTTGCGGGCTGCTAGCTCAGGTGGTTAGAGCGCACCCCTGATAAGGGTGAGGTCGGTGGTTCGAGTCCACTGCGGCCCAGATTAAAAAAGGATAGGATTTTTCCTGTCCTTTTTTAATGTTTGCTATAGGTTTTCAGGACAATTGTGATGGGAGTTTTGAGGCAAAGATGCCTAATTATAGGGAGAATGAGGCAGATTTATAGTATAGAGATTTGCCGGACTATTTTTTAGTTTAAGATGTGTCGAAATGTCTCTGAGATTGAGATTATTTCTAAAAATTCTTTAAATAGATTTTGCAATAATCAATATCATCTTGGTTAAACCCGTCTTTCTTGTGTATATTTAAACCTCCGACATTTTTATTATATTCAATTTACTTGATTTAACAATTTATTATTTTAAAATCATTCCTGTAATTTTTATATCACAACTTTCGCTTAATTTTTTTATTGCAGATTATTCTTTAATTTCAAAATATTTTTCTTTTTTTTTAAATTGTAAATATATGTAAAAACTAAATAAAAAATCCGCAAAAATTTTGTTTATGATTTTTATAATCATCTTAAATGAGGTTAATTATGCGGATTGAAAGCCTGTCTTATTTTAACATAAATAATAATTATCATTCTAATAATAATAATGCTAAAAGCATAAAAGCCCCTATATGCGTTTCTGTCGTAAATAACAAAAACATTTCTTTTAAAGGCGTCAGAGATATAGTTGAAGAACACCTTGAAAAGGGAAAAAAGTTTTTTAATCAAACAAAGGAAAGTTTGTCTGATTTTTCCAAATTTTTTAGTAAAAATCACGTCGAAATTACAAAAGAACAGGCAGAATTTATTAAAAGTTATGAAGATTTAGAAAAACAAATCAAAATAAAGTATGCAAAAAAAATTGCGGCCGTAAAAGACGGTTTTTGGGATAATTTTACTAATGGCTCTGAAAAGAAACGAGCGAAATTAAGACAAGAAGAACATCGTGAACTTGCAGTTGCATATCAATACCAAAAAGTTTTTGAAGAAAGAGAAAAAGAGTCACTTGAGTTGAAAAAGCAATTTGCTTTAATGGCGAATGATTTGAATTTTAGTAAGGAAATAATAACAGCGTTTGAAAATGCAATGACAACTAATCAAAAGCGAATTGAAATTGCAAAAAGAAAGCAGGAATTAGCAAAAAATTCAGGTTTTAATTCAATTGCAGGATATAATAATGAGAAAATGGCACTTCAAAGCGGATTTATAGATAGACTTGATGACGAAAAAGCCGGTAAACTTATTTCGGAAAATTTGCCTAACGCAATCCTTTTTTACGGGCCTACCGGTTGCGGGAAAACAACATTTGCAAAAGCACTTGCACAAGAAGCGGATTGTAATTTCGTTATACTTTCCTGCAATGGCAGACAAAAAGATAGAGAGCAACAGTTTATGGATAAAATGTTTGGTTATAGCGATGAAGACGGAAATGAATATTTAGGTATTGCTGACAAGGCTCAACAAAATTTCTTAAAAACCGGACAAAGAACAATTGTTTTGATTGATGAATTTGACAGATTTTTTGGCAAAGATGTTTCTCCTCGATTTATAAACGGTTTAAAGGGGATTATGGATAAATGTTCACAAGAAAATCATATTACATTTTTTTTAACCTCTAATATTCCGCAAAAAATTCCGTATGAATTGAGGAATTCACACAGAATTGGTATAATTGTAAATCTTGATCCTCCTGATAGAGCGAATACCAAACAGGTTTTGGAATATTATCTGAATAATACTGTAAAAGAAGATTTGGATTATGATAAAATTTTGAATGTGTTATTTGAATATGCTCCTGATGAAATTTATAGCAATACTCATTTAAAAAGTATTTGTGATATTGCGGCTGAAGAAATCAAGCCTGCTGATATTCCTCTTACAACCGATATGGTTTTGAAGGCTATCAGACAGCACGAACAATCAAGCGATAACCCTGATTTAATCAGAATTACAAAAAATTATCTTGATTCATACGAAAAAGATAAATTAAATATATAAGGATAAAATTATGCAAATTTCCAAACTAACATTTGCAAACAATCAAATAAATAATTCTTCCCGACCAATTAATAATAAAAAAAATAATCTGCTGACAATATCGGGATATCTTGGCGGTGGAGTTGCCGCAGCGGAAGGTATATTTTTTATTAAGGATTATTTGGGAGAAAAAAAAGAATATAAAAATGCGCAAAACAGAATTAATGAGTTATATAAACATGAAGTTGAAGATTCTATTGCCTCCCAGTTAGAACAGTTGAAAAAACAAGGAAAATCTGTTACTCAAAAAGATCGAGAATCAATAAGGCAATTCACTGAAATCAGTATGAAACCTATAAAAGAAAATATGCTCAGAGAAATTAAAAATTACAGAAATCAATATCTTATAAAGTGGGGCTTGATTTCTGCCGGCATAGGTCTTGTTGTTGGTGCCGGTGCTAAATTAATAGTAAATCAATTATCCCCCAAAAAAAGTTCTGATGTGAAAATAAATGAAGAAAAGAAAATATACAATCAAGACTATTATTTTTATAATCAAACAAAAAGTAGGATGCTGAGTTTTACAGGTGTACTTGAAGAATATGCTGATATGCTTACCGAAAATCAGATAGAAAGATGGAGCGCATATACAAGCGGGGAAAACCCATCCCCAAAAGAACTTAAACAGGCTGAAAAAATTGCATCATATAAGTTAAAAGATTGGCCTAAAGGTATAAAAAAATATAAAGGTAGAGAAAGTTATGTAGGAGATAAGTATTTACCTTACAGATTTATTTCAAAGCCCACAAGCGATCGGGAATATCAAATGATGGTTTTAAAACAGGATTTTTATGTTCCGCCAAAACCTCCTAAATATTATAGACTTTATCAAAAAATTTTTAATACCGATACCTATAAAGCCGTAAAAAATGATACTATCCCATATATTAGAGCCGGATTAAAATTTGAAAGGATGGAAAATATTGTAAATAAAATCAGATTAGAAAATTATCAAAAAGAAAAAACTATATATGATATGCAAGCCAAAAAACAATTATCTTTAGCTTGTATAAAATCGAAAATTAACAGAGATTTTTTAATAGATTTTAATTCTGAAGATAAAAATGCGAATGTTTTGAACTCAATTCTTATAGAAAGTAAAGATAAAGAGGAACGCAAAAAAAATATTCAATGGATTGTAGCAAAAACCAATTCTCATTATGTATATATTCAAGATAAAAATGACTCTAATGATACACGTGTAAACCAAATTTATACAGTATTGGAAGAAGCGGTTTCAAATTTTAAAAAAGATGGGAAAAGAACACTTTTAGTCGTCGAAAATTTTGATAAACTTTTAGACAAATCTTCTGATAATGAGGAAATTGTGGGTGATTTAAAAGATTTGTTGTGCAAATTAAGTTCGGAATATCATACAACGCTACTTTTTGAAGCAGATAATACAACAAATATGGATCCTATTGCATTGCAAAATCATAGAGTTACAAAATATAATCTTGATAAAGAAATTCCGATTGAAGAACTTAAGAATTTTCAAAATGAATTTATAAGATCAAATATTCGTAAAATACCGGATAATGATGGATTTCAGTATAAATATATTCCGTTTAAAAATGAATATATAGATTTATATTTGGGGGATTTTGGGTACAGTAAAGATATTCTGTGGGTTAACAGCAGCAATAGTACACAAATTTCCGCAGTTTTGAATAATTTAGAGGGTATAAAAATGATACCAAAATTTAAAGATATTAAGAAAGTTAGATTTCCAAAACCTGATGATATGGAAAAATTGGAAGATTTTGCTTTAAAAAACACAATGTTTAAAACTCTTGATAATGAATATATTTTTGAATACATAAATGAAAGTCTGCATTAATTTTTTGAAATTTATTATGTCAAATTTACACACAATTCATTTATTTATATAACGGCATTTAAACCTCTTTTTTGATATATCTTAAGTTTTTCTTGATTATTATTCAATACGGCTTGTTTCTCTTTTTCTGAGTTGTAAATTGCATTACCTGCAAATAAATTTAAAAATACTGCGACTGCACCGATTATAACTTTTAAATATTTTGGAGATTCTTTTAAGATTTTATCATTTTTTAACATATCTGCAATTAATATGTCGGAAAGAACTATGCCTGTTATTATACTTGCGTTTCTCAGACCGCTGTTTTTATCATAGACATATTCATCCATTTGTTTTGAAGTTTTATTAATATTAACTTCTTGTTTTGATTGTTTCAAATTGTTATATTCGTGAATTGTTTTTGGACCTGCAATGCTAAATAACATGACTTACCTCCTTTTTTCCAAATGACATTTTTCATACTCAAATTTATCAGTTATAGAATTTGTAATACTTGGAGTTGTTGATTTTATTATATTTACAAAATCCTGTTGTGTACAGTTCTGTGGTAATTTTCTTAATATTATATTCTCTATTTGTGCATTGCTGTATATATGTTCAGGTTTAACTTTTTCAAATTCCTGTGCAATTTTTTCAGAGTCAAAATTTTCAATTTCTCTATTATTTACATAGTATTCTACAATATCTTTTATATCATTTTGGTCAGGTGGATTAACAGGTATTGAAATTTCTACATTTTCAAGGACATCTTTATGAATATTTAGAGGGTTATTAGTTGTCATAAAGATTGTTGTATGATATTTTGAAGCACAATCTTTTATGATTTGTGTAAATTCTTTTAGTAATTGGGGATCTTCATTTAAGAAGCCATCAACTTCATTTAGTTGTATTACGGTATATCTGCCTGTTTCATTGTATAATTCCTGTGCATCTTTAAGATAAGTTTTTATCTTATCAAACAATTTATAGTCCGGTCGAAAACCTATATCTTCCTTTTTAAATCTTGCACCTACTTCTTCTGCAAGTGCCGGTCCCATTGCAGTTTTACCAAGACCGCTCGGACCGTAAAACAGTATTGTACTTGGAACTTCTTTTTTATTTTTGATATTTTCTACATATACTAAATTGAGAAAAGATTTTAAACCGGTATAACCTGCAATTCGATTGAGTGCGTGATTATTTCGGTTTTTACTGCTAAGTTCTACTTTGGTTTTATTAATAATATTTTGCATTTCATTTTCAATATTTTTCACATCTTGTTCACTCAAGCTATTATTAATTATGTTTGTTTTATTTCCTGTTTTATTTAATTCTGACTGGATACAGGCATTTTGGTGTTTTAGTTTTACTAAATCCTTTTTTCTCCATTTATCCGCAACCATATTTGAAAGTTCGCCTGATTTAATTGCAATATTATATGTAAATTTTTTGTCTTTAAATTGCTTAATAAAATCTCTTGTATCCATCTTATCAATATTAAGTTCATCAATCATTTGTTGCTGAATTTTTGTAAACTCTTGAAATACCTCAGGTGTGTCTTTTATCTTGTCACCAAGATCTTTAACTGCTTGAATTGCCTCATTAGAAATATCATGCGAATCAGGAATATTCAAGACTTCATATATTACGGAGTTAAGCAGTACTGTACCAACAAGTCGTTTTAAAGTTTCTTTTTTAGATTTTTCATCCATATTACTTGTTGCCACTGCCCCTTGAACTACACTGGTTAAAAACATTATGCCGGTTCTGGGTACATTGATATATTGTGAAGCGTCTTTAAAAACTTTTCCGACTATTGAAACTTGATCTTGAGGAAGATGTTCAATAGCAGCCTGAATATCAGAGACTTTTGACGGGTCTAATATTCCTATATGGTCTTGAATTTTTCCTACAACCTGACCTCCTGCATAATAAAGAGCATTTGCCAACAGTTGCCTTTTTGCAGTCATAGCATCTGACTTGTAACTATTTACATATCCCCATCCCATACTTTCTGTTAAAGCCCCGCTTAATGCTGCATTGACAGACCTGACTGCTCCCGTTATTGGAGCAGAAGCCGTCCCTGCCGAGACAACATGGCCGCCAATTCCCAACCATCCTATTATTGCCTTTGCTCCATTAACACCTATATTTTGCGCCAAAACATATTGACGTGCCATATACTGTATATGCGCCAAAGGATCTACATCAAGAAGATCTCTTAAATAAAAAAACATCATTGCTTGTGTACCCCATAAAAAAGGGGTATCTGCTCCGACCGCTGCGCCTTCTCCCATTGCTCCTGAAAAGCCGGCACATACTGCACTTGCTCCATGAATTGCGACATGACATTTTTTTCTTTGCTCAGGAGTTATAGTTCCAAGAAAAGAAATATTCGGATAATATGCACAATTATATACTAAATCAGACGATTTTTTATAATTTGAATTTATCAGTTTTTCTGTTTTTAAATTATTATTGTAATTCTTTGCAGAATTTGCTTTTAAATCAGGTTTTAAATACGCATCTGATATAGCTGTAATATACATTATTACTCCTTAGAATATAAATAATTCTTTTAATATCTCTAAGAATGAGTCATGATTTTCAGTTGGAATCGGACTGTCTATTTGATTAATGGCTTCGTCTGTAACTATTTCTGAAATATCTGTATGATTTTCACACAAACGTTTTGCAAATTCATTAAAAGATTCTACATGTATAAAATTGTTGTAATATTCTTGAGACGGGTTAAATTCAGCAATATAATTTTTTAATTTTATTGCATCAAAAAATTCTGATAATTCATTTATAGAATTTTCTTTTAAATCATATTTGTCGATTATAGGTTGTAATTTCTCGTCAATAGCTATTTTTAGTATACTGCCGTCTTTTTTGTGAATAGTCATTAATTCTCTGCCAAATAAGTCATATTCTTTGGTATCATCATATTTGCGTGGTACAAACTTAAACCAATCAACAAATTTTTGTCCGAGATTTCTGTTATCATTTGGTATAACAGATTCATAACTTGAGCCATGTTGATCTTCAGGTCTGATATTATGTTTATCGATAAATTCTTGTCTTGTATCAGGTTCTCGTGATGAATAGTTAAAACTCATGCTTGCACCTTTGAAATTAGGTGAGTTTAAATCAGGAAGCGGCATATTATGTAAAGAGCCGTCAGAAAGCCTTACTAAAGACATTTTGCTTTCAGGATGCACAAAAATACCGTTTTTAAAATCGATATATTTGTTATTAGCCAAATCAATATCTACCGAACCGTCATAATTTTTGAAAACTCCGTTTGCAACATCGGCATAGTCATATTTGCTTGCATCAATATCTATAGGAGTTCCTTCTACTTTAAAAATTCCATCATCGGCATCTGCAGTTATCTTATCTGTTTCAATTTTTAAATCATCTATGCTCATTAAATAACTTCCATCAGGTAAAAATATGTCTTTTACATCCATATTTCGCATTGCATACGAACTTGCGGCAATAGATAAAACTAATGGTGCTCCGATAATTCCAATAGCAGCCATGTCTGATAAAATGTCTTTAACTTTTTCATTTTTATTTACACCATTAAATGAAATGTTATTAGATGATTTTACAAAAATATCATTCTGTATTGGTTTTGAAACTTGAATTGGTGAATTTTGATAATTATTTTGATAATTTGTAAATGTTGATAAATTTGATAATGTACTAAAATTAACCTTCATTATACCCTCCTAAATTTTATTATGTTAAATCACTAACAAAAAATTTTTTGCATGTTTTTTAGTATACAATTTACATAATTTAACATTATTACAAAAAAATCTAACCATCTTAAATTACAAAATGTTGGCAGGAATTATTATTCAAATTGATAGTCCGTAAAGTATCTTTTGATAAGAAAAGAATAGTATAAATGTATTTATATCTGTGTTGAAAAACCATCTCAATATCACAGTCATTTTAATCTTGTTTTGAGTGTTAAATTACAACCACCAGCGTGCAGGGTAGATTTCTGTCTACCGATATATTTTGGTTGACTAAAGTCAATCCTACTATACTGATCTGGCACCTATTTTCTTTGTGTTTTTCTCAAACATCTGTGCTGACGGAATTTTCTGTTTAGTTTTTGACTTGGCAGGCTTTTTTAATATTGTTTTTAATGTTTTTTTGGACTAATATTTTCTTGATATTTGGGAGGATATATATGCAATACGAAAATATTATCAGAGAAAACAAAAACAGATTATTTCTATATATGCTTGGAATGACAGCGATTATCGTTGCTTTAGGACATATAATTTCGCAATATTTGGGGTACGGTCTGATGGGTACCGGAATTTCGCTTATTTTTGCAGGCGGTTTGAATTTTATTTCCTACTTTTTTTCTGATTCAATCGTTATAAAATCAACCGGCGCGCAAGAAATTAAAGAATCCGATTTGCCGCAATATTATAATTTGGTTCGTGAAATGTGCCAAAGAAACAATATTCACATGCCAAGATTATATATTATTAATTCGCAAGCTTTAAATGCTTTTGCGACAGGGAGAAACCGTGAAAAATCAATAGTTGCGGTGACAAAAGGTCTATTGGAAAAACTTACCCCTGAAGAAATCAGCGGTGTTGTCGGACACGAACTCTCTCATATAGAACACGGTGATATTTTATTGATGTCTGCTATTTCAATTCTTGCCGGTTTTATAAGTATTTTAGCTCAAATGATGGGAACCAGAGGGCTGAACGCAGGTCTGTCAAGACGAGAAAATTCCGGTTCTGTTGCCATATTAGGCATAGTTTTAGCTTTGGCTGCACCGTTCACTGCCACACTTATAAAACTTGCAATATCAAGAACAAGAGAATACAGCGCAGATGCTCTCGGCGCAAAAATTTGCGGAAATCCGCAATATTTGGCTTCTGCCCTGAATAAAATTAAATATGACGGGAACCCGTTAGCCCAAGCCAACGATGCAACAGCACACTTATATATATCAAACCCATTTAAAAATAATACTCTTGCAAATCTGATGTCAACCCATCCGAATATTGATGACAGAATAAAAAAACTGCAACAGATGAGTATATAATATAGACTTATATGCTTTTTTAGATATAATTATTTTATGACATCACGAGATAATGTAAGAAATTTTTGTATAATTGCCCACATAGACCATGGAAAATCTACCCTTGCAGACAGGTTATTGGAAAAAACCGAAACTGTTTCCAAACGTGATATGCAGGAACAGCTTTTAGATTCTATGGACATTGAACGCGAACGCGGTATTACAATAAAATTGAACGCCGCAAGGATGAATTATAAAGCGCATGACGGCAAGAATTACGAACTTAATCTTATAGACACCCCTGGACACGTCGATTTTTCTTATGAAGTTTCCCGCTCATTAGCAGCATGCGAAGGTGCTTTGTTAATCGTTGATGCAACCCAAGGGGTTGAGGCTCAAACATTGGCTAATGTTTATCTTGCGATTGAACAGAATTTGGAAATTATTCCCGTTATAAACAAAATCGACCTGCCGTCTGCAGATGTTGAAAAAGTTAAACAGGAAATTGAAGAAATTTTAGGACTTGATACATCAATAGCAATTCCTGTCAGCGCCAAAACAGGTGAAGGCATTGAAGATGTGTTGGAAGCTGTTGTAAATTACATACCGGCACCTGAAGATAATTCAGACAAACCGCTGCGCGCATTGATTTTTGACAGCGTATATGACCAATATTTAGGTACGGTCTGTTATTTTAAAGTCATTGACGGCTCAATTTCAACAGGACAAAAAGTAAAATTTATGGCAACAGGAAAAGAATGTGAAGTTGTCGAATTGGGTTATCAAAACCCGCAAAGAGTTCCCGTACAAAAACTAACCTGCGGAGATGTAGGATATTTTGCAGGTTCAATAAAAGAATTAACCCGTTTTGTCGGCGATACTCTGACTTCTGTTGATGCGCCCGCTCTAGAACCGCTACCGGGGTATAAAGAAGCTTTGCCGATGGTGTTTTCAGGGCTTTATCCTGTTGATAATGAAGATTATGCCGATTTAAAAGAGGCTTTGGAAAAATTAAAACTTAACGACAGTTCCATAACTTTTGAACCTGAAACATCAAGTGCTTTAGGGTTTGGATTTAGATGCGGTTTCTTGGGAATGTTACATATGGAAATTATCCAAGAACGTTTGGAAAGAGAATATGATCTGTCACTTATCACAACGGCGCCGTCTGTTGTTTATAAAGTTCACAAAACAAACGGAGAAGTCGTAGATATCGACAACCCGTCCAATTTGCCTGATGCGCAATATAGAGATTTTATAGAAGAACCTTATGTGAAAGTTCAAATTCTGACACCTAATGATTATGTCGGAACTTTAATGGATTTAGCACAAACAAAACGCGGAATATTTATTAATATGACATACCTTGATAAAGTCAGAGTTGATTTAACATACGAAATCCCTTTAAGCGAAGTTATAACAGACTTTTATGATCAGTTAAAATCGCGTACAAAAGGATATGCAAGTATGGATTATGAATTTTGCGGATACAAACGTTCTAATCTTGTGAAACTTGATGTTATGTTGTCAGGCGAAGTTGTGGATGCTCTATCCGTAATCTGCCACACAGACAGCGCATACTATATCGGTCAAAAACTTACCGTAAAATTAAAAGAAATTATCCCTAAACAACTGTTTGAAGTTCCTATTCAGGCTGCAGTCGGCGGAAGAATTATTGCAAGAACAAATATTAAAGCTATGCGCAAAAACGTACTTGCAAAGTGTTACGGCGGCGATATTACCCGTAAACGCAAGCTTTTGGAAAAACAAAAACGCGGTAAAAAACGTATGAAATCCGTCGGAAGCGTAGAAATTCCGCAAGAAGCATTTATGGCAATCTTGAGCCTTGAAGACGAGTAAGAAATAATATAATATTATTTATAAATACAACTACGACTCTTTTTGTCGTAGTTGTGCTATATTATGAAAATATAAGGAGAAACAAATGTCCAGATTAAATAAAGCAAACGAAATTATAGAACTTGCAATTTTGATGCAAAACAGTTATGGCGGTTTGACTTTAGATGATATAGCACACGAATTTGAATGTTCTCGCCGCAGCGCAGAAAGAATGAAAGCGGTTTTGGTTGAAAAGTTCGGGAATAAAATTGAAGAAGTTTATAACAATAAAGACAAGAAAAAACGCTGGAGATTTAAAAAAGGGACAATGAATTGGCTTATAAATTTTACCTCAAGTGATTTTGCCAATCTTGAACTCTGTAAAAAATCCATAAAATCTCCGACAAAACAAAAAGAAATTGATGAACTCATTGAAAAAATTAAAGCACTTAATTCTCAAAATGTTTCTTATGTTGATGTGGATGAAATTTTATCCTCTCAAGCTTACGCAGTAAGACAGGGATTTAGAGAAAATATAAAACTTGAAACTCTGCAAATAATAAACGATGCAATTCTTTGCCAAAAACAAATATTTATTAAATATGCAGATTCGGATAAAGAGTTTATACTTAACCCTTATGGGATTTTGCATTCCGACAGGGTTTATTTAATTGCTTACAACCCTTATGTTAAAGCAATTTGGACATACAGAATTTCAAAAATTAAAGAAATAAAATTGACTGATGATTATTTTGATAAAGATGAAAGCTTCAATATGGAAGAATATTGCGGGAGGTCATTTGGGGTTTATCAGGGAGAAATTTTTGATGTCATTCTGCAATTTGATAAAGATAGCGCGGAAGATGTTAAAGAATACTTTTTTCATCCAACCCAAAAGGGTAAATTAAATGATGATGGTTCGTATACTTTATCATTAAAAGCAAGCGGAGAATTTGAGATTATTACAGAAATTCTAAAATGGCGCAGCAATGTAAAAATTATTGCACCTCAAAGTTTGAAAGATACATACAACAAAACAATTCAAGAAATGTATAAACAGATAAAGGAATAACTATGTTAATATGCGAAGATTTATTATGTATTTTGCAAGATAAATATAAAAATATTTCAGAAGAACTTTTTCCGGAACTTAAAAATGACAATATTGAAAAAGGGTTTATCACTTTAGATAAAACCGATATAAAAAATGCTTTAATAAATAGTAAAAATTGTACTTTCAATGTTGTAAAAGCAGAGAAAAAAGATGCATTAAATATATTTATAAATTCTCATAATATAGAGAATACAAAGAATTTAATTTTGTTTATCATACACGATGAGAATTTAACATTATACGAAATATCTGAAATAATCAGTTTTATAACAAAAAATATCAACTCATCAACTAACATTATTGTTGGCGATTTTACAGATAAATCAATAAAGAATCAAATAAAATTAGTATCACTCAATCTTGAATAAAGGCGGAATTATGGAAAGAAAAAATAAATCGGATAAAAATTATGAAATATGGTTAGAAAATATAAAAAAAGAGCTTAATGAAAAAGAACAATTACTAAAAAATATTCCTGACATTGAAAAATGGAAAATCAGCCCGTCAGCAGATACTGATACTCCGCTCTTAAAAAATGAAACTTGGGGAAAAATTGAAGGCTCGGGTTTTACGCGGTATGAAATTAGCAGTTTAGGCAGAGTTAAATATCTCGGAAGAATTGTTCCTCAAAAAAACAGAATAAAAAATGGCAAAGAATGTATCGGCTATCTGGTGTTAGACAAAAAAGCCTTTCAAAAAAAGTATCAGAAAGCACCTTGCGGTTTTACTACAACGACACATGTTTATTCTCTTGTTGCCTATGCATTTTTGGGGAAAAAAGAAAAAGACGGTTATCAAGTGCATCATATCAGTAATAACGGGTATGATAACAGTGTCAATAATCTTGTATTATTAACAGCAGCAGAACATTCATTTGTGCATGGATTCCAAATTTATGATTTGAAAAAAAATAATTAGAATTTTATTTTACTTTCAAGGCAATCCCATTTGTCATATTCTGTTTTTGTTGTCATATTGCAATATTCAAAAATTTTTATAAGAATATTGTAATCTGTAACAGAGTTTTGCTTAATATAAGTTTTAACACAATTTTCAAAAGCTCCGTTTTGTGCAATATTTTGTGTTTTGCAATAATCAATTCCGTTTTTGAAATTTGTTTTCAATGATTTAGGAACAGTTATATTTAAAGGCTCAACAGGAGTCTTTTTATAAACATAATTTGCAGGCTCGTGAGATTTGATTGTGATAGTAAATCCGCATAATAAAAATAAAAAAATTAAAATCTTTATATAATTATTCATTCTGCTTTGATTCTTTTACATTCTAATATTGTTTCCTGTTTAATTTTTTCGGCTTCTGTTTTTATTCGTTTCATTATTTCGGATTCAAAAATCATCTTTTGAGCTTTTAATTCGGCATCATTGATAATTTTTTCAGCTTTTTGGTAAGCATCTTTTAAAATTTGTTTTTTTAGTTTCAATAAAAATTTTCTAAACATGTCGTTCTCCTTTTATAATTCAATTATAAAAGTTAACTGCGACAAAAAGAGTCGCAAAAGAACTTGATAATCAGAATACGTAAAAATTTTAATTATAATACCAGTTTACGCGCTATATCAAATCCAATCGGCACAAATGCTTGTATGCACAAAACTTACATTCTCCGTCACGGGATTCTTTTATCGGGTTAAATTCCATCTGTTTAATGTTTTTATATGCATCTTTTATTTTATCTTCAATATATTGCATATCTTCTTCACATAACTCTTTATAGACACTTTTTTGATGATTTTCTACATAAATAATACCCGCTTTTGAAACTTTTTTACCTGTTATTTTTTCAAATGCATATTTATAAAAACATAATTGGTTATAATATCCTTCTTTATCTCCGCCAATAGCAATTTGCTTTTCACTTGCCGGAGTTCCCGTTTTATAATCATATAACCCGTATGTTCCGTCATTGTTCTTTTCTATTCTGTCTATTTTTCCTGTTATGAAATCATCATCAACCTGTACACCGTTAAAGCTAAATTCTACATTTTCAATATTATCGGCATTGAACTGTGAAAAATACGGGTAATAATTCTCAATAACCTCTGCTCCGCGTTTTTCAAATTTTTCCTTTGAAGCTTCCGTCATAAATCTTTGAGTATCAAAAATTAGTTTGAATTGAGTTTGAATTTCTTCAATTGTCGGATATTTCCCTGTATCTTTGGCAACACGAACGGCATTTTCTAACAGTTCGTGTATTACCGTACCAAAATTAGCATTATCCCAATCCGCGTCTTCTACGTCAATTCCCAATACCTTTGTATAGAAAAATTTGCGCGGGCAGCCAAGATAATCATTCAATCTGCTTGGAGAGAGCACAATCTTATCAACACGTTCCTTTATTTCCCCGCAAAAAGCCTGCTGATTATTGAATGCATCTCGCGATATACTGCGGAAAAATTCTTTGGTAAAATCATCCTCTTTATATTCAAATGTCAAATTATCAAAATCATAATCACTTAATTTTTCTAAATATTTTGTAATTTGGTTTGCTTTATTTTCTTCCATATCTGCAAAAGATATTGTAAGCCCGTATCTTGCTCTTGTAATACCGACAAACAAAAGCTTTAACAATTCGCTGTCTTTTTTATTATCCGCAACTTCTTTTTCTAAAACTTCATTGCAAATCAGTTTATATTCTCCGGGCATTCTGAAATCTTCCCAATTTTTGGAAATCAAATTCGGCAAATAAACATAATCAAACTCCCTGCCCTTTGAGCCATGATAGGTTGTTAATTGAACTGCATTTTGAATAAGCGGATTTTTATCGGTCGTAATATCAATTTCATTAAACCAACAATCCGATAAATATTGAACAAAGTCACTTAAACTCTTTGTAAAATCAAGATTACCGTACTCAGTAGCTTCATCAATAATCTTTTTTATCCCCATAAGATTTTCCATACGATTTTTTTCTTCTTTATAAAAAGCTTCCAAAATCCCTGTTCTGTTTATTATTTCAACAACAGTATTTCTTAAAGAATTTGTTTGTGCGTATTGTTGTAAATATTCAAAAGTCTTTAAAAATTCTTCTATTTTTTCAGGATTTTCCCAGTTATTCAAGTTTTTCATTAAAGAAATAAAGTCATTCGGCTCATCACGTTTGAGAAGCTGCTTTTCGTGTAAAATTCTATTATAATCTTTTAAATCAAGTTTAAAAGGTTCGGAAAGTAAAAGTCCAAAAAGCTTATCATCTGACATTAGATAATTATCAAGAGCTTTCATATAAAAATATATAAGAATTGACGAACGTACCGAAAAAATACTCTTACCTTCATCTATTTGATACGGAATATTTTTACCCTTTAGCATTTCACCATAAGTTTGCAATTCGTTCCTTTTTTTAGAAATAATTGCTATTTGCGATAAATCCTTTTCTCCATTTTCTTTTTTCGGACAATTTTCTGAATTAACAATTTCAACAATTTCATCTACAACATGATTTATTTCTTGTAAGCTGTCCCCAAAATGTAATCTGCGAACTTTTCTCTCAAACGGCAAAACATTTTTATTAACGGCAGTTAATTTTTTCGAAATATTTTTCGCCGTAAATTCTTTATTATTTTCAAGTCTGTTTTCATCCTGAGAAATAACCGCATAACTAAAATCAAGAATTGCTTGTGTTGAACGATTGCTTTCTTTAAGGCAAATAACTTCTGTTTGGGGATATTTTGTTAAAAAGTTTTCAATACTATCTATCCTTGCCCCCTGAAACCCGTATATAATTTGGTCGTCATCTCCGACAACAAAGATATTTTTTTCTTTATTAGCATCCACAAGATTGAAAATAATTGCATTTTGCAAATCGTTTGTATCTTGATACTCATCAACAAGAAAATATTTATATTTGTTAGAAACTTCTTTTAAAAATTCTTTATCATTATCAAATTCATCAAGAACAAAGTTTATCATATCGGAAAAGTCAATCAGGTTATTTTTTAACATTTTCGCTGAATATAACTCATATAAAGCCCAAAGCTCTTTCGCTTTTTCAATATTTTTTTCTATTTTTTCAATTTCGTTGTAACGAGTTTTGTTGCGCATATCGCCGCGTTGTTCGCGTTCGTATATTTCCGATTTCAGCTCTTCTATCTTCGGCATTAATGAAGGGTTGGTGTTTATAGACTCCATATATTGTTCTTTAGTTAATCGTTTTGATTTTAATTCTTGAACATAATCAACAAAATTTTTAGTAAAATAATATCTGTCTCCTCTTGTCGGGACAAAATATTTTAGATTTATCTCATCAATACATTCACGCATCAATTTAAATTTTTCGGTATCCTTAATTAACCTTACCCCAACAGCCATTTCAAATTGTGCAGGATTAGTGCGAATTATATCATTACAAAAAGAATGGTAAGTATATATATCAACACCTGATGCTATGATGCCCATTTTTTTTATCAATCTTTGACGCATTTCATTTGCCGCTGCATCCGAAAATGTAAGGCAAAGAATTGACGTCGGCTCAACTCCTTTTTCCAGCATTTTTTCAATACGATGAATTACGGTAAATGTTTTGCCTGTCCCCGGTCCTGCCAATAACATTACGGGACCTTCCAAAATATTTATTGCTTTTTGCTGTTGCTCATTAGGTGTAATAGCCATCTGGTTCTCCTTACAATTATTCTAACACAATCATAATATAGTATGGCATTGTCAAATTCGGACATATATTAAAAATTTATGCTCAGAGCAATCAACAATTTATATTGTATGGAAGTATATCAATACATTACATATAAATAGACTAAGCATATTAAATCTTTTACAAATCGTAATTACGGACTTATAAATATATTTTAGTCTGCAGTTAAACATTAAAAAAGCCGGCTTATAATCAGTCGGCTCTATTTGTTTGATAAATTTGTTTTTACATAAGTCCTAAAACTTTTTTATACCATGAAAAAGTTTCAATTTCGGTACCATTAAAAGTTGTTTTAGCATACTGATGCTTTAAGTAATCTTCAAATTCATCCGCAAACGGTGATTTTATCTTTTTTACTTCCTTTTCAGATACAACATTTGCCATAAACACACTCCTTTTATTTTTTTACCGACCCCATATTATGTATTAATTATAACATGTTATTGGTAATTTTTCTATATACAGAAAAACAAAAATGTCATTTTTTGCTAATATAAAGGGTTTCACATTGTAAATTTTTGTTAAGAGATTTTGTTTTTATAAATTATGTATATTAAAATCAAAATTTTTGTAAAAAAATAAAATTTTTATGATAAAATTTTTGTATGATTTATATAGGCGAAAATATTCATATAATATCCAAAGCGGTGCGTCAGGCATTAGAAAATAAAGATGAAAATTTTATTAAAAATTTGATAAAAATTCAGCAAAATTGTGATGTTATTGATTTGAATATCGGACCTGCCAGAGGAAAACTTGACACGGTATTTCGATGGCTGATTCCATTAGTCGAGGGTAAGAATATTTCATTTGATTCGTCAAATATTGAAGCGATAAAAGACGGCTTACGTTTGATGGGTGATGCTTCAGGGTGTTTTATTAACAGTACATCTGCTGATTTAGATAAGCTTGAGCCGCTTTGTAATTTGGCATTAGAATATAACTGTAATCTTGTTGCTCTTTCGATGTCAAAAGAAACAGGGATACCGAAAACGGCAGATGAACGTTTAGAGCTTGTTTTAAAAATTTATGAGTATTGTACGGAAAAAGGAATTTCACCTGAAAAATTATTTTTCGATCCGCTTGTTTTGCCTGTAAAAATTGATGGCAGTCAAACTGTTGAGGCTTTGAATACTTTAAAAATGATTGATGAAAGTTTTGAAGGCGGAGTAAATACTGTTGTAGGCCTGTCCAATGTTTCAAATGGTGCTTTGAAGGAATATAGGCCGTTAATAAATCGTGTTTATGGGGTTTTAGCGTACGGCGCTGGGTTGAAAAGTGTAATTCTTGATGCAAAGGATACGGAGTTGTTTAGAATATTCAAAATGTTAGAATGTAACAATCCGCAATCTGATGTTGATAATTTGTACATAAATCTTGTAAATATGGTACAATGTTTTGGTGAATTGGAAGATGTAGATTTTAATCATGACAATATTGAACAAGATAATATTATTAAAACTGTAGAATTATTGTTAAACAAAAAAATCTATACTGACAGTTTTCTACAAATCTAAATAAAGCATTTAGTATGAGGTTGTGTTGAAAAAATGAAAATATCTAATAAATTTTTAACTGCAATTTTAATTTCATCATTGGTATTCTATGGCACGCAGGCAAATGCGTTTATGACGCCTGAGGCCAGCGCGTTATATCAGGAGGCATGCAGTGCTGAGCATCAACAGGATTTGAAAGAAGCCATTTCAAAATTAGAACAAGCTATCAAAATTTCTGATTCAGACACTATGTTATACACAAAGCTTGCGGGTATTTATGCTGAAATTGATGAATTCGACAAGGCTTTAGAAACTTATAATAAAGTTATAGAACTTAATCCTGATGACGCTTTTATTTATATAAGCATAGGTTCTATATATGAAAATCAAGGTAAATATAAGCAAGCTCTTGAAGCGTATTCAAAGGCTTTGGATATTTTCCCCGAATATAAATATAACTATTTTAACCTTGGCAACGTCCAGTATCAATTGAGAAATTACAAAGAAGCAATAAAAAATTACAACGATTTTTTGGAAACATATTCAGGACATAATGATGCAAGAGAAAATCTTGCAGCCTCTTATCTTGCTGTAAAAGATTATCAGAATGCACAAAAGCAATATCAAATAATATATGATAAAAATCCTGATAATTTCAAACATTATTACGAATATGGTATGGTAATGCTAAATACCGAAAATCCTGAAAAAGCAATAGAATTTTTGGAAAAATCAATAGAAATCAATTCCGAAAATGACTCTGCACATTTGGGTTTGGCTCAGGCTTATCAGGATTTGGGTAAAAATGATATGTCTTATGAACAGTATCAAATAGTGTTAAAAAATGTTCCGAATTTGAATACCGTTCGTCTCGATTATGCTGATTTGCTTGCTGATATGAACAAAAATACAGAATCAGTCGAGCAATATAATATGTATATTAAGGCTTTTCCTAATGATATAAACGGGTATGAACATCTTGCTAATGTTTATTTGAAATTGAAAAATTATGACAAGGCTTTGGAAAATTATTTAATCGCATTATCAAAAGACTCATCAAATGTTGATATTAAGAAAAATATTGCAAATTGTTATCATAACAATAAAGATTATGCAAATGCTTTAAAATATTATGATGAAGTTTTAGAGTCAGAACCGAATGATTTTAATGTAAAATTTAATAAAGCTTTGGCTTTTCACGCATTAAAAAAATACGATGATGCGATTGCAATATATAAAGATTTGCTGGAAATAAAAAATGAGCGTTCGATTAAGGATAATTTGAATAATGCGCTTGTTGCAAGAGGTCATGAACTTGTTGATATCGGCGAAACAAAAGATGCAATATCTTTATTTAAAGAAGCTTTAAAGGGCGGATATGCTGACGGGCATGTATATTTTGGGCTTGCTCGTGCGTATAGAGCAGATGGCGATAACACCAAGGCTTCCGAAAATTACGAAAAAGCAATTACGATAAATCCTGAAAGAACAAATTATAGTGCGGAATATAGTGAATTTATTTCGGTATTGTACAGCCCTCATTCTACCGCTACCGGAAAATCCGGAGATTTGCCGTCAATAAATATCTCTGTAGATAATTCATCGGCGGTCAAAACAGAATCTCAACCGAAAGAACAACCAAAAGTTGAACCGAAAAAATCAACAGAAACTTCATCTGTCACAAAACCTAATGATGTTGTTACAAAGAAAAACGAAGAATTGATTTTGGAAGGTGATAAAAATTATAAAGGTAATAACTATGATGCTGCGGTGAAGAATTATCAAGATGCATTACAGCTTATTCCTAATGATGCGGTGACATTATTAAAAATAGGTAATATATACAAACTCAAAGAGGATAATACTAAGGCAATTAATTATTATCAAAAATCTATTATTGTAAATCCTGATTATACTGACGGGTGGTTTAATTTGGGTTTGGCTTACGCAAATGATAATAATCTTGTGGAATCTCAAAAATGTTTTGAGCAGGTTATTGATTTAGACGGGGATTATAATTTCGGATATGCATATTATGCTTTAGGTATGGCTTTTGAACATCAGGGTAAAAAAGCAGAGGCCGTTAAGAGTTATAAAACCTTTATAAAGCATAATAACGATAAAGAATTAATAAACACAGTTGAAGATAAGATAAAACAGTTGCAATAAAATTATGAAAAAATTTCTTTTACTTATAGTGACATTGTTCGTTGTAATTTTCACCTGCGCTTGTGATAATGCGCAATCGTACATACTGTTTAACAGATATCCGTTTGATGAAAATACAATGACAGAAACTTCAAATGTATTTAAACCCGGCGAAAGAATATATTATCTTGTTACAACACCCAAAACAGTTGAAACCAAACGACTTTTAATCCAAGTATTCAAATTGGGTAAACATGAGCGTTTGGGTTATGATTTAGTCTGGGGTAAACAGGTAAAAGTTCGCGATGAGCAGGTATATTATTATACCGATTACATTGTATTAACAGAAGCGGGAGCTTATATGATGGAGGTTTATTCAAAAGATAATCCGACAAAACTACTGACATCAAACCAATTTTACATAAGAAATTAAAGAGGGGAATATGATAAAACCTGATAAACTGAATTTTTTAACGGCAGGCATGCCTTTATCAACAGGTAAAGGCGGGTATCCGAAAGCTTTTGAAATATTAAAAGAAATGAAACTTGACGGATTGGAGGTCGAATTTGTTCACGGAGTTCGCATGAGTGAAGAAACCCGTCAATTTTTGAAACAAATATCGCAAGAACAAGGGTTTTTATTGACTTCACACGGACCGTTTTATATAAACCTAAACTCCAAAGAAGAAGAAAAAGTTGAAGCAAGTGTCCAAAGAATTATTGAAACAGCGCAAGCAGCAAATGATTTTGGAGGCTATAGTATAACTTATCATGCGGCATTTTATATGGGCGGAGATAAGGAAACCGTTTATCAACAGGTTAAAGCTCAAACTCAAAAAATAATAGAAGCATTGGAAAAAGAAAATATTGATGTTTGGGTTCGCCCTGAAACTACCGGAAAATCAACTCAATGGGGAGATTATGAAGAGATAATCCGCTTATCAAAAGAATTTAAACAGGTTTTGCCATGTGTTGATTTTTCGCATATTCATGCAAGAACTGCTGGTGAATACAATACTTATGATGAATTTTGCAAAATATTGGAACGAATCGGAGCAGAATTAGGAAATGAAGCGATAGAAAATTTCCATGCACATCTTGCAGGGATTGAATACACATCAAAGGGGGAAAAGCGCCACTTAATTTTTGAGCAGGCTGATATGAATTATAAGGATTTGTTGAAGGCAATGAAATCTTTTGGGGTAAAAGGAGCTTTGGTGTGTGAAAGCCCTAATATTGAAACGGATACGAAAATTTTAAGAGATTATTATTATTCCCTGTAGAATTTTAATAATTGAAACAATTTGATTTTTTAAAGAAAATTTGCTAAAGTACCGATAATAATATCGGTACTTTTCTAATATGAAAGGGTAAGAATTATGTTCAATTTTGTTAATCGCAATCCTTTTGGTCAAAAAATAGAATCTGCAGTTTCGACAGGTCAGGAACAGAAGCGTGAGCATCAGCAAAATCGTGATGATGAGGAAAGAAATTATTTGGAAGATGATGACGGTGATGAAGTTTCAATTAGTCAGCAAGGTGTTTTATCTGAAGATGATATAAAATATTTGGTAAATGAATACATTTCGCGTTTAAAATCTGAACACGAAGGAGAAGATAAAATTATACAAAAATTAGATAAATTTTTATCAAAATTTGATGTAAAGAAGTTTATGAAAAATAATCCGAATATGACTTATTCTGATTTTAATATGATTATGTTTAACGAAACCGCAGACATAATAAAGTAATCATAAAGTAAATATACATTTAAATAATGCACATTTATTGCTATTTGTTCATTTTTTCTTTTTGTCTTGAAGCAAAAAGAAAAAATGAACCAAAAAAGAAAAACTCGCTAATTCACAGCAATGCCATAAGGCATTGCACAAGACCGCTTAACGCGGTAAAATGTGTTTTTGCCTAAAACAGGCAAAAATCTTTCAGCGCGGCTAAAACAACGCCGCGCATTTGAAAAATGTTACGCTTTAAGTGAAACACCGTATCATTTACCCCGCCCCCTCGCCCTCCGCGCAGTGAACAATAATTGTTATGCGAGAAAACTTCAAAAACGGACTTGTTTGAGCGAATGCGAGTTGTCCGTTTTGTATTCGAGCATTACAGATTATTAGTGAACGGAGCGATGGGCAGGAGTTTCTTTGCTCCACGTTTCTTTGCGGTCAAAGAAATGTGGAATGTATATTTTTATCAAATGCACAAATTAATACTACATTTTTTTAGCGGCAATTGTAAATAAATGATAAAATATACCAACAACCCGAGTTTTGTATTATAATTCTTGTATATTGGTGCAAAACACGAGATAAAATGACAGATTGTATTGAAAAAAATTTTGATATAAAAAATTATACAACATTTAAAATCGGCGGAAAAATAGATGAAGTATTTTTCCCTGATAATGTTGATGATTTTGTTCATCTTTTACAAAAGTACCCCAATATTCCCGTATTAGGGAATTTATCAAACACATTGATATCTTCTTCGGGCTATGAAGGCAGGGTAATCTTAACCTCTAAGATGGATAATATTACTATTGACGGAACAAAAGTTACGGCGGATTGCGGGGTAAAGGGTCCTAAATTGTCGCAGGAAGTTTGCAGCTCCGGTTTGTCCGGTTTAGAATTTATGATAGGTTTCCCCGGTTCTGTCGGCGGTGAGGTTTATATGAATGCTTCGGCGAGCGGACAGTGTATAAGTGATAATTTAGTTTCTGTTTTATGTTATTCTCGCAAAATCGGTTTAAGAACATATAAAAAAGATGAAATGGGATTTGATTACAGAACATCTCGTTGTCAAAGGGATGATTTGGTTGTTTTACGTGCGGAGTTTAATTTAATCACTAAAAATTCCGAAGAAATAAAAAAACAGATGGAAGAAAATTTAGATTTTCGCAGAAAGCATCAACCGTCATTGGTTCTGCCAAATTGCGGGAGTATATTTAAAAATCCTGCAGGTAATCCTGCGGGCAGATTGTTGGAAAGTGTCGGAGCAAAAGAAATATCAATCGGTGGCGCTCACGTTTGGCGTAATCATTCAAATTTTATTGTAAATTCCGGCAACGGTACTTCAACAGATGTGTTAAGGCTAATGACTGAATTGAAACAAAGAGTAAAAGAAATGTATAATATAGATTTGGAACCAGAAATAAAATATTTGGGTAATAAGAGTAAAGAGGAAATAAAATTATGGCAGAAATTAGTTCAAAAGTAGATAAATCATCAAAAATAGCCGTATTATGCGGAGGAATGTCTTCAGAAGCGGAGGTTTCAAGACGCTCAGGTAAAGGTTGTTATGATGCGTTAAAAAGATTAGGCTATAATAATGCCGAACTTGTAGAGGTTGATGAAAATATAGCATCAAAATTAAAAGAAGGTAAATATGATTATGCCTACAACGCACTTCATGGCAAATACGGTGAAGACGGGTGTATTCAAGGTATTTTAGAAATTCTGAAAATCCCTTATACAGGCTGCGGAGTCATGAGTTCTGCTGTTTGTATGAATAAAGAGTACACAAAACGTATTCTTTCGACTTGTCAGGATATTCCAATGGCAAAATCAGCTTTTATAAAAAAAGGTGAAAATTTATCCGAAAAAACCGCTGATTTGAAATTCCCTGTTATAACGAAACCTGTATCGGAAGGCTCAAGCTTTGGGATGACAAAAGTTAATTCAAAAGAAGATTTGAAGCCTGCCTATGACGAGGCAGTAAAATATAATGACGATGTTTTGATAGAAGAATTTATTGACGGAGTTTTTGTTACGGTCGGTGTATTAGAACAAGACGGAAAAAATTTTGCAACAGAAATTTTAGAAATCAGACCGAAGAACGAATGGTATGATTTTGAAGCCAAGTATACCGTTGGGATGTCTGAATTTATTTTGCCTGCAAAATTGAGTCCGGAATTAACCGAAAGAACAAAAACAATTGCTGTAAAAGCTCATGAAATCGCAGGTTGCCGCGGGGTTTCAAGAGTAGATTTTATGATAGGTAAGGATGGTATTCCTTATGTAATTGAGATAAATACTTCTCCCGGTATGACGGAAACAAGTGATTTACCTGCCCAATCAAAAGTTATGGGTATAAGTTATGATGATTTGGTACAGATAATATTAAACGGTGCTGGGTTAAACAAGTAATGGAACAAAACGAGCAAAACGAAAAAGAACAAATAAAAAATTACGAAGCTGCAATTGCAGAAGGCAAGCATTCTATGCGTCGTAAGCAAAAGGAGCGTTATGTAAGAAAAAAACGTAAAAGATTAAAACGTTTGAAATCTTTTTTACGCTTTATTCTTTTTGTTCTTCTTGTTACGGGTGCGTATTTCTTTGTAAAACTTCCGCAATGGTATCTCGCGCCTGATACTTTTTCTGCTCCGAATGAAAATAATATTGAAATAATTAATAATTACCTTGTTCCGAAACAAACTATATATAATTCGCTGAAAAATATTAAAGTTGTTCATGTACCTATTTTTATGATGGGCGTAAAAGATATAAAACGTGAATTGTTTAAAATCCCTGTTATAAAAAATGTTTATATAAGGCGTTACGGCTTCCCTGCAAGAATTCAAATAATTATTCGCGAAAGAATTCCTGCGCTTGTAATAAAAACTGATTTAAATGCAAAACCTGTTTCGTTTATAACAACAGACGGAATTTGGGTGACGGATAAAATATATATGCCTTTATCAGAGAGCGGTTCGGCATTGAAAATTTTAACAAAAGATGTAAAACAGGTAAAAGATTGGGATGTGAAACGCATAGATAATATTGAAAAAATAGTCAAAGCCGTAGAAGCATATTCCTCTGAAAAAGTTCAATATATCGATATGCGCGATCCTAATGATGTGTATGTAAAAATAGAATCCACCAATATAAGACTTGGGGTGTTAGATAGTCTTGTTTTTGAGCGTATTAAAAGAATATACACAATCCTTCCTCAAATTAGCGAGGTGGATGGGGAAGTTAAGTATGTTGATTTGAGCTGGGATAAGGTAAACTATTTTAAATTAAAACAAAAAGAAGATGAAGCTAAAGATAAACCGCAAGAACCCGAAGAATAATTATGAGCTTTAGTAAAGAATACAATAAAATAAAAGAATTTTTATCCGGTGAACTTTCAAAAACAGAAATTTGTATGCTTGATTCCATTTCTGTCAGAGAACCGTTGGAGTCTTTTATTTTGGATTTCTTAAAAGCCCCGTCAAAGCGTATAAGACCTGTTTTGTGCATTTTGTATCTGAAGTCTTTAGAAATAAATATTACAAAACAGCATTATGAACTGTTTTCTGCAATTGAACTTATTCATAGCGCATCTTTAATTCATGACGATATAATAGATGAAAGCAGTGTGCGCAGGGGTAAAAAAACATTATCCTCAGAATTTGATAATAAGCTTGGTGTCATCACAGGTGATTATATTCTTTCCGTTGCAATGGAAAAGATTATTAATTTAAAAAATCCCGATATCTTATCAATGGTGATAAATACTGTAAAACAGATGTGCATAGGTGAAATTAATCAGAATTTTGACAGGTACAAAATAGGTACAATAGAAAATTATATTGAAAAATCAAGGAAAAAGACTGCATTATTGTTTGAAACGGCATTGGTGTCTTCTTTATTACTTGCAGGATATGAGGATATCAGACAAGCTTCCGAATTTGGTTTAAATTTCGGAACAGCTTTTCAAATACGGGATGACTTATTAAATTTATTGAACACCGATTTAACAAAACCCGCTCAAAATGATATCGCCGAAGGTATATATAACGGTGCTGTTATATATGCACAAAGTGTTGAAAATTATAGAGAAGGTATTGAAAAACATTCCGATTTGTTGAATAATTATGTAAAAAAGGCAGAGAGCAGCTTATCTGAAATATCAGATAATATATATGTGCAAAAGCTGAAAATAATTTTGGAGCTTTTAAAAAATGGGTAAAATAAAACAATTAAAAGATAACTTTTGTTTAAAAGTAAAGAAAATGTTTCCCGAAAGTATGATAAAAAATTTGGAAAATATAAATGCACGTTATAAAGATTTTTCTAAAACAACTCTGGGTGATACGATAAATACCATTATTTTTGTATTGGTTGCTGTAATAATAATAAGATTTTTTATAGGAGAAATACGTTGGATTCCGTCAGGTTCAATGAATCCGACTTTGGTAGAAGGTGACAGAATAGTTGTTGAAAGATATTCAAGATTTTTCGGTGTCCCGAAACGCGGAGATATTATGGTCTTTTATCCGCCGTCAACAAAATTATCAAGAAAACCTTTACCTTTATTTTCACGTTTGACGGGGATTTTATGTAAAGATATTGCGTACATAAAACGTGTTGTTGGAACTCCGGGAGATAAAGTCGAAATAAAATTTGAAGATGACGGTTCTGCATTTGTCTATATAAATGATAAATTATATAAAGAAGAATATATAAAGAGTCCTTACGAATATCCGTACTGTCCTGACCCAAATACTGATTTAACATTATTGATGAGTGATCAGGTAATGAAATGCGGACCGTTTTATTTGGAGCATGATGAATTCTTTATGATGGGTGATAATCGCGGGAATTCTCAAGACAGCAGATATTGGGGTACCTTGAAGCAGGACAGATTTGTCGGGCGTGCCGTTATGGTTTTTTGGCCGTTAAACAGAATAAAAATTCTTCATAGGTTTAAATCAAATATAAAGTAATAATTAAAAATAAGGTGGGTTTATGAATATTAATATTACTTATTCAGGTTCAAAAGTAAACGTTAATTGGAATAATACTGGGGCAGATTTATATATTATTTATTTAAAAGTAGAGGATACTTTTATTGAATATGCAAGGACGTCTGATACTTTCACCACTTTATCGCTTGTACCTTTTGGTGAAAATCAATTGTTCATAAGAGCTTATAAAAATAATAAACTGATTGAAGAATCTGTAAGACAAAGTTTTAAAACCACGTCAATGGATGTTGTTTCGAGCTATGATGCGGAAGGTAATATCAGAATTTCATACAGCGCATTTTCGCAGGCAAACGGATATCGTTTATATAGAGATGAGGGAAACGGTTTTAACGGATTCAAAAATTCTTATACAACATCAATCGTAATAAATTCTACCGACAAAAGCGAGTCATATAAAATAAAACCTTTTGCGGTAATAGATGAACAAAGACAGAATTTATGCTCTTCTCAGGTTTTCGGCAATCCGTCCGACAAATTTACAACGGTTACTTTATACAAGTCTTATTTGGATAATATGTTTTTATCGTGGGTTTTTGAAGGTCGTGCCGATGGATTTATGGTATATAGCGAGTATTCAAATGAACCTGTTTTTGTAACAGGTGACGGAAAATGTCATTGTGCAACGTTAAAAGGTTATAAGAATGATACAAAATTCAAAGTATGTTCTTTTGTAACTTCCTCAGATGGCCGAATTATAACGGCAGAAACGGATTATATCTCCCAAACTCAGCGAAATTATTCTCATCCGGAAGTTTCTATAATAATTCCTGCATATAACTCAAAAGATTATATCGCAAGGAGTATAGATTCCGCATTGGCATCCGTTTTTGACGATTTGGAGATAATAATAGTAAATGACGGTTCTACTGATTCGACTCAAGAAATTTTAGAATGGTATGCAAATAATTATCCGAATGTGCAAATTGCGCAAAAACAGAATGGCGGTGTGGCTGATACAAGAAATTACGGAATAAATATGGCTCAGGGTAAGTATATTGCTTTTTTGGATAATGATGATATGATTCGCCCGGAAATGATAAAAAGTTTGTATGATTCAATAACCAAAAACGCTTGTAAGGTGGCAATAGCTCCATTGTACAGACTAGTGGACAGCGGTTATACAACTCATTGCGATTTGCCGTTTGAAACTGATTGTCCGATAGATATAGATAAATATTTAGAAATAATGTATACTCCGGGGTTTTATAATTGTGCTATCTGGAATAAATTATATGATGCGCGCATGGTAAAAGAACATCCGCTCGGGATATTAAAATATGAAGATGTATCTTGGACTCCTTGTATAATGTCTTGGGCAGATAAATTCTGTTTTATAAAGACACCATATTATGAATGGGATAGAAAGACTCGTCCCGAAACATTCGGAAATGTTCTGGCAAAGATGCCTGAAGATGAATTGTTTGAGCACAGAAAACAAGCGATGATGTTTTTTGTTGAAAACGGGAATCCTGACAAGAAGGAATATTTAAAAGTTATTGCAAAAAGACGTTTGAACAGATATGCGGGTCAAACAAATAATAACAGCAGATATTTGAGTTTGGCTGATAGTATAATGAATTCTTAAAGTTAGACTTAAATGTGTTTTTCAATATTAGATATAATGGTAGATTTTGGCATAAGTCCGACCATGCGTTCGACAGGAGTGCCATCTTTAAATATAAGTAAGCATGGAATTCCGCTTATTGAATACTTCTTAGCAATATCTTTATTTTCTTCAATATTTAATTTTGTAAATTTAACTTTACCCTCGTAATCAGCGGAAATTTCTTCTAAAACAGGGGAGAGTTTTCTGCATGGTCCGCACCACGTTGCCCAAAAATCAACGACTGTCGGGATGTCAGATTTTTCTACAACTTGTTCAAATATTTCTTCATTAACATCAATAAAATTTGCCATGATACGCTCTCCTAAATTTATTATTCTCAATTTTAACATAGAATTTATTTTTATGCTATTATCTTATTAAGACGAGTTAGGATAGAAAGATGGCGAGAAAAAAAGTAATAGAGATAGTTCTTGATACTGAAACAACAGGTTTGGATTATACAAAAGAAAAGATGGTTGAATTCGCGGCTGTTCGTTTAGAAAACGGCAAGATAAAAGATGAATTTCAAACTTTGATAAATCCTCAACAACATATAAGAAAATCAAGTATAGCAATTCATGGCATAACTCCTGAAATGGTTGAGGATGCGCCAACAGAAGAAGAAATTATTCCAAAAATTCTGGAATTTATCGGTGATTATCCGATTGTTGCGCATAATGCTATTTTCGATTTTTGTTTTATTAATGAGGCTTCAAAACGCGTAACGGGTAAAGGGATTAATAATGAAAGAATTGATACCCAGCAAATGTTCAAAGAAATATATCCTGAATTGGAAGCTCACGGACTAAATGCGTTGACCGAGAAATTTAACGTTGAATTAACTAATCATCACAGAGCTATGGGTGATACTATGGGTTTGGCATTGGCGTATCCGAAGTTAAAAAAATTATATTTGCAAAAATATGATTGGGAACATAAACAGTTAGATAATGTAGAATATTTGTTTGAAAGATATTTAAGGGTTCAATCCGTAATAACGACATTGCAATCAGAATTACAGGATTTAAAATCCGTATTCAAGTTGCATTTTGAATTAGGAGGTGCTCCTATTCAATCGGAAGAAGGGGATTTACTTGTATATAATTCAAAACAAACTTTTGGATATGATTTTGAGGTAATCAAGCCTGTATTGGAAGAAATTGGCGCTTTAGGCAAAGCGGCAAGATTAAACACCGGATTTGTGGATAGATTAGTAAACGGGCATAGTTTGGATGAAGACAAACGCGAAATAATCAAAAATGCGCGTTTGGAATTGACTGAAACAAGAAATGTTCAGGTCATAAAAAATAATAAAATATGTAGTTAAGGAGAAATATAATAATGTTGAAAAAGCTAGGGGCATTTTTTGGAGAACCTCCGGCTATCGAACCAATACAAGATAGCGAAAAAGTGAAGGAGATGTATAAGCATTGGCGATGGAGAATATTCTATTCAAGTTTTATTGCTTATGTGGTATTTCATTTATGCCGTAAAAATATTGCTGTAGCTTTGCCTTCTATGGGTCAGGCATTAAATCTTTCAAACACTCAATTGGGTATTTTGGGTTCAACATTATATATAACCTACGGAATCGGGAAATTTATAAACGGCGTTATTGCAGATAAATCAAACGTAAGAACATTTTTACCTACGGCATTAATATTATCTGCAATATGTAATATTTGTTTTGTATTAAGTGCCATATTTGTAACTCCGGGGCATGTAAGTTTCTTCGGTTTGCCTTCTGCTACGGTTTTATTATGGTTATTGGCATTTTTCTGGGGTGCAAACGGTTGGTTTCAATCTTGCGGATTTCCGCCTGTTGCAAAAAGTTTATCATATTGGTTTTCAAATTCAGAGCGCGGAACAAAATGGTCAATCTGGTCAACTTCGCACCAAATTGGGGTATTTGCTTCAGTCGCATTATCAGGATTTGTAATAAATAAATTCGGTTGGATGGCAGCATTTTATGTACCGGCTGTTATTTGTTTAATAACCGGTGTTTGGTTGTTTGACAGATTGAGAGATAAGCCGCAATCGTTGGGTTTGCCTGATATTGAAAAATATAATAATGAGCCTGTAAAAGCTGCAGAAAAAGATGAACAGGATGGTGTTTCGTATATTGAAATCTTTAAAAAACATATCCTTTGTAACCCGATTATATGGATGTTGGCGGTTTCTTATACGTTTGTGTATATTATAAGATTTGGTACCGAAGATTGGCTGGTAAAATATTTGGTAGAAGTAAAGAATAATACTTTGCCGATAGCGAGCGCGAAATTAAGTTCTTTGGCATTGGTAGGTTCTGCGGGTGCAATTATGGCGGGTGTAATTTCCGATAAATTATGCAAGGGCAACAGAACGCCGGTAAATATTGTATTTTTGATAATGTTAATAGTAAGTTTATTCTTATTTGCAACAAATCCGACAGGAAAGCCTATTTTTGAAGTATTAGATTATGTATATGCTGCGATGATTGGTGTATTCACAGCAGGCCCTCAAATGTTAATCGGCGGTTTGTGTGCTGTTGAAAGCAGTTCAAAGCGTGTAGCATCAGCGTCAATTGGTTTTACGGGTGTGTTTGGCTATATAGGTGCAGCGTTATCTGCAAGCGGTACGGGATTTATGGTTGATAAATTCGGTTGGAACGGTGCAATTGCATTTTGGATGATATCAACTGCAATTTGTGTAGTTTTATGCACAGTATTATTGATATTTGAAAAAATCAGAAAACGCAAATCGGCAGCATAATAAAAATACAAATTGAAAATTAAATATAGAAGTGATAAAATAATCAAATACCAGTCGATGTGGTACTCTGCCGAGAAAAAGTTGACTAAATGTCAAGTTTTTCGAGAGGGTTGTCGTAGACAACATCCGCCACGGCGACGGTATTGGACAAATTGAAAATTAAATATTAAAGTGATAAAATAATCAAATACCAGTCGATGTGGTGGAATGGTAGACACGCATGCTTGAGGTGCATGTGGCGAGAGCTGTGGGGGTTCAAGTCCCCCCGTCGACACCATAAAAAGGAATTAGGACAGATGTCCAATTCCTTTTTATAGATATCAGGCGAGATTGAACATGAATTTTTCATGTTGTGAAAAATTCATTGGTTCAGCCAATAAGTCGGCATACCTTCGCTGTAGGGCTCGCGTTTCATACGCTCGCCAACGCTTATGCAAAGTCCCCCCGTCGCTATATAAAAACTTTAAGCCGTCAATAGCCCATGATAGATAGTTTTTCGCCGATAATATATAACGATGCGATTCTTATATTGTAATATTTTTCGTCGTCAGTTTCATAATATATGCTGTCTGAGGCGGGTGTTGCTTGTTGTTGGCTTTGTGTTACATTTCTTAATAATAAATTTTAAATGAGCATTTTTATACTTTTTCAATACTTTATATATATGGAGTATTTATTAAGGGGAAGATAAATGAATTATTTTGATTATTTAAATGTTAAGTATACAAATACTCAGTTGAGTTTTAGTTTAACAAATAATTTTGCGGATGATAAATATGAAAATCCTTTTAAATTTGACGGTAAGTCAATTTTTACAAGGGCAACAAAACAGGATTTGAAAAAACTTGATTATAAAAAGTTGGCAGAATTGCTGAATAATGCTAAAGGCGAAGATAATAAATCTGGTGAAGAAAAAGAAATTTCTCCGTTGGAATTTTTGATAAGAGAATTTTTGTCGTTGACAAAAATAAAAGAAACCGTTGATGTTGATAATGACGGAGAAATAACCGAGCAGGAAGTAAAAGATTATGTTGAAAATTTATCACAAAAAGATGGTAAAGAAGATTTATCTTTAGAGGATTTTGATAAAGCTATTGAAGAATCTGAAATAAATTTGGAAGAATTATCTGCGCAAGAGGAAGCAGATAATCTTCATGAACAAGAGCAAGAATTTATGACGGATTCTCAGTCTGCATCCGCTGTTATAAATCCGCAGGCTGTACAGAATTATTCTTCAACACCTGTAAATCCGTCAAATCCGTTTCGCAATCCGTCAGTACCGGTTTCAGCAAGTCAATCTCAAGTTCATGATACACCAGCGGAAATGACATTGCCTCAGTTAATTGCGGAACAATCAAAAAGGCAAAAAGCATTAAAAGAAGCTCAATCTGATTATAATTCTGCATCAGGCGGAGATACCAATGCTGTTAAAACGGCTAAAAAAGCTGAAGCGAAAGCAAAAGATGAGTATGAAAAAGCATTAAAAAATGACGATGCAGCAAAATCAATAAGAAAAGATATTGAAAAAAATAATGATGCAATTGATAAAAATCAAAAACAAACAGAAAAAAAATCTGCGGAAATTGCTAAAAAAGAAGCGGATATTTCTAAATGTGATAGTAATATAACATTAGCTCAGAGCGAGTTATCAGCAATGGAAAGTGCTTTGGCATCATTAAATACAGCAAAGCAAGATGATAAAGATATTGCATCAAAAAAAGCATCTCTATCCAAATTAATCGCTTCAAAGAAAAAAGATATTGAAAAATTGCAAAAACAGTTAAAATCTTTAAAAGCTGAATTGCAGACATTGCAAGATGAAAAACAAAAACTAGAGGATGAAAAAAAGAAATTAGAAGAACAAAAAGCGCAATTGGATGCTAAAGTTAATGCAGAATGTGCGGATTCTACCAAAAAGGCTTTAGAGGTTTATAATAATGCAAAAAAAGCGGCAGAGGAAGTTAAAGCAAAAGAAATTGCTGATGCAAAAACAAAATTAGAAGAGGCAAAGAAATCTTTAGCAGAAATTGATGCAAAGATAAACGTGGCAAAAGCTTCTGAAATAAAAGCAAAATATTCTTCAGCGCCTGCAATGGATTTAAGTTCTGTTCCTGCTGATTTTCGAGCTCAATATGGAGTAAGTGAAAAGACATTACCTGACGGGACCAAAGTTTTGGCTTGTCGTTGGAGCAGATTTTCGCGTTGTCAAAAAGAATGGTTAGACCTTCAAAAGCCAATGTTACATGCGGCAAAGGATTTGGGTTTAACATTGGTATATAGTGATGTAGAAAGAACTGTTGCCGAATCAAATGCTGGCAGAGCAAGAAAGGGTGCATTGGTTTGCAGAGGCGGAGAATCACCTCACAATTACGGAGTTGCAGCCGATATCGTATTATTCAAAGATGGCCGAGCTGTTGATGTTAATTCTAATCTTCAAACGCAATTTGCTCAAAAAGCTCAAGCATACAGTAATAACGGCGTTGAGTGGGGCGGTAATTGGAGAAAAAAAGGTGAAAGGCATCACTTTGAAGTAAGAGGTTGGCGCCAAAAATATAAAAATGCAGGAAATTTAGTCGGTTAATATAGTTGTATTTTGGGTATAAAAGTTCTTTTATGGCGGGTTCTGTGCTCTTTTGGTAAATTTAAATTTATCTCGGTAAGCCTGATATTTTCCTGTTCTTTTTTTAGATATTCAACATAACTTTCTATTATATCCAAATCATATGATTTTAAATTCTCTGCTCTTTTTTGATATTTAGGGAAATCGTAATACAGCCCTGAAAATTGCAAACCTTCAATACCCAATTCGTTGAATCTGTATTTCCCTATATATTGGTGCATTGAATTATAGCAATCTGTTGTGTTAAATTCAAATCTGATAAAATTTTCAGGTTCAATATCAGTAAAATTAAATCCGTTATTTGTCAGTATCAGTTCATGACGAACTTCGCGATATTTTTCACAAGAAAGAGCTTCATATATTATTTTTGTGTGAAAGTCATATACGAAATTTGCAACCGTAATAAAATATGCACTTTTATTTCTGTTTTGTGCAAATTGAATTTTTTGTTCTTTTGTAATAATTGGCTCTGTATATGAAACTAATTTAAATTCGACACTCATTAAAATTTACCTTAAATAATATTGTTTTATGCGATGTATTTTATTATTAATTTTATCATATATTAATATATAAATTTTGCATTTAATATAAGTTGATTATGTTGCTTAAAGTTAATCAAAGTCAAGCTTTCAGGCATGTTTATGCAAATTGTAAATTTTTATTACGGAAACTGATGTAATTATTGTATTTTTTACGCTAAATTCCTTGACTATTAATATTGAAGTACTAAGATTAGAGAACATGCAAATGTAAGGGTGGGGGCAAGTGTGCCTAAAAACCGAAAGTAAATGGAAGTTTGACTACAGGCGGATTTCAACCACATTACAAAACCCATGAAATTGCATTATTTATCCATAAAATTGTCAATAAAAAGCATGAAATAATTTTACATTTTCAATTTAACGGATAGAGGGTTAACAGCCTCAAGTTAGAAAAGTTTTTGTTAGTACACCATTTATATATGAGGTGATTTAATGTCTAAGACACAATTTGCGAAAAGAGTAACGCCAATGGGTATTCCTCATACTCGTTTGGACGATTTACCCGATCTTATTGAAGTGCAAAAAAAATCATTTGAATGGTTTTTAACGGAAGGTTTAAAAGAAGAATTATTGGCTTTTTCACCTGTTAAAGACTACACAGGCAGATTAGAATTGCACTTTTTACCGAATTATACTTTCGACAATGCGAAGTATACAGTAGAGGAAGCAAGAATACATGACGCAACTTATGCAAAACAATTGCGCGTTATGATAAGACTTGTAAACCGTGATTCCGGTGAAATTAAGGAACAAGAAGTTTACATCGGTGATATCCCGACAATGACTGATAAGGGTACATTTATTGTAAACGGTGCGGAACGTGTAATCGTTTCTCAGATTGTTCGTTCTCCGGGGGTTTATTTTGACAAAACCATTTCTCCGAACGGAAAACGTTTGTACAACGCTACAATGATTCCAAACCGCGGAGCATGGGTTAAATTTGAAACTGATGCTAATGATGTTATACACGTTAAGATTGATAAGAACAGAAAAATCTTGGCTACAACATTGTTAAAAGCTATGGGTATTACTGTTGCGGAAATGGAATCAAAATTCACACACTTTGATTTCTTGAAAAAAACTTTGGATAAAGACACAGCTGAAACAACAGATGATGCTTTAATTGATTTATACAAAAAATTAAGACCTGGAGATCCTGCATCTCCTCAAGGCGGACGTCAAATTTTGGAATCAAGATTCTTTGATGCTAAAAAATATGATATCGGTCGTGTAGGTCGTTACAAATTAAATAAAAAATTAAACTTAAATGTTCCTGCAAACCAAAGAACATTGACGGTTGAAGATATTGTTTCAACAATCGAATATTTAATCAATTTAACTTATGATGAAGGAACATTGGATGATATTGACCACTTGGGTAACAGAAGAATTCGTTCAGTCGGCGAATTATTGCAAAACCAATTCAGAGTCGGTCTTTCAAGAATCGAAAGAATCGTAAAAGAAAGAATGACATTGCAAGATTCTGAAACCTTAACTCCGTTGAACTTATTGAACACTAAACCTTTAGTTGCTTCATTAAAAGAATTCTTCGGAAGTTCTCAATTATCACAGTTTATGGACCAAACAAACCCGTTAGCTGAATTAACTCACAAAAGACGTATTTCAGCTTTAGGGCCTGGCGGTTTGCAAAGAGAAAGAGCAGGATTCCCTGTTCGTGATATTCACCCTTCTCACTACGGACGTATCTGTCCGATTGAAACACCTGAAGGACCTAACGCAGGGTTAATCGGTTCATTAGCTACTCACGCAAGAGTAAACGATTACGGATTTATTGAATCTCCGTTCTTCGTTGTTAAAGACGGTGTTGTAACCGATGAAGTTGTTTATATGACAGCCGATGCCGATGAAAACTTCCGTTGTGCTCCTGCTGATGTTAAATTAACTAAAGACAGAAAATTTGTAGAAGATGTTGTTCCTGTAAGATATCGTTCTGAATTCATCATGACAGAAGCTTCAAAAGTTGACTATGTCGGTGTATGTCCTATTCAGATTATCTCTGTTGCAACATCAATGATACCGTTCATTGAACACGACGATGCTAACCGTGCATTGATGGGTTCAAACATGCAACGTCAAGCTGTACCTCTGTTGATTACTCAAAGACCTAGAGTTGGTACAGGGTTAGAATCTCGTGTAGCAAAAGACTCAGGAATGGTTATTGTAGCAGATGTTGACGGTACGGTTGAAAGAGTTGTCGGTGAAGAAATTGTTATAAAAGATCAACACGGCAAATCACATACATATACATTAATGAAATATGTAAGAAGTAATCAGGATACATGTATTAACCAAAGACCTATTGTTCACGAAGGCGATAAAGTTAAAGCAGGTGATGTAATTGCCGATGGTGCTTCAACTTGCGGCGGTGAACTTTCATTAGGTAAAAACATTTTGGTAGCATATATGCCTTGGGAAGGCTATAACTATGAAGACGCGATTTTACTTTCAGAACGCTGTGTTCATGATGATATCTTCACTTCATTGCATATTGAAAAATTAGAAATAGAAGCACGTCAGACCAAACTCGGACCTGAAGAAATTACCCGTGAAATTCCGAATGTATCAGAAGATGCACTTCGTCATTTGGATGAAAGAGGTATTGTTCGTATAGGTGCAAGAGTTTATCCTGATGATATTCTTGTTGGTAAGGTTACTCCGAAAGGGGAATCTGAACATCCGCCTGAAGAAAAATTGTTAAGAGCAATTTTCGCGGAAAAAGCAAGAGATGTAAAAGATAATTCATTGAGAGTTCCTCATGGCGGCGGCGGCAGAGTACTCGATGTTAAGGTATTTGACAGAGAAAAAGGTGATGAATTACCTCCTGGTGCAAATACTGTAATAAGAGTATACATTGCTCAACGTCGTAAGGTTTCTGTCGGTGATAAACTTTCAGGTCGTCACGGAAACAAAGGTATTGTATCAAGAATTCTTCCAAAAGAAGATATGCCTTTCTTACCTGACGGAACACCTGTTGATATCGTTTTGAACCCTCTGGGTGTACCTTCTCGTATGAACGTTGGTCAGACTTATGAATTATTGTTAGGTTTGGCAGCATACTTGACAGGCGAACACTATGAGGCTCCTGCATTTGATGAAATGTACGGTGAAAACGAATCAGAAATCGTAACAAAAGGCGAACTTTTGAAAGGTATAAAAATGTCAGGCGCCGATTGGGTCGGCGAAGACGGTAAAGTTACACTTATCGACGGAAGGACGGGTGAACCGTTTGACAGACCTGTTGCGGTCGGTTTGACATACTTCTTGAAATTAGTTCACCTGGTAGATGATAAAATTCACGCAAGAAGTACCGGTCCTTATTCATTGGTTACTCAACAACCATTGGGTGGTAAAGCTCAATTCGGCGGTCAGAGATTCGGTGAAATGGAAGTTTGGGCATTAGAAGCATACGGTGCTGCTTATACTCTGCAAGAAATGTTAACTATCAAATCAGATGATGTTAACGGAAGAAACAGAGCTTATGAAGCAATCGTTAAAGGTGATAATATCCCAAGACCTGGTATTCCTGAATCATTCAAGGTACTTGTAAGAGAATTACAAAGTATCGGTTTGGATATTACTGTCGCTAAGAAAGACGGAACAGAAGTAGATTTGATGACAGATATGGACGACTTGAGAAAAGCTGCCCCAAAAAGAACGTTGTCAGATGTGGATTCAGAGTTGTTAAATATCAACTTCTTTGAAACCCCTACTACTTTTGGTGATTTATAATAAGTATATTTAGGGGGATTTTCCCCCCTTGAAATAAAAAGGAGAACATTTAAAAATGTCAACAAGTATAGATTATTTTGACTATATACGAATAAGCATAGCTTCTCCGGAAAGAGTACTTCAATGGTCACACGGCGAGGTAACCAAACCGGAAACTATAAATTATCGTACATTAAAACCGGAAAGAGACGGTTTATTCTGCGAAAGAATTTTCGGGCCAACAAAGGACTGGGAATGTTATTGCGGAAAGTATAAAAGAGTAAGACACAAAGGTATTATCTGTGAACGCTGCGGTGTTGAAGTTACTGATTCAAAAGTAAGACGCCACAGAATGGGGCATATCAAATTGGCTGCTCCTGTTTCACATATTTGGTTCTTAAAAGGTATTCCTTCATATTTAGGTTTACTTTTAGATATGACCTTGAAAAATTTGGAACAAGTTATCTATTTCAACAGCTATGTTGTTTTAGACGGCGGTGATTCTGATTTCAAAAAACTTCAATTATTATCTGAAGAAGAATATGAAGATTATATGGCTGAAAATGAAGGCTCTACCTTGAAAGTAGGTATCGGTGCAGAAGCTATTAAAGAACTTTTATCTGAAATTAATATAGAAGAACTTGCTCAAGAAATCAGAACAGAATTAGAAGGAAACGTTTCTGTTCAGAAAAAATCAAAATTAATTAAAAGATTAAGATTATTGGATAACTTAATTCAATCAGGAACAAATCCTACTTGGATGATAATGGATGTAATTCCTGTAACTCCGCCTGATTTAAGACCAATGGTACAATTAGACGGCGGACGTTTTGCAACATCTGATTTGAACGATTTATACAGACGTGTAATTAACAGAAACAACCGTTTACAAAGACTTTTGGAAATGGGAGCTCCTGAAATTATTGTTCGTAACGAAAAGAGAATGTTGCAAGAAGCAGTTGACGCATTGATTGATAACGGACGTCGCGGAAGAACCGTTGTTGGTCCGAATAACAGAGCGTTGAAATCGTTATCTAACATCATTGAAGGTAAACAAGGTCGTTTCCGTCAAAACTTGTTAGGTAAACGTGTTGACTATTCAGGTCGTTCAGTTATCGTTGTAGGTCCGACATTGAACTTAAATCAATGCGGTTTGCCGAAAGAAATGGCAATCGAATTGTTCAAACCGTTCGTTATTAATAAATTAATAGAACGCGGATATGTACAAAATATCAAATCAGCGAAGAAGAAAATCGAACGTTCGGATCCGGTCATTTGGGATATCTTGGAAGAAGTTATTGACGGACATCCGGTATTATTGAACCGTGCTCCAACGCTTCACAGATTAGGTATTCAAGCATTTGAACCGAAATTGGTAGAAGGTCGTGCAATTCAACTTCATCCTTTAGCTTGTACAGCGTTCAACGCTGACTTCGACGGTGACCAGATGGCAGTTCACGTTCCGTTATCAATTGAGGCACAAGCTGAAGCAAGAATGTTGATGTTAGCTACAAACAACCTGTTAGCTCCTGCAAATGGTAAACCGATTGTTTCACCTTCACAGGATATGGTCTTGGGTATGTACTATTTAACTACAATGAAAGACCCTAATCAGGAAGTTCAAGGTTATTTCTACAGCTTTGAAGATGCGATATCAGCTTATGAAGTAAAAGTAATCAAGCTTCACGACAAGATTGTTGTTCGTGACAGAAACGGTGAAAGAATTGAAACCACTGTCGGAAGAATAATCTTTAACGAAGAAATAAGAAAAGCGTTAGTTTAGAAGGCAAGAAGTCAAGATGACAGGAAGACAAGCCTTTTAAAATGAAATAGACTGTTCTCTTGATATCTTGACCTCTGAACTTCAAATATAGTAATAGCTCGGATTTACTAATTCGACAACAACAAAAGGAAAAAACAAATGGAAATGACATATACACATACAAAAAAAGATCCTGAATTCATTAACAAACAGATGGACAAAGGTTCATTGAAAAAGTTATTGGGTCAGATGTATTTGGAATATGGCGGGGCTAAGGAAGCAAATCTTGCTGATGCGTTAAAAACATTGGGTTACAGATATGCTACTATGTCCGGAACCACTATTTCAATTGCAGATTTATCAGTTCCGCCTGAAAAGAAAGAACTTTTAGAAGCTGCGGAAAAAGAAATTGAAGTTTCTCAAAACAGATACTTAAAAGGTGAAATTACGGAAGTCGAAAGATATACAAAGGTTATCGACACTTGGGCTGAAACAACTGCAAAATTAACTGAACAAGTTGTTGAAAATTTTGACAAATTAAACCCTGTATATATGATGGCATTCTCCGGAGCTCGTGGTAACTTATCACAGGTATCACAGTTAGTCGGTATGAGAGGTTTGATGGCAGATACACAAGGTCAAATCATCGACTTGCCTATCAAATCAAACTTTAAAGAAGGCTTATCTGTTACCGAATACATTATTTCATCTTACGGTGCAAGAAAAGGTCTTGTAGATACAGCGTTAAAAACAGCCGATTCAGGTTATTTAACAAGACGTTTGGTTGACGTTGCACAAGATGTTATCATTCGTGATACGGATTGCGGAACAGATAAATATATTGATCTAAAACCGATTACAGATGGGGACGCTGTTATTGTTCCATTAATTGACAGATTATTAGGAAGAACTGTTGCTCAAGATATTACCGATGCAGATGGTAATGTCGTAATTACAAACGGTACAACATTAGATAGAGATGATATTAAGAAACTTTCAAGCCTTGATTTGAAAGAATTAAGAGTACGTTCAGCATTAACTTGCGGACTTGAATATGGCGTTTGCCAAAAATGTTACGGTTGGGCTCTAACAAGTCAAAAACTTGTCGATGTAGGTGAATCAATCGGTATTATCGCTGCTCAATCAATTGGTGAACCGGGTACACAGTTGACAATGAGAACATTCCACACAGGTGGTGCTGTTGGCGTTAAAGAAGCTATGAAAGAAATCAAAGCTCACGAAGCAGGTACTGTTATCTCAAAAATCAAAACAAGAGAATTGAGAACCCGTCACGGTGATGTTGTACAAGTTGCTATGTATGAAGCTGATTTGGAAGTAAAAGGCGAAAAAAGAACTTCTAAATATCATATACCGGCAGGTGCGACAGTATTTGTTAAAGACGGTGATAAAGTTACTAAAGGCTTTAAAATGGCAGAGCATGCCCCTCAATCAAGCAGTGATTCAAGCCGTTTAACCGAAAAAGCTCAAAAAGATATTATTTCTGATATCAGCGGAGAAGTTGTATTTGAAGGCTTCAAGGCTGATGAAAAGAAAGACAGACAAGGTAACATTTTGAGAACTACCAATAAACAAGGTATTGTTTGGGTATTGGGCGGTGATGTTTATACATTACCTGGCGGTTCAAAAGTTCTTGTAAAAGACGGTCAAAAAGTTACCGAAGGTGAAAAATTAGCTGAAACATTAACTATTTGCGAACATGGCGGTGAAGTCAGAGTTGGCAGTGATTTAGTTATTGAAGACGATAAATTTGACGGTAAAAAGATTAAGAAGATTGTTTCAGGTAAAGAATTAACAATTGTTATAGCTTCTTTACAGCCTGAAAATGCATCTTTTGAACAAACTAAAAAAGAACAAATCTGGACAGTTAATAAAACAGGTGAAAAATACATTGTTAAAGCGGTTGTTGATACAACAGTTGAAAACGGTATGATTATCGGAGAACTTATTGATGACGATTGTTCTGTTCCGTCATCAGGTGAAATCAGATATGTTGACGTTGAAGTTGATGATAATCAAATTATTACTAAACCGGGTAAAGTTGTATTTATCCCTGAAGAAGTTCATCAAATTAATAAAGATTCAACACTTAAAATGGTAGAAAACGGAACAACGGTTACCGCCGGTACCGAAGTTGTAAAAGACGTTTATTGCCATATCGACGGTGTTGTTGAATTTAAAGAATACAACGATGTAATTCATGAAATCACAATCAGACCGGGTGAAGTTCATACCTTATCAAGCATTCAAGAATTAAAAGTTGATGAAGGCGAAGTTATCAAAAAAGGAACAGTTATTGCAGAAGGAATAAAAGCAAAAGCGACTTCTGTTGTTACAATAATGGATTCTTCAGTTGATGAATTGGCTTCTATTGATGATTTGGACGAAGATATGGATGCATCTATAGGGTTAGATGAAGATGCAATTGAAAATCAACCGGTTCAAATTTTAGTCAGACCGGTTCAAGTATTGGATATTAAACAAAAGGATGTATCAATCAAATTTAATTCAACAGATGAATTGATTGATGTTGTTCCTGTTACTCAGTTGCAATATAAAGATGGTGCAAGAGTCAGAAATATTGACGGTGCAACAATCACAAGAACAAGTTTGGTTCTTCAAATGGAAGGCTATTTATCACACTTAAAAGGTGTTGTTGAGCTTGATTCAAAAGGCGCCTTAAGAGTTGTTGTTCTTGAAAACTTAATTGTACGTCGTGAATTGGAAGGCTCTTTAGGAAAATCATTACAAACCGAATTATTGGTAAAAGACGGTCAAGTAATTGATCCTAAAACACCTGTTGCAAAAACTCAATTGCTTGCAATGCATGATGCTGTTGCATCAATAAAAGACGGTGATGAGGAAGCAAGAAGATTGTTATTAATCTCTGAAGATTCTTCAACAACTGTTTCTATCAAAGGCAAAGCAACAGTTAAGAAAGGCGACTTGATTAAGAGTGAATCAGCAATTTCAGATAAAGGTGAAATTGCGCCTGTATCAGGTATTGTAACTGCTGTTGGTAAGGGAAGTGTTACATTGAGAATAGGTCGTCCGTATTTAATCAGTCCTGGTACAATGTTGATTGTAAATTCCGGCGCATTGGTATTACGCGGAGATTTACTTGTATCATTGACTTATGAAAGAGAAAAAACAGGCGATATCGTTCAAGGTTTGCCGAAAGTAGAAGAACTTCTTGAAGGCAGACGTCCGAAAGATTGTGCTATATTAGCAGAATTTGACGGAACTACAAAAATCGAGGTTGATGAAAGCGGATTCCCTAGATTATATTTAGAAGACGAAAACGGTTCAACAACAGAAATTAAATACTCGATTGATGCAAATGTAATTGTCGGAAACAAACAAAAAGTTGTTAAAGGTCAAGCTTTAACATCAGGTTCACCTGATCCGCATGATGTAATGCGTTTACGCGGACCTGAAGCAGCTCAACAATACTTGGTAGACGAAGTACAACGTGTATATCGTTCACAAGGTGTTGAAATTTCCGATAAACACATTGAAGTCATTGTTCGTCAAATGACTAAGAAAGTAAAAGTCATTGATGCAGGTGATACAAACTTGTTGCCTGGTGAATTGATTGAGGTTCAAACATTTGAAAAAGAAAATAAGGAAGCTCGTGATGCAGGAAAAGCCGAAGCAACTTGTGAACACATGTTGTTAGGTATCACAAAAGCATCATTGAATACGGAATCCTTTATTTCGGCAGCATCTTTCCAAGAAACAACAAGAATCTTGACAGAAGCAGCAGTTGAAGGTAAAAAAGACTTGTTAAGAGGTTTGAAAGAAAACGTTATTATAGGTCGTTTGATACCTGCAGGTACCGGATTCCATCATTTGACAAATGCTAATGAAGAAAAGGAAAAAGCAGAGAAAAAACAAGCTATTGCTCAAAGAAATCAGGCAAGAAAACCATCTGCAATATTAGAAGAAATCGAAGGTATGTTCGGTTCTCCGGATTATAAAGATGATGATATGTCAGATGATATAATCGATGAATAATAGAATATTCATATAATAGAAAATCCTCCCAATTTTGGGAGGATTTTTTTGTTAAAGTTCTCTTTTTGCTTGTTTCCACAAATTGTCGTATTCTTGGAAAGAATATTCTTCTAAAGGTTTTGTGGCAAGTTCTTCCATCTTGCGAAAACGTTTTTCAAATTTTTTATTAGCTTTTAATAAAGCTTGTTCGGCGTCAATTTTATTCCATCTGGCAAGGTTCACTGCAGCAAACAATATGTCGCCAAATTCTTCTTCCATGTGTTCTTTATTTTGTTCTTTTTTTGCTTGTTTAAATTCTTCTACTTCCGAATAAAAACAATCATATAAAGATTCTTCATTCGGCCATTCAAAACCGACTTTAACGGCACGTTTAGAAATTTTTTGTGCGGACATTAAAGCTGCTTGTGAACGTGAAATGCCGTCCATTATGGATTTTCTTTCGGTTTTTTCTTCAGCTTTTAATATGTCCCAATTCTTTTTAACTTCTTGTGCGTTTCTAACTTTTACTTCTCCAAAAACATGCGGATGTCGGTGAATTAGTTTATCTTTTAACTCTTTGGCGACATCTTCAATATTAAAATCTCCATGCTCTGATGCGATTTGAGAATGTAATAGTACCTGTAATAAGACATCTCCAAGCTCTTCTTTTAAATGCGCCATATCATTTTCATCAATAGCATCAACTGCTTCATAGGCTTCTTCAAGCATATTAGGTCGCAGTGTTTGGTGAGTTTGTTCTCTATCCCAAGGGCAGCCGTCAGGAGCTCTTAGTTTTGCTATTACTGATATTAATTCTTCCAAATTTTTATAATTCATATTGATATTTTAACACAAATCATACAAAAGGTTGATTTATATATTTCGCGCTGTGATAGACTTAATGTGTGGATATAGTCAAGAAAGAGGTAAAATATGTCAACAGTAGATAGAGTAAGTCAATGGAGCCATCGTATTTTCAATACTACGGCTAATGAACAAAATGTACGCAGAGAATCAGTTTCTAATCCGTTTGCAAAATCAAACTTCCAAAAAAATATTTTAACGGAAGATGTTTTTGAATCAACAAAGAAGAAAGGCGTAAGCTTTACAGGATTAAATAATGGTATTACTCAAGGTACAAAGAGAATTTACTCTACCTTTGTCGGTTCTATAAATGATTTTGGAAAAAGATTTTATGAAGGTATAGAATCTATAAAAGAATTTTGCCGTGGTATTAAAAACGGTATAGTTTCTGCTTATAATAAAATTCAAGAAATTGGTAATACAGAAGTTCATATCGGTGAAGGTATTAAACATGGTTATGAAAGTATCAAGAATGTATTGTCTTATGATGTAACTTCGATATTCAATACTCGCGGGAAAAATGTTGCTAAAATGGCAAAAATGGATCCTCATACCGAGGTTAAACCTATGTTAATAGACAGTATTGAAGCTTTGGCTTCAGATATGGCAAAAATAAGCGAAGCAGCATAATCAAAGGAGAATGAGTAAATGACAACAACAGATATTAAAACAAATAAAAATTATATAAGAGTTAGCGATATTATTGATTCTTTGACTATTAATCCAAGTTCTGATGCTGTATCGGTATTAGAAGAAATCGGTACAAATTCTTCCATAGATGAAGTTAGAGAAATGACAGCAAGAGCACTTGTAAAAAGAAATGAAGTTTCTTCATTATCAGTTGTTATTTCAAACAAAGGAAAAGGTATTAACGATATGTCAACAGTTGTTGCTATGAGTACTATAAATTCTTTATTATCATTGGAAGATAAAGAAATCGCAATGACAGTTCTGGAAAATACTATATCCGGTGAAGGTGTAGAAGAAGATGTAAGAGAAAATGCGCGTTCTGTAAAAGCACTAATGGCTTTAAGTTAGTATTTCATAAATCATATATCATAAACGAATCGTAAAATTTACGGTTCGTTTTTTTTGCATATTTTTAGTATAATTATTACAGGTAAGGAGTACAATTTATGGGTCAGGTAATAAACAGAGAGCAAATATCATCTTTTGTAGAAAAGCTGCATAAAAGTGGCAAAACGGTTGTTGCTACAAACGGATGTTTTGACATCCTGCATGTCGGACATGTTCGGTATCTTCAGGAAACTAAAAGTTTTGCAGACTATAGTATTGTTTTATTAAATTCGGATAAATCCGTAAAAAGTATAAAAGGTCCAACCAGACCTATCAATAATGAAAATGACCGAGCAGAAATTTTATGTGCATTATCTTGTGTAGATTATGTTGTATTATTTGATGAAGATTCTCCGCGTAATCTTTTGGATGAGATTAAGCCTGATGTATATACAAAAGGTGCGGATTATACTATGGAAACTTTACCTGAAGCTGATATAATGCGCAAAAACGGTACTCGCGTTGAGTTTATAAAATTTGTTGAAGGTAAATCGACAACCTCAACTATTGCAAGAATGAAACAGAATTAATTACGCGGTTAATAGAAATTTACAAATATGGTTGTAAAAACAGATATTGTGCTATAATAAGCTAACAAGCAAAAATAATAGGGATATATATAATAAGGAGAAGGATTTATGAAATCATTTACGGTTGATGAAATTACTCAAATTACAGGTGGTATGCTAACAAAAGTTTCAAGTCCTGAGATTACACAAATAGCGCCTCCGCTATTATCTGACGAACACACTTTAGCTTTGGCATTAGGCGAAGAAGAAATTGCAAATCTTGCAAAATCAAGCGCAAAAGCTGCATTAGTACCGTTAGGAGTTCAAATTGACGGACTTACTACAATCGAAGTTGAAAGACCGAGATTAGCAATGATGAAATTGTTGAATTTATTTTATGTACCGCCTGTTGTAAATAAAGACATTCATCCGTCAGCAGTTGTTGATTCAACAGCTAAAATAGGTGCAAATGTTAGCATAGGACCAAATGTAGTAATTTCACCAAATGCCGTAATAGGTGATAATACAAAAATTCTTGCAAATACATATATAGGAAGCAACGCAAAAATCGGAAACAACTGTTTCTTCCATCCGGGAGTAAATATTGGCGACAGAGTTGTTGTAGGTAATGATGTAATACTTCATCATGGCGTTTCTTTAGGTGCAGACGGTTTCAGTTTTGTAACCGAAAATCCGAATAATATTGAAAATGCAAGACAAGACGGTGAAATTAAAAGAGATAATTCATCTCAAGTTATTTTTAAAATCCCTTCAATAGGTTCTGTTGAAATCGGTAACAACGTTGAAATTGGCGCAAATACCGCAATAGACAGAGGTACTATTGAAAATACCGTAATTGGAGATAATACAAAGATTGATGACCTTGTAATGATAGGTCATAATTGTAAAATCGGTCAAGGTTGTTTAATAGTATCTCAAGTCGGTATCGCAGGCAGTTGTGTTATTGGTGACAGAGTTGTAATTGCAGGTCAGGCAGGCTTGGCTGATCATATCGAAATTGGCTCTGATACAATTATTACCGCAAAAGCAGGGGTTACAAAATCATTCCCTGAAAAATCAATTATTGTTGGTATTCCTGCTGTTCCGAGAAAAGACTTTATTAAACAACTGAAAACAATGAAGGATGCACAAGAAATATTTGCAAAATTCCGCAAATTTGAACCGTTATTGAAAGAATTTGAAGAAAACGCAAATAAGTAGGTGTTACGCGCAAAAGGTACTAAAATGACTACTCTAAAAAACGAAGTAAAAATATCCGGCAGCGGTTTGATGAAAAATAAACCTTGCGATGTCACTTTAATTCCTTCAAAACTCGGACAAATAAGATATTTTGTAAAAGGTAATGAACCGTTTGTTGCCAATGTAGATAATGTATTGGCAACAGATCATTGTGTGGTTTTAGGTGATAAAAAATCCAAGGCAATGTTAACGGAGCACTTAACGGCCGCATTAGCTTTTTGTGGTATTGATTCTGTTGATATTTGTATGAGTGAGGAAGAAGTTCCAATTCTCGACGGAAGTTCAAAAGTATGGGTGGACGAATTTAAAAAAACGGGTATTGATAAGCCGTTATTTCATAAGGAGCCTGAATATACCGTAAAAGAGCCTGTATATTATCTAAATGGAAAAACAAGTCTTATTATATTGCCTGATAAGGAATTATTTATGTCTTATGCCGTAAATTATGATCATCCGAAAGAAACAAGAAGGTTTGTAAATTATAACCCTAAAAATCAACAAGAAATTATAGAAGCAAGAACATTCGGATTTTATAGAGATTTGAGAAAATTTCAGATGCTTGGATTTGCACAAGGTGCGAGTGTTGATAATACTTTGGGTTTTATGGATGACGGAGGTTATTCGTCTGAATTGCGCTCTGATTGCGAACCTGTTAAACATAAAATGCTTGATATGGTGGGAGACTTGTATTTAACAGGAATAAATCCGTTGAATTTGAAATGTCAGATACTGGCAAAAGAAGCCGGACATGCCGTTCATATAAAAGTAGCAAAGATATTGCGAGATAAAATAGTAGAATGTTAAAATTTTAAACTTGATAAAGGAGAGAAAAATGACAGAAGAAATGACACAAGAAGCATTTAGCATGGATATAATGCAAATTATGGAAATGTTACCCCACAGATATCCGTTTTTATTGGTAGACAGGATTACTGAATGTGTTCCGGGAAAATATTGTAAAGGTTATAAGAATTTGACAATGAATGAAGAATTTTTCCAAGGACATTTTCCTAATAACCCTGTAATGCCCGGGGTTTTGCAACTTGAAGCAATGGCTCAATGCTCTGCGCCGATTTTATTAAAATTACCTCAATTTCAAGGTAAATTGGCATTGTATGCAGGTGTTGAAAATGCAAGATTTAAAAATATTGTAAGACCTGGCGACAGGTTTGAAATGTCTATTGAATTAACCAAATTAAAAGGACCTATCTGTAAAGCACACGGTGTAGGTTCTGTAGACGGGAAAGTTTGTGTGGAAGCTGATATGACTTTTGCTTTGACATAGTTCAAAATTTAAATTAAAATAAAGCCTTGTCTTATAACAAAGACAAGGCTTTTTATATATTTATTTTGGAATTAAAAATCTGCATCTTTATTGCCAATACGATATGTGCCAACATAATGATTATAAACTATATCTTCGGCATCTTTTTGAGATACGCCATCTTTCATCAGATTTTGCACCATATCATATAACTCATCATCTGCTTTATCAGGATTTATCTTTGCCATTGTTGTATCACCCATAATAACTTTGTGTACATCAGCTTTCGGTCTTTTTATTGCGCCTTCAGTTATCTTTTTTAATGTTTCGATTACGTTGTCGGTAAAACGCCAAAAGCCTTCTCTTGTGATGTATAAAAGAGGTTGTTTAATGATTTTCCCTTCTTCATCTTTAAAAAACTTACCGCTGTATGGATCCATGTATCGAATTTCGATATCTGCCGTTTTACTTGGCAGTACATATATGTCAATGTCTTCTTCAGTGTATTTTGAATATTTTTCGCTATATTTTATTCCTCTGTAAAAAGTGTCGCAAACTTTTTTTTGATAATTATCCATTTTGGTAATTCCGGCTTGAATACTTCCAAATGCAGGTGATGTGTTGTTTGAAATTCGCATTTTGCTGTCCTTTCATTTTGTTATTCTATTCAAGTCCTATAAAAATAAAAGTTGCTTTTTAATGTTCAAATATTACAAAATGTTACAAAATATAGGAAGGGTGAAATATATAAAACGATATATACTTTATATATATGAGAGCATTAAATAAATGCGAGAGATATTAAGACAAAAAGAAGAGAGATTTTACATCCGTTTAAAAAAAAGAGAGAACAATTTAATTTCCTATTCCTAATTTCCAGAAAAATTTTACCCCGCTATGAACGGGGCTTTTTTTTATTTATATGCACAATAAATGCTGTATTGTAATTTACGCTTAAAAGATGTATAATAACAAAGTTATACGAGTTTATTATAAGAAGGATTTAACGGTATGAAACTACACATGCAGATACTTATTGCTTTAGGCTTAGCTCTAAAACGTAATTGGCATATATTTTTCGGTATTATTGCAGGTATTATGGTCGGGATATTTTTATATACCCATCCGAATATATTGGTAAGCAATATTTTAACTTTTGTAGGTCAATTATTTATAAGATTGATTCAAATGGTTGTTATACCGTTGGTAGTTTCAGCAATAATAATCGGGATAACGAGTGTAGGCGATAATAAGCAGTTGGGCAAATTCGGTTCTAAAATGATTATATACTACGGAATTTTGACAACATTTGCGGTTACTATCGGTACAACATTGGCATTGATATTTAAACCCGGTGCAGGTGCAAGTCATTATATAGCATCAAATATTGCTACTGATGTCCAATCATCTGTTGCAGTTGCGATGCAGCAGCAGCAGGGAAATATTTTGAATATGTTTTTGGATTTTATTCCGAAAAATCCGATGGAGGCATTTGCAACAGGTAATATGGTTCCGATTATAATATTTGTAATATTATTTGCATTGGCATTGGCAAAAGTTGGAGATGTAAACAGGCCAATAGTTTCATTTTTTGAATCTGTATTTGCGGCAACAATGAAGATAACTGATTGGATTATGTTGTTTGCGGCTCCGGGTGTTTTTGCACTAACAGCAAGTGCTATTGCAAGTTTCGGTATTGATATTTTCGAACCGATTGCCAAATATTTATTGGTATTATTGGCAGGCTTCGGTATCCAAATGTTTATGATATATCCGATTTTCTTGAGATGCTTTTCAAAGGTTTCCGCGCCAATGCTATTTTCTGCAATTGCAGAAGCAACAATGGTCGCTTTCGGTACTGCAAGTTCGGCAGCTACACTACCTTTAACCATTGCATGTTGTGAAAAACGCGGGATTTCTCACAAAATTTCAAGCTTTGTATTGCCGTTGGGTGCAACTTTGAATTTTGACGGAACTGCGCTATTGCAAACAGTTGCTGTTATATTCCTTGCTCAAGCTTATCAGGTGCCATTGACCGTCGGTTTGGTTGTTACGATAGCATTATTGGCGATAGTTGCATCAAGTACTTGTGCGGGTATTCCGGGCGGTGGTTTGATTACTATTGCTTTGATACTTAACGGTATGGGATTGAGTCCTGAACAATTGGTAGCCGGTTTTGCGTTCTTATTTACAATTGAAAGAATAACAGATATGTTCAGAACGACATTGAATGTTACGTCTGATGCTGTTGTTGCTGCTACAATTGCCGATAATGAAAATGAAATTAATTATGATTTGTTAAACAATCCGCAAGCGTATGAGGAAATTGCATAATGGGTTTTTATTTTAAAAAGAGTATCAATTTAGGGCCTATAAGAATAAATTTTTCAAAATCAGGTATAGGAATATCTTTTGGTGTCAAAGGGTGCAGAATTTCTATGGGGCCAAAGGGTACAAAGCTCAATGCGGGCGCTAAAGGGCTATATTATTCAAAAACATTAAGTTCTGCAAAGGGTAAAACCTCAGGCAAATCTAAAATTACAAAGACAACAAAATCATCTCAAAAAGAGCAATAATGTCAAAAACAAAGATTTCACAACAAAATATAGATAGCATGTTCAAATTTATATTTGAATACAGTGATTTTGAGGTTCAAGGGTTTGATGAAGAAAACAGAATTCTCGGGTTTCCAAATCCGGGCAATAGAGTTTTTGCCGTTCCTACAAGGCGCAATTGCGGAAAAATAACCGGCGGTTTGATGCCTAAGAATATGAATACATTTTATCCTCCGGCTGAGTTGTTTTATTGTGCAAAAATAATTTTAGGTGATAAACAATATAAAAAGTTAAAAAAGACATTGGAAACATCTACATTTCAAGAAATATTGAATATCTTAAAGCTGGAATTATGGGGAAAATATTGTACTTGTCATGAAGATGGGAAATTCTTAATTGAATGTGAAATTGATAAGTATGAAGTTTTAAAAATATCTGTTGATAAAGAGGATGATGAAGATTTTGTCCAGTGGTATGATATAAATTCTGACGGGAGTGCACGATTTTCTAATTTATCAAACGATATTAAAAAATATCCTCCCGAAACATTTGAAAATGTCTATGATTTAGCCTTACGTATAATTGATAAAAAAGGGTTCGTGGGTAAATTTTTCAATAAATTAAGGCATAGAGGCTGCTACAAATTCTCTTATTTAGACAGCTTGAAAATATACGACGAATTGCTGAAATATTATTAATAAGCAGTCATCAGGAACTAAGAAAGCCAATTAGAAAAAATTTCGAGAGCTTTTTTTAGTTGTTCAAAATTATTGCCATACCCTATTCGTAAATATTTATTCATTTCCATAGTTTGCCCCGGTAAAATCATCACTCCTGTATCATGCTGCAAATTTTTGCATAAATCATAAGATTGCATATCAGTATCATAATGAACAAAACATGTTGTTCCGCCTTTAGGTTCAATCCAGCTTATATGAGGTTCTTTTTTAATCCATTTTTTTACGATATCCTTGCCGATTTTTATTTTTTCAAGATTTCGTTTTATTATGACATCTTTATTTTCTATCGCAATTGATGCAAAATAATCATCTAAAATTCCGACACTTATTGTGTTATATTCCCGTTGTATGTTGATTTTATCAATAATACTTTTATGCGCAGCTATCCAGCCTAATCTTAACCCTGCAAGTGAAAAAACTTTAGAAACACTGCTTGTAGATATCCCTTTTTCATAAATATCCGCGATTGATACGGAAAACGGATTTGCGATATGGTTTAAACCTCGGTAAACTTCATCACAAAGTATATAAGCATTTGATTTGCGCGCAATTTCAACAATTTTACGAAGCATATCGTCAGGAATTACCGCACCTGTCGGATTATTTGGATTGTTTAAACAAATCAATTTTGTATTTGTGCCAACAATCATTTCTAATTTTTCTAAATCAGGAAGCCAATTGTTTTTTTCTTCCAAGTAAAATGTTTCAACATTTGCGCCAAAAGATTTTGGGATAGAATAGTGCTGCTGGTAGGTTGGAATTATAGAAACTACCTTATCATTCGGTTCTACAAGAGTCATCATAACAAGCTGATTAGCACCGATTGCGCCATGTGTTATTGTAATATTCTCACACTTTTGGTTCTCATACAATGATGATATGGCATTTTTTAATCTCAAAGACCCATGTATATCGCCATAATTGAGTTTTCTGTCTAATATATCCGTAAAATCAGCACCTGTTAATGACACCAATTCATTTACGGATAAAGATTCTACACAAGTATCTGCAAGGTCGTATTTTGCCCAATGCTCGTAATCGTTAAACCAATCTTCCACCTTAAAATTATCTATTTTCATAATCCTTATTTTAAAATAAGGAAACCGCCTTTTCAAATAATTTTGTATTTTTTATATTATTTATATAATATTTTGCGCGTTTTCCGATTTTTAATGTTTCAAGCGCTTTTGTTATAGTAATATCATCAATCCCGAGTTCTTTCAATTTTATATTGTCGTAATTGTGTTGAGAAATCAAATAGGATACCGTTTTAAAATTATAATTGCATTTTTCTTTTTTATTCATTCTTACCAAATATTCGTGAATATCTTCTATCGTATAATTCATATTTTTGTTATTAAGGGTTTTGGCTATTATAAAAGATGTTGTATCCCCGTCATCTTTTTCAAAATGACGGATACTGTTACCTAAAATAAAATCTAAATCGGGTTGATTAGTTATACCGAGTGCCTTCATAGCTTCTTTCGGGGCATTAGAAGGTAAATATACACTCCAAACCTCTTTACACTTATCGTTTAAGAGTTTTTTGGCTTTTGCAAAATCTTTTGAATCGCCGTATAAAGCTTTCAATTCTTTTATTTTATCTATATTATTCTTATCAACCGCGGTTGCAAGTTTCTGCGCTATTCGGTACATTTTTATATCGGAAAAACAATCTGTTAAAAACGGATTAGTTGTTGTAACGTTTTGAATAGTTTCGGTAATACTGTCATACAGAGTTACACGCTTTACCTGTTTCCTATATTCAAAACATAACTCATTATTTAATGTCAACAAATTACAAATATCTTCTACCGTTTTTCCCATAATAATAACTAACCTAAACCCTTTACATGTATATAAAGTATTTTAGGAAAGAAAAATTGCTAAAAAACGTAAAAATTATTCTAAAATTTTACAATCGCCTGTGCCTTTTGAATGACGTGAGCCAAAATCAGGATTGTCATAATTTATGCGGGAATTTGATTGATATTTCATTGTTGCACGGTCAATAGAAACGTGCGTTTGTTCAATAAAATCATCTGTCATATCCTGATAACGAAATTCTATTTTGTCAGGGCCGTAATATATCAATCTGTCAACGGGTTCTTTTTGAAGAAATACCTGCTTGTATTCATCGTCCCATCTGTAAAATCTGTGATAATGCGAATCGGAAACTTTTGTATTATCCTGATTAAAAATTTCTTCATCAATTTCACAGCGCACAAATTTCATCTTATCAAATTCGGGTACAAATTGATCCGCAGTAACTTTAGCTGCAGTGATACCTAAAAATATAAATAATAATAAACAAATCTTTTTCATGAAAATATTATATCACAAAAAACAAAAGGCGGCTTGGAAAGTTTGCCGCCTATTAACCAGATTTACACTATGTAAGTGTTCAGAAAGGAATCTGTTATACTATTCGCCCAAATTCAAATGAGAAAATTGAACGATTTTATTTTTACCGCGTTTTTTTGCATTGTATAATGCGTGTTCCGCGTATCTTATAATAGTGTTTGCATCTTCTTCCGTATCAGGAAGACAAGGGAACGTCGCAATTCCGCCTGAAATTGTAATCGGATGACGTTCTTCTTCTCCCGCAGGAATAAATTCCATACGTTCAACTTCTTTACGAAATCTTTCTGCAAACAAGAAAGCATTTTCTTCTGAAGTATTAGGAAGAACAACTACATATTCTTCGTCCCCGTAACGTGTTAAAATATCTTCTTTACGAATAACATTTCTCAATTTATCAGCGATTGATTTTAATAAAACATCGCCCCATTCATAGCCGTAAATATCATTGACGGTTTTAAAGAAATCCAAGTCAAATAATAACAACGATAAAGGTGTTGCATATCGTTTTGCACGAGAAATTTCCTGTTCCATACGTTCCAATAAATATTTTCTGTTATGAAGTCCTGTCAATTCATCAGTTGTTGCAAGGGTTTTCATTTTGTCGCGCAATTCTCTTATTTTAAGCATATTTCTAACGCGTACAATGAGTTCTTGTTTATCAACAGGAGTTTTAACATAATCAAAGGCTACCGCACGAACAGTAGAACCTTTAAATGTTTCGCCTATAAATAATACGGGATATTTGAATTTTGTAACCATTAAATCATCTTTAACGGTTGGAACATCTTCAATAACAATTACTCCCGGATTCAATGTCTCATAATCTTTTAGATTTTCTGCAGATTCAATTCTTACTTCAACATCTTCAATTGCAGAAACAATATCTGCAATCTCAGAAGTGCTTTTAGTAGTATATATAACAATATTTTTCATATCTCTCCCCTCAATAACACATTAGCATAGGGTTTTTATACAGGCAAAATTGTTACGTTTGTTAATACTTCTCAACCAAAAAGATGGCGTATATTTTTATATGCTGTGATATGATTTATGTAAGTTAATTTTTTGGAGAAAATATAAAATGCTTTATGAAACTGAAAATAATATCGAACGTGAATATTTTAAAAAGGATTTTTCATCCGTAAGGGAACTTTTTAAAAGAATCAGAGTCGCTTTGGCGGAAAAATCAGAAGTCAATGCGGATGATTTAGATTTAAGCGTAATAAATTATGACAATACTTTCAGTTATGTATATATATCAATGTTTCAGGCAGGCAGAGAGCCAATAAGATGGGGGTCTACAAGGAGAACTTTTGTTGAAACCATAAATCGTGATATTCTAAAACTTACTCAACACAAGCGATTTGGCGAGTTTGATATTGCAGACGCAAATAAATGCAGAATTATGCTTGAATATATAACAGAGCAAACTCCTGTCAGAACATCACGAATTCAATTAACAAAGTTTGATGAAACAAGATTTGAGCCGGGGATAACAGGTCTGAAATTGAATTTTGATAATATTAATTATATATATTTGCCGACAGATGCTTGGACAAAAAATCATAACGGAATAAAGCAGGCATTAAATCAGCTTATACGTCAGACTTCGATAAAGAACATTACAAACAGTATGACCGAGAGAATAAATATTCTTTATAATGCACCTCATACAATGCACCTTTTAAAAAGCAAATCATTTGTAAGCTATAAAGATGACATTATTCCCCTATATCGCGGTACAACATTAAATGAATACAGCGTTGAGGGTATAAAAGATATTGCACTAAACGGAATAAATTGGATTCAGGATTATATGAAACCTGACGGACGGTTTATGTATTATTATGACTGTAAGGATGACAATTACAAAGATCACGAACACCCTGACAGAACGGAAGATAACCTGTACTATAATGATTTAAGACATTGCGGCGGGGTAATATCTTTAATAAGAGCTTATCAATTAACTCATAATGATATTTATTTAAAAAATGCAAAACGCGGTCTTGATTTTATTGTGTCAATAACAAAAGAACATGAAGTTGACGGCAAAAGATGCGGTTATGTTTATTATAATAAAAAAGCGAAGCTTGGCGGAACGGGTGTTGCACTTGTAGCAATGATGAAATACAGGCAGGAAACCAATGATACTTGTTATGATGATTATATAAGACTCTATGCAAGGCATATAGTTTCAAGAATATATAAAACCGGAGAGATGCTCGGTTATTTCATCCACCCGAAAGTACAAAACGGAAACGAATTGTATGATTTATCTGATGAAGAACGCAGATTTACATTCTCATTCTATTATCCTGGGGAAGCTTTGTTGGGATTGGCACTTGTGGCTAATCATTTTGATGACAAAGAGTTAGTATCGGAAATTATCCCAAAAGCTCAATTGGCTCTCGATTGGCTTGTTGATGAACGTCCAAATATATATGCTGATTTATTTACGGCATTACCGTCAGATGGTTGGTTAATGCAGGCAATTGAAGAATGGGTTGATTATGAAGGGTTTAAAAAAGATAATTATGTCAATTTTGTATTCAAGGATGCAAATACAATGATAGAAAAGACCTATAAGCGCGATGATTCCCCTTATATCGATTTTGAAGGCGGATATTATTACAATTACGGTGATCATTTTTATCCTGACGGCGCACGTTCCGAGGGCTTGGTTGCAGCATATTATCTTGCGGCAAAATTAGGCAGAGAAGAACTTGCACAAACACTTTTGGAAGCTTGCAGAAAAACGGCTCTTTCTCAAATGTATCTTTATAATTCGGATAAAAACAATTATGCACACAAAAATCCTGAAAAATCCGTACGCAGTATAAGATTTAAAGCAACAAGACAATGGGTAAGAGTGGATTCAATCCAACACGTCGCTTGCTTTTTCTTAAGATTATATTTCGCTGAAAAAGGTATAAAAGTAAACTAAATATTTTGTCCTATCTCATCTGCTGATGATAAAAATTCCAGCAAGCTTACGACTTTTATATCGGTATTTTTTAAGGCAATTTTTAGACCTATAATACACGAAGGGCAGGTTGTTACAACATATTGTGCTCCTGTTGCGATAATATTATTTGCTTTTGATTTCATTAATTCTGATGACAGTTTCGGATTTTTTATCCCGAAAGTTCCCGATAACCCACAGCAGTCGTCATAATTTTCCATTTGAATATATTCAACATTTGTACAATTTTTTAGGATTTGATTAAAAAAGACATCATTTTTTATGTGGCAAGGTTTATGGAATGTAACTTTAACAGGTGCGCTATATTTAAATTTTATTTCGTTAAGTGCAATTAAGTTGCCCCAATTTATAACTTTACCGCGGTTTATTTCAAAATCGTCGATATATTTAGGGTAATTTAGTATGGTATCTTCACAGCTTGCACAATCATTCACGATAAAATCATAATTTGTTCCGAAATTTTTTATATTATGTTTTGCGCTTTCTATAAAGCGTTTCATATTTCCTTCTGATAAAAAGGGTAATCCGCAGCAATCAAAATCCGGCTCAATAATATTTATCGGAATATCTTTAAATATTTTATTTATATAATTATCGGCATTAGGACAGATTTGGTTTACGCATCCTTTGAAATATATTATATTTTTGGCGTTTTCATAATGAGGTCTTTTTTGCGGTCTGAACGGCTTTGAAATAAATTGAAAAAGCTTAATAATATTTGAAAAAATTAATCTGCTTTGCAAGAAATTAATAAATTTAGAAACAATTGTTTTAGACATATACTCATATTTTGCGTAGTTTAAAATAGTACATACATCAATTCCCGCAGGGCAAAACTCGTTACATTTTTTGCACTTCAAACACATATCGAGATATTTGTTTATGTTTTTTGAAAGTTTCAAATCACCTTTAGCAACCCCAAGCAACATAAGGAATTTCCCTTTGCTTACCGTGCAATCGTTCAAGGTCAATTTATATATCGGACAAGCTTGAGAACACAATCCGCATTTTGAGCATTTACTTAAATCATTTTCAAAGTCTTTAAGAGTTTTCATGCTTAAATAATATCACATTAATTATAAAAAAAATGTATCTGTGTTAAAATTTATATATGATGCAGAGACGAAAATCAAAAGAGATATCAATAGGTAATATAAAAATTGGTGCGGATAATCCGATTAGTGTTCAATCTATGTGCAACACTGATACTCGTGATATTGCAAAAACCTCTGAACAAATCAAACAATTGGCTGAGGCCGGCTGTGAAATTGTTCGTCTTGCTGTGTTAAATCCTGATGCTGCAGATGCAATAAGAGAATTGGTAAAAATATCGCCTGTCCCGTTGGTTGCGGACATACATTTTGATTACCGTTTAGCAATTCAATGTATCAATAACGGAATTTCGGCATTGCGTTTAAATCCTGGTAATATAGGCAAAATTGAACACACGCAAAAAGTTGTTAAACTTGCAAAACAACAAAATATACCTATAAGGGTTGGAGTAAATGCAGGTTCTTTAGAAAAAAATTTGATAGAAAAAGATTGTCCGTTATCTGATAAAATGGTTGAAAGCGCGATGCGCCATATAAAAATATTAGAGGATATGGATTTTAATATGATAAAAATTTCTCTGAAATCTTCTGATGTTTATACAACGATAGAAGCATACCGTAAGATTGCAAAAATGGTTGAATATCCTTTACATATCGGTTTGACGGAAGCAGGAACAATGCGCGGCGGTTTGATAAAATCTTCTATCGGGATAGGAACATTGTTAGCTGAAGGGATAGGGGACACTATAAGGGTTTCATTGACTGAAAACCCTGTTGAGGAAGTTTATGCGGGTTATGATATTTTAAAAAGCTTGAATTTGCGTAAACGTGGTGTAAATTTCATTTCTTGCCCGACTTGCGGAAGAACTCAAATAGATTTGATAACATTAGCCAAAAAAGTAGAAGATAAATTTAAAAATTTGGATAGGGATATAACGATTGCAGTTATGGGGTGTCCTGTAAACGGCCCCGGGGAAGCTAAAAATGCGGATTATGGGATAGCCGGCGCAATAGGCGAAGGTTATATATTCAAAAAAGGCGAAATAATAGCACGTGTGCCAGAGGATAAGCTGTTGGAAAAATTCGAAGAAATTATATTGAATGATATTTAATAAAATCATACAAACAATCTATGGATATTTTATGTAAACAAATTATAATAATATTGCAAGGCTTATAAAATAAGTTTATAATATCTTTATAAAGAGGTGACTATGAAATTAAAGTTATTTTTATTAACTGCAGTATTAGTACTATCTGCGCAAGTGGCTTCAAATGCTTCAATTTCTGTTGAACAAACAATGTCAGAGCAATATTTAAGAAACAACGGATATTCTGAACAAATTTATGACACAATGCAGTTGGGCAGAGCCAGAGCTTTAGGAAAACCATACTACGGCGAAAAAGAAACAAAATATTTAAAAAGCCGCGGTCCGTTAAAATTCCTAAGAAGACTGCATGCGTATGTAGATCCTGCAAAAGAAGATTATTCATTCTACCATCATGATATCAATCCGGAACCGTCATATACTGATTTTTAACGGCATTGTCGGGTTATGTATTTTCGCTGCGATTTTATATTCATGTCGCGGTATGGCTTTTGCCGAACACTTGATAGAAAAAGAGCCACCTTCACTTTCAGTTGATTATTCAAGTGTAAATTTAAGTGCAACAAAAACAAAAGCGGATGCATATTTCGAATTGGCGCAAAAAACTAACAGTGATATAAAAAGGGCAAAATATTTGCAAAAAAGTGCAGCCGAATATTATATTCTTTTGAATGCGGTGAATGATGATATTGTATCTTGTATAAGGCTTGCAAGAATTTATGATATGCAGAAAAAAGACAATTATGCAAAGTCATATTTCTACCATGCATTAGGTTTAAATAGTAAAAGTCCTGAAGCAAATTATTATTTTGGGGATTTTTATTATAACAGAAAAAAATATATAAAAGCTCTTGAGTATTATGATAAGGGCTTGCGGTACGGAATGACTCCGGATGCCGAAAAATTTGAAAAATTAGGTATAATATACGAGCGTTTGGGAGATAGCCAAAGGGCAACACGCTATTACAAAAGAGCTTCAGAATATATAAAATCTGACAAATAAGGAGAATAAAAACAACATGAATTTGAAAAAAATTCTGACAATAACGATTATATTGAGCCTTTCCTCTATATCTGTTAAAGCGCAAGAGGATAGTTCCGAAATGTTTTATTTTTCTCCCGAAGGCTTGATGTCAGTGGAAGATTATGAATATTCTCCGGTGTTGCCTACTTGTTTTGAAACATTAAAATTAAACCCATCCGAAACTGTTTTTAGTCAAAATACAAAATATGTTAATTTGATAGATCCTGCGTATTCCTCGGGGTACTATCCGGGTGGCAGAGGCCCAAATCAGCTTGTTATTTACACTCCGTCATATGGCGTTCATACAGGTACAAATGAATTTGGAACGGAAGCTATAGTTGAAGGTAATATTGTAACATCAATAAGTGGTGCCGATTCTGCGATTCCGGAAAATGGTATTGTTATAAGCGGACATGGCAGTGCTAAAAATTGGATTACGCAAAATATAAAAGTCGGTTCAAAAGTAAGTGTTGATATGATGTCAAAAACTCTTACGGTTTATACTACTTCTGAAAGTTATACTTATGAGGCTCAAGCTAAGATTGATGAAGCTCAATCAATAATGAATTATTACAGTGCAACTCAAAAAGATTATTCCCCTGCAAAAGCTTTAAGTCATGTCAAATTAGCTAATGAATATTTAAAGTCGGCGCAGAATTCAAACAATAATATAGAATTGATAAAGAAATATTCTCATGATGCTATGAATGAAGCGAGTATGGCAATAAAAACGGCATTACCGTATATAAAAGATGAAGTTCACGGAGTATGGCTTCGTCCGACCGAGCAAAATGAACAGCAAATAGTTGCAACTCTTGATAAATTAAAAGATAACGGGTTTAATAATGTTTTCCTTGAAACCTATTATCATGGAAAAACAATTTTCCCGAGTAAAACAATGAATGAATACGGATTTACTGTTCAAAATCCTATTTTTGCCGGCTTTGATCCTTTAAAAATTTGGATTGCCGAAGCGCATAAACGCGGAATGAAAGTCCATACATGGTTTCAATCGTTTTATGTAGGTAATGATTTGCCGGAAAATGATGCTACAAGTATATTATCAGTTCATCCTGAGTGGGGAAATAAGACAAAACAGTATGCTGATTGTTATGGCGCAACAAAATCCGTATCGGAACATAACGGATATTTTTTAGATCCTGCAAATCCTGCTGTACAAGAGTTCTTAGAAGATTTACTTACCGAAATAATGACTGATTACAAGCCTGATGGAATAAATCTTGATTACATCAGATATCCGAATTCAAATCCAAAATCAATAGCAAGTTCGTGGGGATACAGCGAATATGCAAGAAGTGCATTTATGGCACGATATGGCAAAGATCCTGTTGAGTTGACTCCGTCTGATGTGAATTGGTATGATTGGAACGAGTTCAGACGCGGAAGGGTTACTGATTTTGTGCAAAAAATAGGTACTTTGGGGCGTGAAAATAATGTTTATATAAGTGCTGTAATTTTTCCGGATATAGCTTCCGCCCTTTCTTCAAAGCAGCAAGATTGGAGAAGTTGGTCTTCAAATGATTACATTGATGGTTTTACTCCGTTATTTTTAACCTATGATTCAAAAATGCTGACATCAATGATGAGAGATGTCTTGAGTGTAAAATCTCCTAATACGGATTTGTATGCGGGGTTATTTGTTACTTTTATGGGCGGTTCAAGTGAGGATTTAATAAGACAGATTTTTGAATCCCGAAAAATGAATGCAAACGGAGTTATATTGTTTGATTATGCTCATACAACGCCTGTATATACATCTACCCTTACTGCAAGTGTATTTGTTCCTCCTCAAAAGGATGAAGTAAAAGTTGCAGTTCAAAAAAAAAAGAGGTTCTCGCGCAACCGCAAAGCAAAAACCAAGAAGACAAAAGCAAAAGAAAAACAATCATAACGACAAGTCCTAATGGTACATGGATTTTTACTAAATAATATAATTCTTGATTCAAATTTTTATCTGTGTCATTAATTCTATTATGGAAGCAAAGGAATTTATTAAATATCTTAAGAGTATAGGGCTGGAGATTAATACAACTACTAAAGCTCGCGGTAATCAAGGCTTTTATCTGCATAATAGGATTGATATATCAAAAAATATTGCGCCTGAGCGCCTTATTCCAACTCTGCTTCACGAATTTGCGCATTATATCCATTCAAAAATAGAACCTTTTATGGAAAAATCCGGCGGTACTATTGAAAAAATATTTGATGATAATGATTCAAAATTTTATAAAGATGAGTTACTTGAGGTTACAAAATTTGTTGATAATAATTCAAGATGTGAAAAGTTAAAAGAACACAGAAAAATAATCAAATCAAAAATTTCTGATTATGAGCAGATTATAAAAGAAAAATATCCGAAATTTCAGCGTTCAAAAAAATTCTGTGAATTTGATAAGTATATAAAAGGCTCTAATGCAAAGTATTTATTAAAATATGACAGGGTAAAACTTGTAACGCGCGGGTTTAATAAAAAAACAGAAATATATTCGATAGATAATATAGAAAATGATTTTTGCGATATGCCAAAAGAGTTTGCCGCATATATCCGTTTAAAATCCTGTCAAAGGCGTCAATCGCGTGTAAGTTCAAAAATAAATCGTATGAATAAGTATTATTCGCGTCCGACAGAGCTTTTTGCAAGATTTGTCGAAGGGTTATATATAAATTCAGCGCAAGTACAAAAACTTGCGCCAAATTGTTATAAGCGTTTTTATGAACTTCTTAATTGTGGTTATTATAAAGAATTACATGAAGTTTCTAAAGATTTTATTAACCGTATTGAAGTATGATTCTGTCAGACGTGTTTTTAATTGAGCTTTTTCTTTCATTGCGTTAATTTCGGAACCTGCTGTTTCAAATAAATTTTTTATTGCTGCTTCAGAGCGTTCTTTATCTGTCGGATATTCAGCCCGAATTTTTACTAATTCATTGTTATCTAAAAATTTTCCGCCGCAGGTATAACAATCATCAACGACAACTTCTCCGTTAATCTTTGTTGTGTTACGAACCATTGGAGCACCGCAACAAGGGCATATTCTTTTGGCTTCGGTATCAACTTTTGCAAATTCTTTACCTTTAACTTTTTCTAATATTTTATCAATATCTTCGTGTTGTTCGTTAAATTTATCAAATTCGCGGTTATCAAAAAATATACCTCCGCATCCTTCTGTGCAAATATCGATATTTACTCCCGCATCACTTATAAATATTTTTTCCATATTTTTACCGCAAGCCGGACATTTTATTATTTCTGTTGAATCAGTCATTTTTCTCTCCTTATTTTTACAACAATAATTATATAATATTTCAGTAATTGTGTAAAATAATTTATAAAACAAAAATATTATATTAAATAATAATTTTGTAATAAACAAAAAATATTGTATAATAATTACAAAGGATTATTATATGAAAACAGAAACAAACACTCAACAAGACTACATTCTGTCCGGATTAAAACATACAATACAAAAAGAGTACCCGCAGGCTGCCGAGAAAATAAAGAAGGCATATGAGCTTGCAAGTGCAAATAATTCTTTAGAGGATATTTCAGTATGTTTGAGTATCTTTGCGTTTTTGAATTATTCACAAAAAACGGGTGAACTTTCGGATGTTTTATTGATGTTGGATGATGCTGATTATATGGCCGGTCGTTCGGAGAGTGTTACGGCGCATTTAGTAAATGAACTTGTAAGAGGTAATATTAATTTTTGTGAAAACGTAAAAGATGTTGCACTTATTCATTATAATAATGCTTTAAAATTATCAACGGAAATAGATAAATATAATTTAAGTGACAATATAAATACACGTATAAAACAACTTCAAAACGGAATGGATTATTCTCTGCCTACCCAAACCGACCCGTTGGTTTCATTAGTTAAAATAAGTCAATCCATAACTGCATTAACCGATATTGATGAATTATTGCATGTAATAGCACAGGAAACAAAAAATGCGATGCAGGCAGACAGATGTACCGTATTTTTATGGGACAAAGACAGTAATGAATTGTGGTCAAAAGTCGCGTTAGGTGTTGATAATAAAGAAATTCGTTTCCCTGCTGATAAGGGTTTAGCCGGTTATGTCGTTCAGACAGGTGAGACCCTAAATATTACTGATGCTTATTCGGATTCAAGATTTAATCCTGAAGTTGATAAAAATACCGGTTACAGAACAAAAACAATTTTATGTATGCCGATAATTAATAATAACAGAGAAATTATTGGTGCATTTCAGGTTTTGAATAAAATTGACGGCGTATTTACAAAAAATGATGAAGATTTGCTTGTGGCAATCGGCGGAAGTGCAAGTATAGCATTGGAAAATGCTCAATTATTTGATCAGCAATTACAAATGTACCGCGAGCAAAAACTCTTATTCGAAAGCTTTATCGATACTTTAGCGACATCAATTGATGCCCGCGATAAAATAACAGCAGGTCATTCTACTCGCGTTCGTATGTATTCGGGACTTATCGCGCAGGCCTTGGGAATGGATAAAAAGGATATAAGCCTTGTTGAAAAGGCTGCAACACTGCATGATATAGGGAAAATAGGGATAAGAGATTCCGTTCTTCAAAAAGACGGTAAATTAACTGATGAAGAATACAAGCATATTCAAGAACATGTAAGAATTACACATAATATTTTAAATAAAATATATATGTCTCCTGATTTTAGAATAATAACCGAAATGGCATCTTCTCATCATGAGAAATGGGATGGAAGCGGTTATTACAGACACCTGAAAGGTGAAGAAATTACGTTAGGCGGCCGAATTTTGGCCGTTGCGGATGTTTTTGATGCAATTACATCCAAAAGGCATTATCGTGACAAGATGCCTATAAAAAATGTCCTAAATATTATAACAGAAGGAGCAGGTTCTCATTTTGACAAAAATATCGTTGAAACATTTATGTCTATTTCAATAAATAAAATTATTAAAGTATTTTTATCTGAGATAAATGGGGAAATAGTACCTTCTGATGAAGATATTTTAAAGCAGTATAATTTGTATGATATTCACAGAATATCAAAAGAAGAAATACCAAGTTCCGAGGAACAAAAAATTCTTGATTTATTTAATGCGTATTATTTGCATCAATCAAAAGAAGAAACGGGGAATTAATGTTTAAAAGAGTAATTTTAATAATACTGTTATGTAGTGTTGCGCAGAGTTCAATGGCAATAGATTTAGGAAATATTATGCCCGTAAATCCGTTGAATAAAAGTATTTCAACGCCTGCACAAAATATTGTAATTCCTTCGTTTGAGTTGAAGCGTGCAACATTGACGAAAAATTCGGTCAAAAATCAGTATGCAATAGCGATGGATAAATTTATGCAGAGTAATGTCCGCGCATCATATATGGATTTTCGGGTATTAATCGGAAGTGTTACTCCTAATGATTATGTATATATGCGTTTAACTCGTGAGATGGCTTCTATCGGTTTTTTTAATTTGGCCGAATTAGCAATGTCAAAAATTCAAGATAATGAGTTAGCCTCAGCACTGGAGGAAGATGTTAAAAATTTCTATTTTACAAGTGCAAAATTAACTCAAAATGACCAATTATATTTAGCGGAAATTTATTCAAACATTATGTATAATGATCAATCCCGTGAGGCAACAGCCGAATTAATAAAGCATACCAATTTATTAATGGAATCGGATTATGCCAACTATTTAGCTGCGTTTGGCAGTATGAAGTGCGGCAACACAAAGCAAGCAAAAGATTATATAAATAAGGCGATAGAAAAAAATCCGAGAAATATTAATTACAAGCGTTTAAAAGCTGAAATTTTAGCACAAAGCGGTGAATCAAAAGAGGCATTGAAATGTATCGGTGAAATAAATTCAGATTCGTTAAAAACCGTTGTGTTTGATAACGAATTGCACGCATCAAAAGAATATGTTTTATATAAAACCTCCAAAAATGAGTACCAAAAAAAATATCATCTCGCTTATTATTATTATGATAAAGGTGAATTGAATAAAGCTTTGGGAGTTTTACAAACATCAATTTCGGGCAAAAAAGATATAAACAAAAATGTTTATGCGCTGACTGCAAAAGTTTATTATGATTTAAAAGAATATGAAAAATCTCAAGATTATGCTAAAAAAGCCTTAGATATTGATAAAACAAATGCAGAATCTTTAATTGTAATGGGTGATTATGCATTCAGACAAAAAGATTACAATTCTGCCCAAAAGTATTTTAAATCCGCGCAAGGAAAAGATAGTGAACATATTGCGGCATTGAAATTGGCTCAAACATATCAAAAATTGAATAATACGCAAAAAGCAAAAGAAATATATGCAAAAGTATTAAAAGTTTCTTCCAAAGTATATGACGCGTATTATAATATGGCATTATTAGAACCTGACAGGCAAATAGCATACTTGAAAAAAGCAATCTCTATCAATCCTGATTTTAAAGATGCTTGGATTGATATGGCAAAAATTTCTATAAATAAGGATGATTTTGATGACGCCCTTTCATATTTAAATATTGCAAAATATATTGACGATAATTATTACAGATATTATTATTATATGGGTTTAGTGTTAAAAAATCGGGGATTAACAGCAGAAGCTCATAAAAATTTTGAGCGAAGCTTGAATTTAAATCCTGAATATGAATTAGCAAAAAAGGAATTGAATATATGAAGAACAATTTACTGATAGTGGAAGATCATGAATTAACAAGATTTGGTCTAAGAACAACATTTGAAGATGTCGATTTTATAGGACATATATACGAAGCTTCAAATGCGGAAGATGCGCTGGATATATTTAAAAACAATGATATTCCGCTGGTAATAATGGATTTAGGTTTACCAAATATGAACGGTATTGAAGCATCCCGTAAGATTCACGAAATGAATGAGGATACAAAAATTATAATATTAACCTCTCATAATGATGAAAAAGAAGTTATAAACAGTTTGAAAGCCGGTGCAAACGCATATTGTTCAAAAGAAATCAATCTGCAAAGACTTGTGCAGGTAGTTCAATCTGTTTCTGAAGGAGCAGCCTGGTTTGATCCGAGCATTGCGCATATTGTTCTTCAGGCTACTTCTAATTCAAGTATTGATGAAAAAGATCTTTCATATAAAAAATATGACTTAACTGCGCGTGAAGCCCAAATATTAAAATTAATGACAGAGGGCTTTAGCAATATGGAAATAGCTCAACATCTTGTAATAAGCGTTAATACAACCAAGGCTCATGTTGCAAGTATTTTACAAAAGCTTGAGGTTGACGATAGATTGCAAGCGGCATTGAAAGCTTTAAAATATAAAATTGTATAATATACTTGACTATATATGAAATAAAACATATTATAATATCACTACGCATATATTTTTGAAGGAGATAAACATGCTGGATTATACAAAAGATGAATTATTGTCTTTGTTAGAACGTAACCCCGAACAATTTAATGAATGGAAACAAGATAAAGATGAAATAGATTTAAGCGAAGTTGATTTTTCGAATATGACATTGAAGGATGTTGATTTTTCGGGAGCCGACTTAAACTCAAGTTCTTTTGCCGATTGTGATTTGTCTTTAGTTAATTTTTCCGATACGGATTTAACTGCAGTTGATTTTACAAGAGCGTCTGTTGTTGAATGCGAATTTACGGATGCCCTGTTAACAGGTGCAGATTGCAGTTATGCACAGATGACTTATTGTAATTTCGCAGGCTGTGATATGGCGGGATGTATTTTATCGGAAACGGTTTTATCAAATTCGGATTTGTCTTCTGCTGAAAATTTATCTTCGGCAAGATATGATGCGGATACTCAATGGCCTGATTCGGATATGCTTCCGAACGATTTTGATTCTGCGTACAGCGATGATTTATCGGCATTAAAAGATGAAGATGAAGATATGCCTGTAAGAAGTGACGGCGAATATTAATTAATAAAAGTTAGTAAGAAAGGGATATTATGATAAAAGTAGCAGTTTGCGGTGCAAACGGAAAGATGGGAAAAGAAGTTTGCAACGCGGTTTTGGAAGATAACCAGACCGAATTAACGGCAAAAATTGATTTGTATGGTGAAGATACATATAAAACAATAGAGCAAGCGCATAAAAACTGTGAAATAGATGTTTTGGTCGATTTTACACAACCGTCATCAATATTTGAAAATGCAAAATATTGCTTGAATAACGGTATAAAAATTGTAATCGGGACAACGGGTTTGACCGACAGTCAGATTGAAGAATTAAAAGCATTATCCCAAAATAATAAAATCGGTTGTTTAATTGCTCCGAATTTTTCAACCGGTGCAGTTTTGATGATGATGTTTTCAAAAATGGCTGCAAAATATTTTGATAATGCCGAGATAATCGAATTTCATCATAATCAGAAAAAAGATGCCCCTTCAGGTACAGCAATAAAAACTGCCTTAATGATGAGTGAAGAAAAAGATAATTTCAAAGGCGGTAATTGTCCTGAAAAAGAAACCATAGAGGGTTCAAGAGGGGGAACTTCATACTCGGATATTCAAATACATTCCGTAAGGACCCCAGGGTTTATGGCTTCACAAGAGGTGATTTTCGGTTCAATGGGGCAAATCCTAACCATTCGCCACGATTCATCAGACAGAAAATGTTATATGCCGGGGGTTATGCTTGGTGTTAAGCATATTGCCCAAAACAATGATTTCATTTACGGATTGGAAAATCTGCTTAACTAAATTAAAGGCGTAGGCTGCTTATTAAAAGAAGCTTGTAGGACAAGAAGTCAAGAGGGCAGGCTATTATCAAAATATTTAAAGAAGTAGGGTGAGTTTATACGCACCTGAAATTTTTCAACAAACAAATTATAGATTTGAAATAATCTTATCCGTAAATTCCGTTGTAGATAGTGTTCCGCCTATATCTGCCGTCTTATACCCTTCACTAAGTGTTTTAAACAAAGCATTTTCTATTTTTTGTGCATAATTATTTTCATTAATATATTTGAGCATTTCTATTGCGGAAAGCAAAAGGGCTGTCGGATTTGCCTTATTTTGCCCTTTAATATCAGGTGCAGAACCATGAACAGGCTCAAACACAGCGCAATCTTTTCCGATATTAGCACCTTGCGCAACTCCAAGACCGCCAATCAATCCTGCCGTTAAATCAGAAACAATATCACCGTATAAATTCGGCAACACCAAAACGTCAAATCTCGTAGGGTCTTGAACTAATTGCATACACAGATTGTCAACAAGAATTTCTCTTTGCTTAATCTGAGGATAATTTTGCGCAATTTTTCGGTATGATTCTAAAAATAAACCGTCAGACAGTTTCATAATATTTGCTTTTGAAACTGCACATACTTCTTTTCTGTTGTTTTTTACGGCATAATCAAACGCAAATTTACAAATTCGTTCAGAAGCCTGTCTTGTAATAATTTTTATACTATGCGCTGTGTTTTCATCAATTTGTTCTTCTACCCCTGCGTATAAATCTTCCGTATTTTCACGAACAACAACCAAATCTACATTATTAAACCTTGTTTCAATTGCAGGTAAGTTCTTGCAAGGTCTTAAATTAGCATACAAATCAAGAGCTTTTCTCAATTGTACGTTGACCGAGCGAAAGCCTTTGCCGATTGGGGTTGTGACAGGCGCTTTTAATGCCACCTTATTTTTAATTATTGAGTCTAATACTCTTTGCGGAAGCGGTGTTCCTTCTTGCTCTATAACATCGGAACCTGCGGTTTGAACATCCCAGTCTATTTCAAGTCCGCTTTTTTCAATTATTTTTACAACACTGTCTGATATTTCAGGTCCTATCCCATCCCCATTTATTAAAGTAATATTATGCATAATAAAAACCTCCGCTGCATAGATTATACTATAAAGCAGAGGGAAAAAATATAGGGGAAAATAAAACTGTTACTTTCCTTTCTCTTATTCCTGTCATGCATGTATTCGGCTTAAACGGGTAAAAACTTTAATATCTTTACTAAATTATTAAGTTTTGTAACAAAATTTATATAAAATGAATATAAAAAGTCAATATTTTTTTAAGTGTGGTTTTTATATATATGTAAGAGATAAATAAAGAAAAAGAAAAAAGTTTAAATTTTATTTTTAGAGAAGAGAGGACAAACAAATGGCTACAATGCTGTTATTTTCTGATGCAATTACAAATACATATAAAGATACATCCGAAGGATTAAAGGAAGTTCATATAAATGAGAAAAGGGTTGTTAAAAAGACATTAACCCAAATGATGAAACAATCATTTTTCCAAGGAGCAAATCGATTCGGAACAAACTTTATAGCATAATCGTTGGATAATAGGAAAAAAGGAATAAATAATAATAGGATTTTAGGATAAGGAAATTTACAATCGGATTTTAGGAAGTAGCGCAGACCTCAAAAGAGGTCTTTTTTATTGCAAAAAAATCCCGCAGTATAAGCAGGATTTTAAGTAATTATTTTTTTGAATATAATTTTAATTTAAAATTGATAAGTAATATTCGTTTATTTTTTCTGTATGGAACAATTTCAACAGATTGGATATCAAGAAAATGTTCGTGCTTATACAATTCTTTTAAGAAATTATCATAGTTGATGTAACTACCTATCATTTCCATATTTAATCTGGCTACATTATAGCTGGCACCTGCGCCTTTAACGAAATTATCATCTTTAGGGTCATAGTCATATTTTATAGAGCGGACTTTAATTTTATTTGCTCTGATAAGTTCAAGAATTTCTGTAAATTCTCCTGCGATAACAGCTTCAGTATCCATACCTGTTGCTGTTGGCTTGTAGAAAGATTTACTTGTATCTCCGGAGTTCGCTTCGGATGCTCTGCGTGCTTCTTCAGCTTCTCTTTTTCTATATTGTTCAAGTCGTGTTTGTTTATCGCTTAACTCTTGTCTTTTTGCTTCAATATTTGATTTGGAAGCTCCTATAGTTCCAAAATTATTGATTACTTTCGGTAAAAGCAAGCATAATATTAATATATTAAATACAAGTATTGCAATTGGTAGTCCGAATTTTTTTAATTTTTCGTTATCCATAATTCTCTCTTTCTATTCTCTAAATTTTATTAATTTGTAGGATTTCCTTCTGCCGGCTGAGGTTGTTCTGTTTGTTCCTGTCCTTCTTGTTCCGAATTTTCTTCTGCACCTGATTCTGCATTTAGAGCCTGCATAAATGTCGCAAGTTGACTGTCGCTCATATTTGTAATTTCAAATACATAAGGGGCAGTATCAATTGTTGATGCATTGTTATTTATTACGGTATCTAAAGAACCGGCTTTCAAATCTAATTTATTTAAGCGTAGTTTTGCTTCAACAAGCGAGTCTTTCAAGTTCTGGAAGAAAACATATACATCTTCAACTGACTTGGCACATCCTTGAATATCTACATATCCGTCGTCGCCTGTCATAAAATATGTCAAATACAAGTCTTTTGGTATTGATTCACCTAAAGCAGCATAAGACATAATCTTAAGTCTGTTATTTTTAAGAACTTTTTCTGTTTCTTGAAGCGGATTAAAATTATCTCCGCCGCTTTGTTCGTATGCACTTAATTGCGTATCTACTTCTTGCAATTGTGTATCTAATGTCTGTATTTCGTTATTTGATTTTCCGTTTAATCCTCCTGCAAGTGCAAATAATATTAAAGCAGGAATAACCGTTGCTAAAAACAATATTATTGCATATTTTAATGCTTTCTTAGGGGTAAGTTTTAATGTGATATCAGAGGTTAACGGTATTAGGATAACATCTTCTTCGTCTTCTGTTATAAAGTTAGCACCCCAAGGAAACATTCCGACACCTGCAAACAGCCCCAATACATACATTGAAACATTTAATTGTTGTTCTTCAGGTAAGGTGTAGCATATTTCCGATACAGGTTCCTGTCTGAATTTATTTTCTTCTAATACAACTATATCTCCGCTGAATTGAAGTTGTTTAGATAATCTTTCAGCAGATATATAATCCGTTTCCGAAATTATAACAAGTGAATTGGCAGGAGAGCTTAATAATGCTATTTGTGCGGCATTAGCAACTTGTGCATATACATCATCTCCAAGTTCTCCGACTTCTGTTAATATTATCGGTTCCTCATAATATTCGGTCATTTTATCGTTTTGCATTCCGTATAATTTAAATCCGTTTTCACTAATAGTCATTAAATTCCAGGAATATGCATTTGCCTCAATTTGCGTAGATATTTTGCCTGTAGCATATAGGCTTCTTAAATATGCAAATATCGTGCAATCAATGCTTGATAAAGTCGCTCCGATTTCTTTCAGGACGTCTCTTATCGCATCAACTGCTTCTGCCTGTATTGCGGTATAGAATATTTTTCTAAATTCTGAGGATTCTGATATCCCGTCAAACCAATACGGAACAGGTTCTTTTTTCTTAAATATATATGTTTGCTCCAATTCACCGATAATAATGTTTTGTATAGCTTCTTGGTCGTGCATTAACTGGATATCGTCTTTATGTCCAAACCAAACAACAGGCAGACCAATATGAATATTTGCTTTTTGTGGAGAAACGCCGCAGATATTAAGCAATTCCAAAATTTTTGTTTTAAATTCGTCATAATCAGCGATTTCTCTTGCCGTATTATTATATGCAAGTGTTGTTTGTGCATAAGCTTGAATCTCGCCTTTGCCTTTTAGGGGAATGCACATTTCCATTTTATCATTTGATGATACTGCGACATATACATCGGTGCCGCCACCGAATCCTAAACTATCCAAAAAATTTGCCATAATTACCTTTTTAAAATTCTTACTATAATTCTATTTTTATTATACAATATATTTAGTACAAGGAAAAATGTTAACATATTTTAACATCTTTAAGGAGATTCCATTGAAACGTAGTGTTGCAGATAAAATAAATACCCTAAAAAAACAAAAAAACGCCGTGATATTAGCGCATTGTTATCAGCCCGTAGAAATTGATGAAGTGGCTGATTATGTCGGGGATTCGTTGTCTTTGAGCCAAATTGCGTCAAAAACCGATGCCCAGATTATAATATTTGCCGGTGTATATTTTATGGCTCAGACAGCAAAGCTGTTGTCGCCGAATAAAAAAGTTTTATTACCTCAAATTGAAGCGGGATGCCGAATGGCTGATATGCTAAGTTACAAACAGTTGTTGGAATTTAAGTCTAAGCATCCTTCAATACCTATGGTTTGCTATGTAAATTCGACTGCTGAGGTGAAAGCGGAATGTGATATTTGCTGTACGAGTTCAAATGCGGTTCAAATAGTAAAAAGTTTAGGCGTAAGCAAAGTTTCATTTGTTCCTGATACATATTTGGGCAAATGGGTTGAAAAACAATTAGGAAATGTTGAAGTTATAACGTATCCCGGATTTTGTCCTACACATCTTCAGATAAGGCCTGCCGATATTGAAAATGCACGCAAAAAATATCCCGAAGCTCTTATCCTTGCACATCCTGAATGTCATATGTCTGTTTCAAGTATTGCGGATTATGTGGGTTCAACAACCGGCATAATGAAATATGTAAAAGAAAGTAAGAAAAAATCTTTTGTAATTGCGACGGAACAGGGGGTTACAGACAGGTTAAAACGTGATTACCCTGATAAAGAAATTATTTCAATAAAGAATAATCTGGTTTGTCCGAATATGAAAATGACTTCGTTGGAAGATATTTTGTATGTTCTTGAAACTGAGGAAAATGAAATTTTTGTTAAAGAAGATATTGCACAAAAAGCTGTAAGATGCTTGGATGCTATGCTTGAGGTTTCAAAATGACAGAAAATACTGATATAATTTATGGTAAAAATGCCGTATTAGAGGCTTTAAGCTCGCAAAACAGAGAAATCAACAAAATTCTGATTTCAAAAAATATTCATACGGATATAAAAATTAATAAAATAAAAGAACTTGCAATAGAGCGCGGAATAGTTTTTCAATTTGTGGGCAGGGATAAATTTCAGCCGTATGAAGAGGTTAACCATCAAGGAATAATTGCAATGGTGGCTCCTATTAAATATATGGAATTAGAGGATTTTATCGAAAAGTGTAAAATTAAAGGGAATTATTCTTCGGTTGTAATTTTGGACGGAGTGGAAGATTCGCATAACTTGGGTGCAATAATACGAACCTGTGTTTGTGCAGGTGTTGATGGTATTATTATTCCGTCCAGAAGAAATGTGCAAGTAAATTCTGTTGTAGAAAAGGTTAGTGCGGGTGCAGTAAATCATATTCCGATAATAAAAGTCAATAGTCCTGTTAACGCGGTACAAAGGCTAAAAGAAAATGACTGGTGGGTAATTGCAACAGATGCAAGTGCGAAAGATAATTATTATGATGTTAAGTATAACGATATGAATTTTGCGATTATAATGGGTGCAGAGCATGCGGGGGTTTCAAAGTCTTTATTAAATGCTTCTGATTTTATAGTAAAAATTCCGATGCAGAACAATTTTAATTCATTAAATGTATCAAATGCATTGAGTGCGATTATATTTGAAACTCTCAGACAAAGGTTAATCGGCAATAATGCTAAAAAATAATACGGTTGTACGGTTTAAAATTCATAATTCGGTTATATTATAAGAAATAATTGAGGTTATATAATGGGCAAAAGTTTAGACAATTTTAGTATATTATCGGATGATATATCGGATGAAAGTGTGGATTTTCATAAGCTTCAAATGGAGGCTGATAGTGAGGATCAAGACGGGGAAGATGTTTTAAAATCTATGGAAGCCCCGCGTGTACAAGAAAGTTTATTATCAGTAAATACAGATGACAGTGTAAAAATATATTTAAGCCAAATAGGTAAAATCCCGTTGTTAACTGCTGAAGAAGAACTTGAATTGGCGAAAAATATTCAGGAAAGCAATGATTCATTATCAAAAGAGGCACTTGTAAATGCGAATTTGCGATTGGTTGTGAGTATTGCAAAAAAATATATTGGCAGGGGTTTAACTTTTCTTGATTTAATTCAAGAAGGAAATGTTGGTTTAATAAAGGCAGCCTCGCGTTTTGATTATAAAAAGGGTTATAGATTTTCTACTTATGCAACGTGGTGGATACAGCAATCAATTACCCGTGCAATTGCAGATAAAGCAAGAATTATAAGATTACCTATTCATATGATAGATTCAATCGGAAAAATTCGCAAGGCAACGCTTGATTTGACTTCAGAACTTGGCAGAACCCCGACAAAGCAAGAGATTGCTTATAGAATGGGTATGTCTGTTCAAAAGCTGACTTCTATAATAAAGTCCGCGCAATCAACAGTCAGTATGGATACTCCGGCAACAACAGAAGAGGAAGCTTCTAAGATATCGGATTTTATCGTAGATAATTCAATGATATCTCCTGATAGCAGAGTCACTCAGGATAATATGCTTGAGGATATAAGAGAAATTTTGGATAAATTAAGTCAAAAAGAGCGTGATGTCCTGATATTGCGCTACGGTCTTGATAATAGCGGAACGCGAAGAACTTTGGATGAAATCGGTTCTCAATATGGTGTATCACGCGAAAGAATTCGTCAGATAGAAACTCGTGCTATTTCAAAACTTAAAAAATTATGTAAAAGTGATGAAATTCAAGAAAGTTTAATGAATTATTTCGCTACTTAATCAATATCTGCAATCGGGTAACAGGATTTTAATAATCTTGGAATGGTCATATCTATTTGTGCATATATTGCATTTTGTTCAAAATCCGCGCGCGCAAGTATTTCTGCTGTTGGTGAAATAATTAATGAAGTACCCAGAGTTGCTCTTTGAGAATTGAGTTTACCGGTTTGATTACAAATAACAAGGTAAAACATATTGTCATAAGCTCTTGTTCTGTTCATTGAAATCCACATTTCTTGTGCTGTTTCCGGTGCTTCATAAACCTCTGTTGGAATTAGCCATGCAGTTGGCAATACAACTATCTCTGCTCCCATTTTAGCTAATTTTTTAAAATGCATAGGATATCTTATGTCAAAGCAAATTGCTAATCCGACTTTCCCGATGTCTAAATCAACAACGACTTCTTCATTACCGGCAGTTATTAATTCACCTTCATTTCCGCCCATATAGTTGTATAAGTGGATTTTTCGGTATTTGCCGACAGTATTACCGTTTCTGTCTATTACAAAAGTTGTGTTGTATAATTTGTCGTTACTTTTTTCAATAACTGTACCGGCAACGATATTAGTATTATATTTCTTTGCAAGTTCCTTTATGAAATTTACGGTTTCTCCGCCGTTTTCATCTTCGGGATAATTCTTAAATGAAATATGGCTTATTCCGGAGGAAAAAAATTCCGGTAAAACTACCAAATCCGTTTTTTTATCTGCGTTTTGTTCAATAATATTTTTTACCTTTTCCAGATTTGTATTTTTGTTATTTATAACAGATTTCATTTGAATACTTAATATTCCGACCATAATCTTCTCCATTTGCTATTATTTATATTAGCATAAATATCATTCTCGCAAATTTCAATCATAAGGAGTATGAAAAATGCAAAAACGGAATATATAATAATCTGTATAAGGGGAGAGGATTATGCTGTCACAAACGATAGATGAAATAATGTCAAGAGCAAAGAAGTTTGAACATACAACACGAGCAACAAAATTCAGTTCTGTGTTCAAAACTGCTCCACAAATGCCAAAAGAAGAATATAAGATGCAAAAGCGCATTTCAAGATATTCAAAAAAGAATAAGAATGTTGAAATAGAGCAAGATTGGGTTATGGAGGATTTAATAGTAGAGGATCCTGATGAAATAAAAGTTGATATATCATACGCCCCATCGGAAGGTGAAAGAAAACCGTTTTTTAAATCTTTGGGGATGAAGTTGAGTAATAAATTACAATATCAAGCTTGAAAAAAGCTTGATTTTTTGTTTATATATAAACAAACAGGAGGGATATTATGTTTCAAGTTTATACGGCAAAAGATAAATCAGAATTGTCAAAAAATTTAATCGGAGAATTTAAAGAATACGATGACGCAATGGATTGTGCGGAGCAAGCAATCGAAGGCAAAGAAGGCTTAAGATATATTGTTGAAGAAACAAACGGATGCGTTGACAGTTATGGAGAATTGATAGCAACTGTTGTTGCCGAAAGTGATTAAAATTTAAAAAATGGAAAGGGGCTCTTCGCCCCTTTCCATTCTAAAATGATGAACTAAATATTGCAGAAATACTCTGCTATTAATATTATTAATGATGTTTTATAAAATTTCAACCCCTATTAAAAAAATATTTTAGAAATTTAAATATGTCTTTGCGAAGGGTTTAATAATAGATCCGCAATCCTGTCAGAACCTATGAAATCTCGTTTTGTCATTATATTTGCAGCTTTTTGATTGTCATAAGGAACAAATCTGTGTTTGATTTCAAAAGATCCGTCTGCAAAATCAACAACCGCATAACACGCAACTGGTTTGTCAGTCATTGGTCTGCCTACAGAGCCGACATTAACAACTGTTTGACCGGTATGTGTTTGATATCCGCAAGGGACATGAGTATGACCGCATAAAATAAGTTTTTCAGTAGTTCCATTAATAATTTCTTCGATTTCTTCTATTTTCATTTCAGGAAAGATATCTTCATTGTTAGCTCTCGGAGAACCATGTACAAGTAAAACACTGCATCCTTCGACATCTAAACTTAATTGTGGTGCTAAGTTTCCAAGAAATTCTATTTGTGTATCGGTAAAATATTTCATATCATCTTCTAATGCGTTAGCCATTATCGGATATTGTTCAGCTAAGAAATTCATTACTTCCTCGCCGTAATTTACAATCATTTTATCTGTGTTACCTTGGATAATTGTCCAAGCTTCCTGTTCCATAACGTATTCAATTGTTTCCTTCGGTTGAGGTCCTGCTAAAACCAAATCGCCCAAACAAAAAACATGTTCGCAGTTTTGTGCGATTATATCATCCATTACGGTTTCTAATGCTTGTAAATTCGCATGAATATCTGAAATTACGGCAGCTCTCATTTTATTCTCCTTATTTGGCGGTGCGAAATACACCTTATAATACTTACTATCTCTTTTGTATAAGTATATCATGAATTTTAGAAATATTTCTTGCAAAGTATTAAATACTACGGATAAGTTTCAAATTATATGATATTGGCGGACTGTAAAAATGCGTTAAAGTTGTGTCTTAACAATTTGTAATAAAATTTGAATAAAAATTAAACTTTTTATCCTGATATGCCGATAAGATTAATAGCAATATCGAAAGGGGTATTATAGATGTCACAAAACTCACAATTTTCGTTTAACAGACCATACAGACCGTTCGGTTTTAATATTCAGGTTCCGGAAAGGACTATTCAGCAAACGGAACAAACGCTTGGTAATCTTGTAAAAGCACCAACAGAACCGTTATTCAATTTCTTAGAAGAAAATGAAAGTGTTTTTAACGGGGATGTAGCATTTGAAATTAATAAAATTAATGCTCAAAACTTTACAATAGGTTCTGCGATGCGTTTGGAAGATGAAAAAATGAATGGTAAAACCCCAAATCTTGATATCCATTTTTAAACAACACACACCTCATATATTTTAATATCTAACCTTCTTGTCGGGATTCTATCAAAGAAAAATTCTTTAGGAATTCCGACAATTGTTTTGAAATGATTTCCGTATTTTGCTAAAAATCTGTCATAGAATCCTCCGCCATAGCCCAATCTGTTATGATTTTTATCAACTGCAAGTGCGGGAACAATAACCAAATCTAATTCTGACGGGTCAATATTTTGGGTTATAGGTTCTAATACTCCGAAATCGGATTTTTTTAGTTCATCCCCGTTTTTATACGGGCAAACCTCCAAGTCTTCTCCGTTAACTCTGGGAAGATAAAATTTTTTATTATCAGAGAGTAAATTTAAAAGATTAATTTCAAATTTTTTCGGATAAAAAATCATTACGTTTTTTGCATCCGTATAAGTTTTTGAATGGCGGATTTTTTCGGTTATGCGCGCGGAAATTTCTTCTGTTGGCATGTTTTTGCGCATATTTTTTATTTTTGTTCGTAAACTGTCTTTATCCATATTTTTAATATATAATAAATTTGGGGAAATGGTATAAATGGAACATAAATTAATAAATCCTAATTGGGATAAACATGGTTATATTCAAGTGTATACAGGTAACGGAAAAGGTAAAACCACAGCCTCTTTAGGACTTGCGATGAGAGCATTGGGCAGAAATTGGAAAGTTTTAATAGTAATGTTCACTAAAGGCGGAGATGATTACGGTGAATTAAAATCATTTCGTCAGTTATCAGATAAAATATCAAATAATTTAACAATTGTTCAGGCAGGTTTAGACAGGATAATTTATCGAGATAATAAAACCGAAAAAGATGAAACAGAAATAAAAAAGGGATGGGAACTTGCTAAAAAAGCTATTAAAAATAAAGAATATCAACTCATAATTCTTGATGAAGCAAATATTGCAATCGATATGGGGATTTTAGATATTGATGAGGTTGTTGAAGTGCTAAAAAACAAACCTGAAGAAACAGAAATAGTTTTGACAGGGCGCAACGCTCATCCCAAAGTAATTGAATTGGCACATCTGGTATCAAAGATAGAACCCGTAAAGCATTATTGGGATACCGGAATTGCAGCAAGAAAAGGTATTGAATATTAATTTTTTGGAGGAATATTATGGAAGAAAAACGTGCAATTATAATGGTTATAGATTCTATGGGAATAGGTGCAATGGCAGATTGCGCGGACTTTGGCGATGTACCTGAATGTAATACCCTAAAACATGTGTGCGAATTTAATAACGGTCTAAATGTTCCGAATTTAGAAAAGATGGGCATAGGAAATATACAAGATTTTGAAGGAATAAAAAAGGTTGAAAATCCGACTTCGGGGTATGCAACTTTGATTGAGAAATCAAAAGGTAAAGATACTACAACAGGGCATTGGGAAATAGCGGGACTTGTTTCTGAAAAACCTTTTACAACTTATCCTGACGGTTTTCCAAAAGAACTTATTGAAAAATTTATCGAACGTACGAATTGCGGTGGGGTTTTAGCTAACATCCCCGCAAGCGGTACAAAAATTATTGAAGAATTAAATGAAGAACACCACAGAACTAAATTCCCTATTGTATACACATCAGCTGACAGCGTGTATCAAATTGCTTTGGATACTGATTTAATACCGTTGGAAACATTGTATGATTGGTGCAAGATTGCAAGAGAATTGCTTGATGAAGGCGAATATAACGTTGCAAGGGTAATTGCAAGACCTTATAAAATTATAGACGGCAAACCGACAAGAATTTCTAAGGACAGACGCGATTATTCCATGGCTCCAAAACATACATATCTGAACGATTTGAAAGACAACGGTTCAAAAGTTGTTGCAATAGGAAAAATTGAAGATATATTCTCAAAATCAGGTATAACGCATGCTATTCACACAGGCTCAAATAAAGAAGGATTGGAATTAACTCTGAAAGCCGTAAAAAATGAACTGGATTTAGATAGTATTGCTTATGACCAAACAGCATCATATAATAATAAATCTTTAATTTTTACAAATCTTGTCGATACTGATATGCTCTACGGACACAGAAACGACCCTAAAGGATACGGCGCGGCAATAGAAGAAATTGACAGATACCTGACTCCGATTATTGAAGCAATGACTGACAATGATTTATTAATTATAACAGCAGACCACGGCTGCGATCCTTGTGTTGAAGGTACGGATCATACAAGAGAAAAAGTACCTTGCCTTGTGTATTCTAAAAAAACATACTTGAAAGGTAATTTGGGTGAACTTTTGGGCTTTGATAATATTGTCAAATTTATAAAAGATTGGTTTGAATAATTGTAAAATTTGCGTAAATATTGCTTGAGAATACAGGCATAAAATTATTTATGTAATATGATTATAATAAGTCGGAAAGGAAGGATTTACATGCCTGCATTAAAAACCAAAAAACGCGAAATTGATGAAAGCCAAATTCCACAAAATTTGGAAGCTGAAGAAGCGATTTTAGGAGCGATATTAGTTAATCCGTCTTGTTTGTCAAAAGTGTCAGACACTTTAAGTCCGAAAAGTTTTTATAAACCTGCTCACAGATATATTTTTGAGGCTATGCTTCAACTTTTTAACAATAATGATAATATAGATATCGTAACGGTTTCTGATGTGTTAAGTTATAGCGGAAATTTGGAAGCTGCAGGCGGCAGGGCATATATAAACGAACTTGCGGAAAATACGATTACTACATCAAATATATCTTATTATGCAAAAATTATAGAAGAAAAAGCAACAAAACGTGCCTTAATCAGTGCAGGCGGAGAAATAGTCAGCTGCGGCTATGATTTGGAGCCGAGCGCTACATCATTAGAAAAAGCAGAACGTTTGATTTATGAAGTCGGTTCTAATAAAAACTCTTCTGATTTAAGGGCGGTAAAAGATTTGGTATTAGAAGCTTGGGATTCTATTGAGTACCGTTATAATCATAAGGGTGAATTTTCAGGAGTCAGGACGGGGTTTGACAGTTTGGATGTCCTTTTAAACGGTTTGAATAAATCTGATTTGATAATTCTTGCTGCGCGTCCGGCAATGGGAAAGACATCTCTGGCATTGAATATTGCGCAAAATGTTGCCATAAAAGAACAGGTGCCTGTTTGTATATTTTCTCTTGAAATGTCGGCTTCTCAACTGACGCAAAGGATGTTATGTTCTTATGCCGAAGTCGATGCACAAAGACAAAAAACGGGCAATTTACAACAAAAAGATTTAGATAAACTTGCAATGGCAATAAATGAATTCGGACAAGCAAAAATATATATAGATGATACGGCAGGCTGTACGCTGACTGATATAAGGACAAAATGCCGCCGATTAAAAAGTCAGCAGAAAGATTTAGGGCTTGTTGTAATTGACTATTTGCAATTGATTGAAGGAACAGGCTCTGAAGAACGCCAGCAGCAAATTTCAGCTATATCAAGGGGGTTGAAGATATTGGCAAAAGAACTTGAAGTTCCGGTTATTGCCTTATCTCAATTGTCGCGTGCAGTTGAAGGAAGGAACGATAAACGTCCGATGTTGTCAGATTTGAGAGAATCAGGTTCTATTGAACAGGATGCCGATATTGTAATGTTTATATACCGCGCTGATTATTATGCAAAAGCGGAAGAATCGGAAGAAGAAGAAAGTATTAAAGCAAATTCGAAAGGTTTATCGGAAATTATTGTTGCAAAACACAGAAACGGGCCTGTTGATACCGTAAAATTATTGTTCCAATCAAATATTACTAAATTTAAAAATCCGCTTAATGACAGTTCTTTTGATGCGTTTTAATATGTAAGAGGGAAAATGGAAACAGAATTAAAGCAAGAATTAAATACGATAAAACAAAAATATGAGAAGCTAAAGGAGTGTCTTTGACCCTTGTTCAATCGAAAACGATTTAAACAAATTGGAAAAAAAGATGCAAGAGCCTGAAATTTGGAATGATACCCAAAAGGTTTCTCAAATAGGGCAAGAAATAAAAGAAAAAAAAGAAATTTTGGATAAATTAAATTCTTGGGAGCAAGCCGCGGATGATTGTGAAACGGCTTTAGAATTAGGCGATACAGAACTTATTGATTCAAGTTTTACATTATTAAAATCAATTAAAATTGAAATGGAGAAATTTGAATTACAGCAAATGCTTTCAGGAGAATATGACAGTGCGGATGCCATTTTAACAATTAATTCAGGTGCTGGCGGAACTGATGCACAGGATTGGGCAAGTATGCTTTTAAGAATGTATATGCGCTGGGTAGAAAACCGCGGTTGGAAATATGAATTATTAGATAAGCTTGACGGAGAAGAAGCCGGAATAAAATCAGCAGCAATAAAAATTACGGGGAAATATGCATTCGGCTATGCAAAAGCTGAAAAAGGGGTGCACAGATTAGTACGGATTTCTCCTTTTAATGCCAACGGCAAACGCCAAACGAGTTTTGCCTCGGTTGATGTTTCGCCTATTGTGGAAGATTTTGAACATGAAATTGTTATTCCGCCTGAAGATTTGGAAATAACTACAATGCGTTCGGGCGGTGCAGGCGGTCAGAATGTCAACAAAGTTGAAACTGCTGTGAGAATTCTGCATAAGCCCTCAGGTATCGTTGTTAAGTGTCAGCAAGAGCGTTCACAGCTTCAAAATAAAGAATATGCCATGCAAATTCTTATATCAAAACTTCTTGCCATAAAAGAAGAAGAACAAGAGAAAAAAATGGCACAATTGCGTGGCGAAACTGCCAATATTGATTTTGGCTCACAAATTCGTTCGTATGTTTTTCATCCGTATAAAATGGTGAAAGACCACAGAACAGGATATGAAGTCGGAAATGTTGAGGCTGTTATGGATGGTGATTTAGACGGTTTTATTGAAAGTTTTTTAGCAAGTAAAATTAATTAATAAGATTAAAAGAGGAAATTATGGAAGTTACAAAAAAAGATGTTTTAAAACATTATTTATCATCAATTTTGGTATATGGAATTATATTGTTTCTTTTGGCTATATGCCCAATATTCAATCATGATATAAGAAATCCGTATTTTAATTATATTACTGTTTTAGGCGCTTATTATATTTTGTATATTATTTTTGCATACCCGATATTAGCAAAATTTAAGCCGGAATCTATTTTAAATTCACAAAGTGTTTCTATTATAAATTATTTTAAAAATTTATTTAACAAAAATATTTCTTTAGAAGAACGTTTGCGTAAAATTGAACCGCAAGAAAATGAAAAACAAGCATTTGTAACACTTTTTATAAAGGCTTTTTTCGGGACTTACTGTTTGAGTCTGTTGTGTAATGAATTTTTGCCGTCGGTTGAGTATGATTTTCACTTTTTGGGTGCTATTTTCGGTCAGACGATAAAAGATATCGGCACTGACGGATTATGGGTTGGAATATTACAGTTTATAGATGACAGTGCTGATATGTGGTTGAAAATTATGCTTACAATTACGACATTGATTTATGCAATAAGTTATTTGTCGGATACTAAGTTTTTGGGAAGTAAGATTAAGTATGCGGACACGACTCCTTTGGGAATTTTGTCTTGTCTTGCGTGTTTTTATCCTTTTATGTTGATTACAAATCAGCTTGTTCCGATGACGCAAGAAACTTTAATTCCTGTTGATAACAATGCTTTGCGAATTGTATTGTATGTGTTGGTTACATTGGTTAATTTTATTTCTATGATAGCCGTCTTAAGACTTGGCGCAAGAGTCGGAAATTTAACAAATCGCGGGATTGTAACAGGTTTCCCTTATAATATTGTAAGACACCCTGATTATTCCATGCAAATGTGTTATGTAATATTAACGGTTATTCCCGTATGTGTAAATGTTGAGAATATTTTGGGTAAAATTGTTTTTGTAATAGGCGGGTTATTATGGCTGCTTATTTATTATCTAAGAGCAATTACCGAGGAAAGAAATCTTATAAAAGATGAAAAATATCTTGAATATACTAAAAAGGTCAAGCATAGGTTTATTCCGGGAGTAATCTGATTTGAAGAAAAATATAGTTATAATAATTTTATTGGCAATAATAGTATTTTTATCGGTTAAATTATTAAATCCGACTGTTGTAACGTCGAGAAAAGTTGAACCGCAGCAAGTTTTGACAACAACACCCGAACCCGTAATCAGACCCGTAGCCGGCAATCACGAATTCAAAAGTGAGTTGTTGAATAAGTATAATTCGGACGCAAACTCATTGTCAAAGCCTAATGTTTATCAGACGCAGCAACCGATTTATAAAGAAAATCAACGGATTTATTCTTCTCAAAATGAATATCATAATTATCCAAAACAAGAATTTAAACCATTATCTCAAAATATTCGGGTTCAACAAACGGAAGTCAGACAAATCTCCGGTCAAAATCAAATTCAAAGTAATGCTGCCGGCGTAGCTCAAAACTCTTTAGAAAATAATATAAAAACCTGTAAACCGTATTCTGAGAGTATGAGTACGGAATATGCAGGCATGAAAACGGATTATAATATAGAGATTTTAGGCTGGCAGAATAATAAATGTATTTTGAATTTCACCTCGAAAATAGATGGAGTCGGACCTTCTTTTGAAGAAGAATATGGAGTAAGAGCTTCAGATGTTCAAATTGTCGGATTTGCACCAAAGATTCGTTGTGCATTTACAAAAGAGCAATTAAATTATGTCGGGGATTCCGTTTTACAAGAAGAAGAAAGGAATAACGGTGCGCGTAATAATATGTTGAAAAATCCGAATGATATAAATTTCTCAAATTTTTCATCTTCTGATGTAAAACTTTTGCAGATAATAATGAATGATAGAGCTTGTGAAGTTACTAATCTTCAAGATTTAAACAAAATGTTTGAAGGTTTAATGCAATTATTTTAAAAAAATAGTTATTTAGAATTAATGACGAAACTAAATTTTTATTATAGAATAATTACAGAATAAGAGGGTTTTATATGACTATTGATGATGCTTTGGTAATGATTTTGGCAGGCGGCGAAGGCAAAAGGTTATATCCATTAACAAAAGATAGAGCAAAACCTGCTGTTCCGTTTGGCGGAAGATATAGAATTATTGATTTTGTATTGAATAATTTTATCAATTCAGGGTTTTATAAAATCAAGGTTCTGACTCAATACAAATCGGACTCATTGAATAAGCACATTACAAGAGGTTGGGCATTATCTCCGTTTTTAAATCAATATGTCGATCTTGCTCCTGCACAAATGAGAACGGGTAATGATTGGTATAAAGGTACAGCTGATGCCATATATCAAAATATTTTTCATATAATGGACGAAGATCCTAAGTATGTATGTATTTTCGGCGGTGACCATATATATAAAATGCAGGTTGCTCAAATGCTAAAATTTCATACAAATAAAAATGCCGATTTATCAATTTCGGGCATACCGATTCCGATTGAGGAAGCTTCTGAATTCGGGATAATGGAGGTTGATGAAAATTGGAAACTAATAAATTTTGTAGAAAAACCGCAATACAAACCAAAATCCATTCCGGGCAATCCTAATATGTGTTTGGCTTCTATGGGAAATTATATTTTTAATAAAGATGTTTTACTGGACGGAATAAATCGTGATGCGCAAAAAGAAGATTCGGCTCATGATTTTGGTAAAAATGTTATCCCAATGCTTTTAAAAGAAGGTAAAAATATTTATGTATACAATTTTGCAGATAATTCATTCCCCGGAATGAGCCAAACAGAGCGCGGATATTGGCGAGATGTAGGAAGTATTGATGCTTATTGGCAGGCTAATATGGATTTATTGGCATATTCCCCTGAATTGAATTTATATTCAAAAGATTGGCCGTTAAGAACATTTAATTATAATTATCCGCCTGCAAAGTTTGTATGGGAAGAAGGTGATAGAGTCGGTATGGCAACAAACTCAATGGTTTCTGAAGGCTGCATAATTTCAGGCGGCGGCTTATCACATTGTGTATTATCGCCAAAAGTCAGAATAAACAGCTACTCAAGCGTTACTGACAGCATTTTGATGGAAAATGTTGAAGTGGGCAGATACTCGCAAATTAGAAAAGCTATTATTGATAAAAACGTAATAATCCCTCCGCATACAACAATCGGATTTAATAAAGAGGAAGATTTGAGACGTGGATTCCATGTATCAGAAGGCGGGGTAACGGTCGTACCTAAAGGGGCAATAATTTAATCGATTAAAGTAAATCGGAATGTTCCTTTATCATCAACAATTTCGTTCCACATTTTGTAGGGACGAACCCAATTGTCACCTGTTTTTAGAGGTTGGTATACTATCATATCTTCTAACGTTTCGGAATGTTTAGCGAAACCGATAATTTTGTATAAATTACCTTTGTAATGGCGATAGGTTTTCCCGATTTCTATTTTCTGTTCCAATCTAATTACACTCCTACGGGTTCTTCCTGATGTTTAAATTGCATTTCATAAAGCTGTTTATATTCGCCGTTTTCTAATTGTAAAAGTTGTTCGTGGGTTCCCTGTTCAACAATTCTTCCGTCATTTATAACCGCAATCATATCAGCGTTTCTGATGGTTGATAAGCGGTGTGCAATAACAAATACAGTTTTGTTTTGCATAAGATTTTCTATTGCTTTTTGAACTATAGCTTCCGCTTTATTATCCAAAGCACTTGTTGCTTCATCAAGAATAATAATCGGAGCATCTTTTAAGAAAGCTCTTGCAATAGCAACCCTTTGTTTTTGACCGCCTGATAATAACATCCCGCGTTCTCCGATTTGGGTATCTAATCCGTCTTTAAGGGTAGTTACAAATTCATCTAAGTATGCCATTTTCAACGCTTGTTGGACTTCTTCTTCCGTAGCATTCTGTTTACCCAATAAAATATTTTCTCTTATGGTGCCTGAAAATAAGAAATTATCCTGAAAAACAACTGCAATATCTTGTCTTAAAGATTCTAAAGTATAATCTCTTATATCAATTCCATTAATGGTTATGCTGCCTGATTTGATATCATAAAATCTAGGCAATAAATTAACTAAAGTTGTCTTACCGCCGCCGGAATTTCCGACAAGAGCAATAGTTTCTCCTTTATCAACTTTTAAATTGATATCTTTTAATATCGGACGACCTTTAGTGTATTCAAAATTTACATCTTTAAATTCAATAGGATAATCTCCGCGTTCTAATGTAATCGCGTTTTCTTTGTTTCTGATTGACGGAACTATATCTAATAATTCAAAAATCTTTTCAATTGAATAGAAAGATGTTTGTACGGAGTTTAAGTTATTACCAAGGTTTTTAATAGGGGTATATAATAAAATTAATGCTGTAATGAATGATACAAAGTTTCCTGAAGTGATTTGTTGTGTCATAATCAAATGGCTTCCGTAACCGATTGCCGCCGCTATCCCGACAGATACAATAACGTGCATCATTGGAGAAAGCCATTGTGTTTTTTGTACCATTTTTATTCTAAGAGTAAAAATATTTTTTAAAATATAATCGAATTTTTTAATTTCATTTTCTGCCAAATTATAAGAAATAATGGTTTTATTTCCTGCGTATGCTTCATTGTATTCCGTAATAATTGCGGAATCTGCAACAACGGATTTACCCAGGACATCTTTAATTCGTTTTTGTATTCTTGCAACAGGGATAAATGCGCATCCTAAAACTAATACGGCAATCAAAGCTAATTGCCAAGAATTGTAAAATAATACACACACCAATGATATTGATGAGAATATCCTTTGTACAAACACACTCAAGTTTGACAACAAGCCTGAACATGCATTATTTGCCTGATTATTGAATTTTGCGACAATATCACCTGATTTCTTTTTATCATAATAAGATGTAGGTAAAGTTAACAGTTTTTTAAATAATTCAAATTTAAGATTGTTAGTAATTTTGTTTCCTACCCAAGTTGATAAATATGCTGATAAATATTTCAATCCGCCTTGAATGGATGTAAACGCGACGATTCCTAAAGGAATATACCACGGAGAAGAAATACTTTTTTCAACCATGACAGCATCCATATAAGGTTTTAGCGCTAATGCTATGACCGCGTCTAAAGAACCGATAGGAATACAAATAAGCATGGAGCATAAAGCTCTGAACCATATAGGTTTTACATAAGGCCACATTCTGCCATAGTTTACTACAAAGCGCTGATTTTTTATAAATTCCGCTATTTTTTCAAATGCTGATATTGCCATGTTTCCCTCAATTCTGCAATGTATGACAATAATAATATTAACATGAAAAAAATAATTTATGAAATAATAGTATTATTCAATATTGTTCTCTTTTGCCCATTTTTTGTTCCATTTTTCAATGACTTCTCTGAAATCCGGATTGTATTGATAATCTTGGGCTTTTAGTGCTTCATAGCATTCTTTTACAACTTGATATTCTTCGCTTTTTTCATCAGCTTTATTTATGAAATATTCGTATGCTAATTTTGCCTTTGCTGTCATTTTATTGGTTGCAGGGTCAAAAGTTCTGTATTCTGTCCAAAGTAGTACTCCGGTATATTCGTGTATATCTTTAATAACTTTAGATGACAATTCAAATTTAGGATATTTTTTGTTAAATTCGTTCAGCCAAATAATCCAATCTGCAAGTCTTTTTAAATCAACTGTCAAGTATCCGTCAGCAAACATTGGTTTATTATCGAGATCATCTTGCTCTCCCGCTTTTAATTTCAGATAATCCTGCCAATCTTGAGTAAGGTACTTTGAATAAACAGCATCTAAATATGAATAATCAGGTAAGAATACATATCCGCCTTCTCCGTCCCCAACAGGATATATAGATTTTGTTTCTGGTGAAGTAATTTTTACATCATTAATTAATGTATAATGATACGGTTTACCTTCATAATCAGTATCATATTCGACTTTTACGTTAAATTTCAATTCCAAACCGTCGCAATCATATGTTTGTACCCCTGGGCGATCGTCTATTTGAAGCGGACTGCATTTGTCATACATTTGTTCGTTATATTTGTAGCCCATAACTTCTGTATAATATAAAATGTTGTTGTAAAAAATTCCAAATAATTTATTTTTATTTTTTTGAGAGTGTGCTTCTTTCATATATTGGTTAAGTGAGAATTCGCCTTCATTAATTTTAGTAGCTGCAGCTCTTGTATCTATACTTGAGTCAGCAGCATCAATATCTGCGTGTGGCATTAGTAATCCGAAATATTCAACCGGAGCAGAGTATTTTTTATATGCAAAATATCCAAATATGCAGACTCCGAGTACGAGAACTGTTAATACTGCCCAAAGTGCTGCCCATATAGGACTTTGTGGCTCTTCGGGGGCTTGTTGCTGAAATTCCGGAGTGTATTCTTCTTCTATATTTTTTTGTTCGGATTCATCTTCTTGAATTGGTTCTTCTTCAGTTTCAGGAGGTACAATTTCTATTTCAGGAGAATTTATTTCGACTTGCTCATTATTTTCGTTCAGGTTTTGTGTTTCGGAATTGACAGATTCTTCAACATCATCTCCTTCAATTACATCAGCAATAAATTCTTTTATAGAAACGTCTTTGGGGTCTTTTTGGGCATCTATTTCATCTACTTTTAAAAATTCTTCGACATCAGCATCTTTTAAAACACTCATGCAGTGCGGACAAAATGTCATATTAACTTCAATATCTTTTTTGCAATATGGGCATTTCATTATAATATCTCCTTTGGGTAGGCTAATTTATACATTCAACCGTTTTATTATATAAAATTTTTAAACATTCGGCGTATTTGTTACAAAGGGTTAAAATTTAACTTCCGTGTGCTGCAAAAAATAATGTTAACATTTGTTACAAAACTGGTATAAATTTTAAAGTTTTTACTTCAAAATGCCGTAATACATCATGAAAGGACATGTTGACGTAAACTTTTAGAAAGGAAAACAATGGGATTATCAGCTTCACAAGCAAGATTATTAACCATCACAGCGCGAAAAGCGGACTGTGAATTCCAATCTATGCAGCTTTCTCATCAGAAAATTGCACTTTCACGTGACATGGAAAATATTTCAACAGCATATCAGGAAGCATTAAATCAGACAAAGCTTGTTTATGATTACTACGGAACAGGTACAAGCCAAATGGATTTAACTTATGATTTGTTGATGAAACCTTCTTTATACAATGATTATTATCCGAAATTAATAACTGATTCTCAGAACAGGGTTGTTTTGGATGCGCGTTATGCTGCAGCCGCAAGAGCTGCAGGTATCCCTGCAGAAGGTTTGAACGGCACTTCATCTTCAGAAATAAGAGATGCGTTTATTAGAGCATTGGCAGGCGAAGGCGATAATGGCAGTAAAGTGGTCGATAAAAATGGGAATAAACTTGATATTATAAGTGAAACAACAAAGAATATTATATTAAATACTACTTACAATAACGGAATAAGTTTGGGTGCATCTTATTCTGCGACAAGTTCAACACAAAATATTACTTATACTGAATTATTGGAGAAAATAGATGCTTATACATCTTCTACTGACGATTATGGATTAGAGCAATTTGGCGGTAATGTAACCTCAGATGTCTGGGGAGATGCTGCACAATTTTTAACAAATACAGAGGAACGTAATGGGGGGTATTATACCCCTGATACTACAACTTGGATATATAAAGGTCCTACTAATGGTTCAATGATGAATATGTCAAGCGGTGGGAATTCATATGCTGTCAGCTTAGGGGATTTGTTGAGAGATGATGAGCAATATACTTATGTAATACAAGCAGATGAAGGATATTGCCATCCTGCTTGCGATGCAGCTTTCTTGCAAAAAATAATTATTGGTGGCGAATATGATAAATCCTTCTTGAATTGGATGACAGACCAATTTAGTTCAATTTTGGGCGGTATAAATCAAAATGATTTAGCCTTACAATACGCATATAATAATGTATATGATTTAATTTATCCGAATGAAGATATTCAACAGGCGGCAGAAAAATATATTGATGATAATATAAAATCTGAAAAGCATAATGATATGGGGCATTACACCAAACATAACAGAGCCGGCAGGCAAAATCTAGATTATATAGGAACAAGTGTTGCAAACTGTTATGATAGTTGTGAAACAAAATATGTTACAGATAAGGCTGATGAATATATTGGTTGTACTTTTTCTGCATGTTATCACCATGACAGCGGTTCAACCGCAACTATTGCTGTAAACTTAAACAACTTGGCAAAAGTATTTTTAACATCTTATGTAGAATATATTCAAGGCTTAGATGTCTCTACTTATAGTTACAATATAGGTAAAATAGAAAATGCAAATCTTTATGACCCAAAAGATTCTGATATATTTACAATAAACGGGAAATCGGATATAAACAGCGGCTCTGACAATCTTTTGGCGAGATTTTATGATGCATTATTCAACCAAATATGTGTAAGCGGTTGGGTTGAAAATGATGAAGTCAGTGAAAATAAAGCATATTTGCAAGAGCTGATGAAAAACGGTTCAGTATATATTTCATCAATCAATAATGACGGATTCTATTATATGGACAATTATTCGACAGATGTGTATATTGCAGAGATAGCTGATACGGAGGCTATTGCAAAAGCTGAAGCAAAATACAATTCTGAAAAAGCAAAAATTGAAAATAAAGAAAATACAATTGATATGAAAATGAAGAATTTGGATACTGAAATATCTTCATTAACGACAGAATATGACACAACAAAATCAATAATAACAAAAGCAATAGAAAAATCATTTAAACGATACGAAGCATAACAATCAGAAATATTAAACTTGAACTACCGGCATGCCTTTTTATGGCATGCCTTTTTATATATGAATAATTAATTATACAGAAGATGCATCTATATGGATTTATGTTTATAACAAGCTTGATTTCATTGAGTTTTAAGTAATTTAAAATAAATAAAAAATATTTCAAAAAAAGACTTGATTTTAAAAATTTTCTGTTATAAAATGAAAAATGTGCACTGGCACAGATGAATTTTAAAATATAGATAGCAAATTTTTTAAAATTTATTAAAATAACTACTTGACAAATAAAATTGACGAAGTAGTATAAAAGAACCGAGTCTTTTCGGTTGAGAATTTACCCTAATAGCTGAAAGTATAGATTAATATTTTGATGCGTTAGGAAGTTTACAAAATTTGAACCTTGAAAACAGAATAGAA
>DESZ01000028.1 GCA_002361485.1 Cyanobacteria bacterium UBA3301 | reverse complement strand
GATTTCTTCTTTTTAAAAGTTCGTTTATTTTTTCGGGATTTTCCCTAATTAATTTAATATCAAGCATTTTTACCCTCTTTCGTTACTATTCTGCAAAATTAATAATAGTTTAAATATAATAGTTTATCAAGTAAAAAAGCGGTTGTAAGAATTTTTTACAACCGCTTTTGGAAAATGATTTTTCTATTTTATATTAGCAAATGTCCAAGCATCAAATGTTGGTGCTTCTTTTACTTGAATTTCGTGTCTTTCTTCGCCTGAACATTCTCCATCATGCGCAATAGGTTTATATAATCTGTTATAGTACTCAATAACCATACGATCAGAATTGAAGTAAGCTTCAGATGTTCTGATTGCTTGACGCATAATTCTTGCCCATTCTTGCTTATTATCATAATATGTTGGGATGATTTGGTTTTCAATAATATCCATTAAACACTTATGATCTTTCCAGTGTCTTTCTTCCCAAGACATTTCATCATCTATTTCCGGATATTCTATGGCATAACCGTTAATACCTGAGAATGTTCCTTCAACTGTCCATCCGTCCCAAATAGATAAGTGAACAGCGCCGTTCGCATTAGCTGACATTCCTGAAGTTCCTGAAGCTTCAAACGGTCTTAGCGGAGTGTTCAACCATACATCTGAACCGCGTTTTAACATACCTGATAATTGTAATTCATACCCCGGTAATACTACAACGTTTTTCAATGAGTGTGAACGATGTAATAATTTGTTGAACATTTCTCTGCCCATAACATCATCAGGATGGAATTTACCGGCAAAAATTATTTGAAGTTTGTCTTCATTTAATAATTTTTCGATTCTGTCTTTATCCATTAAGATTAACCATGCACGTTTGTAGTCTGCAAATCTTCTAGCCCAAGTGATAGTTAAAACATCCGGATTAAATCTTTTACCTGCAACGTTTGCAACATACTTAAACAATTCTGCTTTCATCTGATGTTTAACATCCAACAATTTTTGCCAATCATTACCTGCTAATTTAATTCTATCATCTTGCCAATATTGAAGATTAACAGCGTTTGTAATAGCTCTTATAGGACATCTGCCGTCAACCCATTCCCACATTTTGTTTGCAACAAGACCGTGTAATTGCGATACAGCATTAGCAATTCTTGACATTCTTAAGGCTGCAACAGTTAATGAGAAGTTTTCTCCGCCTAAATTGATTGCGGTTTCTCTTGATGCGCCTGCGAAAAATCCGCCTTCTAAAAGTGTATCTACCCAGTGAACTTCATTACCTGCAGCAACAGGGGTGTGGGTAGTAAATACCGTGCGTTTTTTTACTTCATTTAAATCGCCTTTGTGTTGTCTTAACAATTCAAAAGCTGCAGGAAGTGCGTGACCTTCGTTCATATGGATTACGTCAAATTTATATCCAATTTTTTGAAGAATTCTTACCCCTGCAATACCAAGTACGATTTCTTGAGCTATTCTTATTTTTTCATTACCGTCATACAGTTTGTATGTAATGCTTTTTGCCCAATCACTGTTACCTTCTATATCTGTTGTTAAGAAGTAAACAGGGCATGTCCCGAATAATTCAGGTTCAACAAGTAATGCTTTAACTTTAACTTTTTCTCCAAAAATATCGACATCAACTTGAACGCCCGTATCTTTAAGAAAATCATAGTATTTTCTTATGTATGCAACCTCAACGTCGCCTGTATGGCTTATACGTTGATCGTAATATCCGTATGACCATAATATTGAAACTCCGACCATAGGCATTTGTAAATATCCTGCAGATAGCATGTGTGAACCTGCTAAGAATCCCAATCCCCCTGAGTATGTGTTTAAGGATTGGTCAATAGCTATTTCCATTGAAAAATATGCAACATTTGGTAATGACATAATTATAAACCTCTCTTTTGTCTGCTATATACTAAATTTTTCATGTACACTAAATTATTGTGCTTTGATATTGTAGCATATAATTAAATAAAAGTGTAGTTTTATTTAGAACAAAAGAAAGATGCTGCTAAAACCTGCATATATTGTGCATTCATTTGTAAATAAAAAATTTACATTGATATATATTTTTATTCAAAATTCCCGTCAGGTTTATCTTTACTTTTTTGATCCGTCATTTCAAAAAATCTCATTAGCTCCTGCGGTACTCTTATCTCAGACAGGTTATGAAATTCATTAGATGTAAGTATTATTTCTTTTGTTTCCTTGTCGTATCCTCTGAAAGCTAAAGCATGTCCGCCTTCGATTTTAGTGCCGTCAGATAGTGTCAAACAATTATTTTCAATCCAAGCTTGTCGTCCGTCTGATAATTGAAATCTTGGAACCTTAACTTTTAGCGGATTTTCTCCTGCTTTTACTTCGGCTTTTACTTGTATACCTTTACTTAAAAGCTCGTCTGCACTTAATATGTTAAAAGTTGTTTGCAGCGGAATGTCAGAAAAATCCGTGATATCTTCTACATGTTGATTATCTCCATATTGAGTTTGGTCAGGCGATACAAAAACGTTTTGCGTTTTATATGCCCATACCGGAATGCTTTGCATGCTTGCACCAAATCTTTTAAAAAATGCAATTTGAAGCATCGTAACATCCGCATCTCCTTGAGTCAGCCCTGTAATTTCCCGAGGCTCCCCGTTTTCGATTATCGTTACAGCTTTGTTATCTATTTCTGCTTGTGTTACCGTTACTGTTCGACCTGTTCCTTTATCCATCGGAAAAGTTATTACGTAATCCCCGTTTTCATTTTGCGTATACATAGAGCGTACTTGTTCATCCGTTAAATTATCAATAGATGCGAGTATTGAGCATACTTTAGTATCAAGTTCCTGATAATACGTGCCTATGTGTCCGTCAATTTTATCACTGTTTTCATCATACAAAGCTCTTTCTCGTCGGGCGGAATCCAGCATTTCTCTCAGTATTTTAGGTTTACTCTCATCGGTTTCTATACCATATGATTTTAATTCCGCTTTCATTTCATCTTCTGTCATTTGAGTAGAAGATTTTAAATCTCTGACTTCAGGTAAATTTTTGCCTTTAAGTGTGGATTGTTTAGGTTTATTTTCTATTTCGTCTGCAGAAATGTAGCCGTCATCAAGCATTGATTGCATATCATCATATTTAATCATAGAAATTTCTTTTGTTTCATTGTCAGGTTTATATACATCAGATAATTGCGGATTAGATTTCAGATATGTGTCTATTTGCTCGGATATTTGTTGATATTCCGCTTTTGATACCGCTTTGAATTCTTCTTTTGATATCTTTCCGTCATTATTTTTGTCAAAAACAGACATTATTGCTTGTGTTTTAAACGTTCTTGGTGTGTTAAAGACGTCATTGCCTTTTGAACTGAAAAATTCGGACTTTTTCGCAACATACTTACCAACACTATCAGGATTAAATTCAGGTGCCATGATTAATCTCCATAATTCTGCATAATAATATATATCGGATATTTTGTCGTAAAAGTTTAGTAATATTACAAAACATTAATCAAAAGATAGGTTATCCAAGAATTTTTGTAAAGCAATTTTAACATGTGAATACGTTAAGCCGCCTTGCATGTAGGCGACATAAGGCGCTCTCATCGGGCCGTCTGCCGATAATTCTATTGTTGAACCTTCAATAAAGGTTCCGCCTGCCATAATTACTTTATCTTCATATCCCGGAATATGTTCGGGTATTGGGGTAACATAAGCATTAATAGGCGACAATGATTGTATTGTTCTGCAAAATTCTTCCAACAATTCAGGCTTACCGAATGTTATATTTTGAATAATGTCTGTTCTTTTTTCATTATATTTTGGGTAGGAATCATATCCTATTTCATCAAATATTTTTGATGCGAGTACAGCACCTTTTACTGCATCACAAACAACCGACGGTGCCATAAAAAGTCCTTGAAAAATCAATCGGTGTTGATTAAACATAGCGCCGCCTTCAGAACCGATTCCGGGTGCTGTTAAACGGTTTGCGCTTCTTTCTACATAAAGTTCTTTCCCTGCAATATAGCCGCCTGCTTCAACAATTCCGCCTCCGGGGTTTTTTATTAAAGAACCACCTATTAAATCCGCGCCGACTTCTAACGGCTCACGTTTATCAACAAATTCTCCGTAACAATTATCTACGAAGCAAATGCAATTCGGATTTTTTGATTTTACAATTTTGCAAATTTTTTCGATTGTTTCGATTGTCAATGATTTCCTTGTAGAATACCCTTTTGAACGTTGTATAAGCACCATTGTTGTATCTTTATCAACTTTTTGCTCAATCCCTTCAAAGTCAATATCAGAGTTATTTATCAAATCAACTTCATCATATAGTATCCCGTTGCCTATAAGAGATGCACGTTTTGTTTCTTCATCGCCCATAGTGCCGATAACTTCCTGCATTGTATCATATGGCGCTCCTGCAATAGATAATAATTTGTCCCCGCTTTTTAAATTCCCGAATAATGCGCAAGCTAATGTATGCGTGCCTGAGGCAAAATGTATTCGGACTAAAGCTTTTTCGGCTTTAAATACTTGTGCGTATACTTTGTCTAAAATTTCTCTGCCCAAATCGTCGTGGCCATATCCTGATACTGTATAAAAATGTTCGGGCGCTACTTTATTATCTATAAATGCGTTTAAAACTTTTTCCTGATTATATTCTCTTATGTCTTCAATCAGTTCAAATTGCTCCTTTAAGCTTTCTTGAACCTGTTTAATTATTTCTTTGCTATTCATATCCACCTCTTTTTTATAATAATTCAAGCATAGTGTGAGGTCAATTTATCTAATGATAAAAAACACTTGCGAAAAAAATATTTGTATTATATTATGGATTTATGTTATAGAAAAGTGAGGTTTATCAATGAATCAAATAATTAAAGTTGCATGGGAATTAAATGAAAATACGGATAACAGATATAAGCTTGTTTATGAAATAGCTGAACTTGCAAAAAAATTAGTTGATGAGAGCCAAGCAAGAAAAGCCAGAGAGGGTTTCGGCTTTGAAGATTCTTATGAATCAAGTTACACTCGTGAAAATCCTGTTGAACACGCTTTGATGGTAAAAGCTTCTGAAGCGGATGATAACAGATTAGTAGGTTAGTTTATAAATAAATGCACATTGAACATAGGCTTAATGTGCATTTTTTATCGGGGGATATGGGAATGTTAAATGATACGGTTGATTATTTAAACACTTTTACGGATGGTTTTAAACCGGAAATTGCAATTGTCTTGGGGTCAGGATTAGGTGAATTGGCTGATAATTATGCTGAATATACTGTTCCTTATTCAAAAATCCCAAATTTCTCTCGTTCTACAATAGAGGGGCATAAAGGTAATTTAGTCTTTGCGCATATAAATGACAAACCTGTGGTTATGATGCAGGGCAGAAATCATTTTTATGAAGGCTATACAATGGAACAAATTACTTATCCCATAAAAGTTTTTAAACGTCTTGGCGTAAAAACTGTTATTTTAACTAATGCTGCTGGAGCAGTTAATAAATCGTTTAGGCCGGGAGATTTAATGGTTATTACTGATCATATCAATATGATGGGAACCAATCCTTTAATCGGGCCTAATGATGAAGAATTCGGTGTAAGATTTCCCGATATGTCTGAAATTTACAACAAAGAATTAGTAAAACTCGCCGATGCAGCCGGAAGATTATTAAAAATAAATTTAAGGCACGGGGTATATTTAGCTTCATCAGGTCCAAGCTATGAAACCCCTGCAGAAATTAATATGGCTCGTACTTTAGGTGCGGATGCAATCGGAATGTCAACGGTTCCGGAAGCTATTGTCGCAAATTATTGCGGGTTAAACGTTTTAGGTATTAGTTGTATTTCAAATTATGCAACCGGTGTTTCAACAAAAAAATTAAGTCACGATGAAGTGATAACGACAACTAATATAGTAAAAGATAAATTTACCGAATTAATTTTAACATTATTAGGCAACATTAAATAGACAAAAGAGAGATAAAAATGACAAAGAAAGAATTAATATTTTTAGGTCCTCCGGCTTGCGGTAAGGGTACTCAAACGACAAAACTTGCGCAGTATTTAAATTTACCTCATATAGACACAGGTTCTTTACTTCGTGCAGAAATAGCATCAGGCTCTGAAAACGGTAAAATTGCGCAGTCATTTATAGATGAAGGACATTTGGTTCCAGTTGAATTGGTTGGTGCAATTATTAAAAACAGATTGTCTGCTGATGATTGTAAAAACGGATATATTTTGGACGGATATCCTCGTAGTCTTGAACAAGCAGAAATGCTGGTTGAAATAAATTCAGCAATTGATAAAAATGAAAATGTTGATTTTAGGGCAATCTATTTTAAAACGGATATAAGTGTGCTTATTTCAAGAATCGTTAACCGTCGCTCTTGTCCGAAATGCGGTGAAATCTATAATCTTAAATTTAAACCGCCTGTTAAAGAGAATACTTGCGATAAATGCGGTTCGACTTTAACTCAAAGAAAAGATGATAATGAGGAAACCGCAAAAGAAAGATTTGAAACTTATTTTCATGAAACGGCACCTTTAATAGATTATTACAAAGCAAAAGGCGTGTTGAAAGAAATCAATGCTGATGGTTCTATCGATGAAGTTTGGCAAAGACTTTTAGATGTTGTTTAATGCTATAGAATGCATGCAAGAACCATAAGTATAAGAGTTCCGATTTGGAATGCTGTTGCAAGGTTTTGATTAAGCTTGTTACTGTCATATCTTTTTGCTGTTTTTTGTGCTTGAATAGCGCTTGATAGCCTTGCTATACGCTCCGAATCGCTATCATTGGGAAAACTTGTTCCAAAAACGGATGTTTCAATTCTTGTTAATCGCTCATTCATAGGTTCTGTGTCGTATTTTTTCTTGTATAATTTTTTTTCAATTGCAGAAATATTTAAAGGTTTTGGTTGATGTTGAGAAAATACGCTCGATTCCGGTAAATCATCGTCGTAGTCGTAATTATTGGTTTGGTTGTATAAATTATCATACCCGAACGGAGTTCCGTATTGGTTCAAATGATAGTTTTGTGCCATTTTTTGAGGAATGTCAGTATAAAAATCATTATCCTGCTGCATTATTCCGTTTGAGGCAAAACTTTGCGGCTTTAATTGCGCTTTTAATCTGTCGACGCGTGTTGATAAATCGTCATTATCGTATGTTTTATTAAAAGTTTTGCGTTCCAAGTTTGATAAGCGCATTTTTATATTTGAATTTTTGAATTCTTTTTTAAATACTTGTTTTTCCAGTTCATTTATGACAGGGTAGTCCATTGTGGCTGCTTCTTCAGGTTCTTTTTCGTATACTATGAAGTCATCCTCTTCCATAAATGTATCTTCTTTTGGGGTGATTTCCTGTCCCATTAAGTCTGCAGATATATCTTTTTTTAATTTTGCAATACGAGTTGAAATTTGTCCTGTTGAAGATTTTCCGTATACTTTTTTTTCTATTCTGCTAACTCGTAAAGAATCGCTTTCGTTTGAATAAGTAAAACCGTATAGCGAATTTTCGATATTGTCAAGAGTAGTATTAGCCGGATATGCACATTGTACTGTCATTGCAATTGTAAGTATTAGAATAATTTTTTTCATAATAATTTAACCTCATAAAAAGGATAAAATTATTTATGATAAAAAAATATTCTATATATATGCAAGGTTATGAAAAACAAAATCAATGCTTTTTTCGTAAGACGAAAGTATTAATTTTTTTATTTGCTTACTTTAAGTTCTTTTAATGCCTTCAACTCAGCTTGATACGGAGAAATTGTTGTAATTTCTTCTATTACTTTCGGAAGTTTTTCGATTACATAATCTATTTCTGCTTCTGTTGTAAATCGGCTTAAACTCCAGCGAATACTGCCATGGATAGCCGTGAACGGAACGTTCATAGCTCTTAGAACATGGCTTGGCTCTAAAGAACCAGATGTGCAAGCAGAGCCTGAAGATGCACAAATTCCTAAATCCGATAAATGAAGTAATATCAATTCTCCTTCAATATATTCAAAACCGATATTGGTTGTATTTGGGACTCTTGGAGCAAGACCTGTATTTACTCGTGAATTGTAGATGTTTTGGATAATACCCTTTTCGAGTTTGTCGCGCAAGCGTTTTACTTCTGTCATTTCGTATTGCAGGTTGTCCGATGCAAGTTCTGCGGCTTTGCCTATACCGACAATATAAGGTACATTCTCTGTTCCTGCGCGTTTCCCTCTTTCCTGATGCCCGCCAATTATTAACGGGTTAATCATCGTTTTAGAATTTACATACAATGCTCCAATGCCTTTTGGTGCGTGAAATTTGTGTCCCGATATGCCAAGCATATCGACTCCTGCTTCCACTACGTTTATCGGAACTTTGCCTGCTCCCTGTACACCGTCAACAAAGAATTTTGTTTCGGGATTTTTTGATTTTATTATTTGTGAAATTTCAGCTATAGGATTTAAAACACCTGTTTCGTTGTTTGCCCACATAACAGATACTAAAGCTGTATCATTTGTTATGAGATTATTCAATTCGTCGATATTTAGTTCACCGTTTGAATTTACTCCGATATAATCAACTTTATAGCCTTGTTTTTCAAGGTATCTGTATACATTTAACACGCAAGGGTGTTCAATTTTTGTTGTAATAATATGTTTTTTAGATTTATCATGAGCTAATGCTCCGCGAATAGCTGTATTGGCACTTTCTGAACCGCAAGAGGTAAATATGATTTCTTTTTCGTTTGCCGCGCCTAAAAAATCTTTAATTTTACCGCGAGCTTCTTTTATAGCTTTTGAAGACTTTCTGCTAAAATCATACATACTTGAAGGATTTGCATATTCTTCTTTCAAGTACGGAAGCATTTCTTCCAATACGCGTTCATCAACTTTTGTCGTTGCATTATTGTCAAGATAAATCATTTTTCCCATTTTATTTTACCTCTATTACGTTTATTTCATCCCCGAAAGCATCTTTTAATGTAGATTCTACAAATAATTTTAATGTCATTGTTGAATTTTTGCATCCGGAGCATTGACCGCGTAATTTAACATATACATCATTGTCTTTTATATCAACCAATTCAATATCTCCGCCGTCTTTGATTAATTCCGGAGATATTTGATTTTCTATAATATTGTTTATCTTTAAAATTCTTTGGGTAGGGGTTAAATCGGAAATCTTTTCTTGTTCCGTAACTCCGCTATAATAGTTATCAATTACTTTTTGAATTGCATCTTTACATCTGCCGCAAGCTCCGCCTGCTTTTGTGTAATTGGTAACATCTTCTACTGTTTTTAGCCCGTTTGCTTTAATTGCATCAATTATAACTTTATCCGTTACCTGAAAACATGTGCAAATCATCTTTTCTTTAGGTTCATTATTTATTTCTTCAAGAGGAATATAGCCTTCTGATTTGTATTCTTTTAGGGCATCTTCCAAAGCTTCATATCCCATAACTGAGCAATGCATCTTTTCAGGGGGTAACCCGTCAAGTTCGTCAGCTATGTCTTTATTGGTAATTTTACGAACTTCATCTATGGTTTTGCCGATTATCATTTCGGTTAAAATACTTGAACTTGCAACGGCAGAACCGCAGCCAAAAGTTTGGAACTTCGCGTCGGTTACAATATTATCTTTGATTTTTAAATATATTTTTAATTGGTCTCCGCAAACCAATGAACCTGCCGTGCCTACAGCATCTGCATCTTCAATAGTTCCGACATTTCTCGGATGACGGTAATGGTCCATAACCTTTTCGGAATAATCCCACATAAAAAATTTCCCTTTCTATTTATATCTGACTATGGTTTTATTATAAATCAAAAATAAATAAAAGGGATTTTTTTAATTATAATTTAATTATTGGTATTAACGCTTTCATTTTTGTATTTGTAGAAGTTTTCTTTAAAAGCTTTCGGATCTGCCATCTTTTTAAATTCTTCGTAATTATTACCGGTTCCACGGATAATGACATCGCCGTAATTGAATATCCCGCCTAAAAATGATTGATAGATGTCAATAGACTCGACTCCGCGGAAGCTGTAATCTTCAGTTTTAACATTTAGCCAGCCTTTTTTAAAATGTACACCGTTTTTATCAACGGAAATTGTTGTGGTTTTGTAATCTATATAATATTTGATAATAGGTAGCAGTAATAATGACGGCCATTGTATAAATATTAACCAATGCATGTTTGCTCTGTATTCGTCCATCCTTAACCCCCTTTTTTTGTTTATTTTATATTATATTTAGTATGCAGTCAAATTTTATCTTACATTTATAAATTTATGTACTTGAGGAATAAGGCGTACTTTCTTATAAATTGATAAGTATTTATCAAGGATTTTATTACAAAAATCAGAACTAACAGACATTTTATTATCTGTCATTTTAGGTTGAAGTGTTATTTCAATATCAAATTTCTTTGCTATTTGCGCACTTTTTTCTATTTCATATTGCGTTATATTCTCATCAAATACTATTTTTGCAAATGTATATATCCCTTCGGTTTTTTCTAAAAATCTTTCGTGCAAGGCAAATGTATCATTTCCTGTTGATGACTTTAGTTTAATGTCTGCGGATATAATATCTGCATATTTTTTTATTTGTAAAAAGTTTTCACATAAAGTTGCGTTCGTTTCAAGATAAATTTTAGTTTGACCTTGTAATAATGGTAAAAATTCTTTTAAGAAATCTGTATGCAGCAGCGGTTCTCCGCCTGTTAACGAAATGGAGTGAATATTATTTAAATCATAATTGTTTGTAATTTCCTTGTAAAGTTCTTGGGGTGTATATGTTTTGCCGTTATTAAATTCAGTATCGCAGTATGCACAACTCAAATTACAACCGCAAAAGCGTATAAATAATTGCTTGTACCCGACAACGGGGCCTTCCCCTTGAATTGATGAAAATATCTCATTAATTTTAGCTTCCATAACCGAAATTCTTTCTCACGTCCTCGTGTGATAAATTCTTTAACTGTTCATACAGTTTGATTTCATCATCCGACAAATCATGAGAAATTTCAATAGTAACGGTAACAATTAAATCTCCGGTTTTGCCATGTTTTTTTATTCCTTGACCCGCAATACGGAATTTTTGTCCGGTAGTGGTATTTTTAGGCAATTTTAGTTTGATTGTGCCGTCAAAGGCAGGAATTGTTATTTCTTCACCTAAAGCTGCTTCAAACGGAGTAATCGGTACATTATAGTAAATATTTAGTTTATTAAAATGAACTTGTGTTTTTGTTTCTATTTTAACTACAATGTAAACGTCACCGTTTGCGCCGCCGTTTTTGCCCGAAGCTCCTTCGCCTTTTAAACGTAATTTTGAACCATGTTTAATGCCTTTTGGTATGGTTACATTTATTCTTTTTGTTTCTGTAATTATACCTTTGCCGCTGCATTTTGGACATTTATCTCCGTTAGCAAATCTGTGTCCGTGGCATTGAGGACAGGTTTTTGTTGTTCTTATATTTATAATTCTTTTACTGCCGGTTATGACTTCATCAGGAGTTATTGTAACTTCGGTTGTTATGTCTTCTCCTTTTTGCGGTTTGAGGATTTCTTTAACTCTTTTGTATTGCTTTAGCTTAAGAATCCAATATTTAAGAGTTTTAATGTATTTGTTTTCTTCTTTTTTTGTTTTTGATGTTGTTTTTTTATATCTTGGGTTGTAGCTATTATTGGTTTTTTTTATGTTTTCTTTGTATTCTTCTTCGGCTTTTTTAGAAGATGTCGTTGTTTGTGCTGAAGTTTTAAAAATGCCGTTTACGATATCATAGTTGTGTCTTTTATTTTCATCAGATAATGTTTCATAAGCAAGAGTAATTTCTTTAAAAATCTCTACTGCATCTTGTGCTTTGTTTACATCAGGATGAAATTTGCGTGCCAGTTTTCTGTACGCAGCTTTAATTTCATCCGATGTCGCATTCGGGGTAACCTCTAAAACTTCATAATAATTTTTTACACTATTAAACACCATATTTTTTATTTAATGATATTTTGTTGAATTTCAACATATCAACTAGATTTAGTTAAATATATTAAGAAAAATTAATTTTTTATTGCCATCATAGCAAAATTAATATTTATGAGTTTTAATAGTATATAAATTGAAAGGAAAGTTATGGCTTTGAAAGTAGACCCATTAAGTGACACAATATACAGAGCTTATGATTCTGCAAAATATTTTAATCGTCAGGCGCATATTTTCAGAAAAGATGGCGGCTCTGAGTTTATAAGAAAATGTATTGTTTCTGATTTGAAAGAATTTTATAAACATGGCGTAAAGATGCCTCAAAAGGCAATAAGAACCGAAAATGAAGCTCGTTTCTCGGTATCTTTACCGCGTAAAATTAAACCAACATTTAAAGAAAGAATGAAAAATCGCTATCTTAATATGTTGATGGATTTGAGGATAAAACTTGCTATACAAAGTGATTCTGAATTAAGAAGCTTGAAAGCAAAGTTTGATGAATTGGTATAACAAATAAACAACAAAAAAGGACGAAGTTTCGTCCTTTTTTGTTGTTTATCTTATTTGTCTCTTTTAAATAGGTTTTTCCAACTGAATTTTTTCTTAGTTTTAGTATTAGAGACTTTTTTCTCGTTAGAAGCCGTTTGTGCTTTTCTTGTTTTTAGAATTTCTTTTTTTACTTTTTGAGCTTCTTTCTCTGCTGTTTTTTGAATGTCAGCTTTAGCCTTTTCTTTAGCCTTTTGCGTTTTGATTGCTTCTTTTTCAAGTTGTGCTTGCTCTTTAGCTTTAGCCTTTGCTTCTGCTCTTGCTTGCTTTATTTTAGCTTTTTGGGCTTTGGCAATAGCTTTTGTCTCTGCCTTTTCTTTTTTTGCTTGAGCTATAGCATCTGCACGCTGGGCTTTTAAAATTTCTGTTCTTATCTGAGCTTCGGATTTTTCTTGGTTTTCAAGTTCAGCTTTAAGCTCTTTTGCTTGTTGCTTTGCAAGTTTTCGCTGTCCGGCGATTTCTTCTCTATTTGCTTTATTGACTGCTTTTTGAGCTTTCTTTTGAGCTTTTTTCATTGCTTTTTCTTCTGCAATCTCAGCTTTGCGCGCTTCTTTCTGCGCTTTAGCATCTTCTTTTGCTTTTTGCTTTGCAGCAATCATTTCAGCTCTTTCGTTTTCTGCATCTTCTTTTGCTTGAATCTTTGCAATATGCGCTTTAAGCTTTGCTTGTTCTTTGGCTTCTTTAGCTTCTTGCTTTAATTTTTCTTTTTGAGCATTGGCAAGTTCTTTTGCTTCTTGTTCTTGTTGCTGCACATTATATCGTTCTTCTTCAAGAGCTTCTTTAGCTTTTTGAGCTTCTGCGCGAGCAAGATCTTTTGCTTCATTTTCTTGACGCTTCAGTTCTTCTTTTTGCGCTTTTGCCAAAGCTTTAGCTTCAGATTTTATATCGTTATAGCTTTTTTCAGATTTCGTTTGGTTAAATACAGTATTCTCCGGTTCTTTTTCTATTGGTTTATATTTTATTGTATAATCTGTAATTTTATCGTTTGAATCTTTTATTGTTTGTTCAAGCGTTTTTTGTGCTAAGGTTATCTGTTCAGAGCTATTCTCAGGAATGATTTCTTCGTTAACTCTTATTTCCGGTTTGTTAAGCTCAGGAACAACAACCGTAGGTATTGCAACAGGTGCATCTTCTTTTGCGGAAGATATTTTAGAAGTAATTTCCTCTTCAGGAAGTGTTACAGCATTTGTTTTATCGTCAGTAAATGCCTTTGTTAAATTCTCCTGTTGCTGGGCTAATCTTTTATTTATTTCTTCTTCCAAATTACTTGCATAATTCTTATCACCTTCTAAATCTTGCATGTAGCTTCCGTTATCCAGCTCTATAATATCGTCAAAATCCGTAAATATAGGTGTCGGTTTTGTTTGTACTCCAAAATCCTCAGGATTTATGTCTGCATATTTCTTGTTAATTGTTCTTGATGCAATTTTAACTTCGTTTTCTAAAGGTTTAACGGTTTCTTGAACTGCTTTTACAGTATTATCAACAGTTTCTTTTTCTATACGAAGCTCAGGAGTTTCTTTTATGGCTTCTTTTGCGGTATCATTTACTTTTTTAGCTACAGCAGATGTCGCATCTCCATATTTTATAACAATGTCTTCTGTTTGTTTTTCTTCCGGAGCTTTAAATATCATAGAACCGTCCTGTGCGGTTTTTACTTGACTAACAGGTTCTTCCGATTTTTTAATAATACTTGGAGCTTCTGATTTTATTGTAATATCAGGAGTTTCTTTTATTTCTTTTGCGGTAAGCTTGTTGCCGTTTGTTATATAATTTAAGGCTTCTGTAGCGCTTTGAGCTTCAGGTTTCTCATGTTTAATGTCGAAAGTCGTACTTTCTTTTATTTCTTTGGCCGAAATTTTATATGGCTCAACTATTGTATTATTGTTGTTTTCTATTGTTTTTTCAACATCTAAAATATCTTTCACGCTTTTGGCATTTTCTTCATTAAGCAAAGTTTTTTTGTCCGAAGAAATAAACGGTTCTCCGGAACTTATATTACTTGATTTCACGCCTTCTGCCGATGGAGTCTGCGGAACAAGCTTAATTGCTTCTGTCGGTTCTTTAATTTCTTCGGCAGATGTTATTGATGATTCTTTAGGCTCAGCTTTTGGAATAGCTTGAAGCGCAAGTGCATTTGTTGCAAGTAGTTGAGCAACCGAACCGTTATTTCCGCGCATTAATAACTCTGATTGAGGTGTGGATTCTCGCATTGTTATAGATTTTGTTATCGGCAAGATTTGCGATTGAGTTTGGACAGGTAGGTTTGATAATACGTATTTCTGCTCTTCCTGCGGTAATTTTGATGTGTACTTTTTATACGGATAATCAGAAATTGTTGTCATTTTATAATTAGGGTTTTGATAATTAAAAGTGATACCTAAATCAGAAAATGTTGTTCTTATGTAATCATATTGATTGTTTATATCATCTTCCGTTATAGTTATTCCTGATTGTAATAATTTAGGTAAGGAAGTTTTATAAAAACTCTCAAATTTATTGAAATCTTCTTTTGTTATTTCAGAATTATTCAAAGAATTTTCATAAGGTTCTAAAGCTTTTTGAGCTTTTGATAGTTGGGCAATAATAGGATTTTGAAGTGCTTTGTCCATGTCGGAAGCAGCTCCTAATCCTTGCTTATGTTGAATTTGTGCCTTTAAATAATATACATAGTTATTTAAAGTTTTTTCTTTATCAGAAACAACTTTTATATCGGCATTGTATATATCTTCTATGTTATTTTGAATTTCGTTCAAATCTGCCAATGCTTTGTCAGGTTCGTTTAATTTGTAGTTTGCTAATGCCCTTAGATAAAGTACCGAATTATAATTTGATACGTGTTTTCTTAAAAGGGATGTTGTATTATTTATGACACTGTTATAATCCCCGTTTGCAAATTGTGCGATTGATTTATAGTATATGCTGTTAAAATCATTTTCATTAAGTCTTACGGCTTTATCAAAAGCGGATATAGCCTGTGTATTGTTTCCTTGAAGTAATTCATTTAATCCGAGATACATATTATATGTGTTACAGTTTGGATTATATTTTAGTGCTTTTTTGAAATATTCGCTAGATTTTATTGCATCAGCAGATGAGAATGTCGTTTCAGCTCTGTTGTAATATATTTGACCTAAACTCGCAAGAGATTCAAAATCATACGGATTTAGTGATAATGCTTTTTCAAAAGATGCGATTGCTTCTTTTTCGCTGTCTAATCCGATTAGAGCAACTCCGTGCAAATAGTGACCCAAATAGTATTGCGGATATGTAGATGTTACTTTTTGCAATTTATATAGTGCATCATTGTATTTTTTATTTTCAATATCTGATATTGCTCCGTATATTTCAGAATCTATACCTTGCGGATTTAATTCTATACCGTATTTTTGCGGACAATTTATTTTGTTGATATCAGCCTTTTGCGGTTGAGGTAAGTATATGTGAGAATTATATTTAACCGCATTTTCGTATGAAGTTGCATATTCTGAATTATTCAAAGCTTTTTGTGCATACATTAAACGAGCATATAAATTGCCTAACTCTGTATTCTGTAATTGTTCATTTTTATCTGCGCCAAGTATAATTGCGCTGACATATTTTGTATTGGTCATAAGCTTATCATCCGCAAGTTTTATATTAACTGCAGATTGGTAATCGCTTTGCGCTAAATCGTATCTGCGTAGGGCATAATATGCATCTCCGCGTAATTTATAACCTTCGTATCTTTTTGGTTTAGAATTTATGTACGAATTCATATATGTTATTGCGGTATCAAAATCTTTATTATTGATAGCTTCCTGAGCTTTTTCCAAAGTAGCTTTATTAGCTTTAATGTTGTCATCAAGTTCTTCTGCTTGAGTGATGCTATCTGATGTATAGGCATTTTCTTCTGTCAAATCTTCTGCAAATGTACAGTTAGATATACCTAGTAACATAATTATTGCAATTAAACAAATTCTTTTATTAGTCTTCATCCTGTTATACCCCGTTTCTCTGCTAAAAATTATACTATATAAATGCAAAAAATTGAAGTATTTGTTATATTTTGTTATAATTAACAATATGAACAGATGTTTTTGGGTGGATGAAAAATCCGAAATATACGTAAAATATCATGATGAAGAGTGGGGGGTGCCAAAATATGATGACCGGATGTTGTTTGAACTCCTTATTCTTGAGTCTTTCCAAGCAGGTTTATCCTGGCTTACTGTCTTAAAAAAGCGTGAGGATTTCCGCAAGGCTTTTGATAATTTTGATGTTTTAAAGGTTGCAAATTATGATGATAATAAGGTAAATGAACTTTTAAATAATGAGAAAATAATAAGAAGTCGGGGTAAAATATCTGCTTCTATAAATAATGCGAAAATATTTATAAATATTCAGAAAGAATTCGGTAGTTTTTCCAACTACATTTGGGGGTTTACATCAGGTAATGTAATAAAGAATAATGATGATAAGATTAAAGTTTCAACCCCGTTATCAGATGAAATTTCAAAAGATTTGAAAAAACGCGGAATGAAATATGTCGGAACGGTTATAATATATTCGTATTTGCAATCCGTTGGTATCGTTAATGATCATGATACAAAATGTTTTAGATATTAGTATTTGTAATTATTTTTTGATATAATTATTTTATATTGAAAAGCCAAGTATAAATAGTACAACATGTTAAGATTATCAGATAAAATATTAGATTTAGGGAGACGTTTTTTTACGATTGTCGGCAAAAATAACAAGCCGACGTATCCTGTAATTGCTGTAGCAACTGCAAATGGGATATTCAAGCCGATATCGTCCTTAACCGATAAAAAAGAAAAACCGCAGGCAAGAAAATATGCTGCATTAAGAGAATTTTGTACTGAATTTGTTGCTGTTCCGACATATTGGGCATGTGGAGCAGGAGCCGCTAAACTTGGAGATAAATTATTTAAAGAAAATCCGCAGAAAAGGACTGTTGCCAGAGCAAATATGATGTTTCTCGGAGTTTGCTCCGCAGCTTTTTTAGTAATCCCTGCAGTCTGTTCTTTGGGGTTAAAGGTTTTGGATGCTTTTAAAAAATCTCCAAAACGTGATGAGCCTGCAAAATTAAATTCTGCCGTTCAAAATATACAAATCGAACGTGATTCTGTCGGCTCTCCAAAATTCGGTGCAGTGTCAAGACCTCAGATGAATACTTTTGTAAACAGAGGAGGCTTAAAAATATGATTCCTCCAATTTTAACAAGTCCGATTTTATACAATATTACTCAAACAACTCAGGCGCAGGTAGGTATTGAAACAGGCTTGAAAGCTGTCGGACGTCCGGGGTTTATTCTGCTTGATAATTCAATCGATAAAAATACTAAAAAATATTCTTCTATGAAAGAATTTTTATATCAGTTAACTTGTTTTACTGCATCTATGCTGGTTATTATCCCAATATTCAAGAAAGGTTCTTTTGCCATAGCTAAAAAATTCTACAAAGATGAACCTATATTACAGAAGTTTAAAAATTCCGATGAATTTCATAAGTTTTACAAACAAACTGATAAATCAAACAGAATACAAAAATTACGTGAATTATATGGCGAAGATGGCAAAAATTTTTCTGATGAAGTTTTAACTAATCATGTGAATTTTGCAAAAGGCATAATTGAATTCACTTCAATAGCAGGTTCTGTTTTAGGATTGTCAATAGTAGCTCCTATGATATCACGGCCATTGATAAGACCTGTATTAAAGGTCTTAAACCTTAATGAAAATAATGATGAAAAGCAAAATAATACAAATAATTCAGAACCTGCAAAACAGGTAAAAGAAATAGCAACGGTATAAATTATGCGAATAGATAATTCAAATATCTCATTTAGTGCAAATTTTAATAATTATGTAAAAATATTAAAACGTGATCAGGTTTCAGGTAAATATTTCCCTGCAGATGTGGCCTTTGTGACTATTGATTCGCAAAATATCTCAGATTTGAGGGCCCTAAAAGAAGTCTATGATAACTGGGGTCGAGATGTTTTAACGGAAGGTGTTTTAAATGCTGCAGTATCGAAATCATACGGTGATAAATATTTTTCAAGAAATAAAATTTATGCGCTTACCTCTCAATCAGAAAATTTTGAAAAACTAAACCCGTCAAAAATTCTTGGGGTTGCAGATATAAGGGTGTTAGGCAGTAAAGGTAATATCTTTTTAGAACATCTTAAAGTTTGTCCGTTTTTAAAAGGAGAGCAGAATCCTGATATAAAAAAAGTCGGAACTGCAATCTTGAATTCTTTGAAAGCAAAATTTGTTCAAATTTTTTTGGTTTCATTAAATAAACCTGAAGTAAAAGATTTTTACAGAAGAAACGCATTTAAGGAATTTACGGATACTTTGGGACATTTTTCTTGGCATCGAAAATGATAGAATTATTTGCAACATCAAATTTAAATAATATGAAGTAGAAAATTAATCAAATTTGTTATAAAATTACCTATGTATTACACACAGAAAAATTACATGTGTAGAAAACCTGTATATGGCCTCGTAGCTCAGCAGGATAGAGCGGCGGTTTCCTAAACCGCGTCTTGCCCGCGTTCGACTCGCGGCGGGGCCAAATAAAAAAAAAGAATTAAGCGTTTGCTTAATTTTTTTGTATAACTGCCAGCGAGGAGAACGCCGTTTGCGTTCGGAACGAGTGAGCCAAGTGCGAAGCCTTGAGCCTTATCAATAAGCTGTCCGCAGGACATAAAAGGCTCAAGCGGAGTCACGTCGAAGGCGAGCGAAGTGAAAGCTCGCGGCGGGGCCAAATAAAAAAAAGAATTAAGCGTTTGCTTGCTTAATTCTTTTTTTTTAATATTCTTAATAAATTATTTTAATGAGTTTGCGCCGGAAACGACTTCTATAATTTCATTTGTAATCGCAGCTTGGCGAATTTTATTATATTGAATGGATAAATCATGAATGATTTTTTCGGCATTGGTTGTAGCTGCAGACATTGCAGTCATACGAGATGCTAATTCGCTTGCCTTTGCTTCTAATAAAGCTTGGTAAAAAATATTGGTCATAAACATAGGTACAAGTTTTTGCAATATATGGTGCATATCTGGAGTAAATTCCATTAGCGGTTCAAGGACATTATCTTTAAGACGTTCTTGAACATTTTTAACCCCTTCTAACGGGAGTACTGCCCAGCTGTCAACAGAATAACTTACCATATTTTTAAAACGGGTTGTTATAATTTCTATTTTATCAATTCTTCCGTCAACATAGTATTCAGCCATATCCTCGGCAATTTCTCTTGCTTCAAGCGGAGTAGGTTCTTCTACGGCTGAAAAGTATTTCTTTTCAATTGTGATGTCAGTATTTCTTAGTCTCCTTGAAAGAATAGAAATCCCCTTTTGACCGGCAATAAATAATTTAACGCTAATACCTTCAGATTTGTAATCCGAAATTTTTCTCAAAACTGCTTTTATGACATTTGTACTGTATGCCCCTGCAAGCCCTTTGTTGCCTGTTATGATAAATAAACCTACCGTATGTATCGGCTTATTCTTAAGTAATTCAGGATAATTATCAATTGCAGTCTTTATTTTTAAGGTTTCAGAACTGAATTGAGTTACCGAATTTAAAAGTTTCTGGAACATTCTGTATAGTTCTGTTGAATACGGGCGCGAAGCTTTAGTCGCAGATTCCCAGTGGTGAACTTTTGCGGCCGCAACCATTTTCATCGCACGAGTAATTTTTTTCGTGCTTTGAACGCTGTTTATTCGGTTTTTTATATCTTTTAAATTCGACATGTTTTATAGTATCCTAAAATGTTGATTTAAATGAATTAAGTGCGTTTGTTAAGGCTTGTTTATCATCATCAGATAAAGCAGCACCTTCGTTTAGTCTGCTTGCAAGTTCGGATAAGTTTACGTTGAAGTAGATAAACCAATCTTTCTTGAATTTCTGTATTTTTGAATTGTCAATATCATCAAGCAGTCCTTCGTTAGCCGCAAATAGTATTGAAATTTGCTCCGCAACGCTTAAAGGTTTATATTGAAGTTGTTTTAGGACTTCTGTTAATTTTTCACCTCGTAAAAGTTGTTTTTTTGTTGCCGCATCAAGGTCTGAGGCAAATTGAGCAAAAGCTTCCAATTCTCTATATTGAGCAAGAGCAAGTCTTAATGTTCCTGCAACTTGTTTAATACCTTTGGTTTGTGCAGCACCGCCGACACGAGAAACCGAAATCCCTGCGTTAATTGCAGGTCTTATACCCGAATTGAAGGCATCACTTTCTAAAAATATTTGCCCGTCAGTGATTGAAATGACGTTTGTCGGAATGTATGCCGAAACATCTCCGGCTTGGGTTTCAATAATAGGCAATGCTGTTATACTTCCTCCGCCCAATTCGTCATTAAGTTTTACCGCACGTTCAAGTAATCTTGAGTGAAGATAGAAAACATCACCCGGATATGCTTCACGTCCCGGCGGTCTTTTTAATAACAAACTCATGGCACGGTAGCTTTGAGCATGTTTTGATAAATCATCATAGACTATCAAAACATCTTTGCCTTGTTCCATAAATTCTTCGCCGATTGTAACACCTGCAAACGGTGCAATATATTGTAACGGCGCTGATTCGTCAGCGGTTGAAGATACAATTATTGAATATTCCATAGCCCCGTATTCTTCTAACGTTTTGGCTAAATGAGCAACGGTTGATGCTTTTTGCCCGATTGCTACATATATACATATTACATTTTTACCTTTTTGGTTAATTATTGTATCTATTGCAATAGCTGTCTTTCCTGTTTGCCTGTCGCCAATAATAAGTTCTCTTTGACCTCTGCCGATAGGCGTTAGTGCATCAATTGCCGTTAAACCTGTTTGAAGCGGTTGACAAACAGAACGTCTTGCGACAATTCCAGGGGCTACGCGTTCAATCGGTCTTGTCTTTTCATACTGATAATCGCCTTTACCATCAAGAACTTTACCTGTTGGGTCTATAATTCTTCCGATTAAGCCGTCACCAACCGGTATGGATGCAATTCTTCCCGTTGTTTTAACAACGGTTCCTTCGCGTATTTGTGTATAATCTCCTAAAATTACAACCCCTACATCATTTTCTTCCAAATTCATTGCGATACCGAGAGTAGAATTGCCGTCTTCAAATTGCACCAGCTCATTGGCCATTACGTTGCGCAATCCGTAAACTCTTGCAATCCCGTCGCCGACTTCTAAAACGCTTCCGATATTGGAAACTTCTGTCTGCAGATTGTAGTTTTCGATTTTACTTTTAATAATTGAACTGATTTCATCAGGTTGTATTAGTGTCATTTTGTTTTCCTTTTTATTGTTTACTCAAATTTTTTAATCTTGCTAATATACTTGTGTCAATAATGTAATCGTCATATTTGAATATTAGTCCTGCTATAATCTTCTCATCAGTTTGCCAATCGGGTTGTATGTCACAATTAAGCTTTTTGTTCAGGCTGTTTATAATCTTTTCTTTTGTTAAGTCGTCTAATTGGATTGATGATATAATTTCAACGGTTTTGCGATTTGATTTTTTATCAATTATTTCATTAAATGCTTGAAAAATTTCTTCTAATTTGCAAATTCTTTGCTTTTCTATAAGCAGTTTTATAAAATTAAGAATTTTTTCGTCAATTTTTGTATTAAAAATTTCGTCAACAATTTCAAGCCTTTTAGAATATGATATTGATGGATTTATTAATACAGCCTTTAAATCATAGCTTGAATTAATGGTATCAATAACATCACCAAGTTGAGTTTTAATAGTTTCTTTATCTTCAAAAGAATCAAACAAAGCTTGGGCATAATTCATTGATATGGTTGAAATTCTTGTTACTGACATGTTGATTTCTCCAATTCTTCCAAACTTTCATCTATAAATTTTTGGTGTAAATCAGGATTATTTTTTAACATTTCTATAATACCTGATGTTGCCTGCTCAATAGATCTGCTGAATGCGTATTCCGTTATGTTATTAGAAACTTTATCTTCCTCTATGGACTTGTTTTTGATAATATTTTTGTTAATTTTTTCTACATTTTTTTTAGTATTCTCTTCCAATTTATCAAGTAATATTTTGGCTTTTTGTTCGGAAACTTCTTTTATCTCATTTATTTGTGCAGGAAGTTGTTTGAGAGTATCTTTGGCTTTATCTGCCAATTCTTCACTATGAGCTTTGTCAGTTTCGGATTTTTGAATGTATTCATCGACTGATTTTATTGATTTTGTAAATAGAGATTTGATGTCAAATTTCTTTAACAGCCAAGCAAAAAGCCATATCATTAAAATAAAGTTTATGATATTTGATTCTAAAATATATTTTAATATTTTAATAATTTGGTCTGTCATTAATTTTTATCCTGCAATTTTCTTTATGATATCCGAAGCCAGATTATTGACAAGGTCTGAATTTATGCTATTGATAAGTTCATTTTTATCTTTTTCAATAAGTTCTTTATTAGAAGCTATTTGTATTTTTGCTTGTTCATTAGCTTCTTGGGTTGTTTTGAAAGATAATTTTTGAGCATTATCAATTTTGATTGATATAGCTTCGCGCTCTTGTTCTTTTGCATTGTTTAGTTTCGTTTGGTATTCGGTATTATATTCTTCTGCTTTTGTTTCAAAAGTTTTTGCTGCTTCATAATTACCGTTGACGTAATTTTCCCTTTTTCTGATTATATTTAAAATAGGACGATAAAATATTGCGTTCATAATGAACATGAACACGACAAAACTAAACATTGCAACTATCAGCGTGGCATTAAATTCAAACATTTTTGTTCCTATTTAACAAATATCAATAACAATGCGATTAACAAAGCGTAAATAGCTGTTGCTTCCGCTAAACCTGCACCTAAAATAAAGTTTTTGAATGCTTCATCTTTAATTTCCGGTTGACGAGCTATTGCATCTAAAACACCTTTAGTTGCAATACCTAAGCCTAAACCGCCGCCTAATGTACCCAAACCTACTGCGATACCTGCTGCAAGTCTTCCTAAATCCAAAGTTTGTTCAATTGCCATGATTTTCTCCTTTTTTATGTATTTTTTATTCTTCTTGTATTGCCAATGAAATATAAGTTGTAGATAGTATTGTGAATACTAATGCCTGAATTAAGGCGACAAAAACCTCAAATAACATAAACGGTATCGGACACAATACACCTGTTAAGCTGACTACTGTTGCAACAAGAACTTCGCCTGCAAATATGTTTGCAAAAAGTCGCAGAGCAAGCGAAAACGGTCTTACAAAAAGTTCTAATGTGTCAACTAATGTTATTATGATGCCGTCAATACTGAAGCCCTTGAAGAAAAACTTAAATCCGTTTTTCTTTACTCCGTAATATATATAATAAATCGAGACTACAATAGCCATTGCTGCCGTCATATTTATATCATTATTAGGTGAAGCAAATTCACCTTTTGCCAAATGAATTAATTTTAAAGGTAATTGACCGACTAAATTTGCGGTTAAAATGAACATAAACAGCGTTAATACAATTGCAAGATGCTTTTGTGCATTGTCATTACCCATACTGCTTTTTGCCAAATCGTTAAAATATTTTACAATGGCTTCTCCGACATATTGCAGTTTTGAAGGAACCATTGTCAATTTTCTGGTGGTTAGTAATGCCAGAACTATTAAGATAAGCATTGATGCCCACATTGTAATTAGTGTATCAACATTAAATGAAACACTTTTACCTAAAATTGTGGCTGTATATACCCAATGCTCCATAGATCTCCCTTCAACAAATCTATATTAATACAGAAAAATTTTTTTTGCAAATGATTAATCAAAAAGGCTTGATATTGTAATATCAAGCCTTTAATTCTTTTTGCGTATTTTTTATTTTTGAGGTTTTTGAGGAACTTGTCTTTCAAAATCAGGTTTTAAATTTTCTCTGTAAGCATCTTTTCTTTGACCAAATTGCGGGTGATCTTTATGCATTCTTATTGCTCTAAAATCTTTTGCTTTGTGCATTGGAGGCGGTAATCTGCGTTCCATCATCGGGCAGCCTCGTTTCATCCCGCAAGGGCAAGGCCCGAATTTTGGTGCTGTTAATCCGCGTAATACCAATAATGCCAATAGAACTCCTAAAAATACCGAAATGGTATCAAGTAAAAATTTAGTCAAAATCTTTTGACATTTGCATTCGTGTCTGTCAGTTGTGCATTCTTCTACTTTTTTTTCTTCTGTCATAATTCGTTTCTCCTATTCAATCTACATTGGTATAACGAATTGAAAAATAAAAAGTTCATTTTTTATTATGCATTTTCTATAATGACTTTAAAATCAGGAGTTTCATCCATCTTTTTAGAAATTTCATCAAAATTCAAAAGTCCTTGTGTCGCGCCAAAAACTGAAACTACTCCTGCTGAATTTATTGAACCGGCACGAAGTGCTTTTTCAATATCGATACCCCATTTCGCTATAGAAGCACAAAATGTTGATGCAAAAGCGTCTCCAGCTCCAAGTGTTGAAGTAACAGGCCCGTCAAACGGAGGACAATAAAAATATTGTTTCCCGTTATATGCATAAGCTCCGTGTTTGCCGTCTGTTATTACGATGATTTGGTAATCGGAAACCTTTAATTTTTTAAACATTTCTTTTAAATCAGGGTGAACAAGTTCGTTTGAAAACTTCTCTTCTTTCGTATCCTGTCTAAGGGTAATTCCTGTTGCCATAGAGGCTTCTTCCTTATTCATAACAACGACATCCGCAAGTTTTAAAATTTTTTCAAGGTATTTAAATCCTTTTTTTATTCCTGTTGTGCCTGCGTTGAAACAAACGTTGGTGTCGTGTTCTTTTGCATATTTTACTATATCATCAAGAACTTTGTTGCTATCGCCGTTTAAAGGCGCAATATATAAAAGCTTTGCATTCTTTATTGACTCAAAATCAATTTCAGATTTTTTTATATGAGCATTTGCACCGCGATGCGCTAAAACTGTTCTGTCCCCTTCAAAACTTGTAAGAATAATTGAAAATCCTGTTGTATCGGTTTTGTCCTGAATAACGGATTTTAGATTTACTTTTTTATCTCTGAAAAAGTCAAAAAGCCCTTGAGAATATATATCATCTCCGACTTTAAATATTGCGCTTGTTGAAAAACCCAAGTTAGCAAAGTTTGTGGCGGTATTGACCCCGCCCCCTCCGACTTGAGTGTCAAAGTCGGCTATTTCCAGTTTTGCGCCGTACGGATAACTCATAAAATCAGTTGAACGGTCTTTTAGTCTTACTGATACTATACTCGCATCATCACATTCTACAAAAACGTCCATTGTGGCACTGCCGATTGTTATTACATCGCTCATTATTTTTTCTCCCTGCTTGTTTATGATTATAACATAAATATGAATAATAAAAAACAGCACCGCATAATATGCTGTGCTGTTTTTTATACTTATTATTTTACTAATTTATACAATTAGCTTTATCTTCTTCCGTTACACCTTTTAATGTCAGGTTGACTCTGCCTTTTTCATCAATTTTTACAACTTTAACGATAACTTCATCCCCGATATTTAAATGCGGTTCAATAGTTTCGATTCTTTCGTTGCAAACTTGAGAAATATGAATCATACCGTCTTTGCCGCCGCCTAATTCGACAAATGCACCGATAGGTATAATTCTTACGACTTTACCTTTAATTACCATACCAACTTCAGGTTTGAAGGTGATATCTTTAATCATTTTAATTGCAATTTTAGCACCTTCTTGATCATTAGATGTAATAGTTACCAGCCCTGAATCTTGTATATCGATTTCAGCGCCTGAAGCATCAATAATTTCTCTTATTTGTTTACCGCCTGGCCCGATTACTGCGCCGATATCTTCAGTTGGAATTGTCATAGTTGTAATGCTTGGTGCAAACGGTGATAATTCTTTTGCAGGTTCTGTAATTACTTCTCTCATTTTACCTAAAATATGTAATCTGCCTTCTTTTGCTTGGAATAAAGCTCTGCGTAATGTTTCATTTGGAATACCTTTTGCCTTCATATCCATTTGCAAAGCGGTAATACCGTCATCATTACCCGTTACTTTAAAGTCCATATCGCCTAAGAAGTCTTCAATACCTTGAATATCGGTTAATACAACAGGTTCATATCCTTCTTCTTTAATCATACCCATAGCAACACCGCCAATCATACATTTAACGGGAACACCTGCATTCATCAATGCCATTGAAGAGCCGCAAGTTGAACCCATTGATGTAGAACCGTTGGATTCTAAAACGTCAGAAGTTACTCTGATTGTATATCCGAATTCTTCAGTACTTGGCAGGGCAGGAATATTTGCTCTTTCTGCCAAATTACCGTGTCCTACTTCTCGTCTTCCGGGACCTCTTAAAGGTTTTACTTCACCTACTGAAAATCCAGGGAAGATGTATTTGTGCATATATGTTTTTTCGGTTTGCGGATCAACCCCGTCAAGTTCTTGTTTCATTGCAGGACCAGCTAAAGTCGCAACTGAAAGTATTTGAGTTTGACCTCTTGTAAATACCGCAGAACCGTGTGCTCTTGGAATGACACCAACTTCGCACCAAATAGGACGAACTTCGTTTGGCTTTCTTCCGTCAGCTCTGACGCCTTCATCCAAAATCATAGCACGCATGATGTGTTTTTCTGCTGCTTTGAATTCTTCTGCTACAAAGTCAATGCCTGTTTCTTCAATGATTTGTTTAATATAGTCATCTTCAGGAAGTGCATCAATTTTTTCTTTAACAAGTTTTTTAGCTTCTTCCAATTTATTTTGACGATATTCTCTGTCAAAATTATGATAAGCATCAAAAATCATATCGTGTGCTGTTTCTTCTATGATTTGAGCTATTCTTGAAGTATCATAAGGATTTGTAAATTCTTCTTTTGTTACTCCGCATTGTTTTGCAAATTCAACTTGAGCATCACATTGTTTTCTGATTTCGCCTTGTGCAAATTCAACAGCGTTCATAATATCATCTTCCGTTACGAACTTACATCCTGCTTCAACCATAATAACAGAATCGTGAGTACCTGCTACAACGATATCTAAATCAGATTCGTGAGCTTGTTTATGTGTAGGGTTTGCAATGAAATTACCGCTTTCATCGCGAGATACTCTGACTGCTCCGATAGGTCCTTCAAACGGTGCGCCTGATAACATCAAAGCACAAGATGCACCTAACATTGCCAATGTGTCAGGTTGATTTTCTTGATCATAGCTGAATAATTGTGCAACGATTTGAATATCATTTCTGTAACCTTTCGGGAAAAGCGGTCTGATTGGTCTGTCGATTAAACGAGATACCAATATTGCTTTATCGCTTGCTTTCCCTTCGGAACGATTATATCCGCCGGGGATTCTTCCGATTGCAGACATTCTTTCTTCATAATCAATCAATAACGGGAAAAAGTCTATGCCGACTCTTGGTTCTTTTGAAACAACACAGTGTACAAATAACATTGTATCACCACATCTTACCGTAACAGAACCGTTTGTTGATTGAGCATATTTCCCTGTTTCAATAGTGACGGTTTTTCCGCCTATTTCCAATTGGAAACTTTTTGTTTCAGGTTTCATAAAATACCCTTTCTTTCTCGTGTTCTTTCTTAACACGTTTTACTATACACTTCCATTAAGTACTCTTTTATTTTATCGCAAAAAGATTAAATGTATATAGCAAAAATTATTTTTAGGCAATTTAAAGTGAATATGAGAATTTCTTTTGAGCCAAAGGTGAATTTTTGCGCATTACAGAAATCATACAGACCGACAGTTAAAGAACTTGCTTCTAAACTTATGAGCTACTCGGACACGGATGTTTCTTTTGTAGAGCTTGATATTTATAATGATGGGGATTTAGATGCATTGAAATGTGTTTCGGAAAATTGGGAGCAGGGTTTATTTGTCCAAAATATCTATGATGATGCGAATTTTTGTTTAGATGGTGTTTATGATAAAACGCACTTTTATGCCATTACAACTCAAAAATCAAATTTTAAAAATTTAGATTATCAAAAAATACTTGCGTTAACAGAAGTTACGGAAGAAGAAAACGGTAAAGCATTTATCCAATTTATTCAAGCAAATCCTGAGTCGATATTTAATCCGTGCAGCAAATATAAATGTACAGGAACTGCCCTTTTAGACGGATTAAAAGATATTTATTACAGATTGGAAGCGCGTCCGATTAAAAGTGATAGTGTGCTAAATTTTTACAAAAAGAATAACTTTGTAAAATCTGAGAACAGTAGCATTTATTGTTGGCAGGGCTAGTTTTTTGCCAATAAAATTTATACCCATTCAAATTTAATCAAACAAACTTCGTCCCCTGTTTGTGAATTTTTTATCATGTGTTCTGTTGTTTTTTCTTCAGGGTTAAGTTTTACGTATGATATAATGTCATCGCCGTAACGTACTTCGTGTTTGTAGTATATGTCGATATTTTTTATTTTGTGTGTTGTTAAAAAGTCAAACCCAAGAGCTTCTATTGCCCAAGAAATGTAAACTGTGTTATTGACATGTCCGTTCATATCCAAATCTTCATAGCGAACATGGAATGTTTTTTCACAATTCCATTCTTGTAAAGTTCTTAATTTTTTCAACTCCAAATCGTCTTCACGCTTTTCAAAATGAAAGAAGTTTGGGAATTTTTGTTCTATATTTACAAGCGATTTTGTGTCAAGATTAACCATCAGCCATGAAGTCGTAGCTCTCAATATTCGCTCTCCGGTAATGGTAAACGCCTCAAAATCACGATATGCGGAAAGCTTCTGTACCCCTCGATTCTCTGTCTTTAACACTATATCATTCAAGCCTGTCGGATATTTATCAAATTCTATTCTGTATCTGACTAAAAACCATCCCAGATTTTGTTCGTTGAGAGCGGGATTCGAATAATTAGTATTATCAATATTGCAGGAAGCTATGTCTTGCAATAAATTTAGTAAAGATGCAGGTTTTATAGAATGGTTTACGTCTTGCTCAAAAACGGAAACCTGATACGTTTTTTCTAATTTATATTCGCTTTTTTCTAATGTGTTAATTGCCATATTACCCTCTTATTTTGAAATTAAATCTAAAGAATATTGTTTTTTAAATTCTTCAATTTGTGCTGCAAATTCTGAAGTATCTTCCGCTTTAAGTTTATTTTTTAATTCATGACGCTGCATAGAGGCGTTTGTCGATTGAATTAAGTTAGTTGAAATATTTGAACAATGGTCCGAGATTCTTTCTAAATCATTTAAAACTTCAGCATATGCAAAATTACGTTTGATGTGAACTTTCTCTTGCTTAACTCGGCGAATATGATTTTTCTTTGCAACATAAGCAATATCATCTATAACTTGTTCAAAAGGTTCAATTTCATGCGCCATATAAACATCATTATAAACAAATGCGCTGACAGTTTTGTCAAATATTTCTTTTACCGCATTAACAACTTTTTTTAACTCTTCAACGGTATCTGACGAAAAAGTCCATTCTTTTCTGTGCATTTGATCTGCTATATGTAATATATGAATTGCATGGTCTGCAATTTTTTCAAAATCTGAAATTGACAGTATAAGCTGCGAAATTTTATTGGAATCTTCATCGTTAAGGTCTTTACCCGAAAGCTTTTGCAGGAAGCCTTCCAATACATCTTGATATTTATCAATTCTAACTTCGTGTTTATTTATTATTTCTGCGACTTTAGGATTGTAATGTTTTAACATTCTGACAGACATTACAAGAACTTCTCTTGTTAATTTTGCCATATCACCTGTCGTTCTGTAGCATTGTGCGATTGCGATTGACGGTGTTAATAATAAACGTTCGTCAAGTATAACTTCTTTTTCTTCTTGAGTGTCTTTAACAACAACATAAGAAATTTTTTCCAAGTATTTCCTGAACGGGAATAAACAAAATGCGGCCAGAATACTGAAAATGGTATGAACAACCGCTATACCGAAAGGATTTGCGGATTGTTGTATGAAATTACCAAACAACTTTGAAACAATGCCAAGTGCTATAAAGAATATACATGCTCCCAAAACATTAAATGCTACATGCACTGCAGCAACGCGTTTTGCATTTGTGTTTACTCCGATACTTGATAAAACTGCGGTAATACAGGTTCCGATATGTTGACCTGCAATAATTGGTGCAGCTACAGCATAAGAGATACTTCCTGTCATAGATAGAGCCTGCAACATACCAACTGAAGCCGCAGAACTTTGGATTATCATTGTTACAACCAATCCGACTAATAAGCCGAATAGCGGGTTTTTAAATAATGTCAAAATATTTGCAAAATTCGGGTCATTTGCTAAAGGTGCCATAGATGAAGACATCAAGCCCATGCCAAACATTAAAATTGAGAATCCCAGCAGAAAAGTCCCGACAGGTTTTCTCCTTGAAAAGTTACTGTTTGTGCTCATTAGCATTATTACACCGACTAATGCCAATATAGGCGAAAATGATTCAGGTTTTAACATCCGCAAGAAAAAGTTTGTACTTTGAATTCCTGATAAACTTAATATCCATGAAGTTACCGTAGTGCCTACGTTTGACCCGATTATTATGGCTACTGTTTGTGATAACTTCATTATGCCGGAGTTTACAAAGCCGACAAGCATAACAGTTACGGCTGATGAACTTTGAATAGCTATTGTCATTCCTGCGCCTAACAATAGTCCTTTTAGCGGATTAGATGTTAACTGTTCAAGTAATTTTTCCATCTTCCCGCCTGCTATTCTTTCCAAACCGGACGACATTACTATCATTCCGTATAAAAAGAAAGCCAATCCCCCCATCATTGTAAATATTGAAAATATATCCATACTATTTGCCTTGTTTGTTTTTTATATACACAGGTTTATTATAATAGAAAAAATATTTCACATCAAGAAAAATAATTATGCTATAATTTGTAAAAAGGAGAATATGTGATTAAACGATTATTAAATGTAAAAACGGCGATATTTACTATTCTTATAATTGCATTTTTAGCGGTAATCCCAAAAATTGTCGGATTATTAATGCTTTTATTTGCATCATTTGTTTTTGCTGCAGCATTTAACCCGTTTGTTAATAATCTTCAAAAAAGGATAAGGACAAGGGCGGGAGCTTCTTTTATTGTTTTATCAATAGTTATATTGGTGTTATTTGCTTTAATATTGCCTATTGTAATAATGGGAGTAAAAGAAATTGAATTGTTGATTTCTATATTACCTCAAAAAATCTTGGCACTATATAATATGGTTGTTAAGGCAAGTATTTTCGGTTACAAAGTAACTGAACTTGTCCCGATGGATAATTTGTTAAATTCTTCTACTGATATTGCTCAAAGTATTGTTAATAATTCTATAAACTTTACAATGTCATTATTCCAAACTTGCTTTGTGTTATTGGCATTAGCCATGTTTGTATATTACATAATGGTTGATAAAGATTATTTAAAGGCAAAATTTTTAGAGTTTTTTCCGCCCAATATAAAAGAAAAAGCAGATTCTATTTTGCATGACATAACAACAAAAGTCGGCAATTATATCAGAGCACAGTTATTGTCAATGATTGCCGTAGGCGTTATGGTAGCTGTCGTTTGTGCAATTTTGGGAATTGATTATCCTGTATTATTAGGTTTGATATCGGGTATTTGTGAAATTATTCCTGTTTTGGGACCTTCAATTGCTGTTGCCGTAATTGTAATGATTGCTTTTCCGCTGGGATGGATAAAGATTGTTATTGCGATAGCGTTGTTCCTTGCTGTTCAACAAATTTCCAATTACATGATAAGACCGTTTTTGTTCGGCAAATTCATGTCATTGCATCCGATTACGATTTTAGTAGCCTTATTTGTTTCCGAGCAGTTTTTGGGTGTTTGGGGCGTAATTCTTTCCCCTGCTATTGCGGCGACTGTGTGTGTATTATTTGATGAATTGTACTTGCAGCCGATAAATGCTAAAGAACTTGAAAATATCGGGGAAAATAATGAATAATGACATATATCTATATGACAGAATCTTGGGTAAGCGCGAGGATTATAATATGTGGTTTGTTTTCCCCGGTCCGGAATCTTTTGCGCTATCTTCATTAGGGTATATGTGGCTTTTTAAAGCTATTGATTCTGAAGAAGGCATAAATGTAGAAAGAGTTTATAATGATACAAAAACTACTGATATAATGTTTTCAGATGTAAATTTAATTGCTTTTTCAATATCTTTTGATTTTGATTATTTGTCTGTTTTTAAATTTTTTGAAAAATACAATATCCCGTTTTTGTCAAATGACAGAGGGGAAGATTATCCTCTTATTTATGCGGGAGGACCTGTTATAACTTCTAATCCCGAGCCGTACAAAAACTTTTTTGACTTTTTTGTAATAGGTGACGGGGAAGATGTAAATACTGAAGCGATAAATTTGTGTATAAAAAATAAGAATTTATCAAAAAATGAAAAGCTAAAAATACTATCCGAAACAAACGGAGTTTATGTCCCGAATTTTTCAAGAACCGTTGTGAAAGCTACCAAAAAGCTTTCTGAATGTATATATACTCCTGTTATCAGTGAAAATTCATTTTTTAAAAATACATTTATAGCGGAAGTAGAGCGCGGCTGTGCAAACAGATGCGGATTTTGTTTGGCATCATACATAAATCTTCCTATACGATTTGTTCCTTATGAAGAAATAATTTATGCGATTGATTTAGGACTGAAATATACAAATAAATTGGCTTTGTTAGGAGCGCAAGTTACTGCACACCCTGATTTTGAAAAGATTTGTCGCTATATTCATTCAAAGATAAAAGGCGGAGAAAATATAGAACTCGGGGTATCTTCTTTGAGGGTTGATTCCTTTAAAAAAGAAATTGTACAAACTCTTGTTGATGCAGGGCAAAAAAATCTTACTCTTGCAATTGAAGCAGGCAGTGAAAGATTAAGAAAGCTTATAAATAAAAACTTATCAGAAAAACAAATTTTTGAGGCACTTGATGTAGCTGTAGATTGTGGCTTAAAAGGAATAAAATTTTACGGGATGCTCGGGCTTCCGACTGAAACGGTTGAAGATATACAAGAAATTATCAATTTAGCGTCAAAAATAAAATCGAAATATAAGGGGTTTGATGTATCATTCGGGTTTTCAACGTTTGTCCCAAAAGCTCATACTCCGTTCCAGTGGTTTGGCAGAGAGGATGAAAAATCATTGGAGAAAAAATCAAATTTCTTAAAAAAAGAGCTGCATAAATTGGGTATTCAATCAACTGTAACGAGTCCTAAATGGGATTATTATCAGGCTGTTCTTTCCCGCGGTGATTCAAAACTGACTGAATTTCTTATAAAGGTTTATGAATATGGCGGTAAACTCGGTGCATACAGACGTGCCGCAAAGGATTTAAATTTGAATTTAGATTATTATGCAACCGAAAATTATTCTTATGATAAAGAATTACCTTGGGATTTTATAGAAATGACTCCGGGGAAGGAGTTTTTAATAAAGGAAAGTAAAAGGTTACTCGAAGGGTAATTATTATTCTCCAAGTAGTATATTATCAATCAATCTTACTCCGCCGACTTTGCATGCTATAAATACTCTGGTATTATTGTCAGCAATTTTCTTTTCTTCCAAATCTTCGCAATCAAGTAATTCCAAATATTCAAGTTCGTGCTTGTCTGTTAAAAATTGAAATGCTGTTTCCTTAAGCGCTTCAACATCTGTTATTCCTTTTTTATAGCAGTCTTTTATGTTATTTAAAATTTTTGATAAAACAAGAGCTTCTTTTTTATCTTCTTCAGATAAATATTTGTTTCTGGAACTCAATGCAAGTCCTGATTCCTCTCTTACAATCGGGCAAGGAACTATATCAACAGGAATATTCAAGTCTTTAACCATTTTTTTGATAATTATTAGTTGCTGCGCATCCTTTTGACCAAAAAATGCAAAATCAGGCTGCACAATATTAAACAGCTTATTTACCACAGTACAAACTCCGTCAAAATGCCCGACTCTTGATTTTCCGCAAAGTTTATTAACATAGAAGAACGGAGGAATTACATAAGTTAAGAAGTCATTTGTTCTCATTTCCGATTGCCCGTACATTTCTGAAGGTGAAGGCGCAAATACAATTGAAACGCCTGCATCATTACATAATTTTGTATCAGCTTCAAGTGTTCTCGGATATTTGTCTAAATCTTCGCCCGGACAAAATTGTATCGGGTTTACAAAAACCGAAACAACAACTTTATCGCATTTTTCAACCGCTTTTTTTATAAGGCTTAAATGACCGTTATGCAATGCTCCCATTGTCGGAACCAAACCAACCGTCAAGCCTTCTTTTTTCCATTCTTTAACTTGTTCTCTTACTTCTTTTATCGTATGTAATAGCATTTTAATAAACCTCATTTTCGTTAGGGTAACTTCCGTTTTTTATGTCTGAAATATAATTAGTTGCGCATTTTGTTATAAGCTCTTTCATATTTCCGTATTTTCTTGCAAATTTAGGAGTAAAATCGTCAAATTTGCCAAATAAATCGTCACAAACCATCACGAAACCGTCGCAATACCTGCCTGCACCGCAAGAAATTGTCGGTATTGATATGTTTTCGGTGATGTTTTTTGCAACATTTTCAGGTACCATTTCTAAAACTATCGAAAAAGCTCCTGCTTTTTCCAATTTTTTTGCCTGTTTTAATAATTCGTTTGCGGCATCCTCGGTTTTACCTTGGATTATATGTCCGCCTATAACGTTTTGACTTTGCGGAGTAAAGCCGATATGACCCATAACGGGTACTCCCATATTTACACAGCATTCTATCAATTTTTCGATATAGTCATTGCATCCTTCAAGTTTAACAGCATTTGCTCCGTTTTTAACCATGTTGCCAATATTGGTTAATGCGGACGGAATATCAATTGTATAACTCATAAACGGCATATCAGTTACTACCATTGCATTATTTGCACCTTTCGCAACAGCTTTGGTAAATATACTCATTTCTTCAACACCAACCTGATTGGTATTTTCATAGCCTAATGCCGTCATCGCAAGACTGTCACCAATCAAAATGACATCAATTCCCGCTTGATCAATATATTTGGCGGTTGAGTAGTCATAAGCCGTCAACATAGAAAATTTTTCATTGTTATCTTTATATTTTTTCAGGGTTCTTGTTGTTATTTTTGACATGAAACTATTTATTTCCTTTTCTAAACCAACAGTATATAGCTCGGGCAACTTTGTTTGAGCTGTGTCTTATAAGACCTTCTTTGTTTGGCTCAATAAGATTTTTTGCATAAATATCAATTCCGAGTTTCTTTATTTTATCGGTGTCTAAATTTACCGGATACTGTCCTTGTGCTTCATACTTAGCAAAAGATTCTGTTGGCAGATTATCGTTTACTAACACTGCATCAAGCAAATTATCAACATTTGCGTGTTTAATAAGTGCATTAATGTGGTCGCAAACAGAATATCCGTCAGTTTCTCCCGGTTGCGTCATAATATTACAAACATATATTTTTTTTGCATTTGATTTTGAAACTTCTTCGGAAATTTCTTTAATTAATAAGTTTGGTATAACGCTGGTATAAAGACTCCCCGGCCCAAGTATAATAAGCTCGGCATCTTTAATCGCCGCTATTACTTCAGGCAGAGCCTTGCAGTCAGAAGGCTCAGAAAATAAACGGATAATTTTCCCCTTTGCCTCCGGAATGTTCGATTCGCCGTGGATAATTCTGCCGTCTTCCATTTCTGCAGCAAGTTTCATATCATCTAATGTCGCAGGTAATACTCTCCCACGAATTGATAATACATTAGCGGAAGCTTTAACTGCAGATGCCATATCGCCCGTAATTGCGCACATAGCGGTTAAAAACAGGTTTCCGAAGCTGTGTCCTTCCAGTCCTTCACCATTATTAAAACGGTATTTGAATAAATCGTTGACAAGGTTTTCATCATCTGCCAATGCTGTCATGCAGTGACGAATATCTCCCGGAGGTAATATATCAAGTTCTTCTCGTAATCTTCCGGAACTTCCTCCGTCATCTCCGACGCTGACAATGGCAGTGATGTTATTGGTGATATTTTTTATTCCGCCCAACAACATTGATAAGCCTGTACCGCCTCCGATAGCAACAATACGAGGACCATGGTTTAATTTACGTCTGCGATATAAATTTTCTAATAATTTATCGTTATCTCTTGAATATTCCATATCAAGCATTGATAAATTAGTTTTTTGCCAACCTTTGAAAAATAATGCAGCACCAATCATTACTATACCGAAGGCTAACCATTGTGTTGAAATTTTGGTTGCTATAGTGCTGATAAATTGCATCGTATAATATACAGGTTTTATATCAAATAAGATTAATATTCCTAAAGTCATTAGTACCGTACCGATAAAAGTCAGGGCAAACCATCTTTTTACCTGTAATCCGGGTATTAACCATCCTATTTGTTTTGGCATTTTTATATTTTTCATACTAATCCTTCGCTATTTCTGCTTGCTAGTCGACCCATCCTGATTTCATTGCTTTAATGTAATTGAATGGTAATGGAGTTGTTATTTCTACGGCTTGGGACATCAATTCTTTTGCGTTTGATATTTTATTGGAAAAATGTATAGTGTCAGCTTTAACAATAGTTTTCCCGCCGGCATTATTTGCAACTCTTGAATTTTGAAGTAAATCTTTCAATCTTTGAATAGAAATTTCCGTATTTTCTAAATCACGAGCGGTGAAGTCTATATTCCCCTGTTGGTCGTATATCTTTTCCAAATGAACTTCGTGTGCAACTTGAATGTTTTCTTCCTCTGCGACATTAGAAAGATTTTCTCCTGCTGCACCGTAATATACAAGCCATTGAGAACATTTTTTTATTGCTCTGGCAATAATTCTTGAGGTTTCAAAATCTTCTGAGGCTTTTCTATACATTGCCCCGTGCGGTCTGACATGTTCTATTTCCATATTGTATGCTTTAGCAAATGTCATTAATGCACCGACTTGGTACATAACAAGTGCTTCAAGTTCGCTTTCGTCCAAATCCATAGGCTTATAACCAAAGCCTTGGATATCGTTATAACCAATATGCGCACCAATAACTATATTTCTTTCTTTTGCGGCAAGCAAAGCTTCTTTAATAGCCAAAGGGTCGCCAGCATGGAAACCGCATGAGATATTAACAGAACTTGCATAATCAAGTAAATCATACTCTTTGCTGTTTTTGTATATGCCGAAGCTCTGTGCCAAATCACAGTTGAAATCTATATTTTTTATTTGTTTTCTTTCTATAACATTTTGCATATTCTATATCCCTCATCATTTATGATTATACTATTAAAATATAAATATACTAATTAAAATTAATGTTTGTAACTTTTTTTGATTTATTTAGGTCAATATACTTGTGTATATTTGAAATTATCCCCGGTTGAAAATAGTAATTATTGTCTGCAGGGGTAATTCTTAACATCGCCTGATTAGTATTTACATTAGTTATTGCTGCTAAAAATTTCTTATTTACGGCTGTAAAAAGAATATATCCAGATTTTGATTGTATTTCATCAATAGTAAATCTGTTTGCATTTATGGCGGCAATTGTTTGATAAAACAAAGTTACGTTATCTACATTAAAAACCTTTGTACAGTCTTCAAATTTAACATTTTGAGAAGATATAAGCGTGCTTAAATCTTGCCCCACATTATCTGCATAAACGCATATAGGTAATATTAAAAATAATGAAAGAATTATTATGATTCTTGCCATGTTTCCCCCGTATTAATATCGATTAAGAGCGGAACCCTTAACGGTTGCCCCAATTCCATAGATTCCAAAACAAGTTTTTTAACTGTTTCAAGTTCTGTTTTTTCTACTTCTACAACAAGTTCGTCGTGAACCTGCATTATCATTTTTGATTTTAAATTATTAGTTTTTAATTTATTTGCAAAATCAATCATTGCGATTTTTATTAAATCTGATGCCGAACCTTGCATAGGATGATTAATTGCTGCGCGTTTTGCAAATTCTCTTATCATTCCGTTTGGACTGTTGATTTCATTTTCCAAGTATCTTTTGCGTCCAAAAATAGTTTCAACATAGCCTTCTTTTTCTACAAAATCAACCATACTTTCCATATAGAGTTTAATTTTAGGATATGTTTTAAAATATTTATTAATGAATCTTTCCGCATCTTCAGGGTTAATCTTTAGTGCTTTTGCGAGTCCGTATTTGCTTTGCCCGTAGACTATGCCAAAATTTACCGCTTTTGATTTATAGCGCATTTCTTTTGTAACTTCATTGACCGGTACATCAAAAACTTTTGAGGCGGTAAGAGTGTGTACGTCTATACCTGATTTAAAAGCATCTATAAGATGTTCGTCTTGAGAAACGTGTGCTAATAATCTTAATTCAATTTGAGAATAGTCAGCTGACATTATCAGGTAATTTTCTCTGTCTTTTGGAACAAAGGCTTGTCTAATTTTGTTTCCTTCAGGTGTTCTTATCGGAATGTTTTGCAAATTAGGATTAGATGAAGACAATCTGCCTGTTGTGGTTACGGTTTGATTATATGTTGTGTGAATTTTTCCGTCTTTTGGTTCGATTAGTGCAGGCAAAGCTTCTGTGTATGTTGATTTTAATTTTGAATATTTGCGGTATTCAAGTATAAGTTCGGCAATTTCATGGTCTTGGGCTAAAAATTGTAAAACTTCCGCACTTGTTGAATTTTTTGATTTTCCTCGCTTTTTAGCGGATTTTAGACCGAGTTTTTCAAAAAGTATTTCTCCGACTTGTTTGGGAGAATTTATATTAAAAGGTTCGCCCGCCAAATCATATATTCTTCCTTCAAGATTTGTTAAATTGTTATTCAATTCTGAAGTCAGAGTGTTTAGGTATGTATTATCAATTGAAACCCCGCAGGTTTCCATATCGGATAAAACATAAGATAATGGAATTTCAATATCTGAAAGTATTTTATATTCTTTTTCATCTAAAGTATTATTCCAGTATTTTGTTAATTCAAAAAGGCTTGCCATTGAATCAAATACATAATTCTTTGCTGTTTCGATTTCATAGTCGCAAAATTTTAGCTTTTTATTATCGGAAACAATACTTGGTAAAATATGATTAATCTTTTCCATACACTGAATGTCAAATTCTGTTGATGCGGATGAATCTTTAATATATCCTGCAAGCATTGTATCAAAAACGACCCCTGATATATTGACGGCAAAACCTTTTAGAATATTTTTAAAATCTTTTGTGTTATGAGTAATTTTTTTAATATTTTCGTCTTCTAAAACTGTTTTTAATTTGTTTAGAACTTCTTTTTGCTCAAGCGGATTAGATATATTGTGCGTAAACGGAATATAATAAATCTCTGTTTTTGAATTAGTTTCAGAAATTTCTAATTTATTGAGATATTTGTAATCCGGATTAATTGCTATTGCGAGTCCGTATAAATTGTAATTAACCGCGTTTATTATGTCTGCGCTGTATTTTATTGCAATAATGTTTGAATTTTTAATCTTTTCTGTCAGCAAATCCAAATCTTGAGTATCCGTAACAAGTTTCCCCGTATAATTAAGCTCGACTTGATTAACTTTTGCTTGAACTGCTTGAGCAAACAAACCCAATTGTCCGTTAGAATTTTGAGGAATAATGCTTTCTTCTTTTGGCTGAGCTTTTATGGTCTCAATGTCATTTTTTGCAAAAGTTTTTAGAATTTGTTCAATGTTTTTCAAGAAACTGTAGAATTGCATTTTGCGCAAAAATTCTGTAACCCTTGTTATATCAGGTAACTCAATATTTGTTTTTTCAAAATCGAAATTTATATCAACATCACGAACAATTGTAGCAAGGTATTTGCTTAATTGTGCGATTTCAATACCTGATTTTACCTTTTCTCTTATTGAATTTCCGCTGATTGAATCTGCGTTGGCCAGAACATTATCAACGGTGCCAAATTCTTCCAATAGTTTTACTGCCGTTTTTTCGCCGATTCCTTTTATCCCGGGAATATTATCTGATGTATCTCCGCGAAGCGCTTTATAATCTATAACTTGATTCGGATAAATGCCGAGCTTTTCGTGTACGGCATTCCAATCGTATTCTTTTAATTCACCTTTTGAAGGAATAATAACTTTCGTACATCCTTCTTTATCTATTAGCTGGAAAGAATCTTGGTCGCCTGTCAAAATCAGAACCTTATGTCCTAATTCACAAGCGCGTTTTGAAATTGTTCCGATAACATCGTCGGCTTCAAATCCTTCTTTTGTATAAATAGGAATGCTGAATGCTTTTAGTCCTTCATAAATTAATTCCATCTGAATACGCATAGGGTCAGGCATAGCTTCTCTGTTGGCTTTGTATTCAACGTATTTTTCAGTTCTGAATGTGTGGTGTGATACGTCAAAAGCTACCCCTATTGCATCAGCGTTTATATCCTTATTTTTTAGCAAATCAAAAATCGCTTTAAAAAATCCATAAACTCCCCAGGTAGGAATCCCGTCAGAAGTTTGCATTGACGTTCTTTCAAGAGCATAGTACTCTCTAAACGCCAATGCATGTCCGTCTATAAGGATTAGTGTTTTTGACTCTCCCATTTAATTGCTTTCTTATTTTACATAAAAATCCGCATCAACATTTGCATAAATTGTTATGTTGCCTGATTCAATATTTGTAGCTGCTTCAGGTACCGCGGCATCTTCTGCTATGGAATTTGAACGCATTAATTTCATATTTGCATATCCGTATGATACACGTCTTTGATTTAGAGAACAAGATGTTCGTATTTCTTTTATACCTGTCACTGTAGTTCCTACAGATGATGCTACAACATCTGCTCTTGATTTGATTTGCTTCCCTGCTTTTGACAATAATTCAGCACATTGCGCATCTTTGTTTGAAAGACTAAAATTTAGACTGTTAACGTTTGTTGCGCCAAAAGCTATGGATTTATCTATTAGAGATGATATTTTATCTATTGATTTTGTGTGAACGATAATGTTATTGGACACTTCGTACTTATCAAAAAATCTTTTTCCGTTATTGTATGTATAAACAGGTGTTGCATTGTAGTTTGAAGTTTTAATATAGTCTCCGTTTGCTGTATTTATGTTTGATTTCAAGTATTCATATACTTTGTTTGAAATCTCTTTATTTTTGCGTGAAGCTTCTTGCATTGATTTTTTATCCTCGGTTTTTACTGCAATAGAAACTTCTACCGTGTCAGGTGAAACTTCTTTTTCTGTTGAATATGAAGTTGATAAGAAACCTCTTTGGCAATTTTGTGTATCAGGTGCGGCGTTTGTTGCAAACGGTGCAATAATAAATGCAGATAATACTATCCCTAAAACAATACTCTTTTTCATAATAATACTCCTTTATTTTAAATTAGATATTTTTTTATCTTCATCATTGTTATCTGATGATTGATTTATTGAAATTTGTTTATCTTCGCCATACGGATTGCGATTTAATGTTTTTATAAATTTGTCGGATTTATTTATAAGCGCGCTTTTTTTATACATTTTTGAATGAATTTTAGCGTTTTTCATTATCATATTTAATTCAGCATCACTTAATTCTTGAGGATTTTGAAATGAAACCGGAAGATTTCCTTTGCTGACAATATAATATATGCTAAATATTATTCCCCAAAGCAATACTCCTTGGAATAAGCTTAATTGAGGGAATTCAAGCAGATTAACCAAATACTTGTTCCAATAGTGCATCGAAACATACCCCGGAAAAATTACAAATCCCGCAAATAAGCAACATCCGATAAATGCTGCAGTTAATAATCCGCTAAAACCGTCAATTTTTATTATTTTCATACAATCCTAACCTTTTACTTTATCATTTCAAGAAAATCATTTTCTGTCAATATTATAACACCTAAATTTTGTGCTTTGTCTAATTTTGATCCGGCATTTGTTCCTGCAAGTACATAATCAGTCTTTTTAGATACTGAAGATGATGTTTTTCCGCCATGTGATTTTATTATTTCGGAAGCTTCATCTCTTGTCATATTTTCTAAAGTCCCTGTTAATACAAATGTTTTTCCAGATAATTTGTCGGATACTTTGCTTGCTTTTGCGCTCGGGTTTATGCCAAGCTCTTTTAATTCATCAAGCAATTTCAGATTATTTTCATTATGGAAATAATCATATATCGATTGCGCTATAATTCCGCCGATACCTTCAACTTGTGATAATTGTTCTAATGTAGCATTTTTCAAATCCTCTATTGAAGGGAATTCTCCTGTTAAAATATCCGCAGTTTCCTTCCCCACATGGCGAATCCCTAATGCCGTAACAAGCCTGTTAAGCGGCCTTGTTTTGCTCTCCTGTATGGATACATAAATATTTGAAGCTGATTTTTCTTGAATCAAATCAAGCATCATAAAATCCTGCGGCAGTAATTTATACAAATCTACAGGGTTTGAAATCATCTTCTTTTCATATAATTGTTGAATAACTGACGGACCGACTTTATCTATATCCATGGCTTCTTTGCTTGCCCAATATTCGATTTTTGCGCACATCAAACTTTCGCAATCAGGATTGGAACAGTATAAGCCTACCTGACCCTCTTTTTCTATCAAATCAGCACCGCATGACGGACATTTAGTCGGGGGCTGATATTGAGGTAACGAGTTGTGTTTATCTGATTCTACAACTTTGATTACTTTAGGTATAATTTCTGCTGCCTTCATAATAAGAACGTCGTCCCCTATTCGGATGTCGAGGCGTTTTATTTCGTCAAAATTGTGTAAGCTTGCTCTTGAAACCGTTGAACCTGCAAGCTGAACAGGCTCTAAAACAGCCACAGGTGTGACAACTCCTGTTTTTCCCGTATTTAATTCAATATCAAGTAGTTTTGTTTTAACTTCTTCCGGCGGGAATTTGAATGCGGTAGCCCATTTTGGGGCACGCGCTGTGTAGCCTAAATCCTTTTGTATTGCAATATCATTTACTTTAATTACAACACCGTCTGTTGCATAATCAAGCTCAAACCGTTTTGAATCCCATTCATGCAAGTATTCGATTACCTCTTTTATATTTTTTACAAGTCTTATATTCGGATTGACTTTAAAGCCGAGTTCTTTCAATCTTTGAATACTGTCGTAATGAGTTTTAAATGTTTTATCGGTTTCGTCTTCAAAAATTGCCGTATATGTAAACATTGATAAATCACGTTTTGCCGTAATTGTACTGTCTAATTGGCGCAAAGAACCGCTTGCTGCATTACGAGGATTAGCAAAAACTTTATCCCCATTTTGTAAAGCTTCTTGGTTAAGTTTTTCAAACGAACTTTTGGGCATGTAGATTTCACCGCGAACTTCTAAATTCTTTGGCTCAAAAAGTTTTAGAGGAATAGCTTTAATCGTTTTTAGATTTTGGGTTATGTCTTCGCCCGTAACACCGTCGCCTCTGGTTACTCCGCGCACGAATATCCCGTTTTCATAGGTTAAAGCAATTGCAAGTCCGTCAATTTTTAGTTCGCAAACAAGCTCTAATTCTTTATTATACTCTTTGCAAACTCTTTCATACCATTTTTCTAAATCTTCCGCATTGTATGAATTATCTAAACTGTATAAACGATATTTATGTTTGTGCGGGAAAAATTTCTCACTTACCGAACCGACTCTTTGAGTCGGGGAATCAGGAGTGCGGAACATCGGATATTTTTCTTCCAGTTCTTTTAATTCCGCAAACAGACTGTCATATTCAAAATCAGTCAAATACGGATTTTCGTTAACATAGTACTCATAGTTTGATTTATTTATTTCGTCTTTTAGAAAATTAATTCTTTCTAATATTTCCATTTTTACCCTTACATAGCCATTAATAATTCACGAATAACCTTCGTTGCTACTGCGGTTGATGCACCGCTTGAATCATAATCAGGTGCAAGTTCTACAACATCAGCACCGATTATATTAAAATCTTTCAAATATTTAAACCACTCGTTTAATTCTTTAAATGTCATTCCGCCTGCTTCAGGAGTTCCTGTTCCCGGCATTATTGACGTATCAAGGCAATCCAAATCAACTGTTACAAAAACGGGTTTACTTTTTATGCAGTCTATATCCGAAAATTTATGGCATAAAGTGTTGTGCTTTTTCATAAATTCCCATTCTTCTTTCATTCCCGAGCGGATTCCGATTTGTTTGATATTATCTGCGCCTACTATCTTTGAACAATGACGAATAACCGCAGAATGTGACATCTCTTCCCCTAAATATTCTTCCCTTAAATCAGTATGAGCGTCAAAATGTATAATGGCAAAGTCATTGTAAAATTTTGATATAGCCTGAATTTCAGGTAATGTTACCAAATGTTCTCCGCCTATACCAAAAACACGTTTGCCCTCTTTATAAATTTGTTCGACATTTTCGCGTATCATATCTAAAGATGCGTATGTATTTCCCAAAGGAAATTCCAAATCCCCGACATCATGAAAATTGACATCCGCCAATTCTTTGTCAAATACAGGTGAATATTCTTCCAAACCCCAGCTTGCAAGCCTTATTTGTTCAGGTGCAAACCTTGAACCCGAACGATATGATACTGTTCCGTCAAACGGAAGTCCCAGCATTACTATATCAGAAGTTTCATAATTAGGATTTTGCGCCATCCAATTCCTGTCCAAAAATGGGCCTTTTAACATTTTTCACTACTCCTTAATACTTAAAGATATTTTAACATGAAAAAACCGCGGAACAAATCCGCGGTCTTTTTGTATGTAGTTTTATATTTATGCTGTTATTTCTTCGTCTTTTTTAGTCGGAAGCTGAACAATTTCTGCGTTCTTTCTGTTTTTAACCATATCAGCCGTTACTACAAATTTATCAATATTTTCTTTTGTCGGAACATCATACATAACATCTAACATGATTTCTTCAACGATAGAACGCAAAGCTCTTGCGCCTGTTTTTCGTTTAATTGCTTCTTTTGCTATCAAATCAACAGCTTCAGGCTCAAATTCCAAATCAACACCGTCCATATCCAATAATGCTTTGTACTGTTTTAGAATCGCATCTTTTGGCTCGGTTAAAATCATTTTTAATGTCTTTTCATTTAACTGATCCAATACGGCATATACAGGAATACGACCGATAAATTCAGGTATTAAACCGAATTTTAATAAGTCTTCCGGTTGTAATTTCTTCAAAAGCTTCAACGCATTAGCATCCTTTTCGGCTTGTGATAATGATGCCGTGCCAAAGCCCACTGCGTTTCCTACGCCTGCTCTTGCATCAACAATTTTTTCCAAACCTACAAACGCGCCGCCGCAAATGAATAGGATGTTCTTTGTATTTACTTCAATAAATTCCTGATGCGGATGCTTTCTTCCGCCTTGCGGAGGAACGTGCGCAACAGTGCCTTCTATCATTTTTAATAAAGCCTGCTGAACACCCTCACCTGAAACATCACGAGTGATTGAAGTGCTTTCTGATTTTCTTGAAATTTTATCAATTTCGTCGATATAGATTATTCCTCGTTCAGCTTTTGATGAGTCAAATTCTGCATTCTGATATAAACGCAACAATATATTTTCTACATCATCACCGACATAGCCTGCTTCTGTTAATGTCGTTGCATCAGCAACCGCAAAAGGTACGTCAAGCATTTTTGCTAATGTTTGAGCTAACAAAGTTTTTCCTGAACCGGTCGGACCTACTAACAAAATATTTGATTTCTGTATTTCGATACCGTCTTTATCGTCGGAATTGTGACGTAAGCGTTTATAATGATTGTATACCGCAACTGCCAACACTTTTTTTGCATCATCCTGACCTACAATGTATTGGTCTAAATATGCTTTAATTTCGTGCGGTTTTGGAATAGGCTTTTCTGATTTTTCAATATTTTCGCCTTCAGCTGAAGATTCTTTGTCTTTTGATTCGAAAAATTCTTCATCCAAAATTTCGTTGCATAATTCAACGCATTCATCACATATATATACTTCAGGCCCTGCAATTAGCTTTTTGACCTGATCTTGCGTTTTACCGCAAAATGAACATTTTAATTTGTCATCGTCATGTTTTGGCATTATTTTCTCCAATTGGGATTTTTTTACAATTCTATTTTATTTCGTCACGAGATACGACTTTATCAATCATACCGTATTCTAAAGCTTCTTGAGGAGTCATGATATAATCTCTATCTGTATCTTTTTCAATCTTCTTGATTGATTGGCCTGTATTAGACGCAAGAATTTCATTTAATGATTTCTTGATTCTTATAATTTCTGCAGCTTGGATTTCAATATCTGTTGCTTGACCTTGTGCTCCGCCTAATGGTTGGTGGATAAGCACTCTTGAGTGAGGTAATGCTAATCTTTTCCCCTTAGTTCCTGATGATAGCAAAAATGCACCCATAGAAGCTGCTTGACCTAAACAAATTGTTGAAACATCAGCTCTTATATGCTGCATTGTGTCATATATTGCAAATCCTGCAGTAACACTGCCGCCCGGTGAATTGATATATAGCATAATATCTTTTTCAGGATTTTCACTATCTAATAACAATAATTGAGCAACTACCAAATTAGCTACCATATCATCGATTTGTGTTCCCAAAAATATAATTCTTTCTCTTAATAATCTGGAGAATATATCAAATGATCTTTCTCCTCTGCTTGATTGTTCTATAACTACAGGTACAAAACTCATAATTTTCCCTTTCTTATTTTATATATCAGGGGCGGCATAAAAATATGCCGCCTTGTATTGTATACAATTATGCACTAACTTCTTCTTTTTTAGGTTCAACTTCAACATATTCGAACTTGTTATTATCAATTAAGAAGTTTCTTACTTTTTCGTTAATAATCTGTTGTGATAAAGAATTCAAGAAGTTAGGGTTATTTCCGAACTGTTTAACAATTTGTTCAGGCGATGCGCCGTAAGCCGCGCTCAATTGAGATAATTTTCCTGAAAAATCAGATTGTTGTACTGAAATATTTTCTTCCTTAGAAATTTTATCAATTATTAATGAATTTTTAATCCTTGCCTTAGCATCGTTAACAAGGTTTGCATTAAAGTTGCTTTCTCCGCCTTGTGATTGGATGAATTTATTCCAATCTACACCTTGAGCTGATAATCTTTGTTGATAATCTCCGCGTAACGCGTTAACTTCTCTGTTAATCATTGATTGAGGAATGTCAACTGATGTTGAATCAATTAATGATTTGAAAATTGCATTTTCTGCACTTGTTCTTTTCATACTTTCTCTTTGATTATCAAGATAGTTTTGAATATCAGCCTTTAATTCATCAACAGTTGAAAATCTTGATGAACTTTTTACAAATTCATCTGTTAATTCAGGAAGAACTCTTTGTTTAATTTCATTCATTTTAATTGAGAATTTTGCTTCTTGACCTTTTAATTTTTCATCATGGTAATCAGACGGGAATGTAACAGCAATTTCGAATTCATCCTTGATATTGTGTCCTACTAATTGTTCAGCAAATCCCGGAATAAAATTAGAATGACCTAAATCAAGAGCATAACCCTTTGCACTTCCGCCTTGAATTTTTTCGCCGTTGCAAGTACCGTCAAAGTCAAATACAACGATATCAGTATTATTTGAAGGTCTGTCTAAAACCAATTCCAATGATGAATGTTGTGTTAAAAATCCGTTTAATGCGTTATCAAATGCTGATTTATCTTCAGGCATAATTTCTGCTTTTAAGTCTAAATTCTTGTATGTTCCAATAGTAACTTCCGGTCTTGTTTCTACTTCAAATGTAACTTCAACATCTTTACCCGGTTCAAAATTATAATTTGTAACTGCAGGCTGAGTAATTGTATCTAATTTGTTATCATTAATTGCTTTAGTAATGTATCTTGGTAAAAGCATTTCCAAAGCTTCCTGTTGAATTCTGTCAACTCCGACATGTCTTTCAACAACAGATTTAGGAGCTTTTCCTTTTCTGAATCCATTAATGTTGATATGTTGTGAAATTCTGCTTGCAGCTAAGTCATAAGCCGATGAAGCTTCTTTAGCCGGTATTGTCATGTTAATACTGACTAAATTTTCTTTTTCTTTTTTTAATGTGGTTGTCATGTTTAAATCCTCTTATTTCTACCGAATTATCAATAAAATTCTACACTAAAACATAAATAAAAGCAACTTATACAAATAGTGTAACAATTTGACGTCGAATTTTCTCTAATTTTAGTGGCTATTGCAAGAAAATTATATTTGTGTTTAAATAGAAATACAGCCGAAGTAATTCCTCTTTACAACGGTTCAGATACCCGAACAAGCGGCGGTTTGGATGTCGATTTCGTTAGTAAATTAAAATATAAGGAAGTAAAAATGTTAAAAATCAGATTAAAAAGATTAGGTGCTAAGAAACAACCTTCATACAGAATCGTTGTTGTTAATTCTACAAGCAAAAGAGATGGTAAACCTGTTCAAGAATTGGGTCACTACAATCCGAAAACTAAAGTTATGCAATTTGATAAAACTGCGGCATTGGATTGGATTAAAAAAGGTGCTCAACCTACAGAACGTGTTCAATACTTAATCAAACATTGTAAAGAAGACGGTACATTAGATTATCAAAAGAAAGAAACCGTAAAACTTTCTAAAAAAGCATTGGCTAAAAAACAAGCTGAAGAAGAAGCAAAAGCAGCTGCTGAAGCTGAGGCAAAAGCTAAAGCCGAAGAAGAAGCTGCAGCGCCTGCTGAAGAAGCTAAAGCTGAAGAAGTTGCTCCTGCTGAAACAGAAGCTCCTGCTGAAGCTTAATAATTTTGATATAGTATTAATTAAAAGACAGGAAGTGATGATTTATCACTTCCTGTTTCTATGTTTACCCTCTACCATCGGGAGAGGGCAAGTTTTTGAGGATTTTCACTCCCTGTTTTATTTATTGCCATTTTGAAAGTCTTTTGGATTTTGGTCTTTTGGTTGCTGAAAAAGAATTTTTTCTTGCTTGCAGTAAAGTCATTCTGCCTTCTAAATTCCTTGTATAAACGATTTTATAGCTTCCGCCGATATATTTTTCCCAAAGTTTTGCAAAAATATCTACACACTTTTTATTATTAGAAAGTATCGCGGGAATTGAGAAGTAGTCTGTTTGGTTAATTACTTTCCCCAGTCTGTTTGTTCTTATTAAGAGGTAGCGCGGATTTTCTATCGGGTTTAGAAACTCTTGAATACATTTGATAAACAAATTGTTTTCTTCAGTCGGAAGATTTTTACAGCTTACATAGATTCCTTCTAAAGTTTCTTGAACTGTCAGGCCAACTCGCTTTAGTGATGAACGTATCAAATCTTGAGAGGCTAATGCTTCCAAATGTACAATAGCAATTTGTTTCATTACGCCTGCTATTGTGCCTGTTTTTAAGTATTTAAGATATATGTTTGCGCATACGATTAAAAATACAAGTAAAATTATTCCAATTATCCCCCAATTAAATCCGCCTGAATAGATTACAGAGGCCAATACAAACAAAAATGTCGTAAATGTTGAAAATAGCATTTCCTTATAACTTGTGTATTTCAATGTGTTCACCGTTAATTTTTCTGCTTCAACCCCTGTTGTCATTGTTTGTTGCCCGTTACCATAGCCAAGGTACAGCGCATCATTCCACCATTGTTTTGTTTGGCTTCTGTTTAGCGCAAGTTCTCTTGTTGACTTATTAAAGTCTTTGAAAGCATTTTCTCCAAATTTTTCAATATTATGGTAAAAATCTTTTGGTTTAACTCTGTCTATCCCGCTTACTATTTCGTGTTTATCAAAATAGGACGGGGCTTCATAGCCTTCAAAACGTTTTTCTAGGCTTACAATATCGTGCATAAGCGCGTTCATTTTTGCTTCTTCATCAAGGTTTGTTGATGATTCGGAAAAGATTTCTTCAAAAATATTTGTTTTTTCAGGTAAAGCAATTGAAGCCAAATGCCATATATTTGAAATTTTATCAGGGTTGTTTTTATCAATTCTTATAGCACGTCCGCGCATTTGGTTTGACAACATATAAGAACTTACTGTGCTTGATAAAATTAGAGAATTAATAGAAGGAGCATCCCAACCTTCTCCAAGCAGGGCTTGTGTGCCGATTAGAATATTTATTTCACCTTTATTAAACATTTCTGTTATTATGCCGACAATTTTATTTTTTGCACTTTCTTTGGGGGTAATTTTTATATAGGCTTCATCTTGATTAAAACTTGAAACAGTAAGACTGTCCTCAGTCAGGTCATTTTCTTTTACATGTAGCTTAAAGTTTTGTTCTGAACTTTTGGACAGTAAAATCAAAGAGCCGCAAAGAACCCCAATCGGGATTTGTCGGAATTTATTTTTTAAGCGTTTCCAAATCGGGACAACGCCTAAACTGTCTGAATCAGTATCGTTAAGCTTAATCAAATCCGCAAGTATAACCATTCGCAAAGATGTTGATAGAGAATTGTATTCAAGTTCTGTAATTTCTTCTATAGAATCAATTTTAGCAATTGAACCCGAAATTTTTCGCTGAATTTTAACATTATCGCCTAAAACAATTCGTTTGTTATAAACAAGTCCGAGAAGTTTTGCCCGATTTCTGTAGTGCTCAAGTTTTTCTTCTATTTGCGCAAATTCTTCGCAATGGCTGTATAATAAGCCGTTTAAAAATTTCTTTGCTTCTTCTTGGGTGAATTTTGGCAGTTCATGTTCCTTTGCATTGAATAATGATAAAAACTTCGGATTGATTTTTTGATTATTCATTTTTAAAAATGAAGCAACAGATACATAAAAATCCGGATCATCAAAAATCTGTTCGGTGTATGATTTAGGTTCATTAAGAAATGTGGCTGAAGTCAGATGTGATATTAAATTTGAGTCGGCATTCAATTCATCCATAAATGTTTTAATATTAGCATTTTGTTTTTTTATAAGTTCTTTTTCGGAGTCTTTTAGCAATGAATAGTATATAAAGTCTTGATGTGGGCATAAATCCTCGTTTTTAACAAGTTCGGGTATAGATATTACTTCATCAATTTCGCCGCAAAGTTCTTCGTATCTGTTCCATTCGTTTATGTTTGCATCGTAAGGCGGAGTCGCGGTTAGTGCCAGAGTTTGTTTGGGCGCAAGATTTTCGTTTAAATAGATTAAAGCTTTCCACCATTCGTTGCGTAAATGGTGCGCTTCATCGAAACATAAAACTGTAATATTTGCATCTTTTAAAATTTTTATTATTTCATCGGCTTTCTTACTGTTAAATCTTTTTGAATTTGATATGGATTCTGCATCTTCTTCGCTAATTTCAGCTTCTTCATCGTAAGTATTAGTATTTGTCTCGTCTTCTTTTTGTCCGCAAAATGAAGCTAATAATGCTTGATAAGTTGTAACAGTTATGTATTCAGGATTTCTCAAGTCGGTTGATACAATATCATAATCTTCAGCATTTAAAAAAGCTGAGCATATTCTTTCTTTCCATTGATTTTTTATTGTATTTGTCGGACATAGTATCAGTGTTGCCTGATTAAGCTTTGATATTACTTCTATACCTAACGTTGTTTTTCCTGCTCCCGGAGCTGCAACAATATGAAGCTTATCATCTCTTAAATGAAATGATAAATCATCAAGTATTCTTTTTTGATAACTTCTCCAACTCCCTTTAAAATTTAATTTGCTCAATTTATAACCTTATATGTTTAACTTATAACCGCCGCCATAAATTGTTTCAATATATTTTTTGCCGTTTGATATTTTATCGATTTTTGAACGTAAATGGCGGATGTGTACTCTAATTGTTTCAATATCATCATCAGGCGAGTATCCCCAAATATCTTTTAACAGTTTAGCTGAAGATACCATGTTTCCGTGATTTTGAAACAGTAAATTAAAAATATCAAATTCTATCGGTGTTAATTTTGCTTGGTTATCTCCGATTCTTACACTGTATTGTTCCGGTAAAAGAGTTATTTCTCCAAGTGTTTGCAGGTCTTTAACAGATGCTGACATCGGGATTTGATGGGTTCTTTTTAATAAAGCCTTTACGCGCATCAAGAGTTCTTCTATTTCAAATGGTTTTACCAGATAATCATCAACTCCTATATTGAATCCGTTTGCTTTATCATTAAGCTGCGATAAAGCGGTCAGCATAATAATCGGAACATCTTTTGTTGAAGGGTTTTCGCGAACTCTTTTGGCTACAGTAAAACCGTCGACTTCAGGCATCATAACGTCAAGTATAATCAGTGACGGTAGTTCTTGTTTGGCAAGAGCAAAGCCTTTTATTCCGTCATATGCCTGAACGACGTTGTATCCCCCGAGTTCCAGATTTACTTTGATTAGTTCGTTTATTGAAGTGTCATCGTCTATTACTAATATTTTATTATTCATATTCTGATTTTATAATAAAATCTTAGATTTGTCATATTATTACATCTTTCACAAAACTTAATATTTGAAATATTCCAAAAAATGACTTATACTGTACAATAGCGGTTTTTAAAGGATTTTTTTCAAAAAAAGACTGTCAAAATTTATTTTTTTATACTATTATTTTATAGTTGTAAAATATACATTTATTTAATAAGGAGAAACACAAATTGACAACATATTCACATTTAGACTTATTCAACGAAACATTACCGACATCAGATGACGTTCACCTTGGTCGTCATGTGTTGGCTGAATTTTTTGAATGTGACCCTAATACATTAAACAGTATTGATAAGGTAGAAAAATATATGATGGAAGCAGCTTTAGAATGTGGAGCTACAATTGTTCAAAAGTGCTTCCATATGTTTAGTCCTTACGGAGTTTCAGGTGTTGTAATTATTTCAGAAAGCCATTTGGCTATTCATACTTGGCCTGAACTCGGGTATGCGGCTGTTGATTTATTCACTTGCGGCTCAAAGTGTGACCCAAAAGTTGCATATGAATTTTTAAAGAAAAAGTTTTCTTCTAAAAATGCAAGCTTTACAGAACTAAAAAGAGGTATTTTGTCCCCTGAAACAATGAAGGTTGCAGAAAGACCTTTTGAAATTTTAGAACAATTACAAAATTAATCAGCAAAAAATTTTTTTACAGGTTTTTATTGTTCTGACGGATATAAAATTATTCGTCAGAACAATTTTTTTATAGTGACTATCGAAATATGATATAGCAAAGGAGAAATTTTAAATGAAAATAACTTGTTTAAGGGCAATGTTACCCAAAAACGTAATTGAAAAATGTTCAAAATTTTCTAAAAACGAACCGGTAAACAGTCGTGCATTTTTTAGTGAATGTGCATCAATGCAAGATGTTAAATTGGTTCCAATAACCGAACAGGTTTCAAATTCCAGAAATGTAGATTTCTTTAATCCGACAACACCGATAAATATTGAAGCAAAAACTAAAGCTAAGAATATCAATTTTATATTCTAGTTTCCAAATATCTTTTTTATTGCGCTGGGCAAATAATTAATTAAATCATTTGCCATAACGCAGTATTGTGTCAATTCTTCAATAGCAATATCAGCACATAACCCGTGCAAATGAACCCCAAGACAGGAGGCCTCAAATAAATCCATACCCTGAGCGCATAAACCTGCTATTATCCCTGTTAATACATCTCCCGAACCGGCTTTAGCTAAGGCGTTATTACCTGTTGTATTTGTATATTGTCTGCCGTTAGGTGAATAAATATATGTTTTGTGTTTTTTTAAAACCGTTACGCAATTATATTTTTCGGAAATAAGTTTTGCAGCTTCTTCTATATTTTCTAATACATCATCAACATACAGCAGGCGCGCGGCTTCTTTTGGGTGCGGAGTAAAAATTACATTTTTAAACCCTTTTTTTATAAACTTTTGAGGGTCTTGTGAAATTAGATTTAAACCATCAGCATCTACGATAATTGGTCTTTCCTGCGGAGTATATTTGATAAAGTCATTAAATATTTTTTTTGATAATGAGTTTTGCCCTAATCCGCATCCGATTTCTATTACATCTGCATTTTCTATTTGAGTTTTTAAATCTTTTATCGGAGCAAAAACAACATTTTGAGTTTGCGCTGCAACGGCATTTATAACTTTGTCTGTTGAACATAAAAAACAGTATCCGCATCCGACTTTTAGCGCAGATACACTGGATAAATATGCTGCTCCCGGCATATAATCAGACCCGGCAATATTTAAAACTTTTCCGTATGTTGATTTATTAGATATTTCTTTTCTTTGCGGTAGTTTATATTCCATTTTGCCTTATTGCCTCATAAGCTACGATTGCAACAGAATTAGAAAGATTTAAGCTGCGCTGACCTTTTTTCATAGGTATTGTTCTCGCGTTTTCATCTTTTACGTATTTGTCGGGTAAACCTCTTGTTTCAGGGCCAAAGACAATAAAATCGCCATCTTTAAATTCAATTTCCGTATATAATTTGTCGGTTTTTGTTGTCAGATAATAAAATGTACCTTCAGGGAACATTTCATACAATTCGTCCATTGATTCAATTTTGTGCAAATCAACGCTGTCCCAATAGTCTAAACCTGCGCGTTTAGTGTACTTACTTGATAATGAAAAACCGAGCTTACCCACCAAATATAATGAAGCTCCGCAACAAGCACAAAGTCTTGCTATATTTCCTGTATTTTGTGGGATTTCGGGTTCATATAATACGATATTTAATTTAGCCATTTCTATAACCTATTTGATAACATTTTTTGCTTCAAATACAACAGGCAACCCGCGTACAACACAAAGTACAATCGCAATCCAAGCTAAAATTATACCTGTCATATTTAAAACTTGGACATGTTCCCAAGTTTCAATCACAGGAGTGTGAGCAAGAATTAAAAATCCGAAGGCTGCTATTTTTGCGACAGCATATAATATTCTCATAAATCTTGAAGCACAGATAAATTTACCGATTGGAGAAGATTGCATTGTGGTTTTTCCAAAAGCTGTATAACCTTTTGAAAATGCAACACTTCTTATACTGTCAACCGTAAATGCGCGGGAAATACAAATAATAGGGAAAATTGCATTTATGACCTGACTCGATGATAAATATCCAAGCATTGCAAGTACAATCCAAAAAGCGTTTTCAACAATTCTATCTCCCATTATGTCAAGAACTGCGCCTAACGGAGATTCTTCATTGAATTTTCTTGCCAAATATCCGTCCAAACCGTCAAATGAAAATGCGATAACCGCTAATACAAATGCTGTTATATATGAAGCGGTTGTATGCCAAAATAGTAATAATACCGATGCTAATGCTATAAATATTCTTATTATTGATACAAAATTTGCCATATTAAAGTTCCTCTTATATTTTTTTAGACCTTGAAAGCGCGAAATCCACGCTATCCAAATTCTTTGCTCTTTCCCCAAGCATAATCTTTTCCGCTTCTTCTAAAATGCTTACTACGATAAAACCGTTTTCTCCGTCAGAGCGAGCTTTATTACCTGTTTCACAACAGTTTATAAAATGCTGGCATTCAAGTTTTAACGGTTCTATTTCCAATATATCAGGCTGCAATACTTCACTTGAACCTGCTTTAAAGTTTTCATATATAGTCAATTTATTTTCAGATACGGTATCATCCATAATAGCAGTTTTTTTAGTACCGCGAACGAGTAGCTGAACATGTTTTTTAGGTGTAATCCAACTATCTGAAATTTGCGCAATAGCTCCGCCTTCCATTTCAATTGTCAAATGAGTAATATCCATAATATCATTTTTGTCAGAAGAACATCCGACAGCTGATATTACTCGTTTAGGATTTTTTCCTAAAACATAACTTATCATAGAAACGTCATGAGGTGCTAAATCCCACATTACACTTCTGTCGTTTTTGAAATAATTGATATTTAATCTGTCGCTTTGTGCATAAACAATATCGCCAAGTTCTCCCTCTTCGACCATCATTTTTAAACGATTAACTGCAGGATGGTATAACAACAGGTGACCAACCATCAGCACCAACCCTTTACTGTCGGCTAAATCAGCCAAATCTCTGGCTTCTTGTGATACTGTTGATATCGGTTTTTCAACATAAACGTGTTTGCCGGCTTCAAGCATTGCTTTTACAAATTTGAAATGTGTATGGCTCGGGGTTACTACAACAACACCCATCACGTTATCATTATTTATAATGTCATGAAAATCTTTTGTTGTTTTTACATTCGGATATTCTGCTTTTACTTTTGCAAGATTTTCGTCATCTAAATCACAAACCATTTCCAATGCGTTCAAATTATAAAAATTACGGACAACATTTCTGCCCCACAATCCGCATCCCAATACTGCTATTTTTTTCTCACTCATATTCCTTAACCTTCTTATATTATTCTGTTTCAATTATAATCGTGCAATTTATTTTTGCAAATTCTTTTATTGTCTGTTTTGTCTTTGTTGTTCACGCTGAGCTTCAGCTGCCTGATATCTCATATTATACATTTGTTCATAGCGTTCATAGAACATGTCTTTGCTGTCCGGAAAATAATCGGCAAGTCTGTCAAGTAAATCCTTCGGAATTTCAGAAATGTTTACCATTCTGTCAATTTGGGTATCATTTAAAGGATATAACGGCTTTAGATTCTTGTGATAAATATGTTTACATTCAGCTTCAACCTGAACGGAATGTTTTACGGCTTGTTCTCCCATTCTGTATGTAACAAGCGGTCTGTCAAACATTATTCCGTTAAACCTTCCGAGTACAAGTCTTAATATCAGGTCATAGTCCGCAAATATTTTAAATTTTGCATCAAAATATCCGATTTTTTCTAAGGCTTCGCGTTTAAAAAACATTGCTTGATGAGGACAAGGCATCACTTGAAAAACATTTAGTATTGACGGATTATACAAAAACGCACTTCCGTCAGGATTAGAGCAATATGACGGAAAAATGCAGTAATCTGCATTTTCTTCTTCCATAGCATTAACCAAATCCTCAATTGCCATTATATCGTGATAAAAGTCATCGCAGCTTAAAAATGCGACATATTTGCCTTTCGCTCTTAATAAACCTTTATTTATAGCATCATATTTGCCTGTATCGGGTGCGGAATAAAAGTTTATAAATCCGGAATTTTTATAATCTTTTAGTAAATCAATTGTTTCATCTGTTGAATTGTTATCCACGATTAAATGTTCAATATATTGATATGTTTGCCTGTCTGTTAAGTTTACAAGCAATGTAAAATCATCTGCATGACCTGATTCTACTATATTGTATGTTGGTGTAATAATGGTTACTTCCGGTTCGTACATAAATTCATTCCTTTAATTCATATAAATATATCTTAGAATTTGTTCTTCAATATTCTTTTTTTCGTTAGAAGATGTTTTAGCATCTTTTATCATTATATCAAATGCGTATGTTTTCCCTTTTTTTGTGGTTATATAACCTGCTATTGCACTTGTATCGGATAATGTTCCTGTTTTAGCTCTTAGATTATCCTTAAAATAGAGCATTCTGTTTTTTAAAGTCCCTTCACCGGGAGTCGGAAGATGGGTTTTTAAAATATCATAGTTATCCGTCTTAGCTAAAGATGTTAAAAATTCTGTCATAAATTCAGCGGTCATTATGTTGTTTTTTGACACTCCGCTCCCGTCAACTATCTTAATATCAGAGGAGTTGATTTGTAGATTTGACAAATAATTGTTAAGCATAGTTTGAGAGTTTTCAAATGTTCCTTGCGAGTTTGTGAATTTTGCTCCTGCAAGTTTAAACAGAGTCTCAGCTGTCATATTATTGCTGTTTTTTAATATGTCATTTAAAGCGCTATCAATATCGTGCGTAATTTCATCTGCTAAATATATATTATCGGAAGGTGTTTTAGCATATTTAATAGGGCTGTAATATTCCAGTTTTTGATTTTTAATTGCGTTTTCCAATCTTAAACGAAAATATATTCTTGTATTGTTTACCGGAATTTTAATATTATCAGTTTTTCCGACAGTTCCTGATATCGCAATAATATTTGGTGCAATATCAGTGTTATGCTCTGCTTTTAGAGAATTTGCCGAGCCCATGTTTGTATTTACAAGATTCATTATTGTTATCGGATAATATGGTTTTACAGAAATAGCAGGAGCTGCATTATTTACATAAGGTGTAATAACAATATTTGCTAAATTACCGTCAATATTGTAAGCACTAAATTTTGGCATTAATGGGTTCAAATCGTCATCCCATTGCCAACCTTCACCCCATTCGATTTTATCAAATACTGTGTCATCAATATAGAAATTTTTTGGAGTAATATTTTTATTTTTAGCTGTTTTTATAAGTGTATCTAAATCGCCGTTTTTTAAAAAAGGGTCTGCACCAAGCTTTAAATATAAGTCGTTATTTGTGCTTTTATATAATTTCGTTGAAAATACATAATCATCTGTCAATATATCACGAGAGGCCATTGAGGAGATAAGCTTTAACGTAGATGCCGGTGTCATTGGAGCTTTTTCGTTTAATTTATACACGGTTGCGCCAGTATGTACATCTTTTACGCATACAGAAACCGCATGCGGATTAATATTTAAGCTGCCGACAAGTCTTGCTATTGAAGACGCATTTGCAGGCATTATACCCATCAATATAACTAAAATGCTTGAAATTATTTTGTGCATAACACTTTTACCTCATAATTATCTTTAATATCGTTTAAAATTTTGCATTTGTCCCTAAACTCATACATTTCGCTTAAATTTATTGTGCAGGTAGAAATCCCTTCGATGTCTTTTATATATGATAATTCATCTCCTTTGTAATCAATAATTCTTGATTCTCCGAGGTTATATTCACCGTTTTCGATGTATCCGCATTGAGTCAGTGCAATCATATAGCATTGATTTTCGACGGCTCTTGATTTTGTCATGACTTCCCACGGGATAGGTTTTTTTGAACCCCAGGCAGCACAGTTTACCAAAATGTCAGCACCGGATTTTCTGTATGCTCTGTATATTTCAGGAAATCTGATGTCATAACATATCGTCAAACCGTAATTGACTCCGTCAAGTTCAACCATAACAGGACTATCACCGACTGTGATATATTTTCCTTCATCACATCCGTAGTATGAATAAAGATGATTTTTTGAATATGTTGTTACTAAATCCCCGCTGCGATTTATCACGGGAGTCGTATTATAATATTTATCTCCGCGGTTTTCTATAATACTGCCGCCTATAATATTTACATTATATTTTTTAGCAAGTTCTTTTAAGAAATTCACAGAACGACTATTTATTATATCTTCCGCGCAATCTAAAAATTTATTGCATGACCAGCCGACAGTCCATACTTCGGGCAAAACTAATATGTCGCAATCTTGCGGTAATGAGTCGAAAACAAGATTGTTTACCTTATTGATATTTGCTTCTATATCCCCGATAACGGATGACATTTGAAGAATAGATATTTTTATTTCTTTTTGCTCCATAATTTTTGCTCTACTGCTTTTTTATAAAATTCTTTTTCTCTTTTTTCTAAATTTAATAATGTTGATTCAATTTCTTCGGCTAACTCTTGTTCGGTTTTGTCATTTGCATATATCGGCTCGCCATATATGTTAAGAATTTTGCATGGACCTATAGGAGAAGCCATCTTATCCCATGAAGGCAAACGGCGAAATGTTTTTTGCTCCGAATACCAATGGACAGGCACAATTGGTATCCCTGATTCTTTGGCTAATACCAAAGCTCCCTTTTTTACTTTATGAAACGGTCCCCTTGGGCCGTCAACCATTATGGCAACACTTTGCCCTTCTTTTAAGCTGTTTATAAGTTGCAATGTTGAGGACACGGCTCCTTTGTTGCCTGAAGAACCACGCTTTACCTTAAATCCCCATTTTTCACAAACCGTTGCAACAATTTGCCCGTCAAGAGAGTTACTTATAAGGATATTTAAGTTTGGTCTGTTTGGGATACCATGCACCAAAAATTGGTTTGCATGCCACATGACGTATATACATTGTTCGAGTGCAGGATGATTGTAGTTTGCAATAAAAGTCATACACTCCTGAACTTTTAATATACGATACACGACAGACGCTATTGTCGGAACATTATTTCTGTTTATAAGCCTAACCATAACTCTATAATAGCACGTAAAGCTCTTTTGTGCTAAATTATTAAATTATATTTATTTAAAATAGTACTTGACGGGTCATTATGTTTAAGTTATTATCAAACTACAGAACCCCGTCGGGATGTAGCGCAGCTTGGTAGCGCACCTCGCTTGGGACGAGGGGGTCGCATGTTCGAATCATGTCATCCCGACCATTTAAAAAGACTAACGAGAGTTAGTCTTTTTTTGTGAGTCGGAATTCCATGATTACATCATGTGTAAACAGACGAATTTAAACGCGCTTTGTTATATGATGTCTTGAGGCACAGATGTGTAGTTCTTTTCGTTTTTAGACTTCGCCTCTATGCGCCAAAGCTTCCACGCATCTTATTATATCATTCTTGACTTGAATGTATTTTTATAATACTCTTTTACAGGTAAAGATTTACACAAGAGAGGATTAGGGAAAGTGGATTTTATATCAGCAACAATTTGGTTTTTAAGTAAATTAGCACACCTTGTAGGCGGTTATGGTATTGCGATTATTGTTCTGACAATAATTGTCAGATTAGCGTTATGGCATTTGAATGTTGAGCAGCAGCGTTCCATGAAAATGATGCAAACGCTTCAACCTAAACTAAAAGCCATTCAAGACAGATATAAATCAAATCCGCAAGTTATGCAGCAAAAGCTTATGGAATTTTATAAAGAACATAAGTTCAATCCTATGGGCGGATGTTTGCCGTTATTTATTCAAATGCCTATATTCATTTTGTTGTATTCGGCATTGATTAGTCCTCAATTTATACAAGTTGCAGGAAATCAGCATTTTTTGTTTGTTGACAGTTTGGCAACTACATTAAGAGCTACTGCGGGAATTTCGGAGGACGGAAAGCTTGGCGTTGCTCCGGGGGATAAGTTCGTTTTAGGTAATGTTGCTACTGTTTATATAGACGGACAAGAAGTTAAAAATATTAAAGTTTCAGATGCTGCTCAAGCGTTGGAAGTTGACGGAGATATCCAACCGGGGAAAGATTTAACTCTTAACTTCAGTTTAGGCAATTTGAAAGTTAAAGATTTCAGCCAACTATTGAAGGTTGAAAAAGCGGAAGTTGTTGTTACTAATTCAAATATTCGTGAAAATGAAAAAGTAACATTTACAAGAAGTGATGCTCAAGACGGTGTTTTGACTGCAACTATTCCGACTGTCCCTGTTAACAGAGCTTGGCATTGGGATGTAATAATTCTGATAGTATTATTTGCGGTTACTATGTTTATTTCGCAAAAAATCATGATGGCAATGTCTAAAACTGATTCTCAAGACCCGACACAGGCTGCTATTCAAAAATCGATGGGTACATTTATGCCGTTGATGATTATTGCAACTTTTGTAATCATCCCTATTCCTGCAGGGGTTTTGTTATATTTGATTACAAGTAATGTTATTCAAATTATTCAAACCGTTATTATAAACAAACAAATTGATGCGGAAGCTGAAAAGAAAAAAGAAGCAGTTGACGATATAGAATTAAAAAACGCAAAGAAAATCAATTAGTATTATGAATATTTCGGAATTTGATTATGATTTACCTGAAAATTTAATTGCGCAAATGCCTGCAGATAAAAGAGAAAATTCTCGAATGTTGGTTTTAAATCGTTTTGATAAATCAATTACGGATAAGCATTTTTTTGATTTTATTGATTATTTTGATGAAAATGATATTCTTGTTTTGAATGACACAAAGGTTATTCCTGCGCGTTTGTTCGGAACAAAAGATACAGGGGCTAAAATCGAAGTCTTTTTATTGGAAGCACAATCTGAAGGCTCGAATTTATGGTCTTGTTTAATAAAGCCTTCAAAACGTGTAAAACCAGATACGGTTATTACAATTTGTGACGATTTAAAAGCAATTCCTTTAAAACGTCTTGAAGATGACGGGGAATGGCTTGTTGAACTCCAATACAGCGGAGATTTGTTTGAGATTTTACATAAAGTAGGTAATATTCCGCTGCCGCCTTACATTGAAAGAAAAATTCAAACCAAAGAGCAGCGAGAATTCGATACTGTACGATATCAGACGGTTTATGCTAAAGACGAGGGTTCTGTTGCTGCGCCGACTGCGGGGTTACATTTTACAAAAGAGATACTCCAAAAACTTAAAAATAAAGGGGTTGAAATTGCCTATGTGACCTTAAATGTCGGATTGGGTACATTCAGACCGGTGAAGTGCGAAAATATTTTAGACCATAAAATGCATTCGGAAACTTTTGAAATAACAAAAGAAAATGCCGATAAGATTAATAATGCAAAGGCGCAAGGTAAACGCCTGACTGCTATCGGAACGACAAGTGTCAGAACGCTTGAAACCGCTTACCAAAAGTACAACTGCATAAAAGAATGCAAAGATCATTCGGAACTATTTATTTATCCGCCGTATGAATTTAAGGTCGTAGACAGATTGTTGACAAATTTTCACTTGCCTAAATCAACATTACTAATGCTTGTTAGTGCATTCGCAGGTAAAGATTTTATTTTTAAAGCTTATAGACATGCTGTTGATAGTGAATACAGATTTTTTAGCTACGGAGATTGCATGCTGATATTATAATTTTGATAATACGTGTTGTAATTTATCAAGTTTTTTATTATCGGTACCAATACCACACAAGAGCATAGTTGACTTTTCGTTCGTTCTTTCATCTTCTATGCCAAAATCTTCATACAGCATTTGCGATAATTCATATCCTGTAACTCCGGGAACTCTTATTAGGACTTTTGTCGGGTCATCTCCGAAAAATTCGCATCCTGAACAGCGCATTCTTATATTATCAAGCCTGTTAATCAGGTTATCCAATTCTTTTCTGCCTTCTTTAGAATCAAGATAGGCTATATTCTCCTCTATCGAAGCAAGCAAAGGATATGAAGGCGAAGTCGTTGTAAACATGTCCAGTGCAGAACGCACATCCACTTCACAGTTGCAATGAAGTAAGGCCGTCGGATTTAATCCTCCAGCGGTTTTATGCAGTGATTGTACGGTAAAATCCGCAACATTAACTGCAGACAACGGAAGTTTATCCGAGAAAGGATACAATGCTCCGTGCGCTTCATCAACAATCAAGTATGTGTCATGTTTTTCACAAATTTGTTTAATTTCTTCAATATCAGAAATTATACCTTCATAAGTAGGTGAAGTTATAATAACAGTTTTTATATCGTATCTGTTTAAGAAATATTCAATTACTTCCGGTCTTGTTTCTAAAGGTACTCCCCAAGTAGGGTCAATGTCAGGGTCATAAGTCAATGCTCTCGCACCTGCAAGACGAACGGCATTAAAATGGCAAGGGTGCGCATTAGATGCAATAAGTACTTTATCTCCAACGTGTGTGCATGATAAAACAGCAGCAATAATTCCGCTTGTTGAACCGTTAGTTAAAAACGTCGTTGAATAAGTGTTGTAAACAGAACGTGCCCATAATTGTGCGCGAGCTAATGCCTCTTGCGGATTATGGTATTCTGTTTCAGATATGTCAATTCTATACATACCTTCTAACGGTGGATATATTCCGTTCTTTTGACCGTGTGATGGGGTTGTGAAAAGTATTTTGTTTGTCTTTTGTTCAAGTAAATTTACAAGACTCATTTATTGTACCTATTTATTCTTAATCTCAACACTGCGTTTTGCACAATATTGAGTTAAAATCATTTTGTCATGATTATTTTTGTATTCAAATTGTCCTGAAATTACATATCCGCCTTCGGATGATTTTTCAATTCTTATCGGTTGATATATGCAATCAAGTGTTTGCGCTTCAGATAGCGGAATTGTAACACGATATGAGCCTTCAATGTCAATTTTTTCGGATGTTTTAATTTTCATACCGCCGGCAGATATATCAAGAGTAGTAATCTTATAATCTTTTCCGTTACAATTCATAACAAGATCGTTTATAAATTTGATACGTGTGTATTGACGTCTTTGTAAGAATTTGTGTTTTGCAGGACTTGCAACAAGCAGTTTGTTACCGTTAATTTCCTTTGCATATGAATCAAAATACAATTTGCCGTATTTTGTTTGGGTATAAAATTCGCAATAAGTGTTTTCCAAAATATTATCTGCAGGATATTTAACTTCTAATGTAAAATCGCCTGCGTTTACTTCCGTTACTACACCTTTATTTGCGAATTTAAAATCTTGCGGAATAACTAAAACTTCTTGTCCTTCAGATACTAACTCTCTCATATATTTCCCTTTCAAATAATATCTTTAGTCTGATTATACAATATTTTTTGCATTATGTCACGTTGTTAATATTGTTGAAACATGTTTTCTCATAAATAATATTATCGGAAGCTTTATTATTTCCCACACATAGCTTACTTTTCTTTTTGCTTCAAGACAAAAAGGAAAAAAATGAACTACACATAATATTATCTATGTATCATTTTAACAATAACAAAAGACCCTCGAATTTTGTTTTCGAGGGTCGTGTTGTTGCGATTAAATCTTTTATTATTGTCCGCCACCTGTGTAGTTTGGTTTGAGCATTTGGGCATCTTGTTTTTCCATATCTTGGCAGGCTTTATAATCAGCATCAGCAATTTGAAGTTGTGTTTCTAATGAATCTTTTTCTGATTGTAATAAGTCTTCTTCATCTTTAAGAGCTTGTAATTGTGTTTCTCTTACTTGTTCAAAATATTGTGTAATTTGCTCTTTTTGCATTGCAGCTTGCATTTGAATGCTTGTATTAACCTGTGAAAATTGTTGATTAAACATTGCTTGAGCAGTACTATATGCTGCTTGTTCTTCTTTTGATAACTGGCTTGCATCTTTTCCGTCATAGGCTGACATGTTGCTGCTCCACAAGCTTTGCTGTGCATTATTACTTGCAATCTGAGATTGCATAGTTATGGCATTTTGCATAGATTTCTCTTGGCGGTTCAACATGTTTTCCATGTTTTGCACCTGACGAGATGCTCGTCTCAGTCTGGTTTGTACAGACATCAACTGAGCTTGGAGCTGTCGTCTTCTTGCTCCTGCTTGAAGTTTTCCAAATGCGCCTAGTAAGAAACCCATTGTCCTGATCCTTGTGTTTGTGTCCTCGTAATTATATAAAGTTTTTCTTTCTGTCATAATTGCCTTTTTGGGTTTTTTATGTTAAGAAATGTTACAGAAATTTACTATAAATTGATATATAAAAAATATATATAAATTTTGGAAATTAAATCATATGTTAAAATTTTTGTATATAAAAATCTTAATATTCTGTTACAAAAAAGTGCATTTTTAGGCATAAAAAACACCTAAAATCATGCATTTATACATGTTTTCAGGTGTTTTTTTAATGTTTTTTCAGTTATATTTATGCTCTTTTAATAATCCCAAACGCTATTGCTATTATTACGGATGCTATAAATCCGCTAAGAATACTTGAAATCTTATATTGCGGGATAAAATCTGATGCCGCGTATAATATGCACATATTTATTATAAGATTAAAAAATCCCAGCGTAAGCATATTTATTGGCATTGCAACAAATTTCAAAACGGGTTTTACAAAAATGCTCAATAGTGTAATAACTGCAGCAATTGGTATTGCATACCAAAAACTGTCTATTGAAATACCCGGAATATAACAGGTTCCCATAATGACTAAGGCAAATATAAGCCATTTTATAATCAATTTCATTATTTTTCCTCAGTTTTATTTGAATTGATAATGGACTCGTTATTTGAATGTATACCTTGAATTCTTATATTACCGTTAGCATCTTTGGTAAATTGCATTTGTACAGGATGAACCGGATGCAAAAATGCTCCGCCGTAATTTGGGGTATAGTTAGGATTAAAATTCGAATTTCTGATTTTGTTACCGGCGTCTTTTGCTTCACGCTTTTCTTTGTAACCTTCAGGATTGTTTACAAAATCGAGTGTTTCTTCCTGCTCCATTTGACGCTGCATCATCGGATAGAAATTCATATTACCTGCGTTTGGTGCTTCGTACAATGTATATGCTCCGACAGAATTTGCACATGCTATTAATGCAATACCAACACTTAGTCCTAAAATCTTTTTCATAATAACTCCTTATTTTTTTTTAATATTTTACACTCAAAAGTAAAAAAAATCAATTTTTTTTAACATTATCGGCTATATATTTCAAATATTTTAAGCACTAAGGGTAATGAAAGCTTGAATTTAAAAGGCTAATATTTAAATATAAATCCTCAACTCTTCTGATTGCTCAGCTGCCCTCATTTATTAAAAATGAGGGCTTTTTTTTAAATGTTTTTTAAATGTCTAATATTAATTTGCGGTTCAAGAGTTATACCAATAGCATCAATTTGGTATTGTTTAATTTTGTTTTCATTTATATAAGACAGCACACCTGTTTTTATATTAGAGTATTTTGTATTTGTTATAGCTTCAAGTGGTGTGCCGAAGTTATCTGTTTTTCTGGTTTTTACTTCAATAAACACTGTTTTGCTTTTGTATTGAGCTATTATGTCAATTTCACAGAACTTTGAAAAATGCACATTCCGCGCAATAATCTTGTAACCGTTTTTAATTAGATATTCGCAGGCTAAATCTTCCCCCTTAGCACCAAACTCGCGATTATTCATTTATAAGTCCTTCGCATAATATAAATCTGCCAAGCAGAACAATATCGCAATATTGTTTTAGAGAATCGACCAAGCATTTATTTTCACAAAAACCGCCTGATAAGTATAATTTATCAGGTTTTTTGGCAAATTTCCACGCATTGTATGCAATTCCATGTATGAATTTTGATATTGCAACAGAAGGCATTTCGCCCTTTGAGACAGAATCCATAATTTTTTCTAAGCCGAAAATACCACAGGTTATATTGTATTTTTCGGGGGTAAATTCTAAATCTTTTACTTTTACATCATAGAATTTTAATAACATTTCTACGGTAGCGCCTGTTGAGCTTGCACACGACGTGTTCCAATCCATGTCGTGAAATTTTCCGTCTTTAAAACTTATCCATTTAGCATCTCTGCTTCCTAAGTCTAAAACTGTCGAATTTAAATCAACATATTTTTTTGCTCCGCGAGCAAGCGCAATAATTTCGTTTTCTTGATTTACAACGCCTGTCATATGACCGCATGAACTTGTTGGTTTTAGATGAAGTAGTTTAAATGTATGTGAATCCGAAATATAGTAGTTATAGTTATTTTTGTTATACAAAGCCTTCAAATCCGACAATTCCGAATCTGAAATAATTTTTGTATATGTTGTCCCTGCGTCTACATATGTATTCATAAACCTTATTTTTCCATAAAGATTGATTTAAAGCTAATAAAAACAGCCATCTTAATTCGGATGACTGTTTATTATGTTTTAATTTTAGAATGATGATTTTCTTTTACCGCCGTTTACCCAAGGAGCTTCTTCCAAATCATCCACATTGTATTTTTGAATGTAGAAATTGTCTCCGTTTGGCTTGTAAACTTGAGTTTTCTTTTCAGCGTATTTTACTTGTTTTCCGTTGATAATGTTTGGTTGATTGTAATAAGGAGGGAAATAATTTACCTTATCACCTGCAGCAGCTGCTGATAGCTGTGTCAAAACCATTAATGTCATTAAAACTGCAATCTTTTTCATTTTATATTATCTCCTAGTTTATTATGTTAGTATTGTAGCATAGAAATTACTTTTCCGCAATCATTTAATTTTTTTCTGCCGTTTAAATCATTCAATTCTATGAGAAAAGCCGCACCGACAAGATTGCCTCCAACCTTTTTTACAAGTGAACATGCAGCTTTTGCAGTTCCGCCTGTTGCCAGTAAGTCATCTACTATTAACACATTAGAACCCGGTTCAATTGCGTCTTCATGAATTTCTATTGTATCTGTCCCGTATTCCAATCCGTATGATTCGGATATTGTTTTAGCAGGTAATTTGTTAGGCTTTCTTATCGGAATGAATCCGCATTTCATTTTGTATGCCATAGGCATACCGAATATAAAACCTCGGCTTTCAATTCCTGCAATATAATCTATTTTAGTGTCTTTGTATTGATCACATAAATAATCAATCATAAATTGCATTGTTTGCGCATCTTTTATTCCGGTTGTAATATCACGGAAGATTATGCCTTTTTTTGGAAAATTTGGCACAGCTCTTATCTTTTCTTTTACATCTTCTATTGATAGTGTCATTGTCATTATTATTTTCTCCTGATATTGTGTAAAAACATATAAAAAATTTTTTTGCTTACATTTTTAATAACTTTTTCAAGTCTTCTTTAGCTTGTTTTATTTTGGCTTTTGCACGTTGTATGGCATGTTCATGTTGGATCAGTCCATGTGCGGTTTTACCCCAATTCATATCTTTTTTCATAAATAAAATTTTTGTCCCGATAAATAATACAAGCGGGAACCATATTAACAATAAATAAACAGATGTTAATACCGATTGTATCAGTGCATCTATTCTTGACATTTTATCGTAACGTCTTAATGAATATCTGCATGCCAGCATAAATCCAAGTCCGATTATACATCCCATTATTATTGATGAAAACAGTATATATGCAGGTGCATCTTTTATTATAATCTTCATTAATAATATTACGATTTCAATAATAAACCACGCCGGCATTATGAATTCGGAAATGTATGCAATCATATCAAGGCGCACTCTTAGTGACATTTTTTTAGATGTCAATATATCGCCAAAATATTCCAAATACCTGCGAATTGTTCCTTCAAGCCATCTTCGTCTTTGTCGGTATAGCGGTATAAGATACATTATACCTTCTTCATAAACCGTCGCATCATAACAAAATCGTACGTCCCAGCCTTTTATATGCAGCCTTGTAGACATATCTAAATCATCCGTAATTGTATAATTATTCCAACCGCCGATATCTTCCAAGGCTTCGCGTTTTATTAGTTCACCGTTTCCTCTTAATTCAACTGCACCTTTAACCGCATCCCTTGTTATTTGGAAATGAGTATCCATTGTCATTTCGTTATTTTGGCATTTTGTTAGAATGTTTGTATCTTTATTTTTAATTACTTTCCTTGCCTGAACGGCTCCGACATCTTTTGGCTGCAATTCATATACAAGTTTTGTTAAAAAGTCAGGAGCCATTTCAGCATCCGCATCAAATACCAAAATTGCTTCGCCTGTTGCTAATTTTAGTGCATCGTTTAATACCGCTGATTTTCCGGGAAATGCTGATTTATCTCTGATTAGTATTTTTAATTTACCGTCATATCGGCGTTCAAGCTCCGTGAGAACCCGTGCGGTATTGTCTGTACTCCTGTCGTCGATAACAATAACTTCATAATTAGGGTAATCAAGTTTGAAAACGGTTTCGATTGTTTTTGTAATGACGGATTCCTCATCATGAGCAGGTATCATGATTGACACAAAAGGTTTATATGATTCATCACGATGCTTGGGGTTTTTTAACTCTTTTCTGGCTTTAACTTTTGTCGCAATTGTCGTAAATAATGAGTAGATAGCCATAATTAGAATTAATATCCCAAGTCCCCATGCTGTGTAACTTTGGAATATATAAATAAAACCTGTAAGGCATGCCACTATGATGAACAGTAAAAATCTTTCTTTCATAATTCCCTCGCTCTTATATATTATCAAAAAATTATAAACTGTTCTTTAAAATTGTATTAATTGTTACGAAATATCGTCTAAAGATACGTTTTATTTGTTAAAAAGTGTTAAATTTCGTTAAAAAACTTGCAATCATCAAAATTTTTGCTATAGTGATTGAGTACACAAAAGAAGGAGTTTTATTATGAACAAAGAAGAATTAGTACA